>NZ_JACJOT010000013.1 GCF_014695715.1 Microcoleus sp. FACHB-68
GATAATTTTCTGGCGCAGATCAAGACTGTAGGGTCTCATAGTTATTGTCAAGTCAAAGCCTTTTTACCTTTTCTTGCTCTCTATTCTACCTCATTCAATCGAGAACCGTTATAGATAGTTATTAAACCTTGCAATAGTTACTTATAATAACTGCTTAAATAGGGTTGATTTAAATTAAAATAGTGAGTAGCCGAAATCACAACTAGGTGAAACTCTATGCAAGAGGAAATGACACTAGCTGAGCTAGCCGAGTATGGCGTGACGATTCCTCCGACAGAGGACGAACTTCCTTACGATGACGGGGTGCCTATGGAAAGCTTGCGCCATGTACTACAGATGGAGATGCTAATTCATCCATTGCGGCTGTTGTGGAAACAACGTCAGGATGTTTTTGTCGCCGGCAATATGTTTGTGTATTTTAGTGAGGCACAGGTACGCAATCAAGACTTTCGAGGGCCAGATGTTTTTGTAGTGCTAGATGTGCCCAAGCGAGAGCGCAAAAGTTGGGTCGTTTGGCAGGAGGGAAAAGGGCCAGACTTAGTAATTGAGTTGTTATCAGATAGTACAGCAGAAAAAGATAAAGGCGATAAAAAATTAATTTATCAAAATCAGTTACGAGTGCCTGAATATTATTGGTTCGATCCCTATAGTGGCGAGTTGGCAGGTTTTGTTTTAGTGAGAGGGATTTATGAGCCGGTTGAAATTGATGAACAAAATCGTTTGATTAGCCGGCATTTACAGTTAGCATTGGTGCGCTGGGAAGGAACTTATGCAGACGTAAATGCCGAGTGGTTGCGCTGGGAAACGTTGGATGGGGTTTTGCTGCCAACACCCCAGGAAGAGGCTGAGGCAGCTCAACAGCGTACGGCGGAACTAGAAGCGCAATTAGCTCGTTATCGGGAACGCTTTGGTGAATTGCCGGAGTGAATTGTAAATAAGGCCGACAAATACCGGCTTTTAGTTTACTAAATCTGTTTTTGTGTTTAAGGAACAATAGACGCTATGGGTGAATGTACCCTCATTGCAGTTAAGATTAAAGCCTTGCCAGCCATTTTCCTAAAGCTAGCTCAAGCAAATCTTCTAAAGATTTATAGGGTGATTGAGTCACTTGCAATGTCCAATCTTCAAAAAAATCAAGTAAAGCAATTTCTTCATCGGTTATTGGCTTTGACTCAGAAATTTCTCGCGCAATTCTATTAGTTTCTTTACAGTATTGTCTGGTAGTAGGCCCATCAGTTGCTAAGCGGATCATCTTTCCATTTAATCTAAAAAAACTTTTAGCGGAACTTTGTGTTTGATGAGCTTTTCTGATTTTTTCTGTTAAATTGGCTATTACTTTTTTGCGTGAGGTTATCTTGGGGCCGATTCCCGTTACTACATACCCTTCGATTAAGGCAATTCCTTCCCAATTTGTCCAGATTCTTGCTCTACCTATTTTTTCACTTGTCAGACCTTTCAAAGGAAGCCACAAAAACATCAAAAAATTGCCTTTGCTATCAGCGCAGAACTCAGCACAGAATTTACTTGTTTTGCTATTTCCGTTTCCATACTTAATACTGCCAGCACCAGCCATTTCCTGCATACGCCTATCAAAAGTAAGAATTTTACGCCTAATTCTCAATATCTCTTCCTGTTGTTCAGGGGGGCATTTCATCAAGAGTTTCTGAAGTGCTTTAGGAGGAATAGGTATATCTTCTTCATTTGGCTCTCTTTCCTGTTGAGGAATTTGTACTTGATAATTTTGGCCATTCTCCAGATTGATTAACTGCCAATTCAAACCTTCTTCTGTTTGACTTATGTGAAATTTTAAAAACTCAAATAAAAGGGAATGATACTTTCTATCTGTAAAGTTATCTCTGTGAAAACTCGGTTGAATTGCCACTAAATGAACAGGGTGTGTGTAGTCCACCTCTTGAGCAAAGGGTTTTTCTTCTAGCAATCCATCATAATAACGAGTTAGTTGCTGGACAATGTATCGATCTTCAGCATTTTTCAGCTCCAGCACCACTAACTGTTTATTCTTACCTAGGGCTAAAATGTCACAGAATTGACCGTTAATAGAGTATTGCCGCTTCAAGGGAGTTAAGCCTAATAGAGGCTCTAAATTGGCCCAAACGAAATCTTCTAGAGCCGCCTCACTGCCAAATTTCCACCCGAATCCAGTTTTCTTTAAGCTGACGTAACTAGACATTTTGCACTGACTTGAAAAAATCCCTATATTTAAACTATTCGATTCAGCCCAGTGTTGCCAATCTCAAGCCGGCATCTCTTTTTATTTAGCAACAGGCGTTACTGAAATTATTTGAGTCTCTTCATCAATAATTATTTTCGCCGGCACAAATTGCTCAATCACCCAAGCATTTGTTGTTAAGTGAGTGCTAATTTCCGCCACTCGATACTGACTCGCCTCCGTTGCCAAAGCTGCCGGTAACAGCAACTGATCTGCCAAATGCACATCCACCGGCGCACCATTGTGATGAAAATCCAGTAATTCCTCAGCCGCTATTTCCGCTACCTTTTCAGCCGGCAACCCCACACGCCCGACTGCACCAAACCCAGCTAAACTCTTTTCATACTCAGCCGTTAAAAAAATCCCCGCACCCGGTGCCACACCTCGTTCTCGCAACGCCTGCACGTTGGCGATGAGGTTTTGAGAGCGCAACAAATTCTCAGCACGGTTTGCCATCCGCTGCGGAATGTGAGACGCAAGTTCCGTAACCACCGCCAGTCCCCGAACCCGCCGCAAATTGCCTCGCTCGATTAAATTTAAACCACTCAAGCTGTTACCGCCACTTAACCGTAATTCCGCCTCTCCCCCGCCCTTGGGATACCAACCCCAAGCATTTAACCCCACCCTAGCCTCGACGCCCATCCCCGCAAGCACCGGCAGATAAACTTGTTCAATGTAAGTAAATGGGGGGCTAAAAGGAACGTGAGTGCCTCCCCGCAGCGTCACCACCGAGTCACCCGTCGTTAGCGCCAGAGGCAACAAAATCGTCTGCAAAATTAAAGTCAGCGCACCGGCTGTCATGACATCAAAGGTATACTGTCCTGCTCGCACAGAGCCGGTGGGTGTGAACTCCAACATCATCGAACCCAACTTATCGCCTCGCAATTGGGCATTACAAATCGCGGCGGCTGCCCGCACGCAAGTTAAATGCTGGGCTGCCATTCCAGGCTTAGGGCGTCCCGCACGAATCCCTTCAATGCGGATAGGCGTGCCGGTGATCGCAGACAAACTCAGGGAAGTACGAAGAACCTGCCCGCCACCTTCACCATAAGAGCCATCAATGTGAATCATAAAAATTTTTTTGTTTGGTTAATTACAACTATTTTGCCTTGACCGCAATTTGTCTTTTATCGCTCATCTCAAAATCAGATAATATAATCTCATTCCATTTTGTGTTAAAATCGCGAGCAAATTTCTCAGAAACTCACCTTCAAAAGTTTTAACTTTCTTCCTCTACAAAGTTCTTTAAGTAGGAAGCGAGGAATCAGCAACTGAGCATTTAATAGCAAAGCCGGTTTTGATACCGGACTAAAAATCCTGGCAGGATCAAGTTGTGTATCAAACTTAGATTTGCCACAACGCTGCAATTGCTGCAAACGAAAACAGTTCTCGATCCATCACCTCATCTCCCACTCTCCCCCTCATCCGCCGCTGAATCTAGCTGCCACAACAACCCGAAGCAGGACAAAGACATTTCACCCGTATGATGGAAAAAGAAACAGGCAAGATTTGAACGGCTTAACATGGCAACGGTTTGGGAATTAGATTTCTACTCTCGGCCTATTTTGGACGAGCAACAAAAAAAGCTTTGGGAACTTGTCGTGTGCGAAAGTCCTTTGGACACGCGCCGCGCCCCAGAGTCGCTGTTTCGCTACGCGCAGTTTTGTCCCAGTAGCCAGGTCAATTCTGCTTGGTTGCGGGCAGCACTTGAAGAAGCGATCTCTAAAGCACCGGCACCGCCGGCAAAAATTCGCTTCTTTCGCCGGCAGATGAATAACATGATCCTCAAAGCGTGCAAAGAGTTGGGGCTTGATGCCAAACCCAGCCGGCACACAATTGCACTGCATCGGTGGCTGCAGCAGCGGATGCAAGAGGTTTATCCCAAGGAAGCCGGTTTTCAGCTGATGGCACCGGCAGCGTCTGTCCGCATGGAATCACCGGCACCGCGAGCTTTGCCAGACGCCTTAGTTGGCCAGAAGTGGGCCTTTGTCACCTTAGAAGCCAGCGCCTTTGAGGAGATGCACGAGTGGGAAATTGACTTCGGCGAAGCTTTCCCAATTTTAGGCGAACACAGCTTAGTGCCCCAATTGACGCCAGAAACTCCCATTCCTGGCCTCATCATTTTCTCACCCAGAGCCTTAGCCTTAGCCGGCTGGATTTCCGGGCTAGAGTTGGCTTTCCTCAAAGTTGACCTCAACTCACCCGCCCGAATCGTGTTGGAAACAGGTGCCAGTGACCGATGGATTCTGGCCAACCTCACCAACCCGCAACTCCAAGCAGAGGCGAAAGGATTTGACGACGCCAAGCAAAAAGCACAAATGGTGCATTTTTTAGCAGTCCAGTCCAGCCCGCAATCAGAATCTTTTGCCGGATTTTGGCTGTTAGAGGAACTCAATCTATCGTAAAGTGATTTCAGTGCAATTAGCTGTTAGCTGTTAGATCGGGTTTGTAAAGTACCTGGCGATTAAAAATCGCGACCATATAAGCAAAGTCACTTTAAGCGGACTGTGGATATAAAACCAGTGTCCCTTAGAATGTTTTGTTCGTGTGGCCGCCAAATTCATTTGCTTTTATCGACAGGAAACATACTTTACCCACATCCGATTGACAGTTGCCTAATGGTTAATTGCTAACAGCTAATCGCTAAAAATTGATATGGGTTCTGAGAATTTGCAACTAGAAGCGTCGGCAGAACAGCTGCTGGAATTAGCGGCAAAATCAGGGGCGGAAGCTGCTGAGGTATTTCAATCGCGATCGCTATCGCGACCCGTGTTTTTTGAAGCCAACCGGCTCAAACAGTTAGAAAGCGCCCAATCTGAAGGGACGGCGCTGAGGCTGTGGCGCGGGGGGCGTCCGGGGCTAGCCGTTGCCTACGGGCCGGTGGATGCCCAAAACTTAGTGGATCGTGCCATTGCCCTCAGTCAGCTTAATCAACCGGAAAATATAGAACTCACCGCAGCTCAAGCATCTTCTTACCCCGATGTAGGAGAAGCGGTGCCGGTTGAGGTGCTGGTGAATTGGGGCAAAGAAGCAATTGCCTTGGTTCGCGACCCTTATCCAGAGGTTTTGTGTAGCGCTGAGTGGGATTGTGAAGTCGAAAGCACTCGCCTGCTCAACTCGCTTGGCTTAGATTGCAGTTACACCGACACCACACTCAGTTGTTACCTCTCCGGTGAATGGGTGCGCGGCGATGATTTTTTGAGTGTTGGCGACGGTCAAACCCAGCGGGGACACCTAGAACCGGCAATCCTCGCCCAGCGAATTTTGCAGCGGTTAGATTGGTCAAAGGAAAATGTGCCATCGCCGACAGGTCGTGTGCCGGTGTTGTTTACCTCTAAAGCTGCTGATATGCTTTGGGGTACAGTCCAGGCCGCTCTTAATGGCAAACTGGTTATCGAAAAATCCTCGCCTTGGAGTGATCACCTTGGCGAAGCTGTGATTTCCAACGCCCTTACCATTTTCCAAGACCCAGATGTCGGCCCGTTTAGCTGCCCTTTTGACGATGAAGGCACGCCAACGCACTCTCTAGTCTTTATTCAAAATGGCATTTTGCAGCTGTTCTACACCGATCACACCACGGGACGAATTTTAGGTAACGGCACCACCGGCAACGGATTTCGCCCCGGTTTAGGCAGTTATCCCACGCCAGGTTTATTTAATTTACTCATACAACCCGGATCGCGAGACTTAGAGCAACTGATCGCCCAGCTAGATGACGCCATTGTGGTGGATCAAATGCTGGGTGGCGGTGCCGGCCTGTCTGGCGACTTTTCGATTAATGTCGATCTCGGCTACCGAATTAAAAACGGCGAAATTATCGGTCGCGTTAAAGACACTATGGTAGCCGGCAACGTTTATACCGCCCTGAAGCAAGTGCTCGAACTTGGCAGTGATGCCGACTGGAACGGCGCTTGTTACACGCCCTCTATTATTGTGGAGGGGCTGTCTACTACCGGCAGGAGTTAAGGGGAATGGGGCATTCGGGCATAGGGCATGGGGCATGGGGCATGGGATTAGGGGCTGAAAAATCCCTATTGCCGGCTTGATAATGCAGCCCCACACAACCTGAAACCGGCGCTTTTACCCCTCCAGCCGGCTGCGCCACTCTTCTGTTTTTTCTAGTAAGTCGCTTTGTGAGATCGAACTTTGCTCTCCTGTGGCCAACCACTTGAGCTGCACAGTCTGACTCTCAGCCTCTGCATCGCCTAACACCAAACAAGCCTTCGCCCCACTGCGATCAGCCCGTTTAAATTGCTTGCCAAACGCACTGCCGCTTAAGTCTAATTCCACACTAAAGCCGGCACCGCGTAGCTTTTGAGCAAGTGTTAAGCCTTGTGCTTCTGCGCCATCGCCTCTGGAAACTAGATAAAAATCTAGTGCCGGTGTCGTCTGAGTTTGCAACTGTTGCAGCAGGATAATCAAGCGTTCCATCCCGATTGCCCAGCCGACAGCCGGTGTTTGTGGCCCACCCAATTCGGCCACCAAGCCATCATAGCGCCCACCACCGCAGACCGTGGCTTGAGCACCTAAATCATCTGACTGAATTTCAAATGCCGTGTGGGTGTAATAATCTAACCCTCGCACCAGCCGGGGATTGAGTTCGTAAGCAATTCCCAAATCGCTTAATAACTGTCGCACCTGATCGAAGTGCCGGCGCGACTCATCACCCAGATAATCCAAAATACTGGGTGCATCCTTGGCAATTTCTTGGGTGCGTTCCACCTTACTATCTAAAATTCGCAGAGGATTACGAGTCAGCCGGTCTTGGGAATCCGGATCTAAGGCTTCTTTGAAGGGTGTTAAATAGTCGATTAAAGCTTGCCGGTAGCGCTGCCGGTCTTCTGGATTTCCTACAGAGTTAAGGGATAGGCGCAGATTCTTCAGTCCCAGGGTTTGCAAAATGTCAGTTGCCAGCGCAATTACCTCCGCATCCGCCCTGGAATCAGCGCTGCCTAAAACCTCCACCCCAATCTGATGAAATTGCCGTTGCCGGCCTGCTTGTGGGTTTTCGTAGCGAAACATCGGGCCGGTGTACCAAAGACGCTGAACGCCGCCTTGGGCGTAGAGACTATTTTGGATAAAAGCCCGCACCACGCCAGCAGTTCCTTCGGGACGCAGGGTAAGGGAACGGGGGGGAGTCGCTTTGTCGTTGAAGGTGTACATTTCCTTCCCCACAACATCTGTGGCTTCCCCTATTCCCCGCTCAAACAGCGCTGTATCCTCAAAAATGGGAGTGCGAATTTCCCGATAAGCGGCGCTGTTCAAAATTTTTCGCGCCACAAATTCGACCCGCTGCCAATAGCCAATTTCTTCGGGCAGGATGTCCCGCGTTCCCCTTAATGCTTGAATTGCGCCCATTACTCAAAAGTAAAATGTCAAAAGTCAAAAGTCAGCCAAAGAAGTGAAAAGCTAAACGTTAGTCCTGAGTCTTGAGTCCTGAGTTCTAAGTTCTGAGTGAATTTTTCAGTTCTTAGTCCCTAGTCCCCAGTCCTGAGCAAATTTCTCAGTTCCTAGTGCCTATTCACTTCCAAAGCTCCATAGCGATTGCTATAGTAAGCTAAAATCCGATCCACTTGCTGACGATCAGCCCAATCAACGGTTTCGGCGTACTGAATCCACAAACCCCCAACTTGACTTTGACTATAATCAAACTGCTGGGACTGTTGGGGTGTCAAACCCGTTTCCACGCCGGCGACTTGACGCAAATGCGCCGCGATTTCCCGGTACACGGCTAAAGGCAGTCGCGGCCATTGGACTTCGTACCGCAGCTGTTTTTCCCCAGCGGTCTGCAGTGTTTGCTCGCTCATGCTACAAACTGCTCACTCTTGCTCCACAACCACCTCATTATGAGTGCTAGGCAGGGGAATTATGCAACAGTTGACTTCATTAATACAAACCTTACCCGATTGCAAAGCCCACCGCACCAAGGCCACACGGTTATGAGTCGCCGTTTTGGTCAAGATATTGCTGATATGATTATCAACCGTGCGTTTGCTGATTTCTAGCTGCTCGGCAATCTCTTGGTTTGTCAAGCCCGCAGCTACCAATTCAACAACTTGCAACTCTCTGAGGGAAAGGGACGCATGGTTCTGAGACTCGACGCCAGCCATAACGCATTCCAAGCTCTGTAGATTTACCTATCATTTTAGTATTTCTTATGGGATATAGGCAAAAACTTACATCAGGAGAATTGAAAGCTGGAATTTTTGAACGCGTCAAAGCCCAAAATTTTCAAAGCGTGGCGTAGAAAGGGCTAAGAACTCCTGAGTGTACCTTTCTATCCTCCTGGCTTTAGGTACGGGTGTTGCCGCCGGCAGTCTGACTCCGTATCGATTAACACATAAGATTTAATTATAAAAATGCGGGATTTTCTGTTTTTGCTGATTTCCCGTTGTTTAGCTCGGTTGTGGCAAGCCTTTTAAAGGCGAGTCATTATGGCTGTGAGTATGAATAAAAGGCGGGTTTATGGAGCAATCGGAGGCGCTATCAGCCTAACTTGGCTTATATACCGTTGTTTTACTGCCGGCAGGCTCAGGTGTTACAGCTACAGGTGTGACATCGTGCTTATTTGTAAGTGCCGGCTTTCTCTGAACTGCACAAGTTAAAGCATTGGCCCTGATAAAGCAGGCCGGTTTTGCCTAGCAATAGTATTTACAGATGCTGAGTCTGGTTAATAAATAGCCAAAATTTGGCCCACGTGCAACGGCTGATTTGCAAGCTGTCTTTTCCCGCTATCCTTCTGGGGAGTGAGAGCAAAAGCAGCAAATGTGACCCAGCAGTCTCATCCGCGCAGAGTTAATTGGGATTAATCAAAAGGAAGTCATCAAAAAAGACAGTTTGAAAGCCTTGCTGATTAAAGCTTCTCAGATAAATCCTGAACTTTACCAAGGTTCCCCTTTAGAGTTTACCGCAAACTTTTTTTGAGCGTTTAACGCTGCAATGGGAGTAGAGGGTGTTTCTATCTCTAGATTGATTTCTTTTTTAAAGGCAATTGATACATTTAGTTAAGAGATTCAGTGGAGTTAAATTTATGAACAGTTCAAAAGTTTCCCAAGCCCTAAAAGCCGGCGTTATTGCTGCTAGTTTAGCCATTGTGCCTGTAGTTCTACCCGCCTCTGCTCAAACTAATACAACGACAACTTCTCCCGATACGACTTACACCGCTCCCACTCAAGACGTTAATACTACCGAAGATGACCGCGATTTTGACTGGGGTTGGTTAGGTTTGTTAGGTCTGGCTGGTTTAGCTGGTTTGGCTCGTAAGCGCCAAGAACCTGCCCGTACCTACACCACCGAGCGTGACCCGGATGTGGTGCGTTCTGACTATCGCTAAGCCCTTGTGGACTTACGCAGCCTAACTTTTACCGGCTGCCGGTTGAATTTAGCAGTTTAGTGAAATTCGATCTGTAGTATCTATTCTCACAAAATGCGTAAGTCCTTTCTTTTTTTTAAAGAACCCTCCTCCATAAAACTACTTTTTCCGTAGTTCTAAAGATGTAAGGCTCGCCGTTTAGTTAGCCAAAGGGTTTTTGGACGCGTTGTTTGCTTACCTGTTTAGGATACCTTAGTTTTTTAAGGGTGTGCGTTCTGCGCTCAGCAGCTCTATCAATATTACTTTGAAATAAGTCTTAAGCCAATCTCCCCCATTTTCTCATAAAGAAATGGGGTTTTCAATTGTCTTTATAATTTTTTATAGAGTTGCACTATCGATTAAGCGTCATCGAAAGCCATTTGGGGTAGCCATAAGAACTGGCCGTTTGAACCGGCAGCCCACGATAAGTTTTAGCCACCCACTCAACCACTTCATGCAGGGGAGTTATCAGGTTTTCGTCTTCTCCAAACGCTTCAAAAGCCAGACTCCACCACGCCTCACCATTAACATTCAACTGGGTGAGTTCAACCGTGCAGCCTTGGTTGATCTCTGCATCCATCGGCACTGAAATTATAGATTCATCCGATAAAACTTGATACTGACGCTGCATTCGGCTTTTTTTCACCCTCATCCACTCGCCTGTTTCCATCGGTACTGCGGTTATCAAACTCTGTGCCGGTGGTGCTTCACAAATCCACTTAACCCATTTTTCAGCCTTACCTTCCCCCGCATTGCCAAAACTCAACTCACCTAATTCTGCTTGCCGCCATTTAACTTCTAAACGCTCCTCTCTGAGTTTGATATTTAAATACTCACAGCCAGCAGCATACAAATATAAATCTTCACGTTCTTCTGGCAGTTCTAATTGTGCGCCGGCACGCTCAGACTGGAACCAGTTTATCATTTCGTTCGGCAGTATTCCCTGATAAAACCAGCGCAATTCAGCAGTTGCGAACATATTGTAAAAGTATAATTAATCGCTTTTAAACTATAAATCTTAAACACAATGAAATGTCCGCCCCACAGATAATTTATCTGTGTTAATCTGTGGTTTTAAATTCAGATGGGGCGGATTTTTGCCGGAAAATTCTCAACAAATTATTTACTGAGGACTCACTAATAGAAAGCCTCGCGTTTTACCCGAATCCGAATCTGTCGTATTCATCGCCTTCCAAAGTTCAGCGGTTGTCACCCACACCGGCGGATATTTGTAGCGCGACACATCCAAAATTAAAAACCGATCACTCTGTTCGTTATAAGCCCCCAGAGGAGAAATATGCCCCCCTTTTTCTTGCCCAATATCACTTCGCAAGTAGTTAACCAAAACAAAATTTCCGGGTTCTTGTAAATTTTTCATGGCTTGAGTGCGAAATTCCTCCAAACTGCTATCACTGGTGTAGTGAACCTCCGCTGTGACGGGATAGCTTTCTAACAACTGTCCCAACTGCCCCAGCGTCATACCCTGACGCGAGACAACTTCAGGCGTTACCACTTTCCGGGTTTGTTCGTTAAAAAAGTTGTTTTGCGTAAACATCCGGAAAGAACCAAATTCAGGTGCCTCCGGTGCCGGCACAGATAAGGCATTCAACACCATGACACTGCTGGCGACGCCGCAGTAAGCCAAGTTATCTTGGGTGACAAACTGCATACTTAATGGCCAATAGTCCTGTCGGGCTTTGCTGTCCATTAGCAGCTTTTCTCCCTCTGTAGAGTTGAGGTTAATCAGATTACTGGGCACCGGCAGCGTTTGGGCGAGTGCGCCACCGCCGGCGAGGCAAAGTCCCAGAATAAATGCTTGTAGCGGTTGGCGGATGAACTTCAATCTAGCAATCTTGCTCGCACTGGGCTTCATAAAGTGTTCCTTATCGCCGCTGCGTTGAAGCGCAAAGGCTCACAAATAATTGGGTTTGCTGAATTATATAGATAATTTATCCGTGAAGCTACTGATTTTTTTCTTTGCCGGCAAAAACTATGCTGCCGGTGTAAAACGACTCTTGAGCCGGCGAGTATTGGGTTTGAAGCGTGAGCTTAAGAGTGAAAAATTATCTTTACAAGATTTCTTATCTGAGCGGTTAAAAATTATGCCCGGAACCATCTTTGGCAACTGCGAATGAAAAGAGTGTGCTGCCCCCAAGGGTTTGGCGGGGGCAATCACAGTCAACTATCAGGAGCCTACTATGACCGAAAGATTTGAACTTGAAAAACCTTCAATCCCCCAGCGCTCTGCTCGCACGCTTCATTTGAGTGGATTTTTATCAAATAAATTTTTTAGGAGTTAGTGCGACGTTCAAAGGTGGAACTCTACACAAGGACTGCATCTAACTTAGCCAACAGCTGGCAGATAACGAAGGGCGGATTTTAGAAAGCGCCCTCATCCTTGTAAATATTCTTTTTCTAAAAGCACGCCAGCATTCCACCTGTAACGTGAGCCGCTTCTTCTAGCAAATTCAATTGACTCTTAATGCTGTTTCACACAATAAGCTAACTTCATGCATCTCCGCTTTGTTGCCATTAGCACACTTGCTGTCCTTGCCGCCCAGCAGTTAATCTGCAATACCAGCACAAGTCAGAGCGCCTCAGCCCAGACGTCGGTAAACTCAAGCAGGGAGATTGCCACTCCCCACAAGTCGAACTCTGCTTTTAAAACCCGAATCTCCCAGACACAAACAGCCGCTGATTCGAGGTATAACTCAAATAATCAAGCCCAACCCACTGTCGTGTTTGCCACCGGCACAGAAACTGCTACTCAAATCACTCATACAGCAGAAGGGGCCGCAATTTTACAGCCGGTGAATCAACCGCAAACGTCATCACCGGCACCCCAGTTGGCTTCACAATCCGCAAATAGCCGCCAACAAAGGGTTGAAGTTGAGCAAGTGCGCCGAGTACCCGTAAATTCCCAGCCGCCTGCTGCTACCTCGGCGAATCAAACTACAACCAAGGCCGGCAGAATTAACACTCGTCTTGATAGCTTGAGAGATAATGTTCAAACTTATCGCTCTAACAATGGCGCTGAATTGCCGCCCCTGTCTGCCCCAGATACTTATTTGCCCAACTCTCCTGTGCAGGGGTATATCTGGCCGGCTCAAGGGCAGTTAAGTTCAGGCTATGGCTGGCGCTGGGGACGGATGCACAACGGGATTGATATTGCCGGCCCGATTGGAACGCGAATCGTTGCTGCGGCTGCTGGAGTTGTAACCTATGCCGCTTGGGATGAGGGCGGTTATGGCAATTTAGTTGAAATTCAACATCCTGATGGAAGTATCACGCGCTACGCCCACAATGACCGGATTTGGGTACGTGCCGGCCAGCGAGTGCAGCAAGGTCAGCAAATCTCAGAGATGGGCAGCACCGGCTATAGCACCGGCCCTCATTTGCACTTTGAACTGCGTGTAGCCGGTCAAGGCGCTGTCGATCCAATGGCTTATCTCGGTAATTCTCATGCTTACAATTCCTCACAAACACGGAGCAATCAAGCATGGTAATCCCTATTTTTTCTAAATAGATCAAAAAACAAAAGTTAAAGGCAAAAGAAGTCATGTATTTCTTTTGCCTTTTTCATTTTTCCAAGGCTGTTTACCAGCAGTTTCAAAACTGTATTTTGCTCATATTTTATCATTTTTATAAGACAATATACTTGTGTAAAAAGCTTTTCATGCTAATATTTGTTGACAAATTATTTAAATTGCAATATAGAAATCATGCCGAATATAGCAATCTAAAATATCTAGGGGGCAAGATGCCGACGCTACTTTTTTAAATTGATGGACAAGCCGGTGTTGCAGCCGGCCTTTATCGCTTCGCATCTGCTGAACTTAAACAAACTGCTTCGCGACGTGAGGGCCGGCGCAACCAACAACCCACACATGAAGCAGAAATTCCAGAATTTGGCCCGGTTAGTGGGATTGCTGCATCTTTCCCAGACTAGGTTAAACTGACTAAAAAGGTCTGGTCTGTCAGTGCACTATTCGTGCTGCTAGCGATGGAATACTGGGAATTTCTGATCCAAAAAGAAGGCGATCGCGCTTGGCTGCCCCTCGAATCTCCCGATGTGGAAATTTTAGAAGGCCGGTATCGGGTTGTCGCCCGTTCTGAGCGTGCGAATGAGGCTGTGGAAATTCGCGTGACTCATGATTGCACCGATGAAGTCCCGCCCAAACGACGAGTTCAAAAGCGTTCGCGCCGCACTAGCGCTGAAGGATTGGTCGTGGTTATTCCCTTTACGCGCCTTAAACCGGGGTTGTGGGAGTTGCGATGCAGCGGCGGCGATGTCATGTCCGATCTGATGGGGAGTAGCTGGCAACAATCTGTCAAGCTGGAAGTGTTGCCCATTGATGAAGATGCCGCGCCTCTAGAGTCGAATGAGCCGGCATTGTCAGAAAGTGCGGATCTCCCAGAAGTGCCGGCAATGCTTACAGAGGATATTGAGCCGGCAACTCCCGAACCAACCGTTACCCAACCGATTGTGTCCCCTGTGCGATTAGTGCCGATGAAGCCGGCAGCGCAGAGGTTGCAGGCAATTATTAACAATTCTGAGGAAGAGTCCGACAATTCCAGGGATTTACCCGATGAGCCGGCAGCCACAACAGGAAGCCGGCAACCGCTACAGCTAATCCTGAACCGAACCACCTATATGGTGCGTCAGGGGCAACCGCTGACGGTATCTGGACGGGTTGATGTTGCTGATGGCGTCAAGGATGCGCTTCCCTTAAGATCGGCAGAAGTGCATATTCAACTGCGTGATCCTCAAAGTTCGCAGTTAGTAATGAGTGTGCGGCAATCACTGCCCCAAATTCAGCCGCCGGTGCCATTTGCCTATGCGCTAGAAATTCCGGTGGAGAGCGATACCCGTCTGATTTTGGGGCAAATTAGTGTTTACGATGGCAGTCCCGATGCGCTAGATACGAAATCTTTTACAATTACAGCCGATGTTGAGGACTTGCTGGGCGCGATCTCGGAAGAATTAAGCGACCAAGATGTTGTGGATCTGTCGGAATACCCTTACCCGAAACACCACATCGAAGCGCTTCACCAGTCTTTCTCAGAACTGGTGGACACGATGCAAAACCCTCAGCCGGTTCAGTTCCAACCTTCGACAGATCGGGTGTTGCCTCCCCTGCTGCATAAACCTGAAGCGGGGAAGACTGTCTCGAAACCGTTGGATTTGCCGACCTTTTCCCGCCCAAACGCACCTAATAGCAAGGTGGTGCCGATCAACCGCACCCAAAAAGGCGTAGAGGCACCGGCTGAAACCAGCGAAACCCCACAGGAAACGCTGCCGGCGGAAACACAACCCAATTTAGAAGTCTTACCCAACCGGGCAGAAGCGGAAACGGCTGAGGTTGAACGGCCTGAAATGCGGGTTGTACAAGAACCACCGGCAGCCGCGCCCTCGTCGCCGGTGGATGCGGCTTTTAAATCATTGAAGCTGCCAGAACGCTTCTGGACACGACTAAATGCTTTGGCCAATGATGAGGAGTTGTCAGAATGGCTGAAAACAGAGGTATCCTCGTTTCAAGAAGCATCCCCTAGTGAGGAGAGCGAGATCGAGCCGGCAGAATCGCCTCCTCAGACGGTTTCCGAGTGGGAAGCGCGAGAGATTGTGGTGGATGATGAGCCGCTAGAACCGGCACGTCCCTCTAATCTCAGGCGTTTGCGAAGCATTAACCCCCCAACGCCTGAAGAGGCAAATCCAGCTTTGTTGCCTGAAGATGAGCCGGTTCCCGCGCCGGTTTTAGAAGTTCCCAAGGAAAATTTAGTGGCCGGCAGGCCGGTTAAAGTGGCTGTGAGACTGCCTGAAATTGTGCCCCGCATTTATGTCAAAGTCTGGCTGCAAGACCGGCAAGCGCGTTCCGTACTCGATGGCCCTTACTGGTTAACGGAATTTTCCAGCAGCATCTGGGGCGAGTTAGAGGCAACCGTTGAATTAGCGGTTCCCTACGGCAGTTTAGACGTTCAGGTGGAAGCGGTGGCAATGGAAATGCAGACTCAGCGGGAAAGCCGTAAAGTCAGCGTTGAGCGTCGTGTTGTGCCCCCAGCGCCCCCATCCCTGCCCTTAGAAAATGAGTAGTGTTGTTATACAAACATACTCTTACAGTTTGCCGATCACTCTCATTCTCTCTATCCTTTTAATGGATAGGTTGACTTTAGTTTTAAGAAGAATTTGCCCTTGGGTTGCCGGTTTATTTGTGAGAGCCGGTACACGCTTTGCAGAGGGCGAATAGCGCTTTTGGGAAAGTTTGCTCGAAATTTAATGAAGTGGAATTTGGATAGCCTGACTAATTTAAAATGTAAAAAGGATGTCAAGCCTTTGGGAGCGGCTCGCGAAATTGCGGGAAGGGCAGTGACTTCGGGATTTTGCACAATTTAGGTGGAGCCGGTGGAAAAGCGTAAGTTTACAGATTAAATGTTTGTTATTTTATAAGCTGTAATGGGGTGTTCTGTTGCAATGGCGACACAACTAATAGTTAGGTAGTTAGTAAAGCACTGCCATCCTCTTTCGACTTTATTTTGTCTAAAATGACAAAAGTCTAAACGGTCAAGCAATCATGTCCTTCAATTTGGCTATCCCTCGCTCTACAGGTGAACTACTCAATCTCACTATCAACCTAGGAGAAATCCTGTTTGTTCTTGGTGCCAACGGTACTGGCAAGTCCAGCCTGATGCAACGGTTATATAGCCTTTATCCTGATAAGGCGCGACGGATATCGGCGCATCGTCAAACTTGGTTTTCTTCCAGTGCAATGGATTTATCGCCTCAGCAAAAGCGAAACTATGAAGACAACATACGAAGCGTGGACACCAGCGTAGATTCACGCTGGAAAGATGATTATGGTAACTACCGTGCAAGTATTGCTATTTATAACCTCATTGACGCTGAGAACGTGCGTTCTCGATCAATTGCTGGTGCAGTGGATGCTAACAATATTGAGCTGGCAAAGACTCTTTCAAAGAAAAATGCTCCTATACAGATTATCAACGAGCTTTTAGAGCTTTCAAATATTCCTATTGAGATATCTGTCCGTGAAAGCGAGCAGGTAGTTGCAATTAAAAGTGGAAGTGATCCATACAGCATTGCGGAACTCTCGGATGGTGAACGTAACGCCCTATTAATCGCGGCGAACGTATTGACTGTTAAGAGTGGTACTTTAGTGCTAATTGATGAGCCAGAGCGCCACCTTCACCGCTCCATCATTTCACCACTTCTGACACTTTTGTTCTCTAATCGAGATGATTGTGCATTCATAGTATCTACACATGATGTGATGCTGCCCCTCGACAATCCCAGCTCACGTACATTGCTGATTCGGGGCTGCACCTATGCTGGATCTTCTGTAAATAGTTGGGACGCAGATCTTGTTCTTCCTGAAACTGAAATTGATGATGACATCAAGAAGGATATCCTTGGTGCGCGTAGAAAGATTCTCTTTGTTGAAGGCACTGAGCGAAGTCTTGATAAGCCGCTTTACAGTCTAGTGTTTCCAAATGTCTCCATTGTGGCAAAATCAAGCTGCCGAGATGTCGAACATACCGTTTCTAGCATCCGGGACTCTGCTAATCTTCACTGGGTTTATGCTTTTGGTATTGTTGATAATGATCGGCGACCAGAAACTGAAATTAATCGGCTTAAAGAGAAGGGCATATACGCCCTTTCAGTCTTCTCAGTTGAGTCGATATATTACCATCCACATATTCAAGACCTTATTACACAGCGCCATGCAAGTGTTATCGGAGGTGCTTCTTCCACATACCTTGATAATGCTAAAACTGCTGCTATTCAGGCAATCAAGCCACATATTCAACGCCTGAGTGAGCAAACTGCTGAAAAGGCAATTCGTGAGGAGTTTTTTCGGCAACTGCCTAAAAAAACAGACATTGGTGCTGGGACACCCATCAATGTTTCCATCAATGTGGCTGAGTATGTCACAAAAGAACGTGACCGATTACAAAATTTACTTAATGATGCCAATCTGGTAGTAATCATTTCACAATATCCAGTTCGTGAAACACCTGCTCTAGACAAGATTGTAAAGGAGCTTGGATTCCAAAAGCGTGAACAGTATGAGGGGGCTGTACGGAAACTATTAATGGACAACAAAGAGGCTCTAACTTTTGTAAAATCTCTCTTTGGTACATTGGTGTCAGACATTGAAGCAGTATGATTTCGTGCAGTCATTCCCGTATACTTACTCTGGCAGTAGTGCCTAATAAACGTATGCACCGGACAGATTAGTGGCTCTTGGCTTCGTTATAGACATTGCTAGCTTTCCCATTGAGTGATTCAGAATATGGGGATTGAATTCTTCTGCGCCGCCGGCTTTTAATCCTAGGTGGGTGTTGCGACGGGTGCGACGATGTCAGCGCTTGAGCGCTCCAGATCGGTTTATCACCAAAGATGGATGAGCCGGCACCGGCTATTTGGTAAATTGCTGGTGGCTATAAACTAAAAAAAACCCTCAAACTATGGCATCACCCACACCCCTTCAGGGTCTTGAGCTGATTGACTGCGCTAAAGCAAATGCCGCTCAGGGAATTGAAACTGCCGCGCACCTATGTGGTTACGGTACGGATCTCAACACGTTTAAGCGAGAGTTGAAGCAAGCTTGCCAGGATATCGGCGTCAAAATTGAAGAGTTAAGCGATTTAATCACGGATCAGCAGACAGTCAGAGAAGTTGGTGGCATTGAGGTTGCGCCAGATACACCGGCAGACCTTTAAAATTGATGTTTTGCTTCTACGGCTAAGTTTTCACTTGCATTTGCGCCAAAACATTGCGGGTAATTTGCTCGGCTGCGGGGTTGAGGCGGGATGAACGCAAATCAGGTGCGTTATAGTCGTCTAATCCCCAATTCCATTGCATAGAGCCGGTGGCAAAAACAAGGGCACCGCTATCAGTTGTATAAGCCGTCATATCAGCATAGCGGGTTCCATTCTCATGAGAATAGGGCGAGTGACAAAGGCGAATTGTATTTTTCGGGGCGTTACCAAACATCCGATCCACTTCATAACCGAGAAGTCCTGGTAAGCGATCGCCCTTGTTTAAATTTGTGCCGGCAAGCAGCCATTCTGGGGCATTATCTATAACAAGATCGGCATCGACTTGAAAGGTTTCGTACATGACACCAATGAAGGCATCTTCGGGGCGATTTACGGGTTGATATCGCCACAAAGTTGTTGCACGGACATTTATTTCCGGGTCTCCATTTTGGATATAGGGATCTTTCGCAATCATTTCTTTATAGCCAACAATGGTGCGGTTTAAATCGCGGCTAATTCGGCTCGGTTCAAATCGAATTTGCCAGAAACAAGTGTTTGATGAAAAAAATCCTAAGTTAACACCTTTATCCCTTGCTGATTCTACATTTTGCCGCATTTGCCATGACCAGTATTCATCATGCCCGACAGAAAGAAAAACTTTGTGTGCCGGCAACAAATAAGAATTGAAGTGGGTGTCAACGTTGGTGGCATAGGTGACATCATAGCCTTCTCGTTCTAGCCAGCGCACCATGTTATATTCCCAGGCGGCACTAGAGACTCTTCTATAGGGTTGAAAGTTGGTTAAAAATTCGCCGGCCCCGACACCATAAGCAGCTTTAGGGTTAGGGCTAACAGCATAAGGCCGGTTAAATGATACTTTATAAGCTTGTTTGCTTTTACTATTCCATCGGTAAAGAGATTTGCCGCCCCAGTTGTTATAAGCTTGATAAGTTGTAACGCTTGATTGAAAGAGAATATCGGACTTGCGCCTGTCATCGCGCACCACAAAAATAATGTAACTTTGTTTGCCTGTTTTGCCGGCAGTCAATTTAGCTAAATAAACCCCACTTGCCCAATCTGTAGCGTCATCTGGGTTATTAGGAATTTCCAGAATATATGGCTCGTTCCAGTTGCATTCAATCAATCCAGAAGCTTGATCTTCAATGGGTGCCGGCTGTCTAATTCCTGTTCGAGTAATCGGATCACTCATGCGACGTGCGCCGGCACCTCCATACCAACCCATCCGAAAAACCTCAATCGTATAATTGGGTTCTTTCGTATTGACAAAAAGCTTAATTTGTGAGCCGCGATTGACACTGGTGAGAGAGGCGTAACCTTCAATTTCTTGCTTTCTGGCTGGGTTGGTTAGTTGCCAGTCCTTTGTGCCATGTTTTTGGTTTTCTGCTGCGGTGGGATTGGCTGCCGGTGTCGTGGTTGCTGTATACTTGTCGGCGAAGTCTTGGCTTTGCTGCGAGTGTGCCGGCTGCCGGTTGAAAAACGGGGCAGCTAATCCAACTAGAAAGGCTTTTAAGAGTGTTCTACGGCTAGATTTCATCTAAATTTTCTAAAAATATGCTTTGGGCAATTAGGTTTTGGTTGCGCCGGTGCAGTAACTTATTAAAGCTTACGATTTTTGGCTCCTCTATAAATTAAAATTCCTTTATCATAAATTATCAAAACAATATTGAAAGGTTTTATAGTAAATTGACTAATATCACGCTTTGGAATCGGAAAGAACGTATAGCTTTATGAAGCTTAAAACGCTACAGTCAGCCACGGACGAAAATTTACTAAAATTTGCTGAATTTTTTGCTGGAATTGGTTTAGTGCGTAAGGGTCTTGAGAGAGCTGGTTGGCAGTGCGTGTTAGCAAATGACAACGATCAAGTCAAAGGTGAAATATACAGCAAAAATTTTGGCAATGACCACCTCCTGATTGACAACATAGCTAATCTGTACGCCAGCAACGTTCCTGATGTCAGTTTAGTAACAGCCTCATTTCCTTGTCAGGATCTGTCACTAGCTGGGAATCGGCAGGGTCTAGCAGGTAATCGCAGTGGCACCTTCTTTGAGTTTATGCGAATACTCAAAGAGCTTGCCACTAACAAACGGCTACCGCCAGTTGTACTGATAGAAAATGTTCCTGGTCTTTTAACTTCATCGAAGGGCCAAGATATCCGAAATATTCTTGTATCGCTTAATCAATTAAGTTATTCGTGTGATGTTCTTGTTGTTGACGCCGTACACTTTCTCCCTCAAAGTCGTCCCCGTGTTTTTATTATCGGTATGAATCTTGGCAAAGTTGGGAATCTGACTGAAGTAACGAAAGAAAACAGTCGGGCTTTCCAGCATCCTTGTCGTCCGATGTCAGTACAGAAGGTATTTTTCTCTAATCCAGATATATCTTGGGGATTTTTAAATTTATCTCCGTTGCCAGCTATTAGAGAAAGTATTATTGGAGATTTAGTAGACACAAGAAATCATCAAGAATGGTTTAGAGAAACTCAGTTGCTTCGGGAATTGTCCTACATCAGGTGCAACAGTAAAAAGCGTTTAGAAACAGCCCGGCAAGTGGCACGTTCAAGCGGACAAACTGTTTACTTGAGTGCCTATCGTCGGATGCGTAAAGGCTTAGTTTGCCTAGAAACTAGAGACGATGGAATTGCTGGTTGCTTGCGAACTGGATCAGGTGGTAGCAGCCGGCAAATCCTCATCGTTGTCTTGCCCGATCAAGTTAAAATGCGGTATATGACTGCACGCGAGTATGGACGCCTTCAAGGAGTTGAAGATAGCTTTTGGATACCAGAGAGTCAGAGCGTTGGGCGTTATGCTTTTGGAGATGCTGTTGCCGTACCAGTTATTACTTGGATAGGCAAAGAAATTAAGCGTTATTTAGTAGTCAACTCTCAGCGTCCGATCTTTTTGAATGAAATCACAGAAGTCGCTGTTGTAAACGTCTAAAATCCTACGAATTGACTCATTAGAAGAGATTCCTTTTGATGAAACAATCTCTGCTAAAATAGTCAGACAAAAGTCTCGCAGCCTTACTAGAAAAACATCTTGGTACTCGTTAAATGCATCCATTTTAAAGTCATCAGCCAAAATAAATACTGGATAATCTCGTTCTCCAGTGGCTGTATGCGTGCGAACAACATCTTCATAGATATTTACATTTAACCGTTGAGCTTTAACCTCGAATACTGCCCGAATTTTATCTTCATTTTCAATTACATCAACGTCGCCTCGTCGTCCGCTCTGGACGTCGCCAGCGAATACTGCCTTTGTGCGGACAGTAATCCTAGGAACTCCCTCATGGAGGACTTTAAGAAGCGCATAGACAATGCCCTGCTGAATGCGACCATGACTTTTTGTGGCAAGTAACTGGTTCAATACCCGTTGTGGTTCGGTTGCTGCCGCTAATTCGATAATAGGAGATTTAGCATTAATGTAATTCGCCACTATTTTCGCGGCACACTCTAACACTTTATTGACTTCAACCACGTCATTTGGTAACTCGTTGACAAGGCTAATAAAGGTACTGATATGTGCTTTCTTCTCGGTTAAATCACCCCGAATGGCCGTTGGCCCCCAGTATGGTAGTAAAGCACCGTACTGCTGGCGCACGTACTCTCGTACAGCAAGGCTCCGGTATCCAACTGGCAATTTTGTTGGTATCTGAGTTAGGGTTGGATTTTCTCGTTTATTCCATAAAGCCCTTAGCATAGTTTGATAGTCGCCAAGAGCACGATTTTGGGATATTTCGGACTCAAGGAAGGCCAGTAAAGCTTTAGATGCAGGATTTTCTAAATTCATCTCGTTTGAACTTGGTAAGGTTCCTATCAGGACATTTAATCTAATTCCCAAATCAATCACACCGGCACACCTTAATCGTCATATCACTGCTGCAACTTACCAGAATTTGACCATCCGGACTGAACGCCACTGAAGAAACTTTCTCGGAGTGCTCAGTTAGTGTTTGCAGCAATTCTCCAGTCTGCAAATTCCACAATTTAACGGTTTGATCGCTACTGCCACTTGCCAGAATTTTTCCATCAGAACTAATAGCAACAGAATGAACCGGCAGCGAATGACCGGCAAGGGTACGCAATAACTCTCCTGTCCTCAAATTCCATAGCTTTACGGTTCCATTATGACTGCCACTCGCCAGCACTTTTCCATCCGCACTGATCGCTACTGAATAAACCTTTCCAGAAGGATCAGTTAAGGTATGAAGCACTTTGCCGGTATCCAAACGCCGCAACTGAATTAAACCGGCTTCGTCGATTTCCTCGATTTCATCTTCGTCTACTCCCTTGAGACCGGCACTTGCTAAAATTTGACCATCTGGACTAATGGCAACTGAATCAATCACATCTGGGCCTAAATCGTGGAGAAGTTCTCCAGTTTCCAACTTCCATATCTGAATTGAACCCGTTTCATCAACGGGATCTTCACCCCCGCTAACGAGAATTTTACCATCCGGACTAATCGCAACCGATAAAGCCCAGCAAGAAGTTTCCAGGGTGCGAATTTGTTGGCCGGTTCTTAAATTCCATATCTCAATATCGGCATTTGCAGAGGCAATAATCTCGGCATTTGGGCTAAAAGCTAGAGCGGAAACTGACATCGCTTCTGACTGCATAGCCAGAGTTTGAAGTTCTTCACCCGTCTTTAAATTCCAAAGCTTAATTTCTTTATAACTTCCCGTTGCGAGCTGGTTTCCGCCGGCACTGATAGCAAGGCAGGTGACGGCGCTTGAATGTCCCGTAAGTGTCTTCACACACCGCCAAAGTTTCGGTTTTGATTTTGATGCCGGCTCCACAAAAATAGCTGGCGCTGGCTCAATTTCTCGTCTTTTTTCAGCAGGTTTCTCGTCTGCTGCCGGCTGAAGAATAATTGGCTCTTTCTTTCTTTCTGGTTCACCAGACACTCTGCCACTGCTAAGCTGCTTTTCTCCGTTTAAACGCTCAGCTAAATTATCAACAGATTCTTGTAAATCTGCATACTGGCTTCGCAATTTCGCAAGTTCTTCTCGAATTGGATTAAAATCGAGCCGGCTTTGCAGCAATTTCGCAATTTCTTCTTGAATTAAATTATAATCAAATGTTTCAGGTGAAGCGTTTCTGCTTGGCATTTGCGCCGGCAGCGCTGCGAGTTCTTCTGAAAGTTGCGCTAACGCAGTTTCTATATTCCTCAAATCAATAGATTCTGAAGTAGCCGGCATCGACGCCAAATTTTGCCGATCTTCATTGAGTCGCTGTTGCATCTGTGTCAGCGTTTCTCTTAACTCTGCCACCTGCCTTTCAGTTGCAACCTCAAATGTTCCAATACGCCGGTTAAATTGCTCACTATGGGCGTCCAAATAGCCCATAAAACCTGTAAGCGCCCCTTCTATCGGTGCGACTGTTTGCTTGAGAATAATTTGCTGCTGCTGTAGCGTCTCCATTTGGGTAAATAGCCGCATGAGATCCTGTCTTGGCGCTCCATTTTGAGCTTCATGCTGCTGATGAGCGATTTGTTCGATGGCTCGAATTAACCCAATTCTTAATTCCTCAATTTGTTGCTCTAAATTAGAGTTAACCGGCACCGGCTCAAAATTTTGCTTTTCTGTATCAAGCCGGTGATTAATCTGTGCAAGTTGTGCTTGCAGGGTTGGCAAATCCGTAATTTGTTCCGATAGCTGCCGCAACACGGTTATATTTGCACCGGCATCCTGAACCGGCATCGCTGAAAGTTGCCGGCGCACAGATTCCACCTCGCCTAAAAGTTGGCGCTGTACCTGGATAATCTCACTTGTGCCACCGGCTGCCGGCAAATTCTCCAGCCGGCGACGATTCAGCAGATTCAGCAACAACGACAGCGAAATCGGTGTCGCTGCATAGACGACTTGCTGTGACGCCACAGCAACCACAGTTCCCACCGCCGATCCAGCGATTGAGAGATATTCAACAATTTCTAGCCACTGACGGTGATTTCGCATGAAACAGTTCTAATCGGCTCCATTCTTTATGATAATTGTCAGCCGGTTTGCCTCCATCCCACTACAGTAGAAATATAAAATTTCTCCTATCGAGACTTTGCCGGCACCGCTTCTATCCAATTACGGTCAATTTTCTGGAAATAACGTCTCCAGATAAAACATTTAAATTGCATATTTTATTAAATTTTAAAAAGTAAAAACTGCAGATAAATGATCAGAAATTATTTTATTTTGCGTTCATTGTTTCCTCGCATTTTACTTTGTCTGCAACGATTTCAGCCCCTTGTCTTGAGGGCTGTTTTTTACTTATCAAGCGGTCACAAATGCAATTTAAATGTTTTATCTCACACAAACTTTTAAGAACGTCCCGCCTTAACCGATTGCTTCTGGAGCTGCTTCACCTCGGAAACCAAACGCTGCAGGTAGGGTTTGATAATTTCTCGATTCTTATGTTCCAATTGCTCAAGACGCCCGATCAGCTCATCAATCTGCGTCTGCCAAGCCGCGTGGATCTGGGCGATGACTGCTTCAATATCATTAAAATCTGAGGGTTCATTTTCACGCTCTTGTATCTGAATGGTAGTATTTTTCAGATCCGCAATCGCTTCTTGCATCAATAACAATCGGACATTCAGCCGTTCCCAGTCGTCTTCTTGAAATGCTTGATTCTCCAAACGTTCAGTCACAGCTTGCAGTTGGGAGAGCGCCTGGTAAATGGGGTTGAGATCGTTAGATTCTGAATGAGACACACTTTGGCGCATCTGGGCTAGCTGCTGGCGAACTTCCACCATCGCAGCCGCAGTGGTTTCCCCCAACTGTGTTAGGGACTGCCGCAGGTGAGCAATTTCATCTTGAATCCCAGGCGAATCAAACAACTCTGGAGGTTGGGAAAAGGGGAATAAATCATCAAAGCTGGAAGTCAGGGAATTGATGGCAGCCGGCTCAGGCAGACGCGGTTGTTGCGCCATTCGAGAGCGATTAAGCAGGTTGAGAGACACCGCTAAAGTGAGAGGAGCAGCGGCGAAGACAAACTGCTGGGAGACTGCCGCCGCCAGCGTTCCCACAGCCGAGCCGGCAACCGATGCGTACTCTGCCAGCTCTAACCAATGCCGG
The DNA here is from genome assembly GCF_014695715.1 of Microcoleus sp. FACHB-68. Lineage (NCBI taxonomy): Bacteria > Bacillati > Cyanobacteriota > Cyanophyceae > Oscillatoriales > Microcoleaceae > Microcoleus > Microcoleus sp. FACHB-68. Next base: position 25,452 of record NZ_JACJOT010000013.1, read on the forward strand.
CGGCTGAGAGTATTTGTCACAGTTTGGAGTGAGGGTTCTATCTTCTGCATAATTTCAGGTCGCTTAAAATGCCTTCCCGCAATTTTAGGCGCGATTGCACCGAGTTTTCAGTAAACATTCAGGTTTGAGAACGGATGTTGAAGTTTTTCAACCATCACTTTGCGGCTGAACTTCCCAACGCAGAAGGCGTGGAATCTGCGACAGGTGGACGCCGTAGTTAAAAATCCAAAGGACGATCTCGACAGCTAATAACCTTTGTACCCAAATTAACCGAGTATCAAAACTGACGAGTGTCAATCCAATATATAGCTGCCAGAAGCGGTAAGGCAGGTAGAGACAAGGAATCAACACCCATACGCACGAGTGAAATTGTTTCAGGGTTACTCGTTCGGATAGAATTTGCAACCCTAGCATGACAAAGTAGGGAATCAAGGCTTGTAACACGCTTCGATTGCCCCACCACACGCCCCACAGAATCATTACCACCAAAGGCAGCGCCAAGCCTACCACCAGCACAACAGCTAACCATGCAGAAAACCACGCCGGCAGCGTTTGCGGAAGGCTAAAAGGCTTTGATTCTCTCCACAAAAAACCGACAAACCCCAAAAAAGAGGTGGAAATAACTAGAAACAGGAGATTTTCGAGCAGAATGTTGAGGTTAGTGGAAGATGTAATCTGCAACATTTAGGCACAAAATAGACAATCAGCCGGTTCAAATATTGTTGGTCGCAATTTCCAAGATCCTAGGCTGCATGGGCTTAGGTTTCAATACTTCTAACCGGCTGCGGCTCGATTCCGGGAACGCGGTGCCTTTCGGCGATATTTTCTGAGAGTCTAGATAGGGCGGAGTGCATCCCTTGCATTTGGTGCGGATCGATTTGGGCTTCGAGTTCTTTGGCAAGATTCTCAATCTGCACGCTCAAGTCGGCGAGGGCAGTTTTAATCGGTTCGGTGTCCGATTGCTGTTGCAGTTGCTTCACCTCCATGACGAGGCGCTTGATATAGGGCTTGACAATCTCCTGGTTCTTCAGCTCTAGCTGTTCCACTCGCTGCTGTAATTGAGCGATTTGAGCCGGCACTTCATCGGCTGGGGCGAGTTGAGATGTTGCGGTTGACAATTCTGCCTGCTGTGCCGGCTGCCTTACCATCTGCCGCAGGGACTCAATTTCCTCCGCCAGACTTTGACGAACTTCCGCGATATTTACATTCGTGCTGTCGCGTAACCGGACGATTGCTCTGCGAACAATTGCAAACTCTTGCTGAATCTGTGGATCTTGTAAAGACGCAGATGAGCGCTCAAGCCGTTGTTGTAGCTGAACCCACAGCGTACTTAGCCTGAGCATTGAGGCTTCGAGATCCCGAAGGCGTTCGGATGCCGGTGTACTTTGTGATGAGCTTCGCACCGATTGAATGTCGCCTCGCAGTTCGTGTTCTAAAAGCGAAATGGCTGCGCTCGTGCTTTGCTCAATTGCCTTTGTCTGTGCCAGAAATCGCTGCCGGTTAACCATATTCAGTGAGAGGGCGAGCGTCAGCGGGGCTGCAGCATATACAACTTGTCCCGATACGGCGGCGACAATTGTTCCTACCCCGGAGGCAATTAGGGAGGCGTATTCTGCCAGCTCTAGCCGCTGACCCTGGTTCTGAGAGTTCCTCACAGCTTTGATTGATGGTTCTGTATTCCGCATGGCTGTAGTGTAGTTCAAGATTGCACCTCAAAATATCAGTTGTCTTCTATCCTTTATCCCTTAGCACAGGCGGGACAGCGCTTGTCCCTTCATCTGCCGACAGTCCTATTGCCCCTTTCCTCCCTCCTGTTTCCTAACTCTCCTTAGCCCCTCTCCCCTGTCCCGTAACTTGTGCCAATTTCCAAAGTGTCCACTCTCACCGACATCCGCTGGTGGCTGCTAAAAACTTGTCACCTCTGGCACACCCAGTTAAAAGTTTTTGATGGGTAAGGCTTCGCACCTGTTTTTCAAAAAGGGTTGAACCTGATTTTCCTTCAGGTTTTTGAGCCGGCTAAAGGAGTGGCACAAAACTTGCATACCTGTCCCCTTGAATTTTTTACTTTATAGGCAGAAATAAAGGGCGTGAATCGTATTTTAGTAGCACCCGATGTTACTAAGTTCCTCAACCCTCTGACAGTGTTTTCCTGTCGTAGTTACCGTGAATCGTTAAAACAAAAAATGGGAGATAGCCTCAGCCATGTTACAAGACAGCAACCTGCACCTGATGGCCATGATTAACGATTTAGATGCGTTGATCTCGGAGATAGATAACAACCCGCGCCTGTCCTCTTGGGTTGTGCGTTTGGTACTCAAGTCGATTAAGGATAAAGCGAAGAAAGCGGCCATCGAGACGACGAACCCACAAGCATATCTAGAGGATCTGCTGAAGAATCTCGACGCTTTTCCTTATTAATTCACCGGCAACCACACTTTCAGCCAAGGCAAGAGGGCTGCCGGCAACCAGCCAACGTGTCGGTGGTAAGTGTTTAACCGGGTGCCTTATCTTTGTCCCTAACTGTTTCCCGAAAGGGCCGTCTGCGGGTTAAAATTGCAATCCAGGCACTCAGTCTGCTAGATGTTAGTATAACTTCCGATTTGATACCATTTTGAATGATGTTTCTGTGATCTACCGTTGACCGAAGCCGGCAAGATTGGGTATTTTTTAGAGCCGGCAAGAAAATGTATAACATCTTTACCCACCGGCAGCAATCGTTGGGATTAGAGTCCCGGATGAGGGGATTAGAAAATTTTTGGGAAATTAAGTGGTTCCGTCGGCAGTGGTGAGTGTGCTATAAAGTTCAGGCCGGCGATCACGGAATAAGCCGAATGAGGCGCGGCTTAGGGCAATTTCGGCTAGGTTAAATGTGGTGTAAATGATGCCTTCGTCTACCCGTCCGAGTTCTGCAACTTTGTCTCCCCGGTGGTTAGCGATAAAGGAATGACCATAAAAAGTTTGTCCGCCTTCGCACCCGACACGGTTTGCTGCAACAACCGGCACAGTATTGGCGACGGCATGGCCGATCATAACTCGCTGCCAAGGATCTTTAGTATCTAGAGTTAAATCTTGGGGTTCAGTGCCAATGGCTGTGGGATAAAGTAAAAGTTCGGCTCCCATGAGTACCATTGAGCGAGCACACTCTGGAAACCACTGATCCCAGCAAATTCCAACGCCAAGCCGGCCAAAACGAGTTGTCCAGACTCGAAAGCCGGTATTTCCAGGGCGGAAGTAAAATTTTTCTTCGTAGCCTGGGCCGTCGGGAATGTGGCTTTTGCGGTAAACTCCCAAGACTGAGCCACCGGCATCGATGATCGCCACACTGTTGTAGTAAGCAGGGCCGGTTTTTTCAAAAAATGACACCGGCACAACGACGTTTAATTCCTCAGCTAACTGCTGAAAGTGGGCAATCGTGGGATGTCCCTCTAGGGGATGGGCGTTGTTAAAGAATTGCTCTCGTTCCTCTCGGCAAAAGTAATGTCCCTCAAACAGTTCCGGGGGCAAAATTATTTGGGCACCTTTGCCGGCTGCCTCCCGTACGAGATGACTGATGCGGGTGATGTTGGTGGATCTGTCTTCTGAGAAGGCTGTTTGGATGGCTGCAACGGTTGTATTTTGTGTCATGTCAGTTTTTTTCGCGCTGAAGGCTGATACATCTATTCACGCTTGCCGGTGAGATGCCGGTGATAAAAAAAGTTCGATTCCCCATGCTTCATCCCTTCCCAAAGGTGTGATACACATCACTCAGATAGAAAAAGTCTGTCACTTGGTTATTTTGTTTCTATCACGTGCTCGACCTTGAACTATCACAAACGATGAACGGGTTACATCACGCAAGACTTCAGAAAAAGGCGAGATATTAGATACATCGAGTTCAACCCATCATCATGACCTCTCCCACAATCCTTCTTCCCTCCGCTATCTCTGATCTGTTCGCTGAAGTGACTATCTCTGGTTCTATTACGCTTGCTGATCGTTATGGGTTGATGGCAGCGGTTTTGGATGAATCGCTTGATGAAGAGGAAAGATTTTCAATTGACCGGCTGTTGCATTCTGTGAGTCGGGGACGGGTGAAGATTGTGGATGAACTTTCCACTGTTATGGAATAAGTTGTTATTTTCTAGGGTTTTTGGTTGATGCTATGCGCCTTCGATGATGATGGGTGTTGAGAAGGTAGCAAGGGCGTTCTGTTCAGAAACAAAGTATTTGATTTTTTTAACTGCAGATAAACGCAGATAAACGCAGATAAATACGGATGATTTATCTGCGTTTTTGTTGGGATTTTGCAGTCTGTAGATTGGCTACGATTGCAGTTTTTTGAGGGTTTCTAGGGCTTGTTGGGCGCTGTCGGTGTCTCCTTTAGTGGAAAAGAGGTGGGCGGCGTTTTGTATATCTTCAATCGCTTTTGGCCGATCTCCGATTTCTGCACGGGCTAATCCTCGGTTATGATAGGCACCGGCATGATCAAGATGGTGTGTCAGGGTGTGGTTAAAGTCTGCAATTGCACCGGCATAATCTCCGCCGGCAGCGAAGGCAATCCCTCGGTTGAAGTATGCAACGGCATCATCAGGATTAATCTGTAGTGCGTGATTGTAATCTTCAATGGCTGCCTGCCGATTTCCTAGCTCATAGTATGCTAATCCCCGGTTGTTGTGTGCAATTGCATCTCGTGGATTGAGTTGCAAGGCTTGGGTGTAATCTGCAACTGCGTTTTGATATTGTCCTAATAGCCGATACGCTTCACCGCGCTGGAAGTAGGAGTCTGCATCTTCAGGCAGCAGGCGAATTGCTTCGGTGAAGTCTGCAATTGCGCCGGCGTATTCTGCTATGTGAGATCGGGAAAAACCTCGGTTGAAGTAATAAGCGCCCTCGTTGGGATTAATCAGCAAGGCTTGGGTGTAATCCTCGATGGCGGCAGCGTGCTCTCCGAGATTTGAGCGGGCGACGCCTCGGTTGTTATAGACGTTGGCATTGTTGGCATCGAGTTCCAATGCTTGCGTGTAATCTTCAATTGCAGACGGGGCATCTCCGCTATCTAAGCGCTCAAACCCGCGTTTTCGGTAAGCGTAGGCGTTGTTGGGGTTGAGAACCGGATCGTCAAAGCGGTCAATTAAACCTTGGATAATCCGGGGATCGGTGGTGAGTACGCCGACTTCGCGTTCGGGGAAACCGGCACCGGCGCTGAGGAAGTTGTGAGTGGTGAGCATAGCACTGGTGCTATCACTCACTAAGTAGTTTTCGTTGGTTCCCAGAACTTTTAACCGCAGTTGGCTGGGATATTTGCTCTGCAACTGTTCCAAGTCGTTGAGCGCGTCATACAAAGTATCGCTCTCGTCGTTGCTTTGCCACTGCCGGTCTGTTTTTCGCGGAAACTCACCGCTATCAATATCTTTGAGGTTGCCCCAGCCAATATCTAGCCGGCCATTTCGCTCTAGAAATGCCTCAAATTTCCTCAGCAAGTCGCCATCGAGGCTGGATCGGCTCACCCAAGGGCAAACAACAATCAGTCGCTCTTGGGTGGTTTCTAGGGCTTCTTCCAACACGGCTCGAATCCCCGGACGGTCAAATACTAACTTGAATTCCCAAGTTTGTAGGGCTTTGAGCAGCTGGTTAATCTCACCCAACTGATTTTCCACGGCTTGAGTCACCAACAGTTGAATATTGGCAAGTTCGGTGGTTGCGCCGGCTAACCCGCTCTCGACATCTGGATTCAATCCAGACGCGACGGGTAATAGTGCCGACATACCTAGCGAGGGAAAATCTGAGGTAGGACGGTTAGAAACCGTCTCCAAATCTGTTTGCAGTCGGGTGATCGCTTCCTCTAAAGCGGCGATGTGCCCGGTTTCTAAGCGATCTAGGGCGGCGTGCAATCCGGAGATATCTCCTTGCAGGGAATCGACATCAACCGATTGGATCTCGGCAATGCGACTTTCCATCTGAGATTTCGCTTCCGCAACTGCTTCGGCAATCTTAGTTAAGATGCTTTCCACCTCAGTCAAATCGGCAGATCCAGTCGATGCCGGCTCAGAGGAGTAATTTTGCGTTTCTACGTTGATGCGCCGATAAAGTTGGGTGAGGGATTCGCGCAACTCTTCTATCTGCTGCCTTTCGGGACGCTGGTTAAACTGCTCACTCAGGGCGTTGAGGGGTTCTTGCAGTTCCGCACTGATGCGCTCTTGAAGTTCTACGGGCAAGGTTTCAACTTGTTGTTGCAAGGATTGAACGTCTTGGCGCAATTGCTGCCAATCTGTATTCGCACCGGCTGTTTGTTGCCGCAGCTCACTGACTAACTTCTGGATGTCTCCCAGATGTTGCTGAACTTCGGCTTTTGTCGCCAAATGCTCTAGAGAGCTTTCTAGCTGCCCCAGAGCGCTTCTTAACTCCCCCAACTGCTGCTCTACCTCCACAGAGGCGGGTGCAGATTGTTGTTCGGCGAAGGCTGTTTGCAGATAAGCGATTCTTTCCCAAGCCTCGGTGATGGCTCTTTCCAACTCGTCTATCTTCGCGGCAGATGGGCTGCTTTCTAGGCGTGTGGTGACGCCGGCAACCGATTCTAGCAAGCCGGCATACTGTTCTCTCAACTCCAAAAGGTTGCCCGGTACGGGTTCGAGATCAGCGAAATTGTGGATTTCTGCTTCTAGCTGGGCAAGCCGGTTTTCCATCCGGGCTTTTGCTTCTGCGACGGATTCGGCGATTTTGCCTAAAACTTCTTCAACGCCGGTGAAATCTACGGGTTCTGGCAGCGGTAAGTCATCGATACGCCGGTTGAGCGCATCAACGACTCCTCGGACTTCTTCTATTTCCAGTCGGCTGTCTACCGGCACAATTGCTGCTAAAGGCTGGTTGACTTGCGCTCTCAAGTTGTCCAGTTCGGCTTGAATTTCGGCGACAGTTTCCTCTAAGGCTGTGGTTGTTGCTGCTTGAGGGGCGGGATTTTGGATAGTGCGCTCTAATTCGGCTAAGGCACTCCTGAATTCCTCAATTTGCCCCTCAATGGCGGGGTTTACCGGCATGGGTTGCTCCACGCTCTCGGTTGGCAGGGTTTCGATTCTTTGCACCAGTTGGGCTAAGGTTGTTTCTAAATTGTCTAACCTTGATGCCGGTGGCAAACTGTCGAGTCGTGCAATTAAACCGGCAATGGAGGCGAGTAAGCTGGCATACTCGTGTTGCAGCTGAGCAACATCTTGCCCCAGGGGGTTGATTTCTCGCGCTTCCAACTGGATGAGTCGGCTTTCTATTTGCGCTTTTGAGTCGGCAACAGATTGGGCGATTTTGGCTAGGACTTCTTCAATGCCGGCTAAATCTGCGGTTTGAGCAGATGCCGGTTGATCCACACGCCGGTTTAACTGGTTGAAGGATTCTCTGAGTTCGTCTAGCTGCTCGGAGATGCCGGCTGGCAATGTTACCCCAGTGCGTTGCCTGAGCTGCGATCTCAAGTCGTCTAATTCCAGTCGCATATCCTCTAGCGCATTGCTTAGGGGAGCGAGTGCTTCGCTGCCGGCTACATCTGCGGTTTCAGCAGATGTGTTAATACTGCCGGTTTCTACACGCTGAGTTAGTTCGCTTAAAGATACCCTGAGTTCGTCTAACTGCTCGGAGATGCCGGCTGGCAATGTTACCCCAGTGCGTTGCCTGATCTGCGATCTCAAGTCGTCTAATTCCAGCCGCATATCCTCTAGCGCATTGCTCAGGGGGGCGATTGCTTCGCTGCCGGCTACATCTGCGGTTTCAGATGTGGTAGTGCTAACGGTTTCTACACGCTGAGTTAGTTCGCTTAAAGATGCTCGCAGTTCCTCTAACTGCTCGGAGATGCCGGCTGGTAATGTTACTCCGCTGCGCTGCCTGATCTGCGATCTCAAATCGTCTAATTCCAGCCGCATATCCTCTAGCGCATTGCTCAGGGGGGCGATTGCTTCGCTGCCGGCTACATCTGCGGTTTCAGCAGATGTGTTAATACTGCCGGTTTCTACACGCTGAGTTAGTTCGCTTAAAGATGCCCTGAGTTCGTCTAACTGCTCGGAGATGCCGGCTGGTAATGTTACCCCACTGCGCTGTTTGATTTGCGATCTCAAATCGTCTAATTCCAGCCGCATATCCTCTAGCGCATTGCTCAGGGGGGCGAGTGCTTCGCTGCCGGCTAATTCTGTGGTTTCACCAGATGTGTTAATGCTGCCGGTTTCTACACGCTTAGTTAGTTCGCTTAAAGATACCCTGAGTTCGTCTAACTGCTCGGAGATGCCGGTTGGCAGTGTTACCCCGCTACGCTGTCTGATCTGCGATCTCAAATCGTCTAATTCCAGTCGCATATCCTCTAGCGCATTGCTCAGGGGGGCGAGTGCTTCGCTGCCGGCTACATCTGCGGTTTCAGCAGATGTGTTAGTGCTAACGGTTTCTACACGCTGAGTTAGTTCGCTTAAAGATGCTCGCAGTTCCTCTAACTGCTGGGAGATGTCGGCTGGCAATGTTACCCCACTGCGTTGCCTGATCTGCGATCTCAAATCGTCTAATTCCAGTCGCATATCCTCTACCGCATTGCTCAGTGGGGCGAGTGCTTCAATGCCGGCTAATTCTGTGGTTTCTGAGCTTAGCGCTGCGGTGGCGGTGAAATTTTCCTTTTCTAAATCAATCCGGCGCTCTAACCCTGCCAGCGCTCCTCTAATTTCTTCTAGCTGCTGTAGGGTAGTGGTTTGTAGTGTTTCGTTGGACTGCCGGTTGACTTGTTCGCTCAATGCGTCTAGCTGCGCCTGGATGTCTGAGATTGCCCCAGCAGCGGGTGCTACGGCTTGCTCAAGCACCTGCATCGCTGCCACTAGGGAGTTAAAATCTTGCGCCGGCACCCGATTTTGGGCGTCTTGCTGGACTTGGGCTAAGGTTGTTCTTAACTGTTCAAGTTGTTGCTCTAGGAGCGAGTAAGCTTGTGCTGTTAGGACTTGCTCTTCTGTTGAGCTTTGAGCTTGCCGGTTTTGTAGGTTGGTTTGAAGTTGGGTGACTTCGTTTTCCAGTTGCGCGAGTTCTTCTGTGGTTCGGGCAAAGGCTTTTTCTAAACCTTCCACTCTTGATGCCGGTGGAAATTCTTCTAAACGGTTGCTCACGGTGGCAACGGCTTCAAGCAAGCTGGAATACTGGTTGTGAATGTGGGATATCTCTCCAGCCGCACTGCCTTCTGCTGTTTCCAGCCCTTCTAACCGGCGCATTTCTATCTGAAGCGCTTCTTTAACGCCTCTGAGTTCTTCATGAGTGGGCAATCTTCTGACTGAGGCGCGTAGCGATTCCACCTCGGTGGAAAGTTGCCGGTGAATTTGAGTCACGTCTCCGTTTGGGCTGGGCGGTGCCAGTTCCTCTAGCCGCCGCCGGTTTAGCAGGTTCAGTAACAGCGACGCAGACACCGGCGCTGCTGCGTACACCAGCTGCTGCGACAGCACTGCAACAGCCGATCCAGCGATTGAACCAGCAATGGTGATATATTCTGCAATCTCTAGCCAGCTGTTTTTCATAATTCACCTACTTCTAGAACCCCATCACATTTTGCCTGATAGTTGCCTTCTATTTTGCCTCAATCGCGCAGCCAAATCTTGCCGAGTTCATTTTGAGATTTTCTGAGGTCTTTTCCTGCATTTAACTTGCATTATGAATTTATAGCAGATTTTCGGATAATTCCCGTATATTCTTATACTCTAATTTACATATTTTTCAAAGTTTTATTTAAAATATCTCACTTAAGCTAATTAACGCTCTCATCAATAATTCTTTTAAATGTTAAACAATTAAAAACCGCTGAGATCCGGATGCCAAAAAGTAACGCGCTCCCTTGAAGAGTTATCACCCCCTACAGCCTAGTTCCCTAAAATCTGTGGTTTCCAACCATGTTACAGGATAGAAATGGCTAACGAAAAAATTGAGCGATTGTTCTAATTTGAGAATAATGCAAGATATTAAAGCTTTTTAACTTCCTCCCAAAGACTTAATTTTTGCTTTCGTAACCGGCTCAATCTTCGAGTAGCGGTTCAGAAGGTTCTTCTGCATCGGCAAATTGGTCGAGGGAGGTTGGGATAAGCCGGCTGTTTGGTAAATTTAACGGTTGGGCTTCGTCAAAGCGTTGGATCAATTCTTCAATGATCCGGGGATCAGTGGTGCGAACTCCCACCTCTGGGCGATCCCGTTGGGTGCCGGCATTAAGAACATCATGACTGCCCACCCAGGCAAAGGCGCAATCGCACACTAAAAAATTCTCATGCGTCGCCAATCCTTTCAGCTTAAAGCGATCCGGATATTCTCTCACGAGCTGTTGCAACTGATGGATGCCGGCGGCATATTCTGCCGGCGTTTCCACATCCGTGGGTTGTCCCCAGCCGATCTCAACGCAACAGTTGCGATCTAGCAGTGCCCTAAAGTGACGCATCATGCTGTCATCAAGCCGGCTACGCCTCAGCCAGGGACAGACGACGATCAGCCGGTCTTGGGCTTTTTCCAGGGCTTCTAGGAGCAAAGAGTGACTGCGTTCGCGCTTCATCACCAGCTCATATTCATAAGGCTGCTGAATGACTTGAAATTGCCGTTCAATCTCCTCCATGAGATTATGACCGGCAGCCTCAACTTGAGCGGGAATGCTCGCAATCGCAAGTTCTACCTGCTTTTGTAAATCTACCACCGGCAGTTGTGCTTCACTGGGTGGGGGCAGCCGGTCAAGGTATTGTTGCAGCGCCACAATCACGCGGGCTAAATTTTCAATCTGCTCAAGTTCAGGCCGGCTTGTAAATTGCTCTCGCAAGCCGTCTAACTGAATTTGAATGGGTGCCAGCCATTTTTCTAGGGTGGTTTGCCGGTTTTTCAGTTGCTCAATTTCTGAGAGTAAGCCGGACAGATCCCGCCCCGGTTCAATACTTTGGGCTTCGTGTTCCAAGCGTTGAATCACAGAAGTTAACGCTTCTGCCCACTGCTGTTTTGCCGCATCGAGGCTAGAGAGTTGCTCGTTTAACTGAGTGATCGCTGCTGTGGTTTGTTGGCGAGTCTGTAGCTCAAACCGCTGCCGGTTTGTCCAGTTGAGCAGCAGCGACAGCGACAGGGGCGCGACTGCATAGGCAAGTTGCTGGAAAAACACAGCCGCAACCGATCCCGCGACTGAGCCGGCGAGGGATACAAACTCTGCAATTTCCAGCACATTACGGGTTTTCACGAACTTTGTTTAATCTCGCTGCCAAATTTTGATTGTGCCGTTGGCGCTGCCGATGGCGAGGAGTTGACCCGAAGGGCTGATGGCTAGGGAGATCGCGGGTTTGCTATCCTCTGCCAGGGTGTGCACTCGCTTGCCGGATGCCCTATCCCAGATTTTAACGGTGCCGTCGGCACTGCCACTGAGCAGGGTTTGCCCATCGGGGGTGAATGCGACCGAGTAAACCGGCCCGGAATGCTCGGCGAGGGTGGCGATTAGATCGCCGGTGTCCAACTCCCACAGTTTAACGGTGCCGTTGCCGTTGCCGCTGGCGAGATATGACGTATCGGGACTAAAGCTGAGTGACCAAACAAAATCTAAATTTCCCGTGAGGGTGCCGATATGTTCGCCGGTGTGCATTTGCCACAGATGGATCAGTCCGTCGCCGCCGCCACTGGCGAGAAATTCCCCGTTCGGGCTAAATTGCAGGGCGTAAACCGGCCCGGAATAATCCGTGAGCCGGCTTTGCAAGACGCCGGTGTTCAATTCCCACAGCTTAATCGTTTCGTCAAAACTGCCACTGGCAAGCATTTTACCATCGGGGCTGATGGTGATGGAGCGCACGGAGCCGGAATGGCCGGCCAGGGTATCCATCAATTCCCCGGTTTCTAGCTTCCACAGTTTGATTGTCTCATCCCAGCTCCCGCTCGCCACAATCTGACTATCTGGGGTGATGGCGACGGAAAAAATGCCTTTGGTATGAGCCGATAGGGTATGTAGCAACTCGCCGGTGTACGGCTGCCAAATTTTCAGGGTTTTGTCAAAACTGCCGCTGACCAAGTGCTGGCCATCGGCGCTAATCGCCAAGCCACTCACCCAGTCGGTATGTCCGGTGAGGGTACGCACGCAGCGCCAGTTTTGATTGAGGGATTGACTGACAAAGCTGGGCAGGAGAATGGATTTTGCGGTGGGTTGGGGCGCGGTTGCTTCGGCTGTCGCGGTGGGGGCTGCCGGCTCTTTTTGGGTCGATTCTGGGGCGGCGGATTTTTTCTTTTTGGAGGCGCGGGGTTGTTCGGCTGCCGGTGCCGGTGGCTGTTGCTTGTCGTCCCACCGGCGCTGCATGGCGGTTTCTATTTGGTTAGCCAAACTAGCAAGGCGTTCCGACAACTGGGCCATCGTCCGTTCCAAGCGGTCAACCCGTTCTACAACGGATGAGCTATTGAGATAGTGAATAACGCTGCTGACAGATTCCTGCACAGTGGCGCACTCTTCTTGTAGCTGGGCGATATTTTGATAAATTGGGTTCAGGTCGGGCGCTTCCTGTTGCGAAGCAGGTTTTTTTGGCATCTCGGTGCTTCCTGTAGGATAGGTCTGGGTGCCACGAGCGCTATCAGGCAGTGGGGAGGAAGCCGGTATTCCTGGCACTGAGGCTTGTAGCAGTTGCATCTCTTCGGAAAATTGCTGCTGCACCCGCATAATAGCCGCCGACGTCCGCCGTGAATTGAGCCGGTCGTAGCGGTAACGGTTGAGCAGGTTCAGCGCGACGGAACTCGTTAGGGGAACAACGGCAAAGATGATCTGCCCGGATATTACAGCCGCAATTAACCCAACGATTGAGCAAATGAGTGCGATATACTCTGCTATCTCAAGCCGATGAGAAGTATTGCACAGTTTAAGAAAGCTGAAGAAAGCGTTCTGAATCATTGCAGTGATGGACGCGCTAAGGCTCATCGTTACTTACCTGTTCCAAAAGCCTTGAATGTTTAGGATAAGGATGTCTAAATTGGATCGGATGCTGGCCTCCTGGGGGGATTTCGCGATGTTTAAATTCTCCTTTTTAGCCTAGCGCTGTTGGGGCGAAAAGTATAAGTGTTGGCTGTTTGCTTAAGCAGTGTGACTGATTTGAGGGTGCGGTTGCAAATTGTTATTTGCGGTGAACCTGAAACCATTTGTCAGCGATCACCCATCTCATTCGAGATTTTATGGGAGTGCTTCAAAATCGGTGAATTCCTCTCTCCCTCTCTCTTTCCCCCTCTCTCTACCTAAAAATTTAGTGGAGTGCCGGTTTAATAAACCTCCGCCCAATCTACAACTGCAAAATTAGTCGCGCTAAGTTGAAGTAAATAACGACGCCCAACACATCAACGGCTGTGGTGATAAATGGGGCCGACATCAACGCGGGGTCTAGTTTCAAGGAACGAAAAATAAACGGCAGTGCCGAACCGGCAATGGATGCCAAAATGGCGATTGCCACTAGACTAATTCCGACTGTAATCGCGACTAACACACTTTCTTGGAGGAAGGTTGCCCAGACAGTTGCGATCGCCCCCAGCATTGCCCCTAGCAATGCCCCAGCCATTGCTTCTCGGATAACGACCTGGACGGGTCCCATTGCCCGAATTTCATCGGTATTTAAACCCCGAATCACGACGGTGGAGGACTGCGCCCCGACGTTGCCGCCGGTGCCGACGAGTAAGGGAATAAACGCAGCTAGCGACACCACCTGCTGCAAAATTCCTTCTTGTGATTTGATAATAGTGCCTGTGACGGTATTGGTTAGTAGCAAGACTAACAGCCAGAGCACTCGTCTACGGGCGACGGTAATTAAATTTGTCTGGAAATAATTGTCTCCGTCGGACTGCACGCCACCCAAGGCATAAATATCTTTGGTGGTTTCTTCTTCTAAAATATCGATTACGTCATCAACGGTGATAATGCCCACTAGCCGCTGTTCGCGATCCACCACCGGCACCGCTAAAAAGTCATAGCGCTGGATGAGTCGGGCAACTTCTTCTTGATTATCACTGGTGTTGACTGAGACGACCTCGCGGGTCATAATTTCCCCAATCGTCTGGTCTGGCTGGGAGGTGACGAGATCCCGCAGGGACAGAATGCCGGTGAGCCGGCGGGCAGTATCGGTGATATATAGGTAATAAACGATCTCTGTGACGGGCGCTAAGGCGCGAATCCGTTCCAGGGTTTGGCTGACGGTAAAGCTTTCTTTGAGCGAGATATACTCTGGCGTCATAATCCGCCCTGCTGTGCCGGCTTCATAGCCTAATAGCAGTGAGGTTGCTTGCCATTCCGATGGCGACAGTTGTTCGCCTAAACGCCGGACAACGGTTGCCGGTAGTTCATCAAACAGCCGCGCTCGGTCATCGGGCGACATTTTATCGACAATGTCGAGCACTTCCTGGCGCTTGAACTCCTCCAGCAGCAGTTGTTGCACGCTGGAGTCGAGATGTTCGTAAACTTCAGTTGCTTCGTCTTTTGAAAGCAAGCGGAAGGCGATGACTTGCATCGCTTCTGGCAAGCCTTCGATGGCTTCTGCGATGTCTGGCGGCTGCACCGGCACTAAAATCGCTTTCGCGCCTTTGAAGTCGCCTTGTTGTAGCAGCGCTTGTAGCTGCGATCTCACTAACTCCCGCAGTTCGCGCCGCGACATGGCGTGGATGGGAAAGGATAGATTGTTATTCTCTGTCAAAACTGTCCCTCCTAATCCCGTCCTACATAGGTTGCTGCCTTTAGTCTAGAGTTGTCTGGCTCTTCAAGGATCGCAACTGCTTTAATTGAGTCTGCCTTGAGCCTTCTGTTTTGGTTGCCTGAAGCGGCGTTTGCCCTTAGGGCTTTCCCGGCGCTGATGGCTGAAGTTGTCAGCTAGATGCTTCTATTAAACCTTATGACACGCTTGAGTGAACGCGTTGCCCTTGCCGGTTATGCTCAGGCTACCAGACTGTACGGTAGCATAGCGGGGTTCTTTTGCTACATCCGCTGCCCTTGATCCGGATGCCGGTGAATTTTTAACCGAACTTACGCATTTCTCTCACTTCAGCGCATGGGGAAAGCCGGTTAAAAAAGGATGGATTTTCCCCTCATAAGGTTACTATTTGGTATTGACTATCAAAACCTGCATCTGCTGGCTTGCTAACTGTCGGTAAAAATCAAACTGCGAATACCTAGAGTAAACAATGAAGTGGATTTTTAATCAAGCACAGAAAATATTTTCCGAGTGTTTCAAACTTTTGAACGCCCGCCTGTTTGATATCGGTGACAAAAGTTTTTCTCTTGGTTTAATATTCCAGCTTATTCTTTTAATTCTCATTGTCTTTCTTATTTCTCGCGCCTTCAGCGTGTGGCTAAAACATCGGCTGTTAATTCGCATGGGATTCGACCGGGGCAGCCGAGAAGCCATTGCCGCAGTCATTAGCTATTCGCTGACTGCCCTAGGCTGTTTAATTGTTCTGCAATCAGTCGGGATTAATTTCAGCTCAATCGCAGTCTTAGCCGGCGTCTTGGGAATTGGCTTAGGTTTTTCCTTGCAAAATTTAGCGAGCAATTTTATCAGCGGTTTAACACTTTTATTCGAGCGACCAATTAAAGTTGGAGATTTTATTGAAGTTGATGATTTATTAGGAACGGTTGAAAATATTTCGATTCGCTCTACAATTGTTCGTACCATAGATGGAGTATTTGTGATTGTTCCGAATATTCGGTTTGTTGAAAATAATATTATTAACTGGAGCTATCGTGATCCTAAATGCTGCATTCATATCCCCGTAGGAGTTGACTACGGAACTGACCCGATTCTCGTCACAGAGGCATTGCTCGCCGCTGCTAGGATGGAATCGAGTGTATTATCCTATCCTTCTCCGAAGGTGTGGTTTAAAGGATTCGCTGAAAGTGATTTGAAATTTGAACTTTTAGTTTGGATAGATCAGCCTCATGAGAGTGATCCGATTAAAAGTGCTTTGCATTTTCGCATTGAACATGAATTTCGTCATCGAGGAATTTCAATTCCTTTCCCGCAGCGAAATTTGTATATCCGCAATATAGATGAACTGGGTGCTTTGTTTAATAAAAGCAATCCTGATGAAGCAACGAACGGCAAAATGCCGGCTCAACATCCCACTCCCGCACCCCCTACAAATTCATCGCCAAAATCACCGAATAATTGGACACTCCGAGATTTATTGCGGCGCGTGACTTATTTTGAGCAATGTTCGGATTTGGAATTACGGCAATTGATTGAATACGGATACCGGCAACTGTTTCCTTCCGGCCAAGTTGTTTGCCAAGAAAATGGCCCCGGAGAGTCTTTTTATATTATTCTCACCGGCTCGGTTGAAGTCTTTTCTCAAAAAATTGGAAAATACATCGCTACACTTCATGAAGGTGAGTTTTTTGGGGAGATGTCTTTGCTGATGGGAACGCCTCGCTCAGCAAGCGTTCGCACCTTAGAAGACTCGATTCTTTTTGTTGTAGAACGTCACGATCTCCAGAAACTTTTGGTGGGGCATCCAGGTTTAGCCGATCAGCTTGCTCAAAAATTATCTGAACGCCAACAAGCACTCCGCAATTTAGGATTATTACCCGAAGGTTCTTCGGAAGAAACGCCGTTTATTTGGGTTCGCAAACGACTGCAAACTCTTTTTGGCATTTAAATGAATTAGTTGAGCCGGTTAAAAATCCATACCTTTATTGGGTTTGGAATGATGTGCCGGTGAGTCCCACTGCTGTCAGTCCACCTTCTCTCCCCTGCGCCCCTAGAAACCCAGCGCCTAGCTTCTCTTCGATGGCTAGAACCTTTACGCTACAAAGCTTTTAGCTAATTTTACTGAGAAACTTGACTAAAAAATCAACATCAGTTAGTATAGGTGTGTTGATAAAAAAGTCAACACGCTCTAAATCAAGCTTAGGCTCGCTAAAAATCCCCTCACATCACAACATTATCCGAGGAAAATAAATATGAACAAAGTGGCAGCCAAAGACAGTAAAGCCAAAATCATCGAAGCATTTAATCAACTGATCGCTGAGCGCAAAAAAATCGACTCAAAAGTAGCAACGAAAGAAGAAGAAGCGGCGAAAGAACAGAATAAACAGCTTCTTGAAGTTGCTTCCACCTATACTATTGATAGCATTGTTAAAGGTCTTGCTGATCTACAGTTAGAGTTTGGCAGCATTGTCACCGGCTTGTCAGAAAAATTAGCTACAGAAACCTCAAAACTTGACGAACTTAAGCGAGCGCTAGAAATTGAAACTCAGAACTTACAAGAGTTCCAGCAAATCAGAATTGTAGCAGATGCCCTGCATATTTTAAATCAAGAACACCAGGCAACCTTAAAAGCCTTAGAACAAGCGGCATCCGCTCACCGAGAAGCGCTTGAAAAAGACAAAGCTGAAAAGAAAAAGGCTTGGCAGAAAGAGGGAGAGGAATATGAAATCTCCGTTCAAGAACAAAATGAAATCTTAATTAAAGAGCGCCGGCAGGAAGCAGAGGATTATCAATATAAAATCGAACGCACGCGCAAAATTGAAACAGATGAGTATGAAGATCGCGCCCGGAAACAAGAAAGAGAGTTGCTTGCAACTGAGCAAGCCAATCAAAAACAATGGACTGAGCGTGAAAAAGTATTGGCGGCGAATCAAAAATTATTTGAAGAATACCAACAAAAAGTAGCAACGATGCCAGAAGAATTGAAGAAAGCGGAAGACGAAGCCCGGAAAAAAGCAATTGAAGAGGTTAATCGAGATGCGAAAGTAAAGGCTGATTTATTTAAGAAAGAGTGGGATAAAACTGATGAAGGTTATCAATTAGAAATCCAGTCTCTAGAAGAGACAATTCAAAGGCAATCCGAACAAATTGCGGATATTTCATCCCAACTTCAAGCGACGCTGAAGCAAGCACAAGACCTCTCTATGCGAGCGTTTGCGACTTCTTCCAATAATACGGGTTCTCAGGAAAAAGCAAAAAGCTAGATATCGGGAGTAAAGGCGAGTTTTTTCTTCGTTTCTTTATCAAAGCCGCCGGCACATCTATTCGGTGCGATTGTCTTTCCCTGTTTACCCTTCACTTTACCCCTTTTGGAGATCAATTATGACGAAGAAGATCAACACGAAAAGTACAAAAGATGAAATTCTAAAAGCATTTGAAGAACTAAACCAGGAAAAAATAGCGATCAAATCTGAACTGGATAAACTGCAAAAAGAACAGAAAGCAGCCACTTCTCAAAAACCGATTAATCAACCGCAGGGAGAACCCCAAAAAGTGATGAATCAAGGCCAGGTCGCTCAACAAAAGATGAATCAAACGATTGAAAGTCTGGCCAAAATTCAATTAAATTTAGGGAGCGCTGTCAGCGAGTTATCTGAACAACTGACTTTAGAGGCTTCTCAACTAGCAGAAGTTCGGCAATCTGTAGCAGCGGAACTTAAGCAATTAGAAGAACTGCACGAGCTGCAAGTTACGGAAGATACTTTAGAGACATTAATTCAAGAATATGAAGAAAGCTCTAAAGAGTTTTATGAAGAATTAAGTCAAAGCCGTGAGACTGTTGAACAAGAAAAGCAGGAGCAGAAAAAGGCTTGGGATAAAGAGCAAGAAGAATACAAACGAGCGATTAAAGAGCGCAATGATTTATATAGTACAACGCGCCACCGGGATGCTCAAGAATATCAATACGAACTCAAACTTCAACGTCAGCTCAATACAGATGAATATGAGTTGCAGCAAAACAGCTTGTATACAGAACTAGAAGAAATTAAGAAGATAAAAGAGAAAGAATGGGCTGAGCGGGAAAAACAAATTGCCGAACGCGAGAAACAATATGAAGAAGCAAAAGCTAAGGTAGAAGCTTTTGCTAAAGATAAGGAGGCGGCAATTAAGAAGGCAACCGAAGAAGGCAAAGGAATTGGCCACTATCAAGCGAAGGTTAGTGCTGATTTGTATGCTAAGGAAGTGGAAGGTCAAAAGCGTTTATATGAATTGAAAATGCAGTCTTTAGAACAGACAATTCAAACTCAGGACTCGCGGATTCTTAGCCTTTCCAGACAGCTTGAATCTGCGCTCAAACAGGTGCAAGATTTAGCAGTGAAAGCAATTGAAGGGTCGTCGAATATGAGTTCTTCTCAGGTTCTCAAAGAAATCGCCTTGGAACAAGCGAAAACTCTGCAAAAGAGTAAATAATAGAAAGAGCAGGTTGAGGTGACACGGATAACTTTTCACAACTCCTTTTCCTCTAATGATGGCCCACATTAAATGAAGGGTTCCGTTTAACTAGAGATTGTAGCGAGAATCGAGAATAAATTCTCCAAACCGGCCTCAAGAAAAATTTGGGTAATGCCAGCCTCCTGACGAAGGAGGATTTTTTTTGGAAAACAGCCATTCCCATGTGCTGTCTTGTCAGGAGAAGTATTGACAGTTGTTGAATGCTTCTCGCATTTGCCAATATATTAGTATTTATATTGAACGCCATCGGTCGCGAAAACCCTTATTATGCCTTCTTACCCTGGAATCTCTAGCGAAGCCTTTCGTCATCCCCTTGATCGCGAAGCTGAGCAAGCTTTACGCAGTTTACCGGGCTTTGATATGGTGGCCCGCAAATTTGTAGAATTTGTTTATGAACGCCCCCAGTTCGTTTTTTTAATGGGCAACAGCATTCAAGTGGGACCCCGCCAGTATGCTAGCCTGTATAATATATTTCGGGAATGCGTGCGGGATTTAGATATTTACCCTGAACCTTCATTATTTATCGCTCAAAATCCCCAGGCAAATGCTCATGCAATTGGGCAAGAACAGCCTTCTGTAATTTTAAATTCTGGCCTTTTAGACTTACTAACTGATGAGGAAATTCGGACTGTAATAGCTCATGAATTAGGGCATATTAAATGCGGTCACACGACCTTAATTCAGATGGCGCGGTGGGCAATGGAAGTTGCTTTTTTTATTGGGGATTTGACGTTTGGAATCGGCAATATAGTGAGTCGGGGGTTGATTTTAGCGTTTTATGAATGGATGCGAAAAGCAGAATTGTCTGCGGATAGAGCGGCTTTTTTGGTTACGGATAATTTGAATCCGGTGATGCTGGCAATGATGAAGCTTGCCGGCGGCAGTGTTCGACACAGTAACGAGTGCAGTTTAGAGGAGTTTCTCCGTCAAGCCGAAAGGTATCAGCAACTCGACCAAGACAGCTTGAATCAAGTGTATAAGTTTTTGCTTTATAATAACATCGCTCAAAATGTGTTTCTCAGCCATCCTTTCACGGTTGAGCGGGTTCACTATTTGCAAGAGTGGTCAAAATCGGAAGATTACCGTCAAATTCGTGCCGGCAATTATCGCCGCGCAAGCGCTGAGGGATCGGTTGAGGTGCAATCAGAGACATCCAGCAATGATAATGATGTGGATGTATTGCGCCGGCAGGTTGAGGAATTGCAACGAGAAATTAATCGGGTGAAATCTCAGCGATCTCAAGATCAGTAGTATTCGCTGATTGGCTTCTGCAAAGTAAGCAATTGAAGACAAATAACCGCTGAAAATTCCGCATTATTTCCCCAACCGGCCTAGAAAAACGCCCAATTGAACACAGATGAGTCCTAGAAAAGCACTGCCTATCCAATAAAAACCGGCTGTCAGAAAGTGCTGATTGCGTAATAAGACAACACTCTCTAACCCATAGGTGGAGAAAGTTGTGTAAGCCCCCAAGAAGCCGGTGGTAACTAACAACCGCACTTCTGGGGGAATAGTTGTCAGCCGTTCTAAAGCTAGGGTCATAAATAAGCCCATGCCAAAACAGCCGGTGAGATTGATAAAAAAGGTGCCGTAGGGAAAGCCGGTGCCGAAACGCTGTGCAAACCACAAAGTCAAGTAATAGCGACTGAGGGCACCGGCAATCGCGCCAAAACTGATAGCGATAGGATTGCGAATTGCAGGATCTTGAAGCATGGACTTGGCTGCCGGTTCGTGAGGGCAGTAGAAATTAGCAGAACCTTAAGAAGCGCTTTGCCGGCAACTTATCCAGCACAACGGCTTTCCCTTAACTGATTGTTTGATTGTCCTGCTATTTGTCTAGCACTCGCACATCAATCACGCTGGAATTGAAGTTATAGGTAAAACCTTCAAGTTCAACCGGCGTTCCAATTTTCAGTTTACTATTACCCAATACCGGCCCAGTTTCAGTAATTTGAGCTTTGCCCATCAGTGTGATCAGCAGATTGCTGCTGAAATTCTCCTCAACTCTTGGATCTGGTTTTGGCTTAACCGAGCCATCGGGTTGGGGGACTGCCAACATTTTGTCTAGAAGTTGTACTGATTTAATATCAATCTTACCGTGGGGCTGATTGCGAATAATCACATTTGTCGTCTTCGTTTTTTCAAACTCTTGGATCAAAGCTTTGGGATCGCGCACACTCAGCCCTCGGACAATCAAATCAACCTCAACAGGTTTGGTGGTGACATTGACTTGAGCCACAGAACCAGAGGTGCCAGGAAAGAAGAAAATCCCCACAACTACCAGCAGAATCACCAGTGCAGCCCCCACATCGAGGATGCTAATTTTACCGAATAAGCGCCCTTGAGAATCTAAAAGCTTCATAGAAAATTGTCCTGACCAAACAGTCACAGTTGTCTAAACTAACACAGAGATTACCACTGCCGGCGCTCTACTTCAGGTGACTTTTAAAGTTTGCCGAGAGTTTTATATCTAGGAGCTTGCCCGATACTACCATTCTGTGGTAGGGAACACTAAACTAGACTTGATCAGTCGATCCTTAAAGAATCGTTGTTGATATAGAGTTTCCTCACACAGCTAGTATGTTTAATCCTTTGTCTTTGATTTCCCGTTCTTCCCATCGGCGCTGGTTCTATGCGTTGCTGTCTGTCGTCGTCGCCATAAGCGTGACAGTAGGTTCCTCTTATCCCACCCAGGCGATTTCCATCGGAGACATATTTCGTGGCGGAATTCAGGTGATTCAGGGAATTCAGATTGCCAATATGTCTGATGAAAAAGAAGTTGAATTTGGCAAGCAGATAAACAGCCAGCTACGTCGTGAGGTGAAGATCAGCCGAAACGCGGAACTGAATAAGTATATTGACCAAATTGGTCAGCGGTTGGCTGCTCAAAGTGATCGGCCTAATATTCCCTATACCTTTCAAGTGGTGACAGACGATAGCATCAATGCCTTTGCGACGGTGGGGGGTTTTGTTTATGTCAACACCGGCTTAATTAAAGCTGCCGATAACGAATCCCAACTCGCCAGTGTCATAGGCCACGAAATTGGGCATATTTCCGGCAAGCACGTCCTCAAGGGCATCAGAAAAGCCTCTATTGAGCAAGGACTGGCCTCCGCTGCCGGTATGGATCGCAATACAGCCGTTAGACTTGGGGTGCAAGTCGCCCTGCGGTTGCCTAGAAGCCGTAATTATGAATATGAAGCGGATCGAACAGGTTTGATGGCATTAAAAGGAGCCGGCTACGCTCAATCTGGCATGATCGGCTTTTTTGAAAAACTGCTGGGTAAAGGTCGTTCAGCCCCAACCTTTTTAAGCTCTCACCCAGCAACCGAAGATCGGATCGCAGCGATTAAACAAAGTCTTGACCCTGCCCAAGCTAGCGTGGGAGATGGGCAAGACAGTGCAGCCTACAAAGCAAAAGTTCAGCAGTTATTATAGTAAGTTAGTTGCCGGTTAAAACCGCAGCCACACCAATCAAAACCGCGTCCATAGGGGAAAAATTTCTCAATCTTTTGTCAATCCCTCTGGGCGCGGGCTTCGTTTATATCGCGTCTTCCCAAGCAATATTCAATTTGCTTGAATTGAACTTAACCGTTCGCGTTTCACTTCATCAGTACCCGTTCTGGTTGAATCTGTCTGATCGCTTCATCCAGAGGTAACGTGCGAATACTGTACTGAAACACATTGACTTGATAAACTTTTTGCTCAGTGATGTCAACGCCGGTTAACCAACCACTGATGGGATGATAGACGCCGGTATCGATATCGAGCCATCCTTGCCCTTGAGCGAGTTCGCCGGCAGCTACCCCCGGTAAGGTAAACGTAATCGTGTGGCCGGTGATGATCAGTTTATCGGGAAAGTAAGGTTTAGTGCTGCGGTGGAATTCCTCGCGTATCCAGCAAAACTGCTCAGGCGTTTGTTTTTCCAAAGGGAGATTAGGCTCAACGCCGGCATGAACTAACCAGATATCGCCCAAGTCTAGATAAAGCGGAAGTCTCCGCATCCATTCCAAATGAGCCATTGGAATGCCGGCTTTTCCATAACTCGCCATCGTCGCCCGCCCCCCACTGTAGAGCCATGCCTCCAGAGCCGCTTTGTTATGGCGTCCGTTGGGGAAGGAATCGAGTAACAGTTGCTCGTGGTTGCCCAAAACGCACCCATAGCCACTTTGCCGCACAAACTCCACAACATCAGCGCTTTGAGGCCCGCGATCAATCAAGTCACCCACGAAATAAACGTGATCGTCTGCTCCAGGGGCAACTGCATCCAACAGAACCATCAGACCATCGTAATGGCCATGTACATCGCCAATAAAAATGCGTCGGTGAGTTATTTCGCTCATTAAAAAAAGTCTCTGGCTAAAAACAGGGGGTAGCGCTTCGGGGTAACACTACAGCCCCTAGCTAAGTGAATCCGCAACCGATAACTGGGGCTTAATTTAATTGTAGGCTTCCCTACTGTTTAAGGGCACGCATAAAACTCTTAAGTGTTGAGAGAAAATCTTGACGTTTTGGTTGGGGTGGTTGTTCTTGCGAGTCTGGTGAGCCAGTAGCTTTAGCCAAAATTTGCTCTAAGACATCTCCCACCGGCTTGGTGGCTGTCTCAGAAACCAGCTCGAAAGTATCACCGGCTTCCAGCCAAACCTGCCACGGAGACGGGTAACAGCGGAATAGAGCGGCTCCCTCTAGGTTTCTAATGTAGTAACACGACTCCAGCGAGTTGAGGAAGCGCTCTCTCAAGTTACGCCCTGCAACACCAATGCCGATCACTGCTATATTTTCCATCCGGGGCAGTAACAGCACAACCGGGCGATCACCGGCTTCTTGGCACATTTTCTCAAGTTCGTTCACCTCGACGGAGGAAGGCTCCACAAACAGGAACGCTTCGTCACCCGGTTGCATTTGCCCTTTAATTTCGCTCATGCCGCGCACGACAAAAGGCGTCTCTCCCCAGTCCCGACGGGCTAGGGCGGCGGCACCGGCATCAGGGAAATAAACTTTCAGATGCTCACCAAAATCTTCTGTCAGCGCCGGGATAAATTTTTCAGCAACGGGCTGGGCTTTAAGTTCGGGAATCACGATTTCAACTTGCAGCCGGCGGAGGCCATCAGCGAGTGCGGCTTTCGTCGCGGCTTGCGCTTGGGCGATCGCTTCATCTAAATCCTTGGGAATTTCAGCCATCTTCATCTATTTAACGTTGGGGTTGATCGGTTAGGCATCATTCCTAACAGCTAACAGCCAATTTTACTGGCATCAGCCGTGTCAAAACTTGCCTGAGTGCCATTGCCGTCCAGTCCACATCTGCTTCTGTTGTCTCTCGTCCGAGGGTGAGGCGGATGGCAGCGGTGGCAGCCGGCTCGCTGTATCCCATTGCTAGCAAGACGGGGCTGGGGTTAAGTTTGCCGCTACTGCAAGCCGATCCAGAACTGATGGCAATACCGGCCATGTTCATCTGGCGCACCAGCGTTCTGCCGGTGATCGGTTCTGAGGTGCAAGTGTTGGTGAGGCAAAAACTAACGTGGTGGGGTAGCCGGTGCCAGCGGTGGCCGGTTGGCACGAGACCTGCAGTCCCCGCCATTTGGTCAAACAAGCGGTCACGCAACTGGATCAGCCGGGGAATCTCCGCCGTCATTTCTTGCTGCGCCAGCTCAGCCGCTACGCCAAACCCCGCAATAGCCGGCACTGCTTGGGTTCCAGAACGCAGCATAAATTCTTGGCCGCCCCCGCTCAGCAACGGGACTAACTCAATGCCGGCGCGGACATAAAGGGCACCGGCTCCTTGAGGGCCATAAATTTTATGGCTGGAAAGCGAGAGTAAATCGACCGGCAATTGTTTCACATCCACCGGCAGGCGACCGGCAACTTGAACCGCATCGGTGTGAAACAGCGCCCCGTGAGCGCGGGTGATATCGCCTAGCACTTGAATCGGTTGCAGCGTCCCCACCTCGCTTTGCCCATAGATCACGGACACCAAAACAGTATTCGGGCGCAGGGCATCTTTTAAATCGCTCGGATCGATGCGTCCTTGAGCATCCACTGGCAGCCGGCTCACTTGCCATCCCCACTGCTCTAATAAAGCTGCCGGTGCCGTCACCGCTGAATGCTCCACACTGGAAATAATCAGATGCTGAGGCGTTTTGTAGCGTCTGGCAACCCCCAAAATCGCTAAATTGTTGGCCTCTGTGCCGCCAGAAGTAAAAATTATTGAATCTGGGGAAGGCGCATTCAGTAGGCCGGCCACTTGGTTTCTGGCCATTTCCACCACCGTTGCGGCTCTTTGCCCCCACTCGTGGATGCTGGAGGGATTGCCCCACTGTTGAGTCAGGGCATTTTGCATAGCGACGATCGCCTCTTGGCGCGGCGGGGTTGTGGCGCTGTAATCCAAATAAATTTGCATGATTTCTAAGCGCGATAGAATGCGAGGGCTGCAGGCTGCCTCTTTTTCAGCATATAGCTGCTAGAGCCGGTGAAGCTACTTTCTCAACAAATCAGAGGTAGAGAGTGCTGAGTGCTGAGTCCTGAGTGCTGAGTGCTGAGTCCTGAGTGCCCATACCTCTAGGTTGGCGAAGCCTTGCCCAATGCCCAATGCCCCATGCCCAATGCCCAATGCCCCATGCCCCATCCCCAATCCCCCTAACTTCCCGGCTTACATACGTTGTACTCTTCGTGAGAAAGCACTTCTTCTGGAACTAAAAAAGTCCCGCAGTCACGGCATAGCATCCGGTAGTTGCGGGTTACAGGGATACTGATGATGAAGCGATCATGGCGCAGACGCTTGCCCCCAAATTCTCTATAATTTCGGCTCGTCATCAAGCCGGCGATGATAGCGCGTGCCTTAACCACCACATGGTCAGGCAGGTTTCTTAGATCAATGGGATCTTCGGCAAATGACGCCTCCCACTCCTGTTTTCTTTCTTGTTTTTCCGCACGTGCTCGGTCATGTTTTTCCCGTGCCGTCCGTACTTGAGCGCACCGATGGCACCCTTGACCATACCCCTGATGTCCACACAGAAATGTCTTCTTTCTTCTTGGCATAAAACAGTGGTGTTGGTTCAGACCCACACACCTGTAAAATTGCCGCTGCTCTAAAGACACTTCGCGTCATCAAGACAGCTGGACAAGACGTGCAATCTGCCCCATCGCTGAGAGTTCTTACTTCATAAGTTTGATCTTACTTTAACTTTTCAATCGCTGTTATGTTGAAAAATCTTTTTCGTTGGGTGTGGGGAAGTGGGATGCGCGAACTTTTGGGAAGCCTAGCGAAAGCCTTCTGGTTAGGCGATTGCGGCTATTTTGTTAACTCTGTTATTTTAAAATTCGTTGCCAGTGATAACCGATAATTGCCTAATAGCAAGTTCGATGGATTAATGATTTCGTTTAATAAATTTCCTAAAAGTGAAAGCTCATCATATTATAAGATTTATGAGTTTTACATTTTGGAAAATCTCAACCTAAAATCAATACGGCCTGTGCAGATACTTTCCTCAACTCATCGGCGTTTAAGCTATGCCTTTTTGCTGGCACTGACTCTCGCTGCTTGTAAAGGCCGGCAGCCCCAACCGCAGCGACTGGCTCCTCTGCCGCAAGATGCTTTTGTTCAGGTCTATTTCAATCACTCACAAACGGCTGAGTATACTGAGCCTTACCGGCGTTACCAGCGTGCCGGTGATGATTTAGAACGGTTAATTGTCGATACAATTGCTAGCGCTCGTTCGACGCTAGATGTTGCGGTTCAAGAGTTGCGCTTACCTGAAATTGCCAAAGCGATTGTTGAGCGTCACAAAGCTGGGGTGAAGGTGCGATTAATTCTGGAAAATAACTACAGCCGGCCTTGGAGTACGTTCACACCCGCCGAAGTTAAAGAACTGCCGGAACGCGAGAGTGATCGCTACAGCGAATTTCGGCGTTTAGTTGATATCAACGGCGATAATGAGCTGAGTCCAGATGAAATTAAGCAAAGAGATGCTTTAGTTCTATTACGTGATGCCGGCATCGCGCTCATTGATGATACAGCCGACGGATCAAAAGGCAGCAATTTGATGCATCACAAATTTGTGATCGTTGATGGTGCAACGATAATCCTCACTTCAGCGAATTTCACGAGTAGTGATATTCATGGGGATTTTAAATCGGCTGATAGTCGAGGCAATGCGAATAATTTGCTAAAAATTGATAGTTCTGAGGTGGCTGCTTCATTTACTCAAGAATTTAATCTGATGTGGGGCGACGGGCCGGCAGGTAAATTAGATAGTAAATTTGGGGTGAAAAAACCGTTTCGACCGGCACGACAAGTTCAATTAGGTCAAACGACTGTTACGGTGCAATTTTCTCCAGTCTCTAAAAGCGTCCCTTGGAACCAAACTCCTAATGGATTTATCGGCCAAACATTAGCTGCGGCAAGTCAATCAATTAATCTTGCTTTATTTGTATTTTCTGAACAGCAACTTGCCAATATTCTTGAAACTTCTCGTCAGCAAGGCGTCGAAGTTCGGGCGTTAATTGATTCGAGTTTTGCTCATAGAAGTTATAGCGAGGGGTTGGATATGATGGGGGTTGCTCTGGGTGATAATTGCAAATATGAACCCAACAACCGGCCCTGGAAAAATCCAATTACAACGGTTGGGGTGCCAATGCTGCCGCCTGGAGATTTGTTGCATCACAAATTTGCAGTTGTGGATGATACAACGACAATTGCCGGTTCTCATAATTGGAGTGATGCGGCTAACACCGGCAACGATGAAACGGTGCTGGTGGTTCAAAGTCCGACCGTTGCCGCCCATTTTAAGCGGGAATTTGAACGACTTTATGCCGGTGCTCAGTTGGGGGTGCCGGTGATAATTCAGCGAAGAGTGCAGGCGCTACAGCAACAGTGTGTGCCGGCTGTAGCCTCCCAAACTCCCTCACAAGGCAAGCCGGTTCCTTCGGGTTCTCCATTGGCTATTAGCCGGCAAGACAAGACTCAAACTGAACAGCGAATCAATCTCAACACAGCCACTGAGCAAGAATTAGAGTCATTGCCAGGAGTGGGGCCAAAATTAGCCCAGCAGATCGTCGCGGCGCGGCAGCAAAAACCCTTTACATCTGTTGAAGATTTGGATCGTGTACCTGGAGTTGGCCCAAAAATCTTAGAGAAGTTGCGAGATCGCGTTACTTGGTAAGCTGACGCATAATGAACGGGCATTTTAAATTATGAGAATTAAGCCGCAGCCGCTAAATGTAGCCGGCTACAGTGACTTATTAACCGCTAACCTTAACCTTAATAAATCGAAGCCGGTTTGATGATGTATTTTTTCTTCTAATAAAATGAAACCATATTTGTCATAAAACGCTCGACCGATTGAATTAGCGGAAAACACCTCTACTTCAAGATTTTCTCTGAGTTCTTTAGCATGATCCATGAGCGCACGGCCAATACCGTGACCGTGTCGTTTTGGATCGACAAAAAAACCACCCACTTCATTTCCGAGTAGGGAGATAAACCCAACGACACAACCATCTACTTCAAAAACCCACGTTTCTGCATTAGGCAAATAAATTTCTGAGATGCTTTTTCTCTCTGACGCCAAGAATTCATTGCTCAGAAATGAATGAGCTAATTCCGACGCATCTGCCCATACGGACAACACTTCCTCTAGGTCTTTTTCTTCGTATTCCCGAATCATTTTTACTCTTAGTATAGTAATTCTACTAAATCTTTTGTCATATTTTTAGCGGGAAAGAGGCTTGCACGCCAAGCTTTTCTGAGTAATAATTATTCACAAATTACAGAGGATAGCGATAGTTTTCTTAGCTGCTAATACTAACGCCCAACGAGCCTCAGCAGGGAAGTTGTTCACCCCTGCTGAAGTTCGATAGCTGGCTATTTAGCACCCGGTTGGTGCGAAAATTTTGCTCAAGGCATACCAAGTCCGAGAACCAACAATGCCATCAGCGACTAAACCGGCATTTGCTTGGAAACTGCGAACGGCGCTGTCAGTCATGGGGCCAAAATCACCGTCAATCAGGCCCGTGTATTGGCCAATAATTTGCAGGGTTTCCTGAACTGTCATGACTGCTTGACCTTTGCTTCCCCGTTGTAAAACCGGCATATTAATAGGAGCGCCGGTGTACAGTGCTTGCCAGGTTAAATTCCCGACAATGCCATCGGCTGTGAGGAAGACGCGGCGCTGAAAGGCTTTCACAAATTCTAAGGTTGCCGGCGCAAAGATCCCGTCAACCACAGGGCAGTAACCCCAGTGATTAAGGAGCTTTTGCAGTTCTATAACGGCGTCACCTGTTGATCCGAGTACCAGGAGAGGCTTGTTCAGTTGAGCTGTGGCTTGGGTAGAAGAAAGTTGCTTATCAGTGAGTTGCATAGTTGTTTGGGTGGGTTGAATCTCTACACTTCCTAGATTAGGGGGCAACACCCCTCGTCACCATCGCCCAAGCAGTTCATCGCTTTGGAGGGTTTGACAATCCTTCGGTGAGTTCACCCATAGGGATGAGGGCGAGCAGGAAGATGCAACAGTAAAGTGAGACGCCGCTAAATTCCCAAGTTTTGACATCCTCCCAGAGATGCCGGTGTTCAATTACTATGCTCGTCCTTAGGGGGTGCACTACGGGGGTAACAAAGCGGGAAAATAGTTGAGGTGTAAAGATGTGACCAGAAGGGAGAATCGCCATGCCGCGAGAAGTTACAGACACTAAAGGCGTTACCTGGACGTGTGTTCAGGCTTTTTCGGGTTTGTCAGATGAGTCAGAGAACCGCGCCGCCGCTCAGGTTAAAGGAAAAGACGATGCCTATTGGGTTGTCTGTACGCCGAGTGGGGGTGCTCAATCGGTGCGGCTTGAGCTTCAAGGTGAGTGGGAAAAATCTTATTCTGACGAAGCGCTACTGCGCGAAATTGAAGAATTACTCTAGCTATAGCAAGCTGGGTTTTTGTCAAGTTCCAAATGATTGGGCGGTAAAAAACATTTATATCGCCCGAATAGAAGATTCTTCAATTTTTGATAAGAGTAGAGGTTAGAAAAGGTTAGTGTAGTTAAAATAATCGGTAATTATAGAAGTTGTATTAATTTTAACTCTGTTGATTTAGGCAAGATTAATGCCGCTCTTATATTATTAAACCTCAATAAAAAAATATTGTTATACCGAGAAATAATCTGTTATCGAATAACGGCTAGCTTATCCGAGAAAAAAGTATTATGACCGAACCGTTAGATTAAACAGGTTTAATAGAAATGGCGAAGCACATCAATAGCAAGCTAAGAAGTGCTTTGAGAATGCTTGCAAGGCAGCATTAGCAACTGAGGCAGCCATATACATTCACAAGTTTCTATTGATGAGCCGGCATTGAGGCGGAAACTTTATGAGCTGGTTTTTTGCGACATTGTAGCCGGCTCATGACAATTATCACACTGGCGGTAGTTTACCTGGTATTAGGGGAATATTAAGCAAAATCCGCGATGTTTGTATTGCCGTTATCCTGTCTCTTCCCTATGCCGGCATCAACAAATCCCACCTGCCAGAGATGGTTTGAAGCGATCTTTGCCGGCACGCCCTGATTCAGTTCTATCGCCGCATGGCTTAGTGACAATACTCTAAATGGAACAATCCTGTGCAGCGTTGGATGTCTAGCTTGCTAGATTCAATCTAGCAATGACAAACTTCTACTTAAACATCAATCAATCATCATGCCCAAAAACCCTGAACAACCAGCAGCCCGATTTCGCTCAGCCGCCGATTTTCCTAAAACAATCGAAAATGTTAGTAGCGCTGAAGCCCGACAAGTTTACGAGGAAATGAGAGCGTCCTTGATTTTCAGCAACCGCAGCCGCGCTCAATTACTTCGCCGCAATCAAGAACACAAACAATCTGCTCTCACACTCAAAGCAGATGTTGAGCGCTTGCATGGGTTTATTAACCAACTGGCTTTAGAAAAACACCAATTAGCTGACAATAACCAGTTCATTGTTTCTCAACTAGAGCAAGAAATGGGCAAGATGTCAAATCATTTGAATGAACTCACGCAGGTGTTTGATGAGGTTTCTGATGTTCAGAACGAATCTCAGACACAGTGGGATTTTGTGACCCTTCCAGGCCGATTTTTCAAGTTCCTTCGAGCCGTTGGCGCAATTGTTTCATGGTGGAAGGAAGAAAACCCACCTGAAGAAATTAAGCCGGCATCTGTGCCCCAGCTACCCACGCAAGCCAGCACGGAAGATGATCGCAAGGCTCGGCCACAAATGCATACTGATCCTGCATCGGTAAATCGATCTTTATTAGGTGATTGAACATGGGTAGAAAGCGAATTAATGACTTATTAGAACAGCTTAAGGAAAATCAGCAGAAAGAACTGGAGAATGCGGCTGCAATCTTCACAGTTGCTCAAGTCGCTGTTAATGAATTGGAACGGCAAATTGTTCAGGAAACGCCCGATTTAAAAACTCCACTTCCCGCATTGCCAGCAGCCCCATCACTGACTGAAAAAGACGAATTGCTAAAACTCTACGGCTCTTATAATGGCTGCCGGCGTGCCGCTAAAGAGCGCGGGATTAAATTAAAAGGTTCACCGACTTGGAAGCAACTAGCAGCAGCATTTAGCTACGCTGAAGCGTTGAAGTTAATTGCAAAATCTTATATCGATTCCTACCCCAATTCAGACATTAAAGGCATGACAATAGAGATAAAAATTGATTAGCGACTTATCAGTAAAACGCTGGATGTCGCCCCCCTAGCCCCCCAATTCTGGGGGGAACCGGCATTTAAAGTCCCCCAGAATTGGGGAGCCAGTGCGGTCTTGGGGTTTCCCCAAGTGGAGCAACTGGCGTGGATTTAGGGGGCAAATCAACTTTTGGGGAACCGGCATTTAAAGTCCCCCAGAATTGGGGAGCCAGTGCGGTCTTGGGGTCTCCCCAAGTGGAGCAACTGGCGTGGATTTAGGGGGCGATGAATTTAGAAAGATTAAGGGTTAATTGAAATATTTATAAAACTTCAATTCGCCTCGCCGATCAGCGTAAATGCCGCCCATTGTTTAGGATTGGGATATTCTTTCATGGTGGTGAGCATGGCTTGACGTAGAGCAACAGCTTTGTCAGGATTTTGTTGTAGATAGCGATAAAATTCATTCATTAAAAAGGCAGTAGAATTATCATTAACTGCCCACAGCGATACCAGGACGCTCGGGACTCCCGCAGCAATTAAAGAGCGAGATAAGCCAACTACACCATCGCCTTTAATGTCACCGCGTCCGGTGTCGCAGGCGCTGAGGACAACTAAATCAGCTTGCAGTTTCATGTCAAATATTTCGCCGGCAGTGAGTAAACCATCGATCACATCATCAGGTTTGCCTAGAGGAGCAAGCGCGATGGCTCCCGGTATACCAAATCCTTTAAAATCATCAAGTAAGCCGTGGGTCGCCAGATGAATGATGCGTGCTTGTTGCATTTTCTCCATCACCGTTGTTTTGGTGGCTTTGCTACCTATCAGTGCTTCGGTGTTGAAGAGTTTGGCAATTTGAATCGCTTCCCTTTCTGCGCCAGGAAGAGGATCTAAGTTTGCAACTAATTCTCCGATTTGAATTTTGGGCATGGTAGGATTGCCCACAACTAGCACATCCTTGACTGACCTTTGAGTGTTGTGCTTCTGCCTGTGGGTTAAGTCTAGAACTTGAATTGCCGGTGCGGTGAGGATGGTATGTTTTTCAATTAAGTATTTGCCTTGCTCGTCTTGCAGTGCGGGGAAGGGGACGAGAAACAGCGATTCTTGTGGGATGAAGATGACTCGGTCATCAGGATTTTTTGGGAGCAAGCCGGCAATGGGTGCAATTAGGAGTTGGTGGAGTTGTTGTAATTTTTCGGTTGAGTTTTCGGGTAGGGGATTTGTGGTAGTTACTTCAAAGATACTGCGACTTCTCACACCGATATCATCACGGCTGGTGGTAACGAGGTCTTGTAGGGAGGTGTTCAATAATTTTTTCAGGTCTACTTGCTTATAGGCAATTTCACCTGTGGGTTTAATGACCCAAATGTAGAGTTTTGATTGCTGCCATTCTTGTTTTCCTTGATTTTGGTATTGTTCATAAATAATCGAATATTGAACAAGGGTAGCGTTTTGCTGGGAGGCAATTTGCTGAATTTCTGGAAGGGTTGGGGGTTTGAGATTGGGTTGATTGTTGGGGTTTTGTGAGAGCTTGGAGTCTAATAACTCCACCAAAGCACGACCGCGACTGCGTTCAGCAATTAAGAGTGCTTCAACAAATTTATTTTGTGCAACCAAAGCTTGTTGCAGAAAGCGGTAGGTAGTAGCTTGCTGTTCAAAAATGGAGATTTTTTGGTCATCTTTTAATTCTGGTGATCGCAGTGGTTCCAAAACCTCAATAGCTGCCAATAAGGTGGTTTCGGCTTGGGAATATTTACCTTGAGTATGGTGAACAAATCCAATATTGTTGAGCATCGTACCTTGCATCGCCTTACCACCAATTTCTTTGGCAATGACTAAAGCTTGTTGATAAGACTCCAAAGCTTTAGGGTACTGTCCTAGGTTGTCGTAAACAAACCCAATATTGTTGAGCGTTGTACCTTCTTCCGCCTTATTACCAGTTTCTTGGTGAATAGCTAAAGCTGCTTGATAATACTCCAAGGCTTTGGGGTACTGTCCTAGGTTGAAGTAAACAAACCCAATATTGTTGAGTGCTGTACCTTCTCCTGCCTTATTACCAATTTCTTGGTGAATAGCTAAGGCTTGTTGATAAGACTCCAAGGCTTTGGGGTACTGTCCTAGGTTGGCGTAAACTGACCCAATATTCGTGAGCGCCGTCCCTTCTGTTGTCTTGTCACCAATTTCTTTGACAATGGCTAAAGCTGGTTGATAAGACTCCAAAGCTTTGGGGTACTGTCCTAGGCTGCTGTAAACTAACCCAATATTGTTGAGCGTTATACCTTCTTGTGCCTTGTTACCAATTTCTTGGTGAATAGCTAAGGCTTGTTGATAAGACTCAAACGCTTTGGGATACTGTCCTAGGCTGTGATGAACTGACCCAATATTCGTGAGCGCCGTCCCTTCTCCTGCCTTGTCACCAATTTCTTTGCGAATGGCTAAGGATTGTTGATAATACTCTAAGGCTTTGGGGTACTGTCCTAGGCCGTCGTAAACTAACCCAATATTGTTGAGCATCGTACCTTGCATCGCCTTGTCACCAATTTCTTTGGCAATGACTAAAGCTTGTTGATAAGACTCCAAAGCTTTAGGGTACTGTCCTAGGTTGTCGTAAACAAACCCAATATTGTTGAGCCTCGTACCTTCCCCTGCCTTGTCACCAATTTCTTTGGCAATGGCTAAAGCTTGTTGATAATACTCCAAGGCTTCAGGGTACTGTCCTAGGCTGTCGTAAACAAACCCAATATTGTTGAGCATCTTACCTTCTCCTGCCTTGTCACCAATTTCTTTGACAATGGCTAAAGCTTGTTGATAAGACTCCAAGGCTTGGGGGTACTGTCCTAGGTTGGCGTAAACTGACCCAATATTGTTGAACACTTTACCTTCCCCTGCCTTGTCACCAATTTCTTGGTCAATAGCTAAGGCTTGTTGATAATATTCCAAGGCTTTGGGGTACTGTCCCAGGTTGTCGTAAACAAACCCAATATTGTTGAGCGTCGTACCTTCTCCTTCTTTGTCACCAATTTCTTGGTAAATGGCTAAGGCTTGTTGATAAGACTCCAATGCTTTGGGGTACTGTCCTAGGTTGTCGTAAACTACCCCAATATTGTTGAACACTTTACCTTCCCCTGCCTTGTTACCAATTTCTCTGACAATCACTAAAACACTTTGAAACGTCTCTAAAGCTTCTCGAAACTGACCTTGATTGAATTGCTGAAGACCTACTTGATACAGCCGCAATGCCTGATCTCTGGGTTCTTCTCTTGTCTGCGCCTGTGCCCATGCAGCACCACTTCCCCAAGTATTCCTTACCAGTGGTAACGGAAAACTCAAAGAGATGAGCAAGGTTGCAGTAATAACGCTAAGGCGATGTAGATGAGGAGGCATAGTCTCAATCAATCGGTTAGTGAACTGTTTTCATATATCTCCCATGTTGGGGAGGTTATGTAAAAATCTATTCAACTTCTTCACAAACAGTCATTTGTTTAATCGTGCCAAAGCACGGTGCCATGAGATTTTTGCGCTCCTCTCTTCTGGGAGAACGCAATATCTTTTGGCTTTCTCTGAACCCGATCATAACCGGCTTGGGTATGAGTCATTGATTTGATTTTCTCACTTGTGTAGCCGTTATTCTAGTTGTAGAGATTTAACACCCATTACCTAGGAAACAGAACCCATCTCTCCTCAATTCTATTGCCGGCTCTTAAAAGCCGGCGCACTACAGCCAAAAGCTGCGAGTGTATTACAAAACCCTGGCTTACGCTCTAAACTCAGCACTTTTTTCTAAACACTACGCTCAAAAATTTGGGTTGGCAGACAGGATATTTACGCTCACTATTAAGATTGGAATCATATTTTTGCCTAAAAAATTCCCATCAAAAAAGAAAAACTGGAAGCTTGAAACCCTCAAAGGTTAAGTATCCTAACAGTTTTATTAAAAATCCCTTCAGACCGGAT
Organism: Microcoleus sp. FACHB-68; assembly: GCF_014695715.1. Lineage (NCBI taxonomy): Bacteria > Bacillati > Cyanobacteriota > Cyanophyceae > Oscillatoriales > Microcoleaceae > Microcoleus > Microcoleus sp. FACHB-68. Next base: position 61,200 of record NZ_JACJOT010000013.1, read on the forward strand.
AACCTTGTTAAAGATAGGTAGAAATAAAGGATGCCCTCCTTGGCGTTGCTCCTCACACCACCAGACGCCCTATATCAACCTAGCTAAATGTTTAACTGCATATTTCCCTTTGGCGGGTCTCACAAACGACCTAGCCGACTTCTAAGTATTTTGCTGATGGCTTTGCCGGTGGTGGCTCTAAGCTTATCTATCCTAGATCGGGCTGCGGGAGCAACAATCTTACCTTCCGAAACAACGGAAATAAAAGAAGTCCCTGCGGCGGCTACGACTATGACTCAATCACCCGTGCAGCTTGATCCCCTGAATAGTCCTCATCCTGTGCCTTGGACGTGGATATTAACGACACACGCCGAGGTGAGTAAGACACTTGGGTTTGGGCTGCGCTATTATCGCACCCAGTCACTCATTTCTCCTGATGGAAAATATGCGGCTTATAGTCGCATCCAAATGCAAGTACAGCCGGAATTGTTTCGCAGTCATGTTAGCAGTGTGATGTTTGTAGAAAATCTGCAAACAGGAGATTTGCACACGATAATGGCTGATTCTCCCTTGGCTGCTCATCCATTTTCTAATAGTGATGGAGCGGATTTGCCGGGAAGCGTGGCGATTTTAATTCCAATTGCTTGGTCACCAGCCGGCGATCGCATTCTAGCGCGGGAATTTGAGGCGATGTTTAGCACTTCAGATGCTTCCGACTACGCTGTCGTTTGGGACCGGCATCTCAACCGCATCAGCACTCTTGCACCTAGCCAAATTAATTACACGAATGCAGTTTTATTAGGCTGGAGTCAAACCTATCCCAATCGAGCGTTATTCCGTGCCGGTAATATGGGAAGTCTACAGTGGCCTTTGTGGGCGGTGGATATTAGCGGTGAAACGGTGCCGGCGAAGGATGATCAACCCGTTGTTTTTGGTCGCACTGTTAGCAATGTTTGGGCCGGCCCTCAAGCTCACTGGTAGGCTAGCCGGCAGAAATGTCAAAGACCATTTAGGGCGTAAAAGTGCAGGATAGAAGGCAAAATAAATATTTTTTATTCTAATTTTTGCCTTTTTTCTGCTTTTTGGATTTTACGAAAATTGCACAAAAAATGGTTAATTAACTTCTAAAACTCGGCTGAATATCACAATCTAGATTTACAAGAACGCAATATTTGTTTTAATAGTTTTTACATTAGTTTGAACTCTTATTGTTTAGCTTTTTATGGCGGTTACTGACGCTTTAGCCCTAGGTTTAACGCTGCTAGTTTTGGCGGGGGTTTTGTTTCTGGTTTACCGGAACCGGCAACAGCAAACGGTCGCTAGACGCTGGGACTTTGTGCCGGCAGATGAACCCTTAGAGCCTTTGCAAGATGTGATAGCGAGGCAAATCAGTGAGCCGGCAAATCAAATTGCTGCCGCACAACTTTATCAACCGATTGGTTTATGGACAGGACGGTTAATTTTACCGGCAAAGGAACAGCGTCAGTTAGATGGATCGGTGCTTTTTGAAGTCCAAAACGCCGATTATGCCCATCAAAATTTGATCGGAAAAGTTGTCTGGTTGCGGTGGAGTTCTGAACCCCAAGTGCAAGCGTTTGTTGAGTCGGTGACGCGAGATGTCCAGTTTACCAAAGCAACCCTAGAACAGCAAAAAACAGGTTCGATCCATCCGATTCGATTAAATCATTGGAAGCGGGTTGGCCCTTTGGAATCCTTAGCCGGCGCACGTCCGGAAGATGATGTAATCGTGATGCTACCCGATCCAGTGGTTGTTGGAACGGAACGCACCGGCAAACCGGCTTTAATAATTACTCAAGAGCCGGTGCAAATTAGCGGTCGCATTTTTGCCCTGGTTACTATTTTAAGACCGTTTAGTGCCGGCAGTGATAAATTTGTGGTACGTCATTTTAATAAAACTTCTAGACAATTTGATGGCCCTTTAGAACTGATTCGGATTCCCCAAGCGCCACCGGATCGGCATGAAGTTCCTAGATCAACCAATTATTTAATAGAAAAATCTCCCTTAAATGCAGCCGGCTGGTATATTTATGGCGAAAGAGATGCTGGAGGTTTATTTGTCACGCAAGCAATTGAACCCCGTGCTTTGATGCGTCTGCAACCTGATGAAATGTATTTCGGTTTGCCGGCTGCTAAACATTTTATAAGGCAGGAAAATTGGAAAAAGACAGCGGCAAAAAAAGGTACGGGTAAAACTGTATGTTTATTGCCGGCATCCCATCAGAATTCTGAGGTAAACGCCTACTGGCAGGAAGGAGATAAAGCCATTGTCATTCATGCTTTTGGTGCGATTGCGGGTAAAAAAGCTGAACCGACAATGTTTGGAATTGTTACGGGTCATTTTTCCTACGGCATCGCTTCTGTGGTTCGTGATTCCTTCACGGATGATTTGCGCTTTGATATTGAATACCGGCAAGTATATGCTCACAACGTGGATGGAATTATTGCCGGCAGAATTAAATGGTTTAGCTACATGGGAGATTTAAGGCGGGGTTGGTTAGGAAATCGACCTGTTTCTGATGTAATTGTGAAATACGATGCCATCACTCAAGATTATGATTTTGATGGCATTAAGCTGTCACCCATGACTGAATTTTGCCGGCAAATGGAAATGATGACGGCACGTTACAGAATAGGAGATGGCACCGGCGCGGCAATTGTCACTCCCTCAAAATCTTGCGTACAAGACTCCAATCAAGCACTTTATATCACCATTGAACGTATCGAGGCAGCGGTTGAATCTAACCGTCATATTCAAGATTGGCTGCGCCGGCATCCGCACAATTCACAAGCGATGCGATTTGGCAAGCTGGTGGATTTAGCAAGATCCTTGGAAAAAAATTTAATTCCTTTTGGAACGGTTCGTTCTGACTGGTATAAAAATGTTTTAGGGGGTGCCGGCGCAAATCGTGAGGATGATTTGATGACGGTGATTATTAAGGCAATAACGACTTGGCGAACCATGTTACCGAGGCGAGCACATGATGAAATGGCGGCAATTTTATTACGTCATGGTGCTGCTTTATGGTTGATTCGGACGAATCAAGTGGGCGGGTTTGATCCGGATATTGAGCCGCTTGCGCCGACGGCAATTTTAGGGCATCGCAGCCGGTAGTATTGATTTTTTAACCGCAGATGCACGCAGATAAACGCAGATAAATTTGGATTTTATCTGCGTTTATCTGCGATTTTTAAGGATGTGAGCAGTATGCGTACAATCCTTGAATCCACTGCCATTCGTGGGTTAAACCTTCAAACAGGGAAACTTTTGGTTGATAGTTAAGGATTTGCTGGGCTTTGGAGGCATCGGCGCTGGTGTGACGTGCATCGCCGATGGCTGATTCTGCATAATTTCGGTGAACGGGACGACCGGCAATTTGTTCGATGGTGTCGATAATTTCTGTTAAGGCAACACGACTGCCGCCACCGATATTGAAGACTTCGCCGATGGCTGCCGGCGCGGTGGCTGCGGCTAAATTCGCGGCAACGGCATCGCTGACAAAGGTAAAATCTCGCGTTTGCCGGCCATCTCCATAAATAGCAATCGCTTCTCCTTCTAAAACGGCTTTGAAAAATTTATGAAATGCCATATCTGGGCGCTGGCGTGGGCCATAAACGGTGAAGTAACGCAGCGCACAAGTGGGCACACCAAAGTTTTTGTAATATAGCCAGCACAGACGTTCAGCGGCTAATTTTGTAATTCCGTAAGGGGAAACCGGCTGAGGACAAGCGGCTTCACTGGTTGGCATGGTTTCTGCATTTCCATACACCGAAGAACTCGAAGCAAATACAAACCGTTTGAGGTTTTTTGCGTCCTTCGCTGCCTCTAGCATTACTTGTGTGGCGTTAATATTGCGCTCGGTGTAGAGGCGGAAACCTTCACCCCAACTGGCGCGAACACCGGCTTGGGCTGCCTGATGGTAAATGACTTCGGCATCATACAACAGTGCCGGCCAGGGCAAGGTTTGAATATCGCCTTCAATTAATTCAAAATTTGGGTGAGCTTCTAAGTAAGCGATATTTTTGCGCTTTAAGGTGGGGTCATAGTAATCGGTGAAACAATCAATTCCGATTACCCGCTCGCCGCGATTGAGCAGGGTTTCAGCAAGATGAGAACCGATAAAACCAGCCGCGCCGGTGACGATACTTGTAGTCATAGACCTTAAAACCATTTTGTATTGAAGGTGCAGGGTCGCGCTTGAGAAGGAAAGATTGACAAAGAGAGATTGGGAGAATTTATCACTTTTTCATAAAAAATTGCAGCGAAACGCTAAGCGCCAAAGAACTGTTACTAGGAATGTAAGAAGAAATCAGCAATGGCATAGGATGATAGAGTGCAACGGCCTGCGGCGCAAGCTTGGCGGCTTAAATTGATCGGGCAGAGGACTAACGTGAAGGTTTTGATTGTTGGCAATGGGGGGCGTGAACACGCTATCGCTTGGAAGCTACTGCAAGGATCGCAAGTTCAGCAGGTGGTTTGTGTTCCGGGAAATGGGGGCACGGCGACGATGGATCGCTGTGTGAATTTGCCCCTGACGGTTGATGATTTTGAGGGAATTAAACGCGCTGCTTTGGAACATGAGGTTTCTCTAGTGGTGATTGGCCCAGAGCTGCCCTTGGCAATGGGAATTACGGACTATCTGCAGCAGCAGAATTTAACGGTGTTTGGCCCCACTCAAGCCGGCGCTCAGATTGAGGCGAGCAAATCTTGGGCGAAGAGTTTGATGCTGGAAGCTGGAATTTCTACAGCACAGTCGGCGGTGTTTACGGATGAGGAAACCGAGGCGGCTTTTGCTTATGTCGCTGAGCGAGGAGCACCAATTGTGGTGAAGGCAGATGGACTGGCTGCCGGCAAGGGGGTGACGGTTGCGGCGACGGTTGAGGAGGCTCAGGCGGCAATAGAGCAGTCATTTAGCGGTCAGTTTGGGCTAGCCGGCGAATGTTTGGTGATTGAAGAATTTTTGGCGGGACAAGAGGTTTCAGTTTTGGCGCTGACAGATGGCAAAACTGTGATTCCTTTGCTGCCGGCTCAAGATCACAAAGCGGTTGGCGAGGGCGATACAGGGCCAAATACGGGCGGCATGGGAGCCTATGCACCGGCACCTCTAGTGACGCCAGCGTTAATGGAGCAAATTCAGCAGCAAGTTTTGCAGCCGGCACTCGCAACGCTGCAAGCACGGGGAATTGACTACCGGGGCGTTTTGTATGCCGGCTTGATGATTACAAATACGGGCCACATCAAAGTGCTGGAATTTAACTGCCGGTTTGGTGATCCGGAAACCCAAGCAATTTTGCCGCTGCTAGAGACGCCTCTGGAAGATTTGATGGTGGCGTGTGCGAAGCAGCAACTTGATCAGGTGCCGGTGCGCTGGAAACCGGGGGCATCTGCCTGTGTGGTGATGGCGGCAGGCGGTTATCCCGGCAATTATCAAAAAGGTGACTTAATCACCGGCATTGATGCCGCGCAAGCCCAAGGCGCGACTGTTTTCCATGCCGGCACCCGACTCAACAACAATGAAGTGCAAACAGATGGCGGGCGGGTTTTGAACGTCACTGCTACGGGCGAAACCTTTGACGATGCCTTTGCCCGTGCTTACGCGGCTGTGGAGTGCGTTCAATTTGAAGGCCGGTACTACCGCCGTGATATCGGCTATCGAGTCAGAGAGCACAAGGGCTAGGGAAGAGGGGAAGAAATGCAGAGAATTCCTCATCTGCCCCCAGATTGTAAAGTTTTATTAAGCAACTGAGGGGTTAGACCCCCCAAGTGCTAAATTGAATTCATGTAGATGCACCCTGATGGACGCGCCCAGTTTTGGGCGTTTTTTATTTTCGGCGTTTTTTACACCCAATCCAGCCGGCACCCAAATTTCCCGCTTATTTGTAAAGTTTTATTAAGCAACTGAGGGGTTAGACCCCCCAAGTGCTAAATTGAATTCATGTAGATGCACCCTGATGGACGCGCCCAGTTTTGGGCGTTTTTTATTTTCGGCGTTTTTTACACCCAATCCAGCCGGCACCCAAATTTCCCGCTTATTTGTAAAGTTTTATTAAGCAACTGAGGGGTTAGACCCCCCAAGTGCTAAATTGAATTCATGTAGATGCACCCTGATGGACGCGCCCAGTTTTGGGCGTTTTTTATTTTCGGCGTTTGGTTTGGCTGAGACGAACCTTTGCCGGCTTGTAATTTACGAAGATTTCATAATAACGTAAACTTTTGACAAAGCCTGCTGGGTTACACCCCTGAGGGGTTAGACTTAAAACATAGATGCACCCTGATGGATACGCCCAGTTGTTGGGCGTTTTTTGTTTTTCGGCACACCCAATCGAACGATGAAGGAAGGGAAGAGATCGCTCACTAAGCGCTGCCGGCAGAATGCAAAACTCGCGCTTCCCTTCAGTTACAAGCCGGCGCAGCCTTGTGCAAATTGGCTCATTGGAATCGTTGAGCTACACAGATCAGGCAAAGGTAAGGTTGAGGGCAATCTTAAGCGTTATCGGAGTAGCGAGTTAACCACTGCTGGTACGTTGGCAGAAGTTCTGCATCTTCCATCACAATTTCTATCCGCACTTTCGCGCATCCGTGATTAGGCCGGTCGGCAATCGCTTTTAAAATTTTACTGGCAACTTCTGGAGAATTAAATTCACCTTTGATAACGGGTTGAGTATCAGAAACCGCGCCGTCAAGCAACTCGATGCCGGTCACTTCTCCTTGCCCTAAATCAATTTCAGCCAGTTGTTTGTGTTCTGGCCCAACTTGTTCAATAATAAGTTTTTCGCGTCGAACTGGAACTTCAACTATCCGAGTTTCAACTTCTTTGCGAACAATAACTTCGCCAATTTTTTGTTTGCTGCGGTCAATAACCAGCCGCTCTTCTAGCAAGCGAATTTCGTGTTCTGCCACGACTTCTGGCAAACCTTCAGACCCATGCATTAAATGTTCGTTTGTGCTTTGAGTATTCATCTGAAGTGGGGTTGCTTCAGATGATGCCGGTGGCTGGTCAATGGGTCGAGGTGGAAGGTCTGAAGGAGTGATCTCTGATGTCTGGAGCGATCTATATTCAGGTAGTTGCTCAATTTGAGCGGGAGTAAGGTTTATAAAGACTGATTTATTCGCGTAATCAATATATTGGATGAGCTTGCTATTTAACAGAAACAAGCGGGAACTTTGCTGAGTCGTCAGATCAGCGACCACTAAATTAATTTGGCCGCTGGGAGCGAGATTAACATTTTTTATTTGACCCACCAATAGTCCTTGATTGTCTCTTACCGCTAAATTTGTTAACTGAATTGTCAGTTTTTCTACCATACTCTTAAGCCGAGCATTGGTTTCGGGTGCTTGATTTACCATTTTTCCGGTTTCCTTATTTTTTATTGAAAAGCACAGGCAGAGCTAAAAATGCGCTCCGCCTGCACGGTTGTTAATTCCTGAGTTCAGCTAAAGAACTGCCTTACCGAATGTGTGGTTAAGGGCTATTTAAATGCTACGATTGCCGGAATCTTCAGGGCCTTTGTTTACAATCGTACGGCCTTCCGCTTGAACATCTAACTCTTCGCGGCGCAAGGTTTCTTCTGCATCAACGGTTTCGCGCTCGATTTCTTTACGCACACCGACTTCTTCGCGCACAAAGGCTTCTTTGTGGATGTCTGGTATTTCTTCGTAAACTTCCATGTGTGCCACTTCTCCGGCTTGGAAGTTTGCATCACCCGGAGCAACAGGAGTGCTACTTGTCGGCGTTGTGCGCTCAATCACTACACGCTCTCTTTCGATGGGCACAGAAGCGCGTGCTGTTTCAGTTTCAACGCGCTTACCAACTGTAACTTCACCTGTTTTTTGACGAGTTTTGTTGGCAATTAGGCGTTCTTCGTACAGTCTTAAGGTTGCATGATCGCGCTCGTTCATATTGTAGAGAGCCGGTTCACGATCATAGGTGTAGGTGTCACGATCATTGGTGTTGGCAGTCGGTTGAACGGCAGTCGCACCGGCAGTCGCACCGGCAGTCGCACCGGCAGTTGTGGCGGGCGCGCGATAAACGTCTCTGACTTGCTCTTCGTGATCGTAGTCAATCGGTTGTAGTTCGTCGTAGGCAGGTAGTCTTTCTGCTTGTTCTTTGTTCAGCAGATTGGTGGCGTAAACGCGCCGTGCATCATAATCGATGCGGCAAGAACCGATAGGCAGTAACACCTTCTTGCCAAACACCCAGAAACCTGTGTCTAGGACTAAATAGCGGAAGCGTCCTGACTCATCCACTAATGCATCATGGATCGTGCCAATCTTTTCTTCTGATGTGCCGGCGTAGACATCTAAGCCTTTAATATCATCGCCGCCAAAAATCTCGTCTCTGTAATTGGGGTAAAAATCTTCTAATTTTACAAGAGCCATAACTTTTTTTTCCTTCCCTGTATCTACATATACCATCCTAGGAAACTATTAGGGATTAGTTATCTCCCTCAGGTAAGAAAGGTTAAAATTACTAATTGGGAGTTATCTTCCTAAAGTAGCAGGATAAATTATTAAGAAATATAAATCACGAGTCTAAAAATTTTTAATAGATTTTAATAGAAAAATGGCCCTTCAATTAACTGTAGCGCCGCAGTATTTTATAAACAAATCAGGTTATAATGGTTAATCTCTACGCTAGATGCTTTACATAATCATGAAAGTTATGTATCTCAGGTTACAAAAAGAGATGGCTATTTTTAGTATTTAAATTTTTGATTCAGTCAGCAGATATCATTGATTGAAAACCTAGCTTACTACATGGAAGTATTAAAATGCTTTGGGGTTTTCTTCGCCGGCAGCCAAGCTTTCAGTGTTCACTTCTAACTCTTCTCGCCTTAAGGTTGCTGTTGCCTCTACTGTGTGGCGCTCAACTTCTTTTTTAATCGTGACTTGTTCACGCACAAAGAATTCTTTGTGAATATCAGCGGTTTCTTCATAAATTTTGATGCGGAGAACTTCCCCGGTGCGGAAGGCAATTTCATTAGCCGGCATCACGCAACTGATATCTGTAGGTGTTGTTCTTTCAATCACTATTCGCTCTTTTTCAACCGGCACTGAAACTTCAACAGTTTTGGCTTTTACGCGCTTGGCAATAACAATCTCCCCTGTCTGATGGCAAAATTTATTAGCAATTAGGCGTTCTTCGTAGAGGTGAAGCGTTTGATTTTCCGGTTGATTGACTTTAGAGATCGGCAGGTTTACTTTTTTAGGAGGAAGGGTGGATTGATTGCCTTCAAATTTGGGCGAATTCTCTGGTGGGAGCGTAACTTGATTTGGAGAATCTTCATAATTGTAATCAACGGTGATACCATCAGCATACTCTGGTAATTCTTCTATGTGCTTTTTGTTAAGAATACCTAGGGCATCAACGCGTCGTGTGCGATTGTCGAGCCGGCAGCAACCAACGGGTATCAAAACTTTTTTCTCAATGCCCCAATTGCTTGTATCAATTACCAAATAGCGGAATCGGCCTGTTAGATCGACGACATCATCGCAAACGGTGCCGATTTTTTCATCCGTCTGCCCTGCATACACATCAAACGCTTGAATGTCTTTGCCGCCTAAAACTTTTTGGCGATAGTTGGGATAAAAGTCTTCCAGTTTGACCAGAGCCATGCTGTTATCCCCGCAAATTATTAATATAAGAAAAATATAAAAGTTTGAGTGCCCCGACTCGCTCTCCCTAGAGACTGATTTAATAGGCTGATATTTTAAAATATCGCTCGCAAAAAACTGAGTCTATCGCAAACTGTGAACATATTCGATTCTCCTTGGTTAACTCTGTTGCAAGAGCATCGCGCTATTGCGGTGATTCGTTCCCCCCAGATGGAACTTGGTTGCCACCTGGCTAAGGCAGTTGCCGCCGGCGGGATGCGTTTAATTGAAATAACTTGGAATAGCGATCGCGCCGGCGCACTGATTGCCCAATTGCGATCCGAATTGCCAGAATGTACGATCGGCACCGGCACTTTGTTAACCTGCGATCAGTCAAAAGAAGCGATCGCAGCCGGCGCTCAATTTTTATTCACACCTCACACAGAGGAGGCGATGATTCAGACGGCAGTTGCTGCCGGCATCCCGATTGTGCCAGGAGCACTTTCCCCCACAGAAATTGTCAGGGGTTGGCAAGCCGGTGCCGGCGCGGTGAAAGTGTTTCCCATTTCAGCGGTAGGGGGTGCCGGCTATATTAAAAGCTTGCAGGGACCACTCGGCGACATTCCCCTGATTCCCACCGGCGGCGTCACCTTAGACAATGCCAGAGAATTTATCGAAGCCGGTGCGGTGGCGGTGGGTTTAGCCGGCGATTTATTTCCCAAACAATGGGTGGCGGCGCGAGATTGGGAGGCGATCGCACAACGGGCGCATAACCTTTTGCAAAGCTTAAAGCGCGGCTAGCGGTTGGCTAATTGCTAATTAATAATGGATCGCTGATAATTTTAAAAGGGTGCTTGCCGGCTTAACAGCTTATCCAAAGAAATTCTCCAGATTTGCCGAAATTAGCAGGTAAGCATTTGTAGTTAAATGCTGGAAAGGCAGATGAGAAGCTTTACAGTTTTAAAATCCCAGGAGTGGTAAACGATGAATAGCACAAACAACTCTTCTTGGTGGCGTCGATCAGGCACATTCTGGGCCGGTGCCTCGCTAATTGTTTCTACCTTTTGTGCTTGGTCAGCTCCTTTTTTAGCAGAGCCTGCCTTTGCAGATGCTGAGCATAATAAAATTGCGAACGCTATTTTAAATCTCCAAGAATCTAGTCAGCGCTGGATTGAAATTGACTTAGCAAAGCAGCGGTTAGTTGCCTGGGAAGGTGATAAAAGCGTCTACGCCATCGTCATTTCCACCGGCAAAGACGGAACCCCCACTCCTACCGGCACGTTTGCCGTTCAAACCAAGCATCGGGTTGCCAGAATGCAAGGGGACGACTATGACGTTCCTGATGTGCCTTTCACCATGTATTATTATGGCGGTTACGCAATTCACGGCGCGTACTGGCATAACAAGTTTGGCACTCCCGTCAGTCATGGTTGCACCAACGTTGCAGTTAATCATGCAGAATGGTTATTTAACTGGGCAGATGTGGGAACGCCGATTATTGTGCACAAATAAATTGCAACGTGCGGTTAACTGAAATTTTGCAGTAATTTCAACAGCACCTAGCAAGCTTGCCCGGAAATTAATTTCCGGGCTAATAGCAAAAGCTGAGTAGGTTGGGTTGAGCGAAGCGAACCCAACACCAACTCTGAGGGACAAGGCAAAGCATCTGTCGGATCAAAAGCTCAGTAGAAGCGAACCCAACACCAGCTTTGAGGGACAAGGCGAAGCATCTGTCGGATCAAAAGCCGATTGAATCAGACACTTTTTGTTAACTTCAAAGCTTTAATAAAGCTGAGATTATTCATCGCCCCTTAAGGGGAATTAATCTCAGCTTTTAGTCTGATTTTTAACTTAATTGGACAACCGGCTTATCTTCCAATAAAGTTTGATTGGTGAGCAAGTCTTCCACCGTAATTTTGAGGAAGCGCCGATCATCAACTTGGAATTGAACTCGGACGCGATCGCTGCCTGGAAAGCCGGGAGGCGTCAATTTAGCGATACTGCGTGCGCCTTCTTTATCGTTGAGGGGTTGCACTGCAGTTTGACCACTTGCTAAATTGCGCGTGACTAAACGATCCCCGTCGAAATACACTTCTGTGCCGCCGGTTTGTGCGCCTAATTCGCCAATAATTAATTCAATGCTCGGTTGATTTTCCACAGAAGCACCTAAGACTAATTCTACCGAGTCGCTCATGGGGTAAGACTGGCCGGCTTGAATTAATGGATGCCAACTGTGGCAGTTTTCGCGCCGGTTCCAGTAGCGAATGCCGTAACTGTGGTAGAGAAAATCTTTGATTTCTATGCCCTGAGTGAGTTGCAAAGCGCCGGTTGCGATTGCTTCAAATGGTTTTTCACAACGAATTTTATCAGCATCAAAATATTGCTGCACCCAAGTTTGAACCGATGGAATTTGAACAGTGCCGCCGACTAATAAAACTGCATCAATATCTGAAACTTCGATGCCTTGTCGCCGTGCTTGTTGCAAAACTTGAGTCATCGCTTCATCAAGATTTTCAAAAAACTCGTGTTCTTTAAGAATTTCCTCAAAGCCGGCGCGATCTAGTTGCAATTCGTAACTTTCTAAAGTTTTATCATCGAAATAAACTTCACTCGCCTGTCGCTGCAAAGAAAGTTGAATTTTTAAGCGTTCGGCTAAGCGAGTGGTTAAGGGAGCTTTCGTTAAACCTTGATTGGCGACGAAGTAATCAACGAGCCAGTTGTCAATATCAGTTCCGCCTAAATTAAGGCCGGCTTTTGCCAAAACGCGGGCAGTTTTTACCTTTTGTGCGGAAGATTCAGCCAGGGTTTTTTCACCCCATTTGAGAATGAAACCAAGCGGTTTTTTGCTGGAACCGGCACTAGCGCCGGCATCTAAGCGCACCAGCGACAGATCCAAGGTTCCACCCCCGAAGTCTACCACCAGCAAAAGCTGCCGGTCTGCCAGTCCGTAGCCTAAAGCGGCGGCGGTGGGTTCATCTAGCATCCGCACCACCTCCACCGGCAGTCTTTGACAGACGTTACCCAGCCAATGCCGGTAAGCTTCAAAGCTGTCCACCGGCACGGTTAATACTAGGGATTCACCGACATCGGGCCAAATCATTTTCATTTGGTCGATAATTTGGCTTAAAAACCACTCTCCAACTTGCTCAAACGTGACAATTTTGCCATCGAGTTCGGGGAGAAATCCTTGAATATCGGTGCCAATTCCCCGCTTAAAGCTGCGGAAAAAGCGGGGATCGTTTTTGAGGTCAAGTCCCTTGTCGCGCACTGCCTGACCGGCAACGATCTCACCATGCGCGGCATTTTCAACATACACCAAACTCGGAATTAAAGGAGGATTCTGTGCCAACTGCACGGAGAGAGCCGGCAGTTTCAGTGTTTCTGCCTGCTGGGTGGCTGGGTTCCAGCGAGCGATGACGGTGTTGCTCGTGCCAAAATCAATAGCGATAGTCATTCTTGCTGTGTTGTTCCCGTGTTGCCAGGTACAGAAAAAGGCGTCTTTAGTAGTTTATCTCGTAGGAAAACAGCATAGGCTTGCGCGTCCGAACTGACTAAATGGCTTCCGTCTGAAGTTACCCAATTTTTAGAAGTCGGTGCCGGCAGCCATTCATAAGTATCTGCCGGAAACTCTTCTCGCATGATTTGTTGTATTTGTTTTTCCTGTATCGTGTTCTTAACTTGCTTTTCTCCTGGCAAATCATAGAGGATAATTCGTAACCCTTGTTTTTGCAGTTCTGCGATTTGAGTTTTAATTGATTTCGCTGCACTTTTTAAGGTTTGCTGCTCATCTTCCGATAGCGGCTGCATCTTATCGCTGATTTTTTGTGCCAGGACTTTTTCTTTCAATTTTGGATTGAAGTTTTCCGTTTGTGCCGGCGGCTCGTCTTTCTCTTCTTTCTGAGACGATTTCAAGCCATTAAAAATCGCTTGAACTAAAATATCCACGGGCTTGTATTCCTGCCGCAACATGGGAAAATAAAGCTGGCTGAAGTGTGGCATCGGCTTATAAATCGAGTCTAGCAATTGCTGATCGAGTTGGCGCTCAATTGTTTCGTTAATTTCTACCAGTAAAATCGCTGATTTTAATTTTTCTCTTTTCACAATTTCCAAGCCGGTTTGACTGGAACCCCCCGCCATCCCTAAATTAATTACATGATTGCCGATGTGCTTGGCTGTAATACTAGCGGTTAGAGAACTACCCACTAAAATCAGCTTTGGTGAGGGATTTCCGTAAACATATTTTTGCGCTTTAATCACATTTCGTTGCGCCTGATTAATTCCCGAAGTTGCCGGTACTACTCCCTGTTTCACTAAAACATGATACCCCAACAGCAAAAGTAAGCCGATGCCTATTGCTCTGTAGATAGAATGAATCTCTGAGGTAGAATTAACAGAATCAGTTTCAGAATTGGAAGTAGATAAACTCATTAGCGCTCCCCTTATTCAAAATTAAAAGTGCCACCATGATCCCCATCACCACGTCTTCTAGCAGACGCCAGCGCTTCGTCTTTACAGTATTTAAACTTTTAGTTTGAGAAGTTTGTAAGGTAGGAAAATGAGGTAAATGATACAGGATAACCGGCAGCGACAAAATGAACACAGGAAGGATATGGTTAAAATCCGGCTTGATCCAGATATTTCGAGACAAAGTCATCAAAAAGTCCATAGCTTGTTCAAACCGAGGCAATTTAAACAAAAGCCATCCCAAGGAAACAAAGCAGAAAACGAATAAAACTTGAAGTGAATCAATCCAAAACTTTTTCCAAGCCGGCAACTCGTCTTGAGGTTTTTTACTCGATTTTAGCCGGCCAAAAAAGAACCTTTCCAATGCCAGTCCAATGCCATGAAAAATCCCCCAGACTGCGTAACTCCAAGCTGCGCCGTGCCAGAGTCCTCCCAAAGTCATTACAACCATCAAATTAATGTAAGTTCTAACTTCCCCTTTTCGATTACCTCCCAAAGGGACATATAAGTAATCTCGCAACCAAGTTGATAAGGAGATGTGCCAGCGTCGCCAAAATTCAGAAAGGGAGCGAGAAATATAAGGAAAATTGAAGTTGTCCGGTAGGGTATAACCAAAGGCGGCACCTAAACCGATTGCAATTAAAGAGTAGCCGGCGAAATCTGCAAAAATTTGCATTGAGTAGCCGAACAGCAAGACTAAATTTGTTAGGGTTCCTAATCCTTGATAGTAGGGATAGTTAATCCAAAATGTATAGTCTTTTAAATTATCGGCAACGACCATTTTTAAAAAATATCCGTAAACTAAAGAACGGAAAACAATCGGCCAAGGGATATTTTGAATAAACTTAGGCTTGACTTGGTTATAAAAATCATTTGCCCTCACGATTGGCCCTGATAAAATCTGCGGAAAGAAGGCCAGAAAGAATGAAGTGTTAACTAAGTGATTTTTCAAATTAGCGTTAACCAAGGAACGGGTCGGCAGCGAGGTTCCTGCTGCCACCAAATTTTGATGACGAAATACGTCAACTACCAAACTAATTCCTTCAAATGTATAAAACGAAATCCCTATTGGTAAAGGTAAATGTAGAAGTACCGCAATTAAACCTTCTTCCGGTGTCTGGGATACGTTAAAGATTTTAAGGGAAAGGTTGGTAAGTAATGCGCCGTACTTAAAAAGAGCGAGAACCGATAAATTGGCAACGACTCCGATCAATGCCCAAAAAAAACGCTCCCGGGTTTGAGAAGCGCTGGCAACTTTGTAGCTAGTAATGCCATTAATCAGGATCGACACAAGGAGTAAAATGAGAAGTGCCGGTGAACTCCAACCATAAAAGATGAAGCTAGCAGCAATTAAGATCGGAACTTGTATTTTTTGAACTTGGGGAATATAATAAATAAAGAAAGTAATTAAAACGAAAATGATAAAAGTTGAGCTATTAAATAACATAAAGTTGCGCCTCAATTTTATAACCTAGGGGTGAAATCATTTCTCAGCTCGGCGTTTTTTAAATATGGAACCCTAAAAATTTCATGAAGTAATAAAAAATTAAACCCTCAAGTTTATTTGAGTGAAGATGTGATAGTATTAACCTCAATCGGCTAACGTCAAAGATGTTAAAGGTGCGTATTCTAAAAGCTAGGACACACAAGCCAACATTTCCCAGCCAATGCCGCGTTGCTTTTTTTCTTTATAAGGATATTTTAGAAGAAAGATATGTTAGAGTCAATGGTTGTTTTCCGACTCAGCAAATAGGTAGAAATACTGTGTCAAAATAAATCTACCTGGCGTTGTAGAGGAACTACTTTAAGGCTTCTTGGGGTATGGAAAACTGTTCATTCTTGAGTCTCTCGTTGTGAGACGGTGTTTGAGTAGAGACACGTTGCGGCAAAAAATGCTGACCGAACGTGTCATTCAACTCCAACTAAGATAGCGTAGCCGCGCTTGCCTGACGCACACCGGCATCAGTAGAAACCGATAAGGGCGGACGTAGGCACAAGTAAACTAATGGTCCCAACAGTGGCACCAGTGCGACTGCCCAGAAAACGGGTTGATCCTTAATTCCACGTCGCGCCATGTCATCGCCTAGCACAGTGGGAAAGAGCACGCAGAACAAGCAAAACGCCACAGTCATGGCATTGACAAACCGGCTGCTGTGAAACTGTCTGACAAAATCTCCCCAGTCGCCGGCTAGCCAACCAAACGCAAGCAAAGCCAAGGTATTGAGGCTGAGAATTACGCCCGTCCAGCGCGAGTCCATTAATTTAAGAAAGGCATCCTTGTCGCCAGAAAATGTTTGATTTGATTCGCGTAGCGCCAAATACGGAATTAAGCCAATCACGCCGGTTCCCGCGCCGGCAGCGACAAAGGGCCAGAAAGGAATCTTTTGCATTCTGCCATCAATAAACAGAACACAGCTATAAATCAGCAGCAAAATGCCAATTAAAGCGAATATGGACAGAATAATCGGGTTGATTGCAGCCCACTGAAGGGTAAATAAATTCTTCAGCAGCGTGATCGAAGCGGCTTGGCGTTCCGGAGTCAGCAAGAAAGCATAGACGATAAAGCCGGCCCACAGCAGCCAAAGTGTAATTTTTCTCACCATTGTTTTAGCTCGGTGACACTTACTCTTTACTCTTTTACTTTAAAAGCTTCACAACCGGCTTCCCGGCTACCGGCTGCTCAATCTGCAAAAATCGGCCATAAATCAGCAAATCTGATTTTGCTGGATGATTTGCGGTGCTTGTAAGGTCTTGAGCCAAAGCGAGTAACTCTATCTTTCGGTAGATATCACAGACGCCAAATCGTGCATAAGTCCTTCTTTAGAATTATGGCAATCAAAAAAAACATTTCTTAACATGAAGTTACAAAGGGAGTGAAGGAACTCGAACAAGACCTGAAGCCCTTGAAACGGTTGATTAATCGAGATATTTCAAGAAAAAGGGCGGAAAACATGGATAATCAGCAACCTTCCGAACTCTCAATCTTTTTAGGAAACCTCCGAAATGGGATTTGGCTTTTAGGCATCTCCTCTTGGGTATTTGGCATCACCGATAGAAGCATTGCTTCGTTCTCTGATGGCTATTTATCTGCTTTGGATCTGGTGCAATTATTTACAGCATCTTTCTTCTTTGTGAGTTGGCTGTTTTTGAAGCCGGTGTCAAAAGCTTAATTCCCATTCGCTGTCATATTGCATGGAAAGCAGAAAATTCCCAAAATTGCGTGAATTTCAGGGACGGCAGAAATAGATATTTTGCTGATTTCTGCGAAATCGAATCATTCAGTTTTTGAACAAGGGAAAAGATTTTTATTTCGTTCCTTGCAAAAGAACTGACCAAAGGTGGAATGAACGCTGAGGTTTTTTGACAATTGAAAAGGCTGACTGGACTGCCGGCGAGGCGCTATCTAAAAGTGTTTCAAGTTGGGTGATCGCATCGGGTGGCGTCTGCTGCCGCGCCGTCCAGTCGGCAAAATCAATCGGTAAGTCCCATTGTGCAATCGCATTTAATGGCATTCCGATCTCTTCTCCTGCTGCCTGCCACTCGGAGATCATCCAGTCACGACTGTGAGACGGATCGCGCAGCAATTCAACTTGGTTAATAAAGGCTGCGAGTTCCGGTTCTTCGGGTGAAATGATATCTACTAAAAGAAACTGTCCCCCGGCTTTGAGGACTCGGCACATTTCAGTCATTGCCGGCATTAAACTAGGAAAATGATGAGCAACATACCGGCAGGTAACGATATCAAATTGCTGATCTGCAAACGGAAGTGAGGATGCGATCGCTTCTTGGAAATTCACATTGGTAATATTTCGCGCATCGGCTTGCTGGGAGGCTTCTGCAAGCATTCCCTGACTGATATCGACCCCGATAACTTCTCGGACGTGAGGTGCGAAGGCAAATGCAGTGTGGCCGGCTGCACATCCGACATCGAGAACCGTCATATCGGCTGCCGGTTTTGCGGCTTCTACCATCAGTTTAAGATCGTGTCCTTTCGCAAAAATTGGCGACGTGCTATAAGCGCCGGCAGCGCGATCAAACTGTTCTTTAATTTTGTCTTCCCGTTCCATTGTGGTTTTCCTCGCTTTGGTTGATTAATCTCTCATTTACGAACATTTTTACTTGATGCTGGTGAATTTAGCAAACGACTCGCTCTTATCTCATACCGGCTCACTTCCTCTAAATCAAACCCATCCTAAATTATTGATCCAGCCTAAAAATTTATTAGGGTTTTTCAACCTGAAATGATATTAGCTAAGACAAAATTGCTTCAGGTAACAACAATAAATTTACTTTTATTTTTAGCGCCCAAACTGTTGTAAAATAATTTTTTTTGAATTTTGGGCTTTTTGAAAGTTGGGATTAATTTGCAGCGCCTTCTCTATAGACTCAAGGGCTTCTTTATTTCGTCCCTGCAAATATAGCGCAGCTCCTCTGTTATTCCACGCATCAGCCAAGTCAGGCTTAAATTGAATGGCCTTGTCATAAGAAGCAACCGCATCATCGTAGCGTTTCAACTCATCTAGCGCAAAGCCTCGGTTATTCCAAGCCTCAGCATAATCAGGCTTAATTTTAATTGCCTTATCATAAGAAGCAACCGCATCATCGTAGCGTTTCAACTCATCTAGCACAAAGCCTCGGTTATACCAAGCCTCAGCCAAGTCAGGCTTAATTTTAATTGCCTTATCATAAGAAGTAACCGCTTCTTCGTAGCGTTTCAATTCACTTAGCGTAATGCCTCGATTATGCCAAGCATCAGGATCATTTGGCTTAAATTGAATGGCCTTGTCATAAGAAGCAACCGCTTCTTCATAGCGTTTTAAGTACCTTAAGGCAATGCCTTGATTATACCAAGCATCAGCAAAGTTAGGCTTAAATTGAATGGCCTTATCATAAGAAGCAACCGCTTCTTCGTAGTCTTTTAACTCATCTAGCGCAATGCCTCGATTATGCCAAGCATCAGGATCATTTGGATTAAATTGAATGGCCTTATCATAAGAAGCAACTGCTTCTTCGTAGCGTTTCAAGTACCTTAGCGCAATACCTCGGTTATTCCAAGCATCAGGATCATTTGGCTTAAATTGAATTGTCTTGTCATAAGAAGCAACTGCTTCTTCGTAGCGTTTTAACTTACTTAGCGCATTACCTCGATTATACCAAACAGCAGCCAAGTCAGGCTTAATTTGAATGGCCTTATCATAAGAGGCAACCGCATCATCGTAGCGTTTTAACCTATCTAATGTAATGCCTCGGTTATTCCAACCTT
This sequence comes from Microcoleus sp. FACHB-68, assembly GCF_014695715.1. NCBI lineage: Bacteria > Bacillati > Cyanobacteriota > Cyanophyceae > Oscillatoriales > Microcoleaceae > Microcoleus > Microcoleus sp. FACHB-68. The sequence continues at coordinate 80,519 of NZ_JACJOT010000013.1, forward strand.
CAGCCAAGTCAGACTTAAATTGAATTGCCTTGACAGATAAAATGAAAAGGATGCAGATAAGGAGCCAATATCGAGATTTCATAGTGCGCCTAAAAATATTTAAGGGTTAAGGCTGAGAGGAACCTTTGACATATCCTTCTCACCTAGCATACCCACCAATTAAAGACGGATCACTATTTTCCAGAAATCTTCAGGCGAAAGTTTACAGATTTTAGATTCTCATTCTCCAACTGCCGGCAAATAAACTTGGTGTGAAAAATCTAAAATCGCAGTGTTTACTCTTGATTCTCTAATCCCTCATTAAAACTCGGCCAAATCTGATCACAGAAAAACAGCGTTCCCGATGTGACGCAGAGGGGAACCGCCAAAAGATTGAATAAGGGAATACTGATTAATCCTAAACAAACAAGGGCAAAACTCGCAGAAGCCGGCAAACTGCGACGAATGATTCCCAACTTATCTTTAAAACTCAAGCGTCTGCGTTCTAAAGGCGCATCTAGAAAATCTAAACAGACAAGTGTTGCCGCTAATACAATGCCGCCGACACTTGCAATTGCTGTGCCAAATCCCGGTAAAAAATTCAGCAGCAACAAGGGCAAACCTATCTGAATTAAAAGCAGTAATTTATTTAATTCAAACATTAGCGCCCGCCCAATATCGCGAGGGATGGCAGCCACTCCGCCCTCTGCTTTCGGCAGCTTACCTGTGCGTGACAATTCCAACTGTTCGGAAAGTTGCCCATACCAAGGTGAACCGAGAATAACGCCAAATTGCACCAGTAAAAAGCCGATGGCAACGAGTAGGAGTGCGACTAACAGAAAGCGCAGCAACCAACCTAACCCAGTGTCTAGAAAATCCAGCACGGATAACCAAGCCGGTAAGCCGGCAATTAAGGCATCTGTACGGGCATCTAGGTTTGCAACTAAGCCATCAATTCCATTTAATCCTGGCAAAAGTAATCCGACATACAAACCAATGCCGGCGACAATATTGACTAAAATGGGAACCAGCACATAGCCCCAAAGACGCGGGGTGCGACTTAAGAAGACAAGCGCTCGAAACGGATAAGTAGCCCCCGATACAAATCCCACTGGGGCGTGAATTATATTAGACATTTTTTTTGCTCTGGCTATTTTAGGATCTTGTAACCCTAGATTTATATTTTTTTATATTTTAACTTCACTCAGTCGCGGGAACGAGAAGATGCCTCGGCTGTAACTAGAAGCTTACTATTTTATAACAAATAACCTTATATTTTAATTTGTAGGGACTTTAAATTAGGAAAGCTTGACATAAAAAATATCAACTCCCTAACTTTCAAAATAAATTTATTGAGCGGGGAATAGAGAACTTCTAATCCCCTAATCCCCTAATTTTGGCCTTAATTGCCCTTAAGCATTCTCACCTTTACTGACAGATCCTTTACCGAAGAATTTCGGAGGTTCTGCCATTGTATAAACTTGAGTTTCTGACTCAATCGCCCGCCGCAAATGAGCCGGCACCTGCAAAATTCCCAGCAGGGTCGTGCCGTCAAACATCCGCAACCCGCCAGTGGTGTGCTCAGCTAAAATTTCGTCAATTTTAACCGGCTCAGGACGGGTATTAATCGGCGAGGCAGAAGCTAGCGCAAAACCCCAAGGAGATCCATAGGTGGGGATGTAGCTGGTGTAAGATTTCACGTTGGGGAAAACCGAGTTGAGAGTTCGCACAATTCGGGCGTGAAGCTTCATTTCAGACGGAGAAACCGGCCCTGCTTGCACCACAAAAAACCCGGTTGGTGAGAGCACGCGCTGGACTTTCTCGAAATATTCCTTCGTAAATAGCTGGAAAGATGGCCCAGATTCGATGGGATCGGAGAGATCGGAAATGACCACATCCCATTGCTCATCGGTGGTATCTAAGAAATGCAAAGCGTCACCGATGACAACTTCGGTACGAGGATCGTCAAAAGCATTTTGGTGCATTTCCGGCAAATGCTGGCGGCAAGCTTCCACCACTTCGCCATCAATGTCAATCATGGCGACTTTCTCAACGCTTTTCCAGCGCAGCACTTCCCGCACTGTTGCGCCTTCACCGCCGCCGAGGACGAGCACTTTCTTGGGTTCCCCCTGAAATATCATAGCGGGGTGTACGAGTGGCTCGTGGTAGAGAAACTCGTCGCCGGTGCATGATTGCCATTTGCCGTCGAGTACCAATCCTTTGCCGTAAGCGCCGGTTTCCACGACGTACATTTCCTGAAAATCAGTTTTTTTGTAGGCGAGGACTCGCGTTACACCGTGAACATAAATGTCCCAAGGCGTAATGTACTCGCTGATCCAAATATCGGCACGAAGCTCACTGCCGGCCATGCAGTCTCTCTCCTCTTCTTGAATTGCACAGACAGTAAGAAATACCACATAACGGGGTGTTGTTGCTAGTCCACAGGACACGAATAAGCAAGATGAGACTGAAACGGTAAAGGGTGTAAGAAAAAATTGTTCACCACTGGCAGCTAACAGGTGAGCATTTTCAGGAGTAGAGAGCTAAATTATTAGCAATCTTGCTCTTTTTTTCTGGGCTTCACTCAGGATAAACCTTGAGCTTTTTCGCTTTTGTAAGAGGTGTTTTTAACTAAACGCCATTGAATGAGAGGTTAATTCTTTGCAGCTTTGCAAGAGGTAGAATAACTAGGGTACAACTATAGGAAGGTTGGCTAAAGGAAAAAGAGGGAAGGGTGAAACAAAATACTCTCTGTTGACTTCTCCCTGTAGGGAAATCGCCGGCACACACAAGCTAAGAGCACGAAACACCAGCAATGAAACAAAAATTTGTGGGGAAGACGTGGCTAGAGGCACGCGTTAGAAACATACTGACGCCTCTGCTTTGGACTCAATCTGTGTCTAAAGCCGGTGATTACGGAACGTGGCGGCACAGCTTTATGCAAAGCCGGCTGCGTCTGGGATTGTGGATTGCCTTCACCTCTTTCTTGACATTTACCGGCCTTGAGGTAAGAAATTATTTCTTTAAACAAGACCAGTTTAAGTTTACTTGGGTGGTGACGCAAATTAGTGTTGAATTGAGTCTGCTGCTATGTTTCGCATTGCTGCGATCACCACTGGGTAAAAAGTATCCAGGTTTAGCGTTCCTAATTTTCTCTTGGTCTGTCACACTTAGCCCACAAATTAGAGGGACATTGAGCGGGGTTTTAGAGCCTTCTATTCTTGTGTGGCCTTTAATGTTTTTTGGTCAAGCAACGCTGATGCCGGTACATTGGCGTTTGCACTTGATCTCTCAATTAGGAGTATTTATTTACTGTGTTGGCACCACAGCAGCGCTGAATTTACAGGTCAAAATGCCGGGATCTTGGATGACGCCGGCAGTCTTATATTTGTATATTTTTTGGATCTGTTTTATTTGCAATCTTTCAGTATATTTATATGAGCGCGTCCAGCGAGCAGAATTTAACGCTCGCCAAGAATTAGAACTTGCATACATGGAACTGAAAGCAGAACAGGAACGCTCAGAACGTCTGTTGCTTAATGTTTTGCCAGAGTCTATTGCCATTCGGTTGAAGCAAGATCACCAAACGATTGCCGAAAGTTTTACAGATGTCACAGTTTTATTTGCAGATATCGTGGGTTTTACAGAGCTTTCCTCACAAATTTCACCCCCCGAATTAGTGGAGTTCCTTAACCAAATCTTTTCGGCATTTGACCACCTAGCGGAGGATCATGGGTTAGAGAAAATTAAAACCATTGGGGACGCTTACATGGTTGTTGCCGGCCTGCCGGTGCCTCGAAAAGATCATGCCCACGCGATTGCTAATATGGCCCTAGATATGCAACAAGCATTAACCCAATTTAACGCTCGGATGGGGCAATCCTGTCGAATTCGTATTGGCATTAGCAGCGGCCCTGTGGTTGCGGGGGTAATTGGGATCAAAAAGTTTATTTATGACTTGTGGGGAGATACGGTAAACATGGCAAGTCGTATGGAATCTCAAGGAATTGCCGGCAGCATTCAAGTCACCCGCTCGACTTACGAATGTTTGAAAGATCGGTATCAGTTTGAAGAGCGGGGAATCATCAATGTTAAAGGTAAAGGCGAGATGACGACTTATTTTCTCATTGCAAAAAAATGAAAAACTTAATTTCTTGCTTTTTTTTAGAGGTAATCAATTTTGTTAAATTAGAATTAACTAAAATTTTTTATTTAAACTTTATTTTTAAGTAAAAATTGTGGTATTAATTATACAAGATAGATTTTTGCTAATTCAAATTTTAAGATTACTTTTTTATTTTTAAATAATATCATAAAAATTAACTTTAAAAAAATAAAGTTTATTTAAAAATTGCATTCTAAGTAATTTGAACCCAGAAAAACAAAATTTCGATGTTCATATCAATCGTTTCAAAATCTACTATCTAAAATCTACTAATGCAATACAAGCAACTTGGTCAAAGCGACTTATCAATTTCTGAAATTTGCCTCGGCACAATGACTTATGGGCAACAAAGCACAATTGAGGAAGCCCATCAGCAGCTTGATTATGCGGTTGCCTGTGGGGTGAATTTTATTGATGCCGCTGAAATGTATCCAGTGCCGGCACGACAAGAAACGCAGGGACTCACTGAAGAATATATTGGGCAGTGGTTAACAAAACAGGAACGGGATCGGTTAATTATCGCCACAAAAATTGCCGGCCCTACCCGCAGTATGTCTTGGATTCGAGGAAAAAATAGGGCAATTAACCGGCGCAATGTTGAGCAAGCAGTAAATGACAGCCTGAAACGACTGCAAACCGATTATATTGATTTATACCAAATTCACTGGCCAGACCGCTATGTTCCCTTGTTTGGTCAAACAGTTTATGAACCCAATTTAGAACGCGAAACTATACCCATTGCCGAACAGCTTACGATTTTTGCGGACTTAATTAAAGCCGGCAAGATTCGCTATCTAGGTTTGAGCAATGAAACGCCTTGGGGCGTGTGTCAGTTCTGTCACTTATCCAAGCAGTTAGGATTGTCGCCGGTAGTTTCCATTCAGAACGCTTATAATTTGCTCAACCGCGTCTTTGAGGGTGCCTTAGCAGAAACCTGCCGGCGCGAAAATGTGGGATTACTCGCTTACAGTCCTCTAGGATTTGGCACACTCACCGGCAAGTACCAGCAAGCGTCACCAGCAAACGCACGGATGACTTTATTTTCCAACTTTAGCAGCCGGTATCTCAAACCAAATATAACTGAGGCTGTCGCAGCTTATGTAGAAATTGCCGGCAAATATCACTTGAGTCCGGCTAAAATGGCATTGGCATTTGTCCGTTCGCGTTGGTTTGTCACCGGCACGATTATTGGGGCAACAACTCTTGAACAGTTGAAGGAAAATTTAGAAAGTGTTGAGGTGGTGCTAAATCAGGAAATTCTGGCGGATTTGGAGGCGGTACACGCTCGATATCCAAATCCAGCACCTTGATGAAAGGATTTTTCTCGGTTATTGGTTAAAACTTTTGAAAAATTTGATTTTTTAACCACAAATACACACAGAAGGAATAGGCAGATATTTCAGTAGTAAAAGTAAATACTTTGGATATAAGGGAGAGGTTGCAAAAATTCTTTGATTGAATAAAATCGGCTCTTTGCAAAACCCTCCCCTACGCTCAAAGTTGCTGTTTCAAATTGTCTGCTTTAGCTTTAGCTTCAACTTCATCTATCGCGTTCATTTCCCGATCTTCCATTTCTAGCAACTCCTGTACTGATACAAATCGGTAGCCACGCTGTTTCAATTCAGCAATAATTGGCGGCAAAGCTTGCAATGTTCTTGTGCGGTTGCCTCCCCCATCATGCAATAGCACAATTCCACCCGGCTGGGCATTATCAAGTACCGCTTTTACTAATGATTGTGGCGAGGTACTTTCCAACCAGTCCAGAGGATCTACTGACCACATAACAACCGAATTCTTCTGGTTTCGTGCGTACTCGGCTAAGCCATTCTCCAGCCGGCCTGCCGGTGGGCGAAAAAGCTGGGTTTTTACCCCCGTCACCTGGAAAATGCGATTCGATGTATTGTCAATTTCTGCTGCTGCTGTCGCCCCATCCATCTGATGGGTGTAATGATGCCAAGTGTGATTGCCAAGTGCGTGCCCTGCTGCAACAACTTGTTTAGCAATATCTGGATAGGTTTGTACGTGTTGCCCAATCATGAAGAAAGTAGCCTTCACGTCATATTCTTTTAAAATTCCTAACACTTTTGGCGTTTCTATCCACGGCCCATCATCAAAGGTGAGGGCAATGACTTTTTCTTTACTAGGCAGTTGGGAATGATAGATAATCTGTCCTTGAAATCTTGCCGGCGGTGAATAGATCAGGGGGGCTGGAGGACCCACGGTTCGTGCCCTGACTTCTGCTGGGGTTGGCTGTTTCTGCCCGGTGGATTGGATGGCTGCTAGGAGTGGATTTTGAGATAAAGCTTGCCGCCAAGGTAAGTGCATACCGATGCTGAACAAGCCGGCGGCGGCAGCGAGTGCAAATAATGTTTGTTGCTGCCAGCCAATTGAGTCACGCTCTGCCATATAATGTCTGCCTCACTCCTCACATCCAGGGTGGCGGGATTTTGGTAATTTAACCAAGCCAATTCTCTCGAATAGCTTAGAAATCCGGAAGGATATAACATAAAAAAACATAAACAAATTAACACAGTTGAACACTCAGGCAAACAGATTCCGCATCCGCTGTTCGCAATAGCCAAGATTGCCAGACTTCTACCGGCATCCGGGTGAAACAGACAAGTGCGCTTACGCCACTCCTCAGTTATAGTGGGCGTGCAAGGGCTGCTCAACCAATCTGCCAGAGACACCAGGGACGGGGCCGGCTGTAACAGACCCTTTCAGCTAACAAACTGTTGCTGAGGCAGACAAAACTTAATGTGTTAAGGTACTATTTGTAAATTAGATTCAGTTGTAAGATTGTTTCTTGGCTGCGGAATCGCCATAGAATGTTTTCTTGTGTATCGGCAGGCATATCTCTGAAACTGAATCTCTACACTTTTTAATGTTGGAGCTATTCCATGTCGATCTATGTAGGTAACTTGTCCTACGAAGTAACGCAAGAGGATCTCGTCTCTGTTTTTGCTGAGTACGGAACCGTCAAGCGGGTTAATCTGCCCACCGATCGTGAAACAGGTCGCCCACGCGGTTTTGGTTTTGTCGAAATGGAAACCGATGCTGAAGAAACAGCGGCAATAGAAGCTTTAGATGGCGCTGAGTGGATGGGTCGTGACCTCAAAGTAAACAAAGCCAAACCCCGTGAAGATGGAGGGGGCGGAGGTCGCGGCGGTGGAGGAAACCGAGGCGGCGGCGGCGGTTACGGCGGAAGATCCTCGCGAGACCGTTACTAAGGCAGCAAATTTCATCACTGACGTCTCCCCTTCGCTAAAAGGCGATAGGGGATGGTCGTCACTCGTGGTGAACAACTGACAACCGACCATTTAATCATTGTAGTAATCAAGGAGAAAGAATGACCCAAGTTGTTCTCGGCGAAAATGAAGGAATTGACTCAGCTTTACGCCGGTTTAAACGCCAAGTTTCCAGAGACGGAATTTTGGCAGATGTCAAAAGTCGTCGGCATTTTGAAACGCCCATAGAAAAACGCAAGCGCAAAGCCGTTGCCGCTCGACGCAAGAGACGTTTCCGCTAAATCAAGTCGCTCTGGGCGGAAACAGCACACTAGATTATTCCACTTTGTGCTAATTAAATCATAAAGTTAAGGCGGGCATTGCGATTAAGTAATGCCTGCTTTAATTTTAAGAGTGAAGCAAACAGGGAGCGTCTAGCTTTCAAAGTCCCACAAAATTTTTGCCAATTTCGCTCAGATGTTTGAGTCTTTGGGAGTAGAAGCCTCTAACCCCCACAACTCCCTTCTCCCCGAAAAAATCCCTATGGGGAAGCGGGAAAGATGGGGAGAAAGACTAAGAGGAATAGAATTCTAGATTAAATGTTTTTACCAAAGAGCGATTCAAAGGTTTCCTGGAGTGATTTGACATCGCCAACTCTAGCCACTAAAAGATTTTCTCGACCGGCATCCTTCAAACGCTCTCGCCAATACTGAATTCGCTCAGAATTATTCATCCAGAAATCTATCACAGTGTCCACCACCTCAGGCATCTCCCAATCCAGATTTGGGGAAACCGTCTCAATGGATTCAATAAAAGCATCCAGCGTGCACTTGTGAGTTCCCACATATTCCACACGCGGGCGCGGTTGTTGCTGCAAAATTTCTTGTTGTTGATTGAAGAAGTACAGAACGGGAGATACCCCTAGGATGTCGAATGTATAGCTCATAGCCAACTCCTAAATGGTTTCTTGATTAATAAAATTGATACCATTTTGCAAAACAGCAGATGGTTATATTTATTACATCGGGAGGATTAAATATTGTTACAGAAGTTACATTTCCTCACAGATGTCCGTCTACTTGAGGGAATTTTCTAGAGTTTACAAACAGTGGCCCTTGCCATAAAGACGAACAGTCAAACCTGAAAGTAAAGTTTCATCCTTTACCCTTCATCCTTATCGCTTTTATCTTTGTTTATAGCTCTATATTGGTCGCAAGCAGGCCAGTTTTTTTTGCGACGCACCCGCTGATTGCCTCAATGATATTGACTGAGTTTTGCTGAACTTGGTTTCATCTCCAGTCTGCAATATTTGCTTTCAAAAATTAATACAACTTTGGATAGAATTATTGTTATTAGCTGCCTATTTAGAGCCGGCATTAGCACTCCTTGCCCTCTTCTGCTAGTTCTTCCCACTAGAGAAGAAGTGACTAAGCATTGAATTGCTCTATGAAGGAGTGCAAGCGGGTATGCTCGCCTAAAATACGAATTCGATATGCGTTCGCTTACAATCTAAACTTTAAAATCGTAATGATTCATTTGCCTGTCTGGCTAACCGATGTCAAAGGAGAACTCGCAGCCCTGACTGCCGCATTGGTGTGGGCAGTCTCGTCTGTCGTCTATACTCGCGTTGGCCGGCGCATCCCACCACTAGAATTAAACCTGAGTAAAGGCGTCATTGCGATCGCACTAATTGTCCTCACCTTATTGTTGCGTGCAGTCGCGACGGGAAATTTTGCCGATGTGATGCCGGCAATCAACCCCTCTGCCTTCGCCCTGCTGACCCTCAGCGGCGCGTTGGGAATCGGCTTAGGAGATACCGCTTATTTCGCCGCCCTCACCTCAATCGGGCCACGACGCGCACTGTTACTTGAGCAAACCCTCGCGCCCCCATTAGCCGCCATTCTCGCCCTCAGCTTTCTTCAGGAAACCCTCAGCACCGGCGCTTGGTGTGGAATTTTATTAACCATTATCGGCGTCGCTTGGGTGATTGGCGAACGGGTAAATGGCGTAAATAGCGACACAACCCACCTCCGGCAAGGCATTGGCTGGGCATTGTTGGCAGCACTGTCACAGGCAATTGGAGCAGTTCTCTCCCGTGCGGCATTGGCGAATACGAGTATTAGCCCCTTGTGGAGTACGCTGATTCGGTTGGTGGCTGGGGTGCTGGCGCTGCTGCTGTGGGTATTGCTGAGACGCCAGCGCCTGGAAATCTCACACAAATTGTTGCGATCGCAGCAGGTGTTGGGAGTGATTGTGTTAACCGCCTTTGCCAGTACCTATTTAGGAATTTGGCTGCAACAAATCTCTCTAAAATTTGCGCCGGCAGGCATTGCCCAAACCCTCGGTGCCACAAGTCCCCTATTTGTGATTCCTCTAGCCATCTGGGTGGGAGAGTCGGTTAGCCTCCGGGCGATTTTTGGGGTTTTAGTCGCGCTGGCGGGTGTGGGGATCTTGTTCACCCTGCGCTAAAGAGAAATGTTAGCGTTTCAAGGCTAAGGTGAGTCCATCGGCAATCGGAACCAAGCTAAGAGTGATTCGTTCGTCTTGGTGCAGTTTTTCGTTTAGCCTTCGGATGGCTTGCGTGCTGTTATCTTGAACTTGAGGATCGGCAACTCGCCCACCCCACAGGACGTTATCAATGGCAATTAAGCCGCCGGTGCGAACGAGTTGCAGTGCTCGCTCATAGTAGGCATCATAGTTTTCTTTATCGGCATCGATGAAGGCAAAATCAAAGGTGCCGGCTTCACCGGCTGCCAAAAGGTTATCTAGGGTTTGGAGTGCCGGTGCCAGTTTTAAATCAATTTTTTCCGCCACACCGGCTTCCTGCCAGTAGCGACGCGCAATGGTGGTATATTCTTCACTCACATCACAAGCAATAATCTTGCCATCAGGGGGAAGTGCCAAGGCGACTGTTAAGGAACTGTAGCCGGTAAAAACACCAACTTCCAGGGTTTTTTTCGCTCCTAGCAGCTGCACTATGAGTGCCATAAACTGACCTTGTTCCGGTGAAATTTGCATCATTGCATAGGGATGATTGGCCGTTTCTTCTCGCAGCCGGTGGAGGATGCCGATTTCTCGCAAGGAAGCTGATAATAAATAATCGTAGATGCGATCGCTGAGGCCAAGGGTTTGCTTAGACATTGTTAATTTGAGAAGTAGAGTTGCAAAAGCCTATCCTAGCGCCGGCAAGTAGCGAAGCGTTTAAACCTCGCGCTAATAGGAAAAGTCCTATAAGTTTAGGCATTAGGATTGTGAGCCGGTTTTAACTAACTATAGCGATTAGCCAAAATTGATTTCTGGTTGGGTTTGCCGGCTTAGCGAGAATGCTGAAAGATGGCAGATAGATAAAACAAAGGAGAGGAAAACAGATGCTCAGACTCATTTTGACCGCAATTTTGATAACACTGCTAAGTGCTTGTCAGGCAGTTGGCCCTGGCCCCGGTATTCATTTAGTCGAGCAAGCAATCACAATGCAGGTCAACCAAACTCAACAGCAATTGGTGCGGCAATTGGGTCTTTCTCAGCCACCAGAATTAGAAATTACTCGCATTGGAGTTAAGAAGCGAGAACCGCTGGTGATTGAAGATTTACAGGCGTTCCGACTTCGCGGAAATTATGATTTAAAAATTAAGTTGCCGGCTAAAGAAAACTTCCAGCGAAATAAGCCGTTTGATGTGTATTTGCAACGTCAGCAACAAGCTCAAACTTGGCGCTTAGCGATTCCTGCCGGCAATGGGAATGAGCAAAAATGGACAACTTATTTAATTGAGCCGGTGGGTTATGAGTAGAGGAATTTTATAAAATTCAGTTAAATTGATAGAAAATTAGGAAAAAGTGGAGCGTTCTCATTGCAAAGTGAACACTCCATATCTTACGGATTATTTATAGGCATTTACCCGCTAGGGGCATATTCAGCTTATCGAATGTTAGCGTCTCATTCAGCCTATCCTTGAGCTAACTGCTGACTATCCAGCCAATTCACTAAATCCCCAACCTGGGAAAAATCTAGCAACGCCTCTGCTAAATCCTCTAATTGAGAAATTGATAACTGTTGAATGCGCTCTTGCAACTGTAGCTCAACTGTACCGAGTCGCCGGTTGAGTAGGCGCATAATCAGCGCTAACTCTCCTTCCTGTCTTCCTTGTTGCAGTCCTTGTTGAAGTCCTTGTTGAATCCCTTCTTCCATCCAGCTAGTGACAATTTGCATAACTTCCTCCCGTTCCTCTGGTTCAATGCTACCAATCTCAGCCCGAAAAATCTCTCTCTCCTCAGCATTCAGGCGCAAATAAGTGTCAATAAATCCGGAAATTAATTGCATCCGCGCTCGATCTAGTCGCAAAGTTGCTAACAATCGCAGACACTCAGCTTTTACTCTCGGACGATCTGCCGGCGCTATATTCATTTTAGCCATCAGCGCACTCGCCACCGGATTTTGGTGTCGCAAGAAATCTCGCCAATTTAAGCGATTTAGCTGAATCACCCCATAGTTGAACTCCAAAACCACCTTATCCGGGAATTCCACGCGATGAAAATTTGGTTCTGGACGTTGCGGCGCATCATAGGAAAATAAAGCAATTGGATACACCGGCAACCCAAATTTCTCATACAAACGGGCAAAATAACGAAACATTCGCCGGCTAAACTCCGACTGCTTAGAAGCCTGATTTTCCACATGAATTAGAAAAAAAGATTCTTGCTCCCTAAATCGAGCCTTCATCACCAAATCAGCTTCATATTGCTCCCCAGCCGTCACATCTGTAAATATCTCTTTATCCACAGTTTCTAGAGAATTACTATCTAAATATGCAATAACCTCTGGAAAAAATAACTCCAAAAACTCCACAAAAAATGTGGATAATAACTCCTTAAATAACCGATCATGATCGATCACGTCCAAATTGCCCCACCCAGCATTCGCTCATAGCGTAATTCCAACTCTCGCTTTAACCGGGGCCAAGTATCCAGCGTTGCATCCTTCTGCATCACCTTCTCCGCCGCATCCCGCGCCAGCACCAAAATCTCCTGATCGTCCACCAAACTAGCCAGCACAAAATCTGGCAACCCAGACTGCCGCGTTCCCATCACCTGACCGGGTCCACGCAATCGCATATCCATCTCGGAAATAAAAAATCCATCCTGGGACTGTTCCAATACCTGCAACCGCTGCTTCGCATCCGCCGTTGCCTTGGGATTGGCCATCAGCAAACAGAAGGATTTGTGGGCACCCCGACCAATGCGACCCCGTAACTGGTGCAACTGAGACAACCCGAATCGCTCCGCATTTTCAATCAGCATCACGGTAGCATTGGGCACATCCACCCCGACTTCCACGACTGTTGTAGAAACGAGAATCTTCGTGTGGCCATCGCGAAACTTGCCAATTGCGTCTTCCTTCTGGGCCGAATTCAAACGCCCGTGCAGCAATCCCACCGGCACATCTGGAAAAATCACATCCTGTAAGTGCTGATACTCTTCAATCGCTGACTTTAAATCCAGCTTTTCCGACTCTTCCACCAACGGCAGCACCACATAGGCTTGCCGGCCTTGCACAATTTCCCGACGCAACAGATCGTAAGCATTTTGCCGCTCACTGCCGGCTAAAACTGTGGTTTGAATCGCTTGTCGGCCTGGTGGTAATTCATCAATTTGGCTCACATCCAAATCCCCGTGCAGCGTCAGGGCAAGAGTTCTCGGAATTGGCGTTGCTGTCATTGTCAGTACATGAGCCACCCCTTCCACACCTTTTTGCTGCAACTTCGCCCGTTGCTGTACCCCAAAACGGTGCTGTTCATCGATCACAATCAATCCTAGCTGGTGAAAATTCACCCCTTCTTGAATCAGCGCGTGAGTCCCCACCAACACCGGCAGTTCCCCCGTTTCCAACTGCGCGTGAATTTCTCGCCGCTTAGCCGTTTTTGTCGAACCCGTCAGTAATTCCACCGGCAGGTGTAGCAAATTTAACCACGATACCAACTTGCGATAATGCTGCTCTGCCAGCACTTCCGTGGGAGCCATCAACGCTGCCTGGTAGCCGGATTGAATCGCCGCCAGCATTGCCACCACGGCAACCACCGTCTTACCGGCACCCACATCCCCCTGCACGAGCCGGTTCATCGGTTCCGGCTTCTGCAAATCGTTCAGGATATCATTGACCACTCGCTGCTGAGCGTTTGTGAGTTTAAACGGTAATACTTTGTAGAAATCATTGATCAACTGGCCGGTAGAGGCCAAAATCGCACTATTCTGAACTTGGCGCTGATTGGCTCTGCGGCTCAGCAATCCCAACTGAAGATAGAAAAACTCATCAAAAACCAGCCGGCGTCGCGCTTCTGCCAAAATATCGCGATCAGTTGGGAAGTGAATATTGGAAATGGCCTCCTTCAACTTCATCAAGCCGTAGCGATCTCGCAAACCAGCCGGCATCGCATCCTGAATCTGGTTAACTGCCGGCATCGCTGCCAGCACCGCCTTTCGGACGATATCGGCCCCTACACCCTCCGTCAGGGGATAAACCGGCAACACCCGCCCGATCTTCATCGACTCTATCGAGCCGGTGCTGTTGTCTAAAACTTCCATTTCTGGATTGTCCAGAGTCAAGCCATATTTATTCGCTTTCACCAACCCCGACGCTGCAATCACTGCACCGGCAGGGTACATTCGCCGTTGTTGTTCTTGCCACCCGCGATTGCTCATGCGACCGGCAAAAAAGCGACTAATTTTAAGTTGGCCGGTGCTGTCTTTCAGAACCAGTTCTAGAATTGTTAATTTCTTGTTTTTGGGACTGCTGTAGCAATTGCTGCGCTTCACCGTTGCCACAATTGTCACCGTCTCTCCCGGTTCTAAATCGCGGATATTCACCTGACGCGCATAGTCAATATGGTCGCGGGGGTAGTAGTAAAGCAGATCCCGCACGGTGTATAAACCTAAGCTGGCCAAGCGTTCGCCGTTTCTTGGCCCGATTCCAGACAAACGAGTAAGCGGTTGATCCAGGGAGGCAGTTGAAGTAGAACTGCTCGCTGCCGGTGCCAAAGGTGCGGTTTTGGGTTGCTTGACATTTGCGCTTGAAGATGCTTTATCCTCACTTTCCGGCTCCTGATTGCCGTCCCGCCGCAGCACAACTCGCTGCATCTGAAGCAGAAACATTCGGGTCTGTGCAATTAAACCCTGTCTCTGCTCAACACTCAGTTCGGGATAGCCGGCAAAGGCTGTGGCCACTTCCTCCCACCGCTGCCGGTCATTCGGCGATAAGGCTGCCGGCACTTGGCTGAAACTCAGGTGGAGAAACTCACTAAATCGGTATTGTTTACCCACCAAGTCACTAAAGCCGTTCTCTGCCTCAATTGACAGAGCTTTTTGCAATCGCACCCAATCTGGTTTGTCGTCGATCATGGCTCAGCGGTCGGTGAGTGGTAGGAATGAGCAATCTTTAATGAGGGATGAGCGCTTTAGCGATGAGCGAATCACTGAGCAATGTAAGGGCCGGTTTTGCAGATAAATTAACACTCAAAACAGGTCTCTACCACTTCAGCGTTATTCCTCAAACCAGCTAGATCGCCACGCCGCCTCTGCTTCTGCAACTGCCCGTTCTCGCTGCTTTTTCTGATAGTCGCGTCCGAGTTGAGTTGCCTTTGCTGAAAGCTTGCGAATTTGGTTGCGACCGGCCATGACTGTTGAATCGGCAAATTCAATCTCAGACAAGCGCAGATGAATGGCTAGCAGTTGAGTCATCGTGGAACTAGACTCCTGAGAATTTTCGGTTTCCACCAATAAGTTTAATAGGTTGGGCGGCCCTGCCACGGCCTCAGCGGCTTCTGCTTTCATCGCCGCTTCTAGAACGGGTTCGGGCAATTTCTTGGAGATAACGCCCGCCTGTTGTAATACTCGATTTGCTCGGCGAGAGGCTGTTTGCAGGGTTTTAATGATGGATTTTTCGATTTTCTCTTGCCACTTTGCCAGTTGCGCCGGGTTGTTTATCGGGCCGGTCGGTTCATTGCTCAGTGCTGTAGACGTCGGGGTGGCCGATATTTCTGTAGGTTCTAAGTTTAACTCGGTTGTGAAGACAGCTTCTAAAGGGCTGCTGGCTGATGCTTCTGGCTCACTTTGTACAGACAGCGGATCAAAAGGCGTCAATGGCTCTGTTTCTGGGGGTTCGAGCAGTGTAGCCAGCCCAAGTGTAGGCGGCGGCGGTGCCGGCGCTGGGTTCGCTGTTGGGAAAAGTAACGCCGTGAGCAGCTGTTGTTGAGCCTTCTCGGCTACCTTCCGTAGGTCTTGCTGTAGTTCTTGCCGCTGGCTGTAAGAAAGCTTAAGAAATGCCTCTGGATGGCCTTGGGTGCAAAGGTGATAGCCGGCTAAAATTAACTGCTGCCGCACAGCTTGCCCAAAGGCTGTCAAATAGTTGGAATAGGTACTATAAAATTCTTGTGCGAGTTCTGCAACCGCTTGCTCCAACTCTGCAATATCCCGCTCAATTTGCTCAAGTGCTTTCGCCATAACTTCCAGAATTCAGAAGATAGAATGCAGGAGCCAGAATTGCTTCTGAATGCTGAATTCTGACTCCTGATTCTTATTATTTGCTACCCATTTGAGCAGCCACTTCTTCAGCAAAGTTGCTCTCTTGCTTTTCGATGCCTTCACCCAGCACAAACCGCACAAAGCGACGCACCTGGATATTTTCACCCAGTTGGGAGACGGCTTGCTTCACCAATTCTTCAACGGTGATATTTTGATCCCGAATATAGGGTTGATCCATCAAAGACATCTCTTTCAAGCGCTTCTCAATCCGGCCTAAAACGATCTTTTCTTTGATATTTTCTGGCTTGTTCCCCAAATCGTCGCGGCCCATTTCAATCGCTTTTTCCTTCTCGGCCACGTCTGATGGGATCTCGTCTACCTTCACGTACTCTACGTTCGGGCAAGCGGCAATTTGCATGGCAATATTGCGCACCAAGTTTTGGAACTCTTCGCGACGGGCCACAAAGTCGGTTTCGCAGTTAACTTCTACCAGCACACCAACTCGACCGCCGGTGTGGATGTAGCTGCCGACCAGTCCTTCTGCTGCCACGCGTCCAGATTTTTTATCCGCTGAGGTGATGCCTTTTTGCCGCAGCCATTCACTCGCTTTGGCTAGATCGCCATCATTTTCTGTCAGCGCTTTTTTGCAATCCATCATGCCAGCGCCGGTTTTTTCACGCAGCTCTTTGACGATTTTCGCAGATATTTCCGCCATCTTGCCTTAATCCCTACTTGAATCTGTTAACAAGTACCACGATACAGGCGCTTAGGCTAGAGACTAGAAGCTAGAGTCTAGTCTCCAGTCTCTAACCCTAGCGTCCTTATTCCTCAGTTTCCTCGTCGTCGGTCTCGGTATACGAGTCGCCTTCATAGCTCTCGTCATCGTCAAACTCGTCGTCGCTATCTCCGTAGTCCTCGTAGTCCTCTTCGGCTACGGTGTCGAGTTCACCATGACGCCCTTCATAGATGGCATCAGCGAGTTTGCCTAATATTAGCTTAATCGACCGGATGGCATCGTCATTCGCCGGAATCGGGATATCTACCACATCGGGATCGCAGTTCGTATCTAACAGCGACACAATGGGGATATCTAACTTCTGGCACTCTTGTACTGCGTTGTATTCCCGCTTCTGGTCTACGATCACCACGATATCTGGAATTTTCCGCATACTTTTAATGCCGCCCAGATATTTCTGCAATTTGCCCAGTTCGCGGCGCAGCATGGAGGCTTCTTTTTTGGGTCGCAGATCGAGTGCGCCGGTTTCTTCTAGGCGTTCGAGTTCTTTCAAGCGATCCACACGACTTTTGATCGTCGTCCAGTTGGTCAGCATTCCCCCCAACCAGCGTTGGTTGACGAAGTATGCACCGCAGCGTAAGGCTTCTTGAGCGATAATACCGGCAGCTTGACGCTTTGTGCCCACAAACAGAAACTTCTTGCCCTGCTCTGAAGAATTCCGCATATAATCGTATGCATTTTCTATCAGTTGGGCGGTCTGCACTAAGTCTATGATGTGAACGCCGTTACGCTCTGTGAAGATATAACGGGACATCTTGGGATTCCACCGGCGGGTCTGATGCCCAAAGTGAACCCCTGACTCTAATAGCTGAGCCAATGAAACGACTGCCATGACTTTTCAATCTCCTAATTCGGGTTAACCTTCCATCCAGGCGGATTTCCCTAAGGAAACACCCGAAACCCTGGATGTGTGAGATTAGACAACCTTATTAGGTTAACACAAGTCGGTTGCTTGTGAATGGAAAGTCTCGCTGAATAACAATACATGAGGTAATTCCCAAGCCGGTTATGACTGGCCTCTTAAAGATTCAATGATCTTATATTAAACTTTTGAAAAAAGTTTTTAAGAGGAGATAAAACCACAGATGATAGCGCAGCGGGCCGTTAAGCGTAGCGGGCCGTAGGCATAAGCATACACAGATAAACACAGATGATAGCGCAGTGTGCTGCCGGTATAAACAAAGGATATTTTCAATACGAGTCTGAGCTATTAAAATAGTTACTGTCGTAGCGCAATATTTATCTTAATTTCATCAAATTAAAAAATATTAACTTATTGTTTGTGCTGGGCTTCTGCATAAGCGGCATAAACTCCTTTTACGTTGTACCAGTTGAGAAAAATTCGGGCAATTTCTAAAGCAAGCTGGGGTTTCCCTTGGTCAATTAACCATTGCAAAAACGCCGCCATTGTGCGTTCGTTGAGGGTGCCGCCGAGAGAAAGAATTCCCCAAAGCAGCCGATGCAACCCCGTCATTTGAATCATCATTCGTACTTCCCAGGTGGGATGTTTCTGATAAAACAAAACACCCATACGACCCCGTTGAATTTCTTTATCAATTAAGTTAGGAAGCTGGGATAAAGAGAAGGGTGGATGCCAGTGATAGCCCACAGCATCAGGACATTTAATGAGTTTTAATCCTAGTTGTTTGAGTCTGACACCGAGTTCTAAATCTTCCCATCCGTAGAGTTGAAAGCGGGTATCAAATAAGCCGGCTTTCTCTAACCATTGACGGGAGATGGCGACATTGCCGGTGGCAAAATAGGCGGCTGAAAAATCGGTGAGTTTGTAAGGTTCAGAGGTGGGGTTATCAAAGTTGCAAGTATTGATAACGCGTCCGTAGGTAAAGACGCGATCAAATTCCTGAGTTCCCTGAACGAGTGCGTCTGCGTGTGCTTGCAGGAAAGTTTCAGTAACAACTAAATCGCTATCAATAAAAATAATTGTGTCACCGGCAGCCTTTTCCACCCCCAAATTCCTCGCAGCAGCCGGCCCTTGGTGGTTTTGAGAAAAGGTGCGAACGTGGGGAAACTCATCTGAGTGTTCCGCCAACCATTCTAAGGTGCGATCGCTTGAACCATCATCGACCACCACAACTTCATAGCCGGCGACAGCGCTATTACGAATAAGCTGCTGACATTCCAAAGCTTTTAGGCACTTTTCTAGAATAGGCCGGCGATTATAAGTGGGAATAACAACGCTGAAAAACACGGTGTCTCAGTTATCCTTTGTTTTCTTTAGTTGCCAATAGCCGGCATTATACAATTACGACCGGCAGCTTTGGCTTGGTAAAGTGCTTTATCGGCACAGCGGTAAAGCAGTTGCAGATCACTACCCTCCAGAGGATATTCCGCCACACCGGCACTGAACGTCACCGCAAACTCACTACCATTTGAGTCAGGAAACAACTCCTGCCGCCATAAAGCTAAAAATTCCACCAACCGTGCCACCCCATGTTTTTTCGTCATGCCGTACATTCCCACAATAAACTCTTCGCCGCCCCAACGAGCCACAACATCTTCACTGCGGAATGTCCGCAACAGCATTTCTCCCAGCCGGCGCAACACCGTATCGCCGGCAGCATGACCGTACGAATCATTAACCTGCTTAAAATGGTCTAAATCTATGATCGCGAAGCACAGAGGTTGATTGTACCTGTCTCCTAGACGCAATAACTGGTTAAGATCCTGAATTGACTTGCGCCGATTTGCCAAGCCGGTCAGCGGATCAGTTTCCGCCATAGTCCGCAGTAGCTGAGTCCGCTCTAAACGGTTGAGGATGCGAGTCACCAGTTCTGGCCCTACCACCGGCTTCGTCACATAGTCATCGCCCCCGCAAGCAAACACCTGATGCACCGTGTCAGCATCCGTGTGCGCCGTCAGGAACAGCACCGGCAGACCACTCCAGCGCGGTTCATTCCGCACCACCTGACACAGTTCAATCCCACTTAACTGAGGCATTTCAACATCTAGAATCAGCAGATCGGGCATACAACTTTCCAGAGTATCCCAAAACTGGTGGGGATCTTCTAAAGCCGTCAGTTTAAACCCCCAAGGTTTCAGTAACGTTCGCAGTGCCGCCTGCACATGAGGATCATCATCCACTATCATCACTTTCGACTGGTGCGTGTGAAAACGCTGTAGCACATCCACTACAACATCTGTGATTTGAGACGATGAAACCGGCTTTTGCAAAAAAGCACGTCCGCCCCGGCGGGCCACTTCCAGCCGATCAGCAAATCCATCTCTGCCGGTGATCACCAACACCGGCAGAGATGGCGAACGGTTGGTCAGTTCACTGAGCAGCTGCAAGCCTTCAGAAGCCGTCTCAGCAGAGGAAAGATCAAGCACCACCACATCAGAATTTTCGCTAGCAATTGCATCTCTGGCAGTCGTCCAGTCTGGAGCGACTTTTGAGCGCATCCCCAAAGCGCGAACCTCTGTCACCAGTTGTTCAGTCAGTTGTTCGTCGCTTTCAATCACCAACAGCACCGAAGGCTCATTGGAAGAAGTGGAAGGTAATTGTGCCGGCGCAGGGCTGCGCTCAAGTGGCTTGTGTTCAAGTTCTGCCCGCAGTGCCCTGACTAACTCAAACAGTTGCGGCACTTGGTCTTGACTCACCGAACCCGAAAAAAACACGTGTTCCAACTTCTGGGCCAGTCTGGAGCCTTCTGGAAAACCATAGGTGCCTAACGATCCGCTCAGTTTGTGGGCTGCGTGTCCAGCGTCTTTGAGCAATTCATCACTCAGCCGGCCTTTTTCCAGCGCAACGATTGCATCCTCTATAACATTTACGCGGTTTTTGATTGGGCCTTTGAATTGTTCCCACAGCCGGTTGACAGCCGCTTGCGTTTGCTGCTGGGTTGCTGAGGGGACACTTGGAGCCGGCGCGGTGTTGAGTGTTAAGGGTTTCGCAGCCGGCCCAAGGGTTGTAGCCGTGCCGCGCGTTCGCCCTGAGTGCCGGTTTGAAGCCTCAGAAGCGATTGAATGGGAGACTTTTAACGGTTCATTCAACCCCCCTGAATCTTCACTACGCGCAGTATTGAGGGGCTTGAGGCGATAACCCAAACCATAAACCGTCTCGATCAAATCAGTGGGAGCACCGGCTCCTTTAAGCTTCTGCCGCAAACCTTTAATATGTGCTCTGACTGTTTCCTCTGCCGGTGGTTCTTCAAACGACCACAACTGTTCTAAAATAGCACTGCGACTAAAAACGCGCGTGCTGTTTCGCAGAAACAGTTCTAACAGTCCGTACTCCTTCGGTG
Organism: Microcoleus sp. FACHB-68; assembly: GCF_014695715.1. Classification (NCBI taxonomy): domain Bacteria; kingdom Bacillati; phylum Cyanobacteriota; class Cyanophyceae; order Oscillatoriales; family Microcoleaceae; genus Microcoleus; species Microcoleus sp. FACHB-68. The sequence continues at coordinate 101,459 of NZ_JACJOT010000013.1, forward strand.
TCAGATGCAAGACTTGCTCTTCATATTTGACCTCACAAGTGCTGGGATCAAGGTGCAGTGAACCCCACTCCAGTACCAGGGGCAACGGAGAACTTCCCCGGCGTAGTAATGCTCGAATACGAGCGACCAATTCTTGAGGGTCGAAAGGCTTGACAACGTAGTCATCAGCGCCGGCATCAAATCCCATGACCTTATCATCACTGGTATGCTTCGCCGTTAGCAGCAGAATCGGCATACTCATCTTTGCAGCTCGTAAACGCCGGCAGAGACTGATCCCATCAAGATTAGGCAGCATCACATCTAGCAAGACCAAGTCATAAGTAAACGTTTCTGCTAAAGCCCAACCTGTTTGGCCATCTGGGGCCACATCAACCGTGTGATGTTGTTCTGTGAGGACTGCCTGCAGCACTAGCGCGAGGTGTTCATCATCCTCTACGAGTAAAATTTTCATCGTGGGAAGACCGCCTAAAATCTTGAGAGTGGTTTGTCTCCCAGCCGAGCCAGTTCAGGCTGCGTGCAGCAAGGATCGCTCTTAGCCCATCTTAACTCTGCTTTCGGGGTGGCGCGGCAGCCATGCACACAAATCGAAAATAATTGTTAAACAATTTGGGAAGCCTCACCAGCTTGGGTAAGACACTGCCGGCTTACTTAGTTAGGGTTCCCCATCTGGTGGCGAGGGCATCGCTTGAGATTGAGCGGCTTTTTTTTGTTTGATAAACTCTTGGAGGGCAAAGCGGCGATTGGTCATAAAGCGGTTCCAGAAACCAGGAAATAAGGTATCCATCGTTTTAGCAATTGACCAGACTTCGATAGCCATCATGTTATAGAACAACCGATCTGAGCTTTTAAGCGCTTCGATCCACTGTTCAAAATTCAAGACCGAACTCGATTCAGGCTCGTCTGCTAAAGGTGGGGGTTCTGGTTCATCCAATTTGGATTGGGGCATCGCGGTCGCGTAGCGTATGCTCTTAGCATACCGCCTCAAGGTTGAGACAATTGTATAAAAGCGCTTTTTGAAACGCTCAGGTTAAGCATTCCCGGCTGATCCCCAGCCGTCAGAGGTCAGTCGTTTGTGGCGCAAAAGGTAACTGACATCTGGGGGCTAACAGCGGTACGGGCGGGTGCGAGAAGTGCGGGCAAGCAACCCTTCGCCCCTACTTAGCAGACAATCAGTCGGTCAACGCGCACCCGCCCGCCACACAACTGACAACTGACAAAGCACATATCTCAACATGAAGCAACGCTCATTTTTTTCTGTCTTGGCAGCTTTTGTACTGGTGCTGCTGCTAATCAGTGCCGGCGGTTTTTACGGGTTGATTAGCAACAGCCCATTGGCTCTTTTTCGCGGGGGGGCAACTGCACCGGCTGCCGCGATGTTTGTGCCTTCCCAGGCACCTGTCATGGTATCTTTGCTGGTCAATCCAGAACAGCTTGATGCCTTTGGGCAATTGGCCGCACCGCCGGCACAACGTAGGCAAACGCGTGCTGAACTCGCCCAGTTCAAAGATAGTTTACTTGCCAACACGGGCTTAACCTACGATCGAGATGTCCAACCCTGGCTGGGAGATGAAATCACCCTGGCTGTTACCACGATTGATATTGATCGCAATCCCCAAAATGGCTCTGCGCCGGGATATCTCCTAGCGCTTGCCACGAACGATCCAGAACGCAGCCGGGAATTTTTACAGCTGTTTTGGGGTTCTAAAGCGAACGCCGGCACTGATTTAGTCTTTGAACCTTATGAAGGCACGACGCTGATTTACAATAATCGCGCCAAGTCTGAACAAGGCGGCATTGGTGCGGTTGCGAGTGCAGTGGTGGGTGATCAATTTGTCTTGTTTGCCAACCATCCGAAGGTGCTGCGCGATGCGATTAATAACGTCCAGGCACCGGATTTAAATCTGAAAAGTTCCAGTTCCTACCGGCAGGCTTTAGATCGTCTCACCCAGCCTCGAATTGGCTTGACGTTCTTTAATTTGCCCCAACTGGCTGCGTTAAAAAGCCCTGAACTGGCGGTGCTCGGTTCTGAGTCTGACAGCGTACCGGCTTCAAATGAGACGGTGGCCATTGCTCTGGGATTGAACCGGCAAGGTTTACTGGCACAGGCTGCTTTACTGCTCAAAGATCCGCAGCAGATACCGGCAGCGCCTGCTTTGGAAAAGCCGGTTGAGGCATTGCGTTATATTCCGGCATCCGTGGGGGCACTCGCTGCCGGCAGCGATCTGCGCCAACTCTGGACTCAGATTTCTGAAGGTTTATCGAGTGATGATCCCCTGCTGGATTTAATTGAGCGACCGTTGAGCCTGCTGGGCAATCGCTGGGGCATTGATTTGCCGCAGGATATTTTCAGCTGGGTACAAGGCGAATACGCTTTGGCGCTGTTGCCCCGATCCCCGGATGCTGCCAATCGTAATTCTCAGGGTGATTGGATTTTTGTGGCAGAAAAATCGGCTGACGCTTCCCCAAGCATTGAGCATCTAGATGACATTGCAAAGCAGCAAGGATTTAGCATTGGCTCTGTGATGCTGGAGAATCAACCGATTTCTGCTTGGACTAAACTGAGCACTGCCTCATCTGATGCCTCGAATGCCGGCCCTCTGACACTGAAAGCCCAAGTGCGAGGCGTACACGCCTCGGTGGGTAAATATGAAATTTTTGCCTCCAACCTTGAGGCGATGGATGAAGCCCTCAAAGCTGCTCAGGGCGGTTCTTTACTCACCAGTTCCACCTTCCAGCAAGGAATTGCGCCGCTACCCCAACCGAATTACGGGTATGTCTATCTTGACTGGCCGGCCTCTCGGATCATTGTCGAGCGGCAATTACCCCTGCTCAGGCTGGTGGAATTAGCAGCGAGACCTGTGTTTCAGCATTTGCGCTCACTCAGTGTTAGCAGTACAGGTGGCGAAGCCGGTGTTCGCCTGGGTGATGTGTTTATCAAGCTGGGAGGCTGAAGTTATTATCCTCGCGTCCGGGCGTGAGAAATGCTAAATCTTTGCTTAAAAGCGGGTTAAGCAGCAAATAATGGCTGCGCCTGACGGGTTTTGAAGTGAATTTGACTTCAAAGCCCTTTTTTTCTGTTTTTTACCGGCTTTCCTTAAATTTTTGCTGCCGGCTCGATCTTCACTTTTTATTTACGATTGTCTGAACCGGCTGTGAACTCTCACTTTGCGCTGTAGCGAGAAAGTTAGCAATCTTGAATCGGGGTCTTTTAAGTATTATTACTTAAGCACATTTTTTAAATAGCTGACTAGGATCAATACAGGAGAGGAAAAAAAAAGCAATACTCTCTCGGCTGAAATTTCAGCGAATCGCCCTACTCCTTTGGGAGAATTTTATGATTCGACTCTTAGTTGGTGTCTTGGTATTTGTCATCAACGTTCTCTACCGTAACCGGCCTTATCCGCGTTTTTACGTGCTGGAAACAGTCGCACGAGTTCCCTACTTTGCTTATATGTCGGTTCTCCACCTTTACGAAAGCCTGGGTTGGTGGCGCAAAGCCGACTGGCTGAAGGTGCATTTTGCCGAATCTTGGAATGAACTTCACCACCTTTTGATCATGGAATCTTTGGGGGGTAACAGCCGATGGACAGATCGGCTTCTGGCTGGGAGTGCGGCGCTTGTTTACTACTGGGTCGTTGTCGCGCTTTATATCGTGAGTCCTCGTGCTGCCTATCACTTCATGGAGCTTGTAGAAGGGCACGCTTATCACACTTATGATGAATTCTTGAAAACAAACGAGGCGACGCTGAAAGCTCAACCGGCACCGCAGGTAGCTGTCGGTTACTACCGCGACGGCGATCTGTATATGTTTGATGAGTTTCAAAGCTGTAGTGTTGCCCAGTCACGGCGTCCCAAAGTCGATAACCTTTATGATGTGTTCGTTAACATCCGCGATGATGAAGCAGAACACGTTAAAACAATGGTGGCTTGCCAGCATCCAGAGGCTCATAAGACGTTCCACAGCCCTCACTCATTGGTTTCCAGCCGTGCAGAGGTTGTGCTGCCGCCCGTTGAGGAGAATATAACTGAACTGGTAAGGTGAGAAAAATAAATTTTGCAGCGTGAATAGCAGAAAACTCTGGATTTTCAGGCTTTAGAAGTCATTGAAGAATGAAGGGTGAAGAGATAATCTTTTCACCCTTTGTTATTTTTTAAGATGGTAATTTTAAATAAGTTGGAAGATTTCTCGCGGGCAAGATGCCCGCACTACTTCAGGGCGATGATCATTAACCCCTCAGAGAGGATTGTTATATTAAGAGAAAAGTCTAACTGCTCATTTTTAACTTTTCATCTTTCATTCCAAATCCTTATCCAGGAATTCCTTTTCCGCTCGTGTTAAGTAATGCGTTCTTATTGCACCTTTTGCGCTTCACAGAGACTGATTAGAATAGGGGGTAGTCACAGGGGCACCACCCCTACAGAAATCAGGATTGAGCATCACTCTTCTACCGGCACCTAGCCACGCTTCACCCTTCACTTTTTAAAGTAAGTTTTGAAGATTTCGTGAGCGATGGGGGCAGCCGCAACTCCACCGTAGCCACCATTTTCCACGACTATAGCAATCGCAATTTCTGGATTCTCTGCCGGCCCAAAGGCAACATAATTAGCGTTGTCTTCCTGTCCGGGGACTTCAGCAGTGCCGGTTTTACCGCCGGTGAGGGGAATTGAACCATCATTGAGTTGCTGGCCGGTGCCTTTTTGGACAACTGCAATTAGTCCTTTGCGAATGGCATCAATGGTTTCAGGTTTGAGGCCGCTCGGTTCGGGTTTGGTCACCGGCGTGTTGGTTTGAGAAGCCAGCAGATGGGGTTTGACGCGCTTGCCACCGTTGGCAATTGTCGCCACCATCACAGCCATTTCTAAGGGTGTCGTCAGAACCAACCCCTGGCCAATGGACATACTGACTGTATCACCGGCATACCAAGGTTCACCATAAAGCTGCTCTTTCTCTGCCGGCGTCGGTAGAGAACCGTGATTACCGCCTTCAAGTCCTAAAAGGTTCAAATCGGTTGTCTCACCGATCCCCAGCCGTTTTCCCCATTTCGCAATCTCTTCTGGGCCGGCTTCTATGCCAAGTTGATAGAAAAAGGTGTTGCTGCTGTATGCAAAGGCGTCTTCAAACCCAATCACGCCAAAACCGCCCCCATGTTCGTGGAACGAGATGCCACCAATGGTTATAGAATCGGCAGTCGCCACGTATGAGTCGGGTGCGAACTTGCCTGACTCCATAGCGGCGGCAGCGGTGACGATTTTAAAGGTGCTGCCGGGAGGGTAGCCTTGAAGTGCTCGATTTAGGAAGGGATTGTCTTTATTTTGCAGTTCATCCCATTCAGCGGCGCTGACCTGACGGGTGAACAGGTTGGGATCAAAGCTTGGCCCACTTGCCATTGCTAAAACAGCGCCGGTTTTAACATCCAATACAACGACCGCGCCTCGACGTTGGGCGAGGGCTTTTTCAGCGGTTTTCTGGAGTTCCAGGTCTAGGGTTAATTGTAGCGGCTCTCCTGCGACGGGATTTTCCACGCCGGTTTCGCGCAATTCTTCACCGCTAGCATCCACCTCGATTAGACGGCTGCCCCAAACTCCACCTAGCTTAGAGTTGGCCATGCGTTCGATTCCCATTTTGCCGACGAGCATCCCCATCGGGTACTCTGGGTTGGCTTCCAAGTCTTCTTCGCTGGCTTCCCCGATGTATCCGAGGACATGGCCGGCTAACTCAATGGTGGGATAGTAACGGCTAGATTCAGGACGAATCTCGACCCCCCGAAATTCTGTTGCTCGTTCTGCCAGCGCCACGAAAGCATTTTGATTGATATTCGGGCTGATCCGCACCGGCATCGTCGATTTAAAACCGGCTTTCTGTAATTTTGCCAGGATCTGCTCGGCAGGAATATTCAGCAGAGGACTCAGCTGTTGCGCTGTCTGAGTCCATTGGGTTGCTAGTTGTTCCTTGGGCCACAAGTACACGGCGCGAGATAGCCGGTTTGCTGCTAACAGTTTGCCTTTTCGGTCGAGTATATTGCCGCGTTCAGAGCGGATCGGGACTAGCCGAATGCGGTTGCCTTCGGCTTTTTGCCGGTTCTGTTGGCCTTGTACAAGTTGCAGATGCGCCAGACGAACAACGTAGCCGCCCATCAGGAAACTTACGAGCAGCATCATTATAATTCCCTGATGTGTTCGGTGACGCCGGCGCTCTGCTTCTCGCAGCAGGCTCGTGCTAAATCCACGCTCTCCTGTGTCAAAAAAAAGTCCGCTAGCCATCTTTAGCGCATCCCGGACAGGACTTGTAACACTGCCGGCTTCAATCTGTTGTTTTTGATACATTCCGCTGCTCAGTATGCTTAATATTTTTGCCAGCTGTTCGTTGTGACCGTCAGCAATCAGTTGTTATTTACCACTGATCGCTGATGGTTGACAACTGATATAAACCCGGATTTAATCACGCCGGCCTATTGCGCTTTTCATCTGGGATAATTGACCCTTACCGGCTTAGCCTTGAGTTGGTAAAAGTGGGAAAAAGTGTCCCACCGGCCCGGTGCCCTGACCGATTGATAAGGCGTGTTTCAAAGCCTCGGTGACGTAATCTTTTGCCAGTTTGAGTGCCATTGGGGAGGTGTGCCCCAATACCAAATTGGCTGCGATCGCTGCTGAAAGTGTGCAGCCGGTGCCGTGGGTGTTGGTTGTATCAACTGTTACCGTTGTTACGGTTTCCAGTGTTTTACCGTCAAACCAAACATCGACACCGCGCAGATGATCGCTCATTCCTCCGCCTTTGACAACGACGGCTGCCGGCCCTAGATCGTAGATGCGCTGGGCCGCAGTTTCCATATCTGCTAAGGTGTGAATTTCTAATCCACTTAACATTTGGGCTTCGTACCGATTCGGCGTGACAATCGCAGCCTTGGGGATCAGTCTTTCCCGCAGGGTTGCAACGGCGTCATCATCAATTAGCTGAGCGCCGGTGCGCGAAACCATCACGGGATCGACGACCAAGTTAGTTAAACCCCAAATGTCCACTTGCTCTGCCACAGCTGCAATAATTTCCTGGTTGAGCAACATCCCTGTTTTGGTTGCTCGCACTTCCATATCTTGGGCAACTGCCTCTATCTGGGCAACGACTGCCTGCGGTGATAGAGCGTCCACTCGTGTTACGCCTAAGGTGTTCTGCGCTGTCACACAGGTTATGACGCTGCTGCCGTGGACGCAGTGAAAGGCAAATGTTCGGATATCTGCTTGGATGCCGGCACCGCCGCCGCTATCTGAACCCGCAATCGTTAAAGCAACTGGCACGTTTGCTCTGGTTGCATCTGTCATACCCAGAAGTGTTTCATTGGATTGCCGACAGTTTCTCTCGCTATGTCAGTAGCTCTGGCTAAATCTGACTTGATTGATTGAACGTCCACTACAGTTTACTGATACTTTGTTTACTTCTTTCTTGATACTATATTAGTCTTGTTAAATTTGTCTATAAGTTTTAATTATATTTGCGAAGTTAGACTATCATTAAAATCGCATAATTTTAATCAATTTCTCTATTTATGAGAGAATGATTTTTGTAGTTTTCAATCCTTTTATTTAAAAATGATGGCAAAAAATCAAAATAAAATCCATTTGATTAAATAGACAACGAGCCTGAATTTATCACGTTTTCGCTAAATGCAACCCTAGAAGCGTAAGGTGATTTCTCCTCATCTATTTTACTATTGCGCTCAACTCAAACCTCAACAGGAGAATTTCAAGCTGGGACGACCAAGCATAAAATAAACACACAAAAAAATAAATGTGGGTTATAAAAAATCCTAAAAAACTTGCAATATAAAATGAGAGCGCATTAAGAAAAGTTTACCGAGTTAGATAAAAGCAGCCAGTTTTTTATCTGAAAAATATTAAGGTGTTTCTCGTCTCATTGTCTACCGGCAGGCGATCTGCAAGCGAGACAAACCGCCTGCCGGCATTCAATTACAACGTCAAACAGTTACACCGGCTTCACATAAGAGAGCCACGTTTGAGCCGGCTCAAACCCCACCGAGTCATAAAGCCGCCTCGCACCTGTCATGCTATCTGCATCAACCGCTAGTTTCACCGTACTCACGCCGGCAGCTTTTAACTGATGCATTGCCGCCAGTAATAGCGCCTTTCCCAGCCCTAACTTGCGGAAACTGCGCCCCGTACCCAGCCAGTAAATCCAGCCTTCGTTACCTCCGTTTTCGCTATTCTCTTCTGGACTAATGCCGGCATAGCAAAAGGCAGCCAGCGTCCCATCGGGTGCCAAGGCAATCAAATTTAAATCTGCCATGTAGTGGGGATCGCTCAGCCAATGCTTCAGGGTTGTCACCGTCATGTCGTGGTGGTTCCAATGATCGATAAATGATTGGTTGAAACATTCCACCCATGCCTGCATTTCTCTGTCACCGGCTAGGGGACGCAGGGTGAAGCCGGCGGGTAATTGGGGTGCTGGAATGGCCCGATCCAGCCGGCACGTCATTGTTAAGAAGTGGCGATCAACCGTAAACTGGTGCTGTTCTAGCACTGCAATCCGCTCTGTGATGTCATCGCGGCTGCTGCTTCGCAACTTTGCCGGCAGTCCTCGCTCTTTTGTGACTTCCAGCATTCGCCTCTCACTCCAGCGGATAATATCTGTTTCTAGATGATCTTCGTGTGCCTTGGGGTGAACATAAAAATAGAGGTAGCCATCGATCTCTTCTTTCGCTTCCGGCATTGATATCTGTCCAAACCCCATCAGTGTGCCGGTGTCGTCTTCCCACAAACGCAGATCCCGCGCTTTATCAAATGAGGGTTCATCGAGTTGCAGTGGTAAGTGGGCAACGGAGGTATCTTTATCGAGCTGACCCACTGTTTCACAGGTATTAACTAACTCAGCGATCGCTTTGAGATCGGTTTTGCCCGAATAGGGGCGTCTGATTAGAACTGTCATAAAAATTGTGATCCGGTTGTAACGGATTATTGGCTTTCAATTTGTTTAGAAACCGTCTACAAAAATTTGTCTGAATTCCTCGATCTTGCCGGCACATTTTTTTTAGTAACTTCACAGAGTATTCGCAGATGTCGGCAGTCGGGTGAAAGCCGGTAAAAAAAGCCAAAGTCGAGCGTACAGGCGCTTCTGAATTTTTTGAGTTAGACCGAACTCACGCAAGACTTGAATGCTAGACTTCTTGCAAAGGTTGATTTTTTGTTTTTCAACCGCAGATTAACGCAGATGACGTTAACGCTTGAATGCGCTTAATGTGAGCTGTTTAGATTTTTGCAAGAGGTTTATTTATCAGTGATTAGCATTGTTAAGCTTGCTAATCACCCGTTCAAGTTTTTGCTTTTTTTGATTGTGCGAATATTTCTGCAGGTTATTTTAAAAAAGGCTACAGCAGAGCGATCCCCTGGTGGAGAAATGGGGAAGCACCGGCTATGACTCAAGTCATGAAGTCACACCACAGAGGAAGCCGAGAGAAACTATCCCGCTATCCACTGTCTGCTGACAAGATTATTAATAAGCGTCTGTATGTTTGGTAATAAATTCTTTGAAGTCTTAGCTGGTAAAGCTTACAGAAGATTAATTCACCTCGGTTATGGCGTTCGATTGCCCACTCTAGTGCTGTTTGGCGGCTGCTTGTGCGCCCAATATTACCGGGCTGGTGTTTGCACATTAGCCAATGTTATCTTTGAGTTAACAGTTGTTTAAAGATAAAGGTTTTGCTAAATCTCTGTGAAGTTTTCACCTCCAGGGAGGCATGACAACTTATTTTTACCGTCAATTTTACCATAACCTAAGTTTTTGTGTGCCGGCAACTGCAGTTAGCAAGCTCTAGAGTTTCTTTGTTCAGAAATACATAAAAAGGTGAAGTGTGAATTCAATTGCTTGGTACTTCACCTTTTTATGTTCCACTTCCCACGGAGACCTGACACCTACTTTTACAGCGTTAGGATTGCTCTATCCTGACAACTTGCTGGTTAAACCGCAGCAGCAGATTTCAGGGCAAAAATTTTCTCAATCACATCTTCGACAACTTTATCCGGTGTGGACGCGCCAGAGGTGATCCCCACAACAATGTCACCTGCCGGCAGCCACTCTTCTTTGACTTCTAGCTGCCGGTGCAGGGGTTTATGTTCAATTTGATTGCCGGCACCGATTCGTTCCGCACAGTCGATGTGATAAGACGGAATTGCCCGATCAATGGCAATTTCTTGCAGATGGGTAGTATTAGAAGAGTTGAATCCGCCAATTACTACCATTAAGTCGAGCTTATCATCGACTAACTTGAACATGGCATCTTGCCGTTCTTGGGTGGCGTCGCAAATAGTGTTGAATGCCAGGAAATGCTGATTTAGCGCCGTTGGGCCATACTTTTTCATCATCGTGCGCTCAAACAGCTTGCCGATTTGCTCAGTTTCGCCTTTGAGCATGGTGGTTTGGTTGGCAATACCAACTTGTTTTAAATCTTTGTCGGGATCGAAGCCGGCTGAACAAGCGTTGCTAAATTTAGCGAGGAATTCGTCGCGATCCCCGCCTTCGAGGATGTAGTTTGCAACATACTCAGCTTCGCGCAAGTTCAACACCACCAGATATTTGCCGGCAAATGAACTGGTTGCCTGTGTCTCCTCATGGTTGTACTTGCCGTGAATAATTGAGGTGTAATCGCCTTTTTTGTGCTTTTCAACGCTATTCCACACCTTAGAAACCCAAGGACAAGTGGTATCGACAATTTTGCAGCCTTTCTCGTTGAGGATCTGCATTTCCCCAACAGTGGCACCAAAGGCAGGGAGAATCACCACATCGCCGGTTTCTACGACAGAAAAGTTTTTTTCTCCAGATTCAATCGGGATGAATTTGACTTGCATATCCTGCAGGTGTTGATTCACCGAGGGATTGTGGATGATTTCGTTGGTAATCCAAAGGTTTTCCGTGGGGAAATGCTGGCGGGTTTCGTAGGCGATGGCAACTGCACGTTCAACTCCCCAGCAAAAGCCAAAGGCTTCAGCTAGCAAAATTGTGACGTTGCCGCGCTGTAATCTGTAGTTATTCTCCCGGATTTGTTGGATCAGGTTGCTTTGGTAGGCGGATTTCATGACGCCGGCAACTTCCTGTTCGTGGCCAAATCCTTTGCGATGATAATTTTCTGACTGTTGGAGCGTCCGTTTGAAAGCTTTTGTATCCATTCTCTCTTGCGTTCCGGATTCTGCTTTAGCGAGCTTCTTTCTATTTGATTGTAGAATGCCGGTGCGACAGGGGAATTTAAGAGGCCGGGATTTGGGGGTTTAAGCCGTGTTGCCGGCTATAAAAATCTTGACAGATTGAAAAATGATGCACCCGTGGTTAAAAAAGATTCTGCATGGCTGTAGCGGGTTTTATCCCGGCTACCTTTGCAAAATTGGTTTAATCAGTCAAACGGCAACGGAAATAAATGCGATGCGGTATTCTCTATTTCCTATACCGGCTCTTATTTTTTCCCAATTATTTTGGGCAGATAACTCCATCGCACACTGGCTTATTTGGTTGGGAATTATTGCCGTATAAGGGACAAGGCATATTTATATCATTGCAGGGTGACTTGTCTTCTTCAGAATTGTTGCGATTGAGGAGTTTTTCGCTTTCGACTTCAGTCAGGTTTGCGCCTGTAGTAACGATAGTGGCTGCTTTGCAGATTTCCCCATATACCAAAAATAAGGTTAGAATTAGGGAAATTGGTAGAATAATAACTCTGAGTTTCATTTGGGTAAATTTGGGCATTTAAGAGAATTATTGGCAAGCGAATATGAGGGAATTAAAAGCTAGCTGAGTCACGTCTCTTCCACGCAATGTATAAAGAGGAGTGTTTCCCAGCCTTGCTTTTTTTCCGCTCTGGCCTGTTATTTAGTTATTTGGGTAAACGGTTAAAAATTATGCAGGTGTGAGGTTAAAAAAAATTTCAGTAGTTCCCGGCAAATCCTTTGGCAAAGGCAGTTTGAGTGAATTTTGACGAGCAAATAAATTTTTTGCGCCTGTGGAATTGTGCCGGCATCGGGCGATCTACCGGCGTCACCGTGCGGGTTGAGTGAGGGTGGCCGACGCTTTACCTGAAATGAAGCGCTACAGAAGACTAAAAGCTGATTGCAAAAAAAAAGGTAAAAGGTAAACAACAGTTGCTTTTACCTTTTACCTTTTTACGGTTAAATTTCCGTGTGACTGTTGCAAGAGCAACCCAGGCTACTACAGCCGGCGCAACACGACCAGTGAGCGTCCTGTAACCGGCACAGCCTTATCAGCCGTGTAAATAATACTTCCCGGTTCAATAAAATGAGGCTCCTTGGTATCAATCACAACGTCCCATTCCCGGTCTTGGAAGCCGGTTGGTAACTGAAACTCAATCAATTCCCAGTGGGCGTTAAACAATATCAGAAAGCTCTCATCCATGATGCGCTGACCTTGGGGTCCGACTCTGGGAATTTCTTCTCCATTTAAGAACATCCCAACTGCCTTAGCATGACCAACACTCCACTCCTCTTCAGTCATCTCGCTGCCATCAGGGTTGTACCAGCCGAGATCGCTGATCGTCCTGCCGTAGATGGGCCGGCCTTGAAACCACTTGCGCCGGCGAAAAACTGGATGCTTGCGGCGGAAGAAAATGAGCTGGCGAGTGAAATCTAACAGATCGGCTTTTTCTTCTGGAAAGTCCCAGTTCACCCAAGAAATTTCATTATCCTGGCAGTAGCCATTATTATTACCCTTTTGGGTTCGCTCCATTTCATCCCCATAAACAATCATGGGAATGCCTTGGGAAAGCATCAGCGTTACTAAGAAATTCCGCTTTTGTTGCTCTCGCAACTGCAAAATGTTGGGATCATCCGTGTCACCTTCTGCCCCGCAATTCCAGGAACGGTTGTGACTTTCACCATCATTATTGCCCTCTCCATTTGCTTCATTGTGCTTTTCGTTGTAGCTGACCAAATCGCAGAGCGTGAAGCCATCGTGAGCGGTGATAAAGTTGATACTGGCATAGGGACTGCGGCCATTTGTCTGATACAAGTCAGAGCTGCCGGTGAGACGGTAGGCAAATTCCCCTAGGGTTTGATCTTCACCGCGCCAGAAGTCGCGCACTGTGTCGCGATACTTGCCATTCCACTCGCACCACAGCAGGGGGAAGTTGCCAACTTGATAGCCGCCTTCTCCCACGTCCCAAGGTTCAGCAATGAGCTTGACATCGGCGAGGGTGGGATCTTGGTGGATGATGTTAAAGAAAGAGGCCAGACTATCCACCTCAAAGAGTTCTCGCGCTAGGGCGGAGGCGAGGTCGAAGCGGAACCCATCGACGTGCATATCTGTAACCCAGTAGCGCAGGCTATCCATGATTAATTTCAGGATTTGCGGATGGCCGACGTTGAGGGTGTTGCCGCAGCCGGTGAAGTCCATGTAATACCGGCGATCTTCTGGGGACAATTGGTAATAACAGGCATTATCGATGCCGCGAAATGACAGGGTCGGGCCTCTTTGATTGCCTTCGCCGGTGTGGTTGTAGACGACATCTAAGATGACCTCAATTCCCGCCTTATGCAGGGCCTTCACCATTTCCTTAAATTCGCGGACTTGGTTACCTGGTGTTTGATCGGAACTGTAGGCAAAGTAAGGAGCGAAGTAATTGATGGAGTCATAACCCCAGTAATTTTTCAGTCCTTTGTCCGCAAGATGTCCGGGATAGGCTAAAAAGTGATGCACCGGCATCAGTTCGACTGCGGTAATGCCAAGGGACTGCAAATGAGCAATCGAAGCGGGATGGGCGAGACCTGCATACGTGCCGCGCAGTTCTTCAGGGATATTCGGTTGCAGTTGCGTAAAGCCTTTGACATGAACTTCGTAAATAATCGACTCGTGAAAAGGAATTTGCAGCAGTTCGTCGCCTTCCCAATCAAACGTTTCATCGATCACAACCGACTTCGGCACCAAGTGGGCGCTATCACTCTCACTGAAAGAGAGGTCTTCGTCTGGATCTTCCCAAGAGTAGCCAAAGAGTTCTGGGCCATTAGCGACATCCCCATCGATTGCCTTAGCATAGGGGTCAATCAGAAGTTTATTCGGATTAAAGCGATGGCCTTGCTCTGGATCGTAAGGTCCATGCACTCGGTATCCATAGGCTTGTCCCGGCGCGACCCCTGGTATATAGCAGTGCCAAACCCAGTTATCGACCTCAGTCAGGGTGAGGCGTTTCTCGTTACCGTCTTTGTCAAATAGACAAAGCTCCACACCTGTTGCGTTTTCAGAAAACAAAGCGAAATTTGTACCTTTGCCATCCCAGTACGAGCCTAAAGGATAAACTTTACCTGGCCAGAGTTCTAGATGCATATATGGAAATTTAGCTAAGATGGATAGTGGAACACAATCAAGTCTTTAGAAGACGATTCAAGCCCAAGCTATTGAGTATTAATCGTTTGGGTTGACACTTAATTTAATGTTTAATATTTTTTTTAACTTCTATCAAAAGTATAAAGTTTAGTTACGAAATAGTTTGTAATTTTGAATACAATATCTCTAGACGTCGCAGATTGTTGGATTTGTCAATCGTTTGAAAGGAATAATTTTTAAGTAAAAGAACTGTCGGTCCTTATTTTCGCCTGTCTGAAGGTAGACTTTGAAATAGCCCTAAAAGAAACATTATTAATATATTATACTGAGATATTCTATAGACTTAAACCAGGATGAGCGCCGATGCAACCAGCTGTTAGGCCGCACTGGATGCTGCTGGGGCAGTAAATAAAATTCGAGAATTCAAAGTTTTGCCAGTAAAATATACTCTTGGCTCGGCAACTCTCTATTTTAAATTAGCTCGATTATGCCGGCAGACAAATCAATTACTCTAAAAATTTTAATGTGTCAAGTTTTTATGACTACCTGTTAAGTTGTCTGGAATTGGCTGCCGTAATAAAATACTTGTTCAAAAAGTTCTATTGGGTTGAAAAGTTAACTTGTTTTTCTCCCAAGCTATAAAATTCTAAAAAGGCTTTCATTCCAACTTGCTCGATAGATAGCTGAGTGTTTGCCGGCTGCTGGGAGTCACAGCTTATAGTTTGAGCAATTTTTAACTTTTGGCTCGGTTATTTACAAATTTATAAAAACTATAATTTTTTTAAAAAACTATAACATTTTTTTAAAATTTTGCTAAACACAAGCCTTTGCGACTCTATTTTAACGTTTTATTAAGCGGTAAAACTTTGATAGAAAACTCAGGGCACTTTAATACTGGATGAGTTTCTCACGCCTTCGTACAGTTTTTTGGCCTTAACGACTTTCTGACTTCAGGGAGAACCCCTAAAGTCTTTATCACATAACTCAGTACAAGTCGAGCCGAGCTCATCTGAAACGAGTAAACGAGATCGCGTTATAACTCAAGCTTAAACGCAACAGTTCCTTTGGTTGCCGGCAAGCTTTCAGCACAAACTCTGCGATTGTCTCTGGTTTTATCACTTTATTCTCTTATCTAGAACTGGAAGTTTTATGAATGCTGTTCTCCCCGGTTATCAACTACTCGAATCTATTCACACCGGCATCCGAACCGTTATTTACCGAGGTTTGAGAGAATCGGATCAATCGCCCATTATTATCAAAACTTTACACGCTGAGTATCCAACGCTTGAAGATATTACTCGCTTGCGTCATGAATATAAAATTATTCAACCTTTAGAAATTGAAGGAATTGTCAAAGCTTATAGCCTTGAAAGCTATCAGCATGGATTAGCCTTGTTGCTAGAAGATTGTGGCGGAATTGCGCTCAAAGATTGGATGAACTCTCAACCCATCCCAATTTTATCATTTCTTTCGATTGGCATTCAATTAATTTCTACGCTTGCAGAACTTCATAAAAAGAATATCATTCATAAAGATATTAAACCTCACAATATTATTATTACTCCCTTACTCGGCAAAGTTAAAATTATTGATTTTAGTATTGCTTCAAAATTGGAGCGAGAAAACCCCAGCCTCAGCCATCCGGACTTGTTAGAAGGCACCCTTGCCTATATGTCTCCTGAGCAAACGGGAAGGATGAATCGCACGGTTGACTACCGCACAGATTTTTATTCTCTGGGCGTTACTTTTTATGAAATGCTCACAGGTCAACTGCCTTTTGATACACTTGATGCCCTGGAATTAGTACATTGTCATATTGCAAAGGTGCCGGTGCCTCCCCATCACCTAAATCCAGAAATTCCTGAAGCGGTTTCAAGCTTGGTTATGAAGTTATTAGCTAAAACCGCCGAAGATCGGTATCAAAGTGCAGAGGGATTAAAATTTGATCTGGAAACGTGCTTAATCAAACTGCAAACAACCGGCACGATTTCTGATTTTATAGCCGGCAGTGCAGATAAAGCCGGTTTATTGAATATCCCCCAAAAACTTTATGGGCGTGAAACGGAAGTTTCAACCCTGTTAGAAACCTTTGATCGCGTCAGTTCTGGCAGCACTGAAATGATGCTGGTTTCCGGTTACTCCGGGATTGGCAAAACTGTTCTAGTCAATGAAGTTCACAAACCCATTGTCCGGCAACGGGGTTATTTTATTGCCGGCAAATTTGACCAATTCAAGCGCAACATTCCTTTTGCATCTCTGATTCAAGCTTTTCAGTCATTAATTCAGCAATTACTTACCGAAAGTGAATCAGAAATTCACATTTGGAAAGAAAAACTTTTATCAGCTTTAGGCAGTAACGGGCAAGTCATCATTGATGTGATTCCCGAAGTTGGATTAATTACCGGCAAACAGCCTGCCGTACCTGAACTGGGGGCAACTGAATCGCAAAACCGTTTCAGCCGAGTATTTAAACAATTTATTAGCGTATTTACAACCGAAGAACACCCCCTCGTTGTCTTTTTAGACGACTTGCAGTGGGCAGATTCAGCCTCGCTTAAATTAATCGAACTGCTGATCACGGATGCGGATAGCAAATATTTATTACTCATTGGCGCATATCGGGATAACGAAGTATTTCCCACCCATCCAACGGTGCAAACGATTGAGAAGATCCAAGCTGCCGGTGCAATGGTTAATAATATTGTACTTGAGCCGTTACAACTGATTCATGTTGAAGAATTAATTGCCGAGACTTTAAATGAATCTGTTCGCTCAAAACCGTTATCTGAGCTACTTTTTAATAAAACTCAGGGTAATCCCTTCTTCTTAACGCAACTACTGAAAACGCTCTACCAGGAAAACTTATTAATTTATGAGTTATCTTCGGGGGAGTGGCAGTGGAATCTTGAGCAAATTCAAGCCATTGGCCTCACTGATTATAATGTCGTTGAACTCATTGCCCGCAATATTCTCAAACTGCCGGTAGAAACGCAGAAAGTTTTAAAGCTGGCAGCTTGTATTGGCAACACCTTTAACTTAGAAGTTTTGAGTGTTGTTAGTGAGGAGTTTTCCTTAGCCGCAGCGGCTCAATTGTGGCCGGCACTTCAGGCTGGGTTGATTTTGCCCTTGAGTAATGAGTATAAAATTCCCTTGGCATTTACTCAGGAGGAATCTGCCGGTATTACTTTAACCGATATCAAAGTAGACTACAAGTTTTTACACGACCGAGTACAGCAAGCTGCTTATTATTTGATTCCCGATGAACAGAAAAAACAGACCCACCTAAAAATCGGTCAACTGCTGCTGCAAAATACAACGCCTGAAGAACGAAAAGAAAATATCTTTGCTTTAGTCAACCAACTGAATTACGGCACTGACTTACTTACGACTGTTTCGGAAAAATATGAACTGGCGTCGCTCAATCTTATAGCCGGACAGAAAGCCAAAGCTGCAACGGCTTATGAAACTGCCGTTAAGTATTTAACCGTGGGGCTAGGACTCCTAGAGAAAAATAGCTGGGAAACCCAGTACGATTTGACTCTGAACTTGTATGTGGAAGCGGCGGCTGCGGAATACCTAAACATCAACTTCGAGCGGGCAGAAACCCTTTCTGAAGTAGTGCTAGAACACGCCAAAACTGTTCTTGATCGCGTCAAAGTTTACGAACTGCAAATGCTGTTTTCTTCCCAGCAAAACAAGCTACAAGCCACAGTAGATATTGCCCTGCAAGTTTTAAATATGCTGGGCATACTCCTCGCTCAGGAACCTCCCGGAGAGACGGATATTGAGGAATTAGCAAATTTGCCAGAAATGACGGCTCCAGAGCTGCTGGCGGCGCTGCGGAGCTTAATTATTGCCGCTCCGTCTGCTTATTTTGTAAATCCTGACTTATTTCCGAAATTTATATTTACTATGGTCACTCTCTGTTGCCAACACGGTAATTCCGGGATCGCCGCTGGCGCGTATGGCGGGTATGCTTTGTTGCTTTGTGCGACACCCGCAGGCGTTGAGACTGGATATCGATTTGGAAAACTAGCAGTGAAGCTGTTAGATCTATTTGACGCTCGATCGAGCGTCGGTAAAGTCTCCACTTTATTCAACGGTCATGTCAGACACTGGAAAGAA
Organism: Microcoleus sp. FACHB-68; assembly: GCF_014695715.1. Classification (NCBI taxonomy): domain Bacteria; kingdom Bacillati; phylum Cyanobacteriota; class Cyanophyceae; order Oscillatoriales; family Microcoleaceae; genus Microcoleus; species Microcoleus sp. FACHB-68. The sequence continues at coordinate 119,910 of NZ_JACJOT010000013.1, forward strand.
CACGCTAGGGAAAGCGTAGCCCCAATGTTGGAGGCGACTCAAGTCGCGCTGGAGAACGGAGATATAGAGTGGAGTGGGTATAACTCTTTATACTACTGTCACCACATATTTTTTATTGGGGAACCGCTGGACTTTGTAAATCAGAAGCAAGCGCAACACCTCGATTCAATGCTGAAATTGAAACAAGATTTGCACAGTCCTTACCTCAAATCGTTGCGAATAATAACATTAAATTTACTCGACGCATCCCAGGAAGAATACCGCCTCAGTAATGGCGAAATACTGAATGAAGAAGAAATTTTGCAATCGACGCTTGCCACCAATAATTATATGACTATATTTATGGTCTATCTGGCCAAAGCGATGCGATTTTATTTGTTTAAAGATTACGAGCGGTCTGTTGTCAACGCCGCTTTAGCAGAAAAGTATGTCGATGGCGCACGCGGTTCAATGCAAGATGCGGAACACAATTTCTACTATTCTCTTGCAGTTTTAGCTCAATATCCCAATGTTTCAGAGCGAGAACGAGAACAATACTTGGATATTGTGGATAAGAATCAAGAAAAAATGGAACAATGGGCTTTTCTCGCGCCGATGAATTGTCTGCATAAGTATGACTTGGTTGTAGCAGAAAAAGCGCGGGTTTTGGGTCACAATGAGCAAGCAATGGATTATTATGAGCGAGCAATTAAAGGAGCAGCGGAACAGAAGTATATCCAAGAAGAAGCGTTAGCAAATGAACTGGCGGCAGAGTTTCATCTATTCCTTGGCAGAGACAAGATCGCTAAAACTTACATGACGGATGCTTATTATGGTTATATCCGTTGGGGTGCTAAAGCAAAAGTTGAAGATTTAGAAGAACGATATCCCCAATTACTCGCCTCAGTCCTTAAGCAGAAAATGATTGAAAAGACCGGCGAGACAATTATGCAAACAATTCAGGGAACCATTACTTCTACCGGCTCAGAAATTTCAGAATTTCTCGACTTGGCAACGGTGATGAAAGCATCGCAGGCAATTGCCGGGGAAATTGTTTTGTCTAACTTGCTCGACAAGTTAATGAAAATTTTGATAGAGAATGCCGGCGCACAAACCGGCTCACTCATCTTGCCAAAGAACGGGGAATTCTTCATAGAAGCAACGGGGACTAAAGATGAAGTGCAAGTGCTGCCATCTCTTCCCGTGTCAACCAGCCGGCAGCTACCTGTTTCAGTGCTTAATTATGTGATCAGAACTCAGAAAGATGTTGTTTTAAATGATGCAAGCGTTGAGGAAATCTTTAAGGCTGACGCCTACATTATCGAACACAAAATTAAATCGTTACTGTGTACGCCTATCTTCTATCAAGGCAAAGTTACTGCCATTCTTTACCTGGAAAATAATCTAGTTGCCGGTGCTTTTACACCGAAACGCGTAGAAATATTGCGGATGCTATCCGCGCAAGCCGCAATTGCCATAGAAAATGCCACACTGTATCACACCCTAGAAGTCAAAGTAGAAGAGAGAACGGAGGAATTACAACAAAAGAATTCGCACCTACAGATAGAAATAAAAGAGCGCCAACGAGCTGAGAAAACAGCAGAAGCTGCGAACCGAGCTAAGAGCCAATTTCTCGCCAATATGAGCCATGAATTAAGAACTCCCCTCAATGGCGTTTTAGGTTACGCTCAAATTCTCAAGCGTGACAAAAACTTAACGCCCCAACAAACGACAGGCGTTAATATTATTCATCAATGCGGCGAACATCTTTTAATGTTAATTAATGATGTTTTAGATATTTCAAAGATTGAAGCTGGAAAAATGGATCTCAACCTGACAGAGTTTCATTTTTCACAATTTCTTCAAAGCATCGTTGAAATTTGTCGCATTCGAGCCGAACAAAAGGGAGTTTCCCTAAACTACGAACCCATAACCCAGCTTCCTCTAGCAATTCTTGCTGATGAAAAAAGATTGCGGCAGATTGTGATAAATTTGTTGGGAAATGCTGTTAAGTTTACCGAAGCGGGCGGCGTTACTTTCAAAGTGGGATACGTTAATGATTCATCGTTTATTGCTCATAATTCATCCCCATCACCCCTAACTAAAATTCGCTTCCAAGTAGAAGACACCGGCATCGGGATTGCACCGGAAAAATTATCTAAAATATTTTTGCCCTTCGAGCAGGTAGGCGATACCGCTCATCAAACCGAAGGAACCGGCTTAGGATTGGCAATTAGCCGGCAATTAGTTGAAATGATGGGGGGCGAATTAAAAGTAGAAAGTGCTGTCGGTAAAGGCAGTGTCTTCTGGTTTGATATAGAATTAACCGAAGTTGAAGGATGGGAAAAATACCAAAAACAAGCTGAAAAAATTATTCGAGGGTATGCCGGCGCTAAACGTAAAATATTAGTAGTAGATGATAAATGGGAAAATCGCTTTGTTGTCGCTAACTTGTTAGCACCTCTGGGATTTGAAGTCAGAGAAGCGACTGACGGTGAAGACTGTTTGAACAAAGCGGCTGCTTTTCATCCCGATTGCATTTTCACCGATTTGGTTATGCCGGTTATGGATGGCTTTGAAGCCATCAGGAGAATTCGCAAATCACCCGAACTTAAAAATGTGGTCATTATCGGCACCTCTGCCAGTGTTTTTGAGGCTGAAACGCAGGGAAGTTTAGACGCAGGATGTGATGCTTTTCTCCCGAAGCCAGTTCGTGCCGAAGAACTTTTTGAATGCTTAAGCCGCCTGCTTAATTTAGAATGGATTTATGAGTTAGAAGTGATCGCTCCTGATTCTTCCGTCCCAACGATTCCTGAAAGCAGCCAAGAAAAAGAAGTCATTGCGCCTCCTGCTGAAGAACTTTCGATCTTTTTAGAGTTTGCCATGAGTGGCGATTTACAGCAAATTCAAAAGCAAGCTGAAAAGCTTAAGAATTCATCGCCTCAATTCGCTGCTTTTGCTAATCATCTAATTCAGTTAGCTAATGACTTTGAAGAAGAAAAAATTCTCGAGTTCGTAGAGCAATACTTGGAGGTACAATCATGAGCGCAGATTCTTCTAATTTTGGCCCAATTCTCATTGTCGATGACAACCCAACTAACTTACAATTGCTATTTGATTGTTTAACGACTGCCGGCTATAAAGTTTGGGTCGCTCGAAGTGGTCAAAGTGCGATTAAAAAGGTCGAATATTCTCCGCCTGACTTAATTTTACTCGACGTACTAATGCCGGGTATCGATGGCTTTGAAACCTGTCGGTATTTAAAAGCTTCTGAATCAACAAAAGATATTCCTGTCATTTTTATGACAGCATTAGCCGACACAGAAAATAAAGTTAAAGGCTTTAATGCCGGCGCAGTCGATTACATTACCAAGCCGTTTCAGCAAGAAGAAGTTTTAGCTCGTGTTCAAACTCATTTGAGCATCCGAAATCTAACAAAAAAACTCCAAGTTCAAAACGAACAATTACACCAAGAAGTTACGGAGCGCAACCAGCTAGCAAACGAGCTAGAAAGACGAGTGGAAGAGCGAACCGAAGAGTTGTCACAAACTAACTGGCGTCTACAACAGGAAATTGAAGATCGCAGCTTAGCTGAGCAAACATTGCAGCGTTCGCTTGTAAAACTCCAGCAAGCGCAAAGCCAATTAATTCAGAGCGAAAAAATGTCTGCTATTGGGCAAATGGTTGCCGGCGTAGCGCATGAAATTAACAATCCAGTTAACTTTATTTATGGCAACCTCTCCCACGTTAGCGATGATATTGAGGAGCTTCTTGAGATGCTCAATTTATATCAAGAAGTTTATCCTAATCCTGAATACAAGATTTCTAAAAAAGCAGAAGATATAGACCTAGGATTTTTGATTGAAGACTTGCCTAAAATGCTGAATTCAATGCAGGTTGGTGCGGAACGAATTCGTGACATTGTTTTGTCGTTGCGGCGTTTCTCGCACCAAGATGGATTTGAAATGAAGCCAATGAATATCCATGAAGGCATTGACAGCACGTTGATGATTTTGCACAACCGGCTGAAATTTAAGCCAGATCGCCCTGCCATTGAAATCATTAAAGAGTATTCTTCTAATTTGCCACTTGTCGAGTGTTATGGCGGCGAACTGAATCAAGTTTTTATGAATATTCTTGCTAACGCAATTGATGCTATAGATGAATCTAACCAACACAGGAGCGCGGAACAAATAAAAGCTTATCCAAGCTGGATTTGGATTAACACCCAGGTAACAGAGGGTAATCGAGTAATTATCCGAATTAAAGATAATGGCTCTGGGATAACGCCTGAAGTCACTCAACACATCTTTGACCCTTTCTATACAACTAAATCTCCAGGCAAAGGGACTGGAATTGGATTGTCAATTAGCTGGCAAATTGTTGTAGAAAAACATGGAGGAAGTTTGCAATGTAATTCAACACCGGCACAAGGTACAGAGTTTGTGATTGAACTGCCAATTGCTCAGGGATATCAAGCAATGATCGCCTCATAGATGACTAGATTATTCATTGATTGTTTACAGCATCTAACTTTTGCAGAGCAATTAAGTTAGTTTGTGCTGAAAACAAACACGATGATGTGACAAAACTGAGGCATATTCAGGCCGGCATTACTTTTTATAATATTTCTGTGTGTCTGCCGGCTCGCTAAATCGTCATTCGAGCTTCTGTTAATCAGCGAAAAAATAATGCAAGACGGGTGTTAGCTGAAGTTAAACTATGGATGGGTTTGGATCAAGACAGGCTGCCGGCAGAAAATGAGGCAACCGCTTGCTCTTAGCGCGGTTAAAATTCCACTAAAATAATCATACAAAACTCTTCTTTAAAAAAACGTATGATTTGTTACAAAACCCTGATAACACACTTATTTGATTAAAGTTTTTGAGTTTTCAAATCAAACCTTAAAATTTTAATTAAAATTAAAATATCCCAACTTGCTAAAATCCTGCATTTGTTTAAAAAACCCTTATTTTTTGTGCTAAAATTATTGGCGCTTTCCTAGCTCGAAACAAGGAAACAAGCAAAAACCATGTTTCAAGAAAAAATACCGTGGAAGGGGCTGTTAGTCAGTTTAGCTGCCATTGCAACTGTATTGCTCTTAGCGGTCAGTGGTAGCATTTTTAAATTGCCGGCAGATGCCGGCCAATCTCCTACCATAATTGCTGAAATGGCACCTCAACCGATAGCAGATGTGTGACCAACAGATGAATATTATCCTGCTGTCAAAAATTTGGTAGAGCGCTATGCTTGTCTAACAGGTTATCCAGATAACACTTTTCAACCTCGTCGTGTTGCAACGAGAGGGGAAGTGGCTCAAATGTTAAGCAACTGTCTAGATAGAATTGTTGAACTGATCGAGCAAAAATAATTTTAAAAGCTCAAGTTGGGTGCGAACACACCGGCATCTCCCCTAAATTCATAGATGTCATTGCCATAGAACACTTTTCCTATGTAGTAGGGAGATTGATTAGATGGCACTTAGCACTTTCTGTCATAGGGTGCATTTTTATCTTTTTTTTGGAGTTTATAAGCCGAGGTTAAAATTTCTTCAATGCAATGCAAAATTTAATTTATCCAAGAATAACTAAAAAACTAAAACCTGATTGAAATTTAATCAATTAAACGATTGAATAAATCCAAAAAACTTGAACAGAGTTAAAAAATTAATTTAGCTTACATTTAAAATCGCTAATTTAGTATCAGTAAAGCCATAATCCATCACAGCAGTGTAAATAAGCTCTAGTGATAGATTATGGCTTTAACTAAGGCGAACGCAGCAAGGTGCTAATTCAGCCGGCTGATATCATTGCTACAAATCGTGAGCAGACATTTAATAACAAAGCGCTCACGAGGAAAACCCAACTCACTTACTCCTTAACCAAACTCAGCCCAGAACCAAACTCTTCACCATAACCTTCTTCACCATGTTCGTTGATATCCACACCTTGGTCTTCAACGACCGGCTTAACTCGCAGTTCCATGAATGATCCTAGAACTTTTAGAATAATAAAGGTGCCAACACCGGCAAAAACATAGGTGGCGACGATAGCGATAATTTGTTCAACCAACTGCGACGGGTTGCCGAAAAACAAGCCATTATCACCAGCAGCGTTAACCGCTTTTGTGGCAAAAAGGCCGGTTAGAAGCGCCCCGACAGTCCCACCAACCCCGTGAATGGGAAAGGTGTCTAAAGAGTCATCAAACTGCCATTTCGCGCGCAGGGTGACCGCGTAAAAACAGCAAATTGCAGTAATTGATCCGATGAGGAGAGCTCCTAGGGGAGCGACATATCCGGCTGCTGGGGTAATACCGACTAATCCCGCTAGAAAGCCGCTGGCAATGCCGATGGCGGTTGGCTTGCCTCTCAATATCCATTCCCACAGCAGCCAAGTTAGACCACCGGCAGAGGCGGAAACCATTGTCGCCACAAAAGCAACGGTTGCTAAACCACCGGCTGCTAAAGCGCTGCCGGCATTAAACCCAAACCAGCCAAACCACAGCAACCCAATTCCCAATAAGACATAAGGCACATTATGGGGGGCTGCCGGTCGCACCATAAAGCTTTTGCGTGGCCCAATCATCCAAGCGGCAACCACCGCAGAAACACCGGAACTGATGTGGACAACTGTGCCGCCGGCAAAGTCTAAATCTCCAATCGCACCGAGCCAGCCTTTACCCCAAACCCAGTGAGCCAAAGGAGAGTAGATTAAGGTTGACCACAGGAGGATAAACCAGAAATAGGCTTTAAAACTTATCCGCTCCACAATTGCCCCAGAGATCAGCGCCGGGGTGATGATGGCAAACATCATCTGGTAAACCATGAACACCTGATGCGGAATCGTTGGCGCATAGCCGACTGGATCGGGTTGGTCGAATGCCACGTTATTCAAGCCAAGCCAGTTTAAGCTCCCAATAATGGGATTGGCATTGACTGTAGCGGCATCTCCGGGGTTCACACCAGGTATGACTGAAGTTGGGGCGAAGGCAAGACTGTAACCCCACAGCGTCCAAGTCACTCCAACGACGGCCATTAGGAGCAGGCTCATCATCATGGTGTTGAGTACGTTGCGAGAGCGTACCAGTCCTCCATAGAAAAACGCCAGTCCAGGCGTCATCAGCAGGACTAGGGCTGAGCAGATTAACATAAAGGCGGTATCGCCTGTGTCAAGAGGAGACTCTGCGGTTGCTGGAGCCGTTTCTTGTTGGCGAGTCGCATCTGCTGGAGCGATCGGCGGCTCGGTAGACGTTGCCGGCGCGGATATTGCCGGTGTGGGAGTGGCGGGAACGGTTTGTTCCGCAGAAGGGCTGGCAGGAGTGAGCAGTTCTGTTGCCTCCGGCTCTGGAGTTGGTTCATCTTGGGAAAGGACATTTCCCATCAGGGGAATAACGAGTATCCACAGGGCGATGATGCCGGTTAGTACCTTTTTAAACACGTTCTTACCTTTTGAAGCGATGACTTAGAATTTCACCAATTTTTCACTGGGTAATTCCGTATTAAAGGATACATATGCTACGTTTACAAGTTTATATAATCGCAAAATTTTACTTTTGCACATCTAAATCTCTTGTCGCTCTATCAAGCACTGCATTTGCATTTAGTTTTTGAATGATTTATGAATGTTCTCTCAAAGCCGGTGTGCAGCAAGGTATCTGCACCATACAAGATCGCTGCATAAAATAGCAATTTTTGCAAGCCAAAAATATTTTCAAGATAGTGCGGCTGTGCGAACACAAGAAATTTATTTAAAAAGTTTTCTGAATCAATTTAGCTCAGCTCATTTTGAAAAATGACAGCAACTTGTGAAGGCTGGGCAATTTTCAGTCCTAAGAGTTTTAAACTCTTATAATTTCAAAGAGCATTAATAAGTTTGTGCTAATTTAAAAGAATTTAAAGTTTTCTGCTAAAGTTATAGGCAATTTCATGCCCCAAAAAACAGTGTTCCTTGAAAAAGTAAAAAGAAACCGGCTGTGGCTGGGTTTAGTTGCAATTGCGACGGTGTTGCTGTTAGCAGTAAGTAGTAGCATTTTTAACTCGCCGGCTACTGCTAGCCAACCCCCCAGCATCTTGGCTGAGGTTTCACCGGCTGACCCCTCTTTTGTAGCAGTGCAAAATTTAGGAGAACGCTACGGTTGCTATTCTTTGGGCAATGGCAGTTTTAATGGCAGCGAACCTGTGACAAAAGCTGAATTTTTCCAAACTCTGAGTGCTTGCCTAGACAGCATCGCTCAATTGGCTAAATAATAAAAAAATTTCAGGGGCTAAAATTCTACCAAAATGGCTGTACTCATTCGAGACAGCCATATTTTTTTGACTTTAAATTTTTTTGTGACAAATTAGAGAATTCTCTAATCCCGGCATCTCTCAAAAAAATTAACAAGTGGGATGTTTTGAAACCGTTCTAGGCAGACGTGCTGATTACTTGTTCTAATGCTTGCTTCACGCCAGAATATTGATAATTAAAACCGGCATCTAAAGTACGTTTAGGCAAAACCTTTTGGCCCTCTAAAACCACTTGGGCAGCATCGCCTAAAAGCGCTTCTAAAGCAAAATTGGGCACCGGCAGCCAAGAAGGCCGGTTCATGACTTGGCCCAAAGTTTCGCAAAATTCATTCATGCGAACCGGGTTGGGTGCGGTGGCGTTGAGAACCCCTTCAATTTCAGGACGGGTTAGCGCTTGCACGATTAGGTTCACCAAGTCCTCCCGGTGAACCCAAGAAAACCATTGCCGGCCTGATCCAATTGGCCCACCGGCATACAATTTAAACGGAAGTAGCATTTTCGCAACTGCGCCACCCATGCCTAAAACAATGCCGGTGCGAAGAATAACGAGGCGGGTGCCGGCATCCTTCACCTTCTGCGCTTCCGCTTCCCAAGCTTGACAAACTTCTGCCAGAAAATCGTTGCCGGCACCACTATTTTCATCAAAGGTTGCCGTTTCGCTGGTTCCGTAATAGCCAATGGCAGAGGAATTCACCAAAACCGAGGGTTTCGGGTTTGCCTTAGCGATCGCTTCCACAATTTTTTGTGTGCCTAGCTGCCGGCTATCCAGTATTTCCTGTTTGCGTGCCGGTGTCCAGCGTTCATCTGCAATCGGTGCGCCGGCAAGGTTTACCACGCCATCGCATCCTGAAATCGACTCTTGCCACTTTCCCGACTGGGTTGGCGTGTAGGCAACGATTTCAACATTTGGGTACGCATCAGATGGAAACACGCGCCGCGCGCGATCTTGGCTGCGCGTCAGTACCAGAATTTGATGTCTGTCTGCGTGAAGTTTTTCGACAAGACGACTGCCGACAAAGCCGGTTGCGCCGGTGATGGCTACTTTCATAAGTGGAAGCGTTAACTTTTGTATGTTCTCTGCTAACCCCACAGTTTACGTCAGCCGGCAACACTTGCAAAATCCGGTTTACTGTAGCGCCGGCTGCTGATGGTTTCAAGATCAGGGTGCTTGACGGGAGCTGTTAATGTTGTTATTACGGATTGGCAAGGGTGCCGGTAAGTCAAACAATCCGGATTTTGGCAAGTTTTCAATGAAATTCCCCAGAGCCGAGGGGAATCAAAGTATTTTTTTGTAACAAACTTCTATTTCTGTGGGGTAATCGCAATGCCAAAGTACACTGTAGACGAAGTTCTCGACATTATTAAAAGCTTGACTGCTGAAGAAAAAACTGCCCTGCAATCTCAGCTATCTGTAATTTTGGGTGCAGGCGCAACATCCAATCTTCAAGCACAGACTCAACAATCCCAATCCTTTGGCAACATTACGATGGGAGATGGCAATGAAGTTAAAGCTGAACAGTTTTCAGCGGAAGGTTCTGTGAATATCTCTGAAACGAATGCCAACATTCAAGGGGGAAAAGCAGACATAAAAGAAGCTTTTGAATTGTTGCATTTTATGAAGCAAGAACTCAGCCAGACTGAAAAACTTAACGCCTTAGAAAAGAAAGACGCGCAAAGCAAAATTGAGTTTGTCGAAGAAGAACTCAAAAAATCGAAACCGGATAAAGATTTAATCACTCAAGCGGTTGATGCGCTGGAAAAAGGTTTGAAAGGGGTTGAAAAATTAATTGAACCGACCATTAAAGTCGCTAAATTGGTTGGTTCGGCTATTTTTATTTGAAGCAATTTAGCCTTATCGATTAGAAATTACTTTCAACCTTGGATTTTAAGGTAGTGTTTCGCCCGTCCTTAAAATCCAAGGTTTATCTACATCAAAAAATGTATTTACGGCTTTAAGTAAAAATTTTAAGGTCATTCAAGGAGGTTAGATAAATGCTAGGCAATCAACAGCAAGTGCAAACCTTCGGTGACATTTCAATGGGGGATGGAAATGTCTTTACGATTAATCAAATCATTCAAGTTACAGCCTCAGAAATTCAGACTCGTCCCCTGAACCGAACTTCACCTTATCGAGGATTAAAAAGATTCGAGTCTTCAGATAAAGACTTGTTTTTCGGTCGAGATCAATTAATTGCTAGTTTGATTAAAGCCATAAGTCAAAGTAATCTAATTTTACTATTGGGTGCATCTGGAAGTGGGAAATCATCCGTTGTGCGTGCCGGCTTGATTCCGCAACTGGCAGAAAGACTTGGCTCCAATTTTCAAGATTTTACCCTCACACCCGACAGAGATCCCTTTGAATCACTGCGAATTAGCCTGATTAGTAAAGGTTACAAACAAGCTGAGGCAGAAATTGCAACTAAAAATGACTCAGAAAGCTTAATACAAGTTATCAAAACTCTCAAAAATGATCAGTGTCAGTGGCTTATTTTTGTTGATCAGTTTGAAGAGATTTTTACCCTGTGTCACGATTTAGAAAAACGTCAAAAATTTATTAATAGAATTGTCCATGTCGCTGAAAGTGAGGATCAATCTGTCAAAGTTGTTTTGGCAATGCGGGCGGATTTTCTTGATCGATTCAGTCCTTATCCAGCACTGGGGAAAATTGCCGAGAAAAATATTCACCTCGTTACGGATATGCACACCGATGAGTTGCGCCTAGCCATTGAGCAACCGGCAGCTAATCATGGGGTGGTATTCCAGCAGGGATTAGTTGAAGAAATTATCCAAAACGTTCAAGGACAAGCCGGCTCTTTGCCTTTATTACAATATACGCTTGATTTACTTTGGAAAAATGATGATATTCAAGACCGAACATTGAACACTCAAACCTATTGGAATTTGGGTGGGGTTCGGGGTGCATTGCAGCGTCATGTGGATGAGATTTACAAGAAGTTGACTCCAGAAGAACAGGAGACAACGAAGCAAATATTTCTGAGATTAGTGAATATTGCCAGCACCACTGAACAAATCGATGTGGGGGGAAAAGCCGTAAGCCGGCGGGCGAATCTTTCAGAGTTTAGTGAGAATTCCCAAAAGCTGCTGAATCAGTTCATTGACAATAAGCTCTTAGTCAGTAATCGCCAAGAACAATCGACGGTAGAAATTGCCCATGAAACGCTGATTAATTCCTGGGATACCTTGAAAAAATGGATAGAAGATAGCCAAGAAATTATTCTAATTAGAAATCGCTTGTGTGAAGATGCCAAAAACTGGAAAAAAGCGCTGGCTGACTCCAAGGTGAAGGCTGAGGATGAACTCTGGAGTGGCTCGAAATTAGCCCAAGTGGCCGAACTGCGAGAGAAAAAAGAGTTTGATAGACTCGGTGGGTTAAGTGAAGAAGAAAATCAATTTATTGATGCTGGGATTCAGAAGCGCGATCGCATACGTCGGCAAGAAAAACAACGCATACAGCGCCTGCTCTCAGCCGCTTCCATAACCACCCTATTCTTTGCAGGGTTTGCCATTTTTGCAGGAGTGCAGTGGAGAAAAGCAGAACTTGAGCAAATTCGGGCTTTGAGCATCACCTCAGAAACGCTCTTTTTGTCCGATAAACCGCTAGACGGACTCATGAAAAGTTTAGAGGCAAGAAAAAAGCTTAATTCAGCATTGTGGCCAGATGCAGAACTGCAAAATCAAGTGAGACGAACACTGCAAAAGATAGTTTATGAGGTGCGAGAGCAAAACCGTCTCGAAGGCCATCAAGGCACGGTCTACAGCGTCATATTTAGCCCCGACGGCAAGCAACTGGCGACTGCATCAGGGGACGGCACTGTTAAATTGTGGGATTTATCGGGAAAGCAACTGGCCACGTTTACAGCCCATAAAGTCGCGGTCACCAGCGTCATATTTAGCCCCGACGGTAAACAACTGGCGACTGCTTCCTTTGACGACAGCACGGCTCGCTTGTGGGATTTATCGGGAAAGCAACTGGCTACATTTACAGGCCATGAAAGCTCGGTCAGCAGCGTCATATTTAGCCCAGACGGCAAGCAACTGGCGACTGCTTCCTTTGACGACACGGCTCGCTTGTGGGATTTATCGGGAAAGCAACTCGCCACATTCACCGGCCATCAAGACGTGGTCAACAGCGTCATATTTAGCCCCAACGGCAAGCAACTAGCGACTGTGTCACGGGACGAAACAGCTCGCTTGTGGGATTTATCGGGAAAGCAACTAGCCACATTTACAGGCCATGAAAACTTTGTCAACAGCGTCATATTTAGCCCCGACGGTAAACAACTGGCCACCGCTTCCTCGGACGGCACGGCTCGCTTGTGGGATGTATCGGGAAAGCAACTGGCCACATTTACAGGCGATCAAGGCCCGGTCAACAGCGTCATATTTAGCCCAGACGGCAAGCAACTGGCGACGGCTTCCTTCGACGGCACGGCTCGCTTGTGGGATTTATCGGGAACCCAACTGGCCAGATTCACCGGCCATGAAAGCTCGGTCAGCAGCGTCATATTTAGCCCAGACGGCAAGCAACTGGCGACTGCGTCCTGGGACAACACGGCTCGCTTGTGGGATTTATCGGGAAAGCAACTCACCACATTCACGGGCCATGAAAGCTCGGTCAGCAGCGTCATATTTAGCCCAGACGGCAAGCAACTGGCGACTGCGTCCTGGGACAACACGGCTCGCTTGTGGGATTTATCGAGAAAGCAACTAGCCACATTCACCGGCCATCTAAGCTTCGTCAACAGCGTCACATTTAGCCCAGACGGCAAGCAACTGGCGACGGCTTCCTTCGACAAAACGGCTCGCTTGTGGGATTTATCGGGAAAGCAACTCACCACATTTACAGGCCATCAAGAAAGTGTCCGCAGCGTCATATTTAGCCCAGACGGCAAGCAACTGGCGACGGCTTCCGATGACAACACGGCTCGCTTGTGGGATTTATCGGGAAAGCAACTGGCCACATTTACAGGCCATCAAGAAGGAGTCAACAGCGTCATATTTAGCCCAGACGGCAAGCAACTGGCGACGGCTTCCGATGACAACACGGCTCGCTTGTGGGATTTATCGGGAAAGCAACTGGCTACATTTACAGGCCATAAAAGCGTGGTCAACAGCGTCATATTTAGCCCAGACGGTAAGCAACTGGTGACTGCTTTATGGGACGGCACTGCTCGCTTGTGGCAAATTGAAGATATCGATGAGCTGATGGTGCGGGGTTGCAATTGGGTGCGCGACTATCTCAACAACCCAACTGCCAATCTCACCCCAGAACACCGGCACCTTTGCGATCATATTCCCACTTCCCCCTCATCTACCCCCGTTGAGAAAATCCCAACTTCCCAAACCACAAGCCACAATAAACAGTAGCGTCAAAATTTTGAGGGAAAATCTATGACCGCAACTCTAGATGCACCCAAAACCATCGAGTCTTATCTCGGTGCAGAAGCAGAAGACCTTCTCACGCACAAAGCCAAGGTTTCTCAAGATTTACTCCATCTTCCCGGCCCAGATTTTATCGACCGCATCTGGGCATACAGCGATCGCTCTCCCCAAGTGCTGCGGAGTCTCCAGCAGCTTTACTCCAACGGGCGCTTGGCAAACACCGGCTATCTTTCTATCCTGCCGGTGGATCAAGGCATCGAACACTCTGCCGGCGCGTCTTTTGCCCCCAACCCCATCTACTTCGACCCGGAAAACATTATTAAGCTGGCGATGGCTGCCGGCTGCAATGCCGTCGCCACCACCTTGGGCGTTTTGGGCAGTGTTTCTCGCAAATACGCCCACAAAATCCCCTTCATTGTCAAACTCAACCACAACGAACTGCTCACCTATCCCAACCAATACGATCAGGTGATGTTTGCCTCGGTTGAGCAAGCTTGGAATCTGGGGGCAACCGCCGTGGGGGCAACGATTTACTTCGGTTCCGATCAATCAACTCGCCAAATTCAAGAAGTCAGCGAAGCCTTTGCCTTAGCCCACGAATACGGCATGGCAACGATTCTCTGGTGCTATCTCCGCAACAACGCTTTCAAGCAAGACAAAGACTATCACATTGCCGCTGACCTCACCGGCCAAGCCAACCATCTCGGCGTCACCATTGAGGCAGACATCATCAAGCAAAAGCTGCCAGAAGTCAACAACGGCTATAAAGCTGTCTCCGACGCTGCCGGCAAGAAATACGGTATGACGCATGATCGGGTTTACTCAGATTTAACCACGGATCACCCGATTGATTTAACCCGCTATCAGTTACTCAACTGCTACTGCGGGCGTGCCGGCTTGATCAACTCAGGTGGCGCATCCGGTAAAAGCGACTTTGCCGAAGTCGTTCGCACTGCGGTGATTAACAAACGTGCTGGAGGTTCTGGCTTAATTTCCGGTCGCAAAACCTTCCAACGTCCCTTCGAGGAAGGCGTCAAGCTGTTTCACACCATCCAAGATGTCTATCTCTCACCCGATGTCACGATTGCTTGAGCAAGCGTGATCTACGGTGTACACACAAGTCTTCTCTACTGACGTTTGAGGTTGATATGCCCCCTAAATCCCCCAATTCTGGGGGACTTTTGAGATTGATATGCCCCCTAAATCCCCCATAATTGGGGGACTTTGTATTCCGGTTCCCCCCAGAATTGGGGGGTTAGGGGGGCGAAATCCAGCAGCGTTTTGAGGTTGCTCACCAGATGTGTGTACACCGTAGGCAAGGGTGATGGGGGCGCACACGCCGGTGCGTCCCTACTAAATGTCAGGCGATCAAAACATTGCAACCGTAAAAAAACATAAACCTCGCACGCAATGTTGAGATAGTCTGAGAAACTAGAAGTCTGATAGTTGTAGTGCTTAAGTTAAATTTTTAGGGGTAACGATGAAGCTGGCAGCACGGGTGGGTCAGGTCGCGCCTTCGCTTACATTGGCAATCGCGGCTAAGGCAAAGGCGATGAAGGCTGAAGGCATCGACATTTGCAGTTTTAGCGCCGGCGAACCGGATTTCGACACGCCGGCACATATCAAAGCCGCTGCCAAACAAGCGCTAGATGCCGGTAAAACTAAATATGGCCCTGCTGCCGGTGAACCCAAGTTGCGAGAAGCAATCGCCCGGAAGCTCAAGAAAGATAATGGACTCGACTACGCCCCAGAGAACGTCGTCGTAACCAATGGCGGCAAGCATTCTCTTTATAACTTGATGATGGCGCTGCTCGATCCGGGAGAAGAGGTTATCATCCCGGCTCCCTATTGGTTGAGTTATCCAGAGATGGTGAAACTTGCCAGTGGTGTGCCGGTGATTATTCACGCAACCGCCGAAAGTAACTACAAAATCACGCCGGCTCAACTGCGAGAAGCGATCACCCCAAAAACGCGATTATTTATCCTGAATTCGCCTTCCAATCCCACCGGCATGGTTTACACGCCGGATGAAATTCGCGCACTGGCAGAGGTGGTGGTTGAAAAAGATATCTTAGTCGTTTCTGATGAAATCTACGAGAAGATTATCTATGCCGGTGTAGAACATCTCAGCATTGGATCGATTGGCAAAGAAATCTTTGATCGCACAATCATTAGTAGTGGCTTTGCTAAAGCTTACTCCATGACCGGCTGGCGATTGGGTTATTTAGCCGGCCCATTAGATTTAATTAAAGCAGTGACAACCCTTCAAAGTCACAGTACATCGAACGTCTGTACTTTTGCTCAGTATGGAGCAATTGCAGCATTAGAAGAATCGCAAGATTGTGTAGAAGAAATGCGCCAAGCTTTTGCCGAACGCCGGCAAGTTATGTATGAACTTCTCAATGCAATTCCCGGATTAAATTGTCCGAAACCAGATGGTGCTTTTTACCTGTTACCGAATATCAGCAAAACAGGTTTAAAATCTCTAGAATTTTGTGATGGCTTACTTGAATCTCAGCAAGTCGCCGTCATTCCAGGAATTGCGTTTGGTGCAGATGATTGCATCCGGTTATCTTACGCAACCGATATGGCAACCATTGAAACGGGAATGAGCCGGCTTGAAGCATTTGTCAGATCGCAAATCTAGGCGAGTGCTTCGCAACAGGGTAAAGGGTACACCCCAAACATCTCTACTGATCACCGGCTTGCTTATAGACGCACTCCTCCTAGGGAGAAACCCCTACCTCCCTCCTGCTGCAACCACCGGCAGATTAAACCTACAATTGGTTATAACTAAGATAAATTGCGTCAACAGGCAGGCTCCATGATTCCTATCGTTATCGAACAGTCAGGTCGTGGCGAACGCGCTTTCGACATCTATTCGCGACTCCTGCGTGAGCGCATCATCTTCCTCGGATCGCAAATTGATTCCGACTTGGCAAACTTGATTGTTGCTCAACTGCTTTTTCTAGAAGCTGAAGATCCAGACAAGGATATTTACCTCTACATCAACTCTCCAGGCGGTTCGGTGACAGCCGGCATGGGCATTTTTGACACCATGAACCACATTCGCTCGGATGTGTCTACAATTTGCGTCGGCCTAGCTGCCAGTATGGGAGCCTTCTTGCTCAGTGCCGGCACAAAGGGTAAGCGGATGAGTCTGCCCCATTCTCGGATTATGATTCACCAACCCCTCGGTGGCGCTCAGGGGCAAGCAACGGATATCGAAATTCAAGCCAAGGAAATATTATACCACAAACGGCGACTGAATGAGCATCTAGCCGCCCACACCGGCCAACCCATAGAGAAAATTGCAGAAGATACCGAACGGGATTTCTTCATGTCTCCCGAAGAATCCAGACAATACGGTTTAATCGATCAAGTGATTGATCGGCGTCCTTCTGCAACCCGTCCAGTTGCTGTCGGCTAAGAAAATTGAAACCCGATTTAGCGGGAATTGAAGGGTGAGAGTAAAGGCGTGATAGGATTCATGCCCCTACTCTCACCCTTTACCTTTTTTTGTTACTTTGCTGCCGGCAGAGATTCTAAATAGTGCAAGAAATCAAGCAATTCATCATCAGTTAGTAGTTTGCTAGATGACTTGCCATAAGTTAGAGTTAAATGATTTTTTCCCTGCTCAGGACTCCAGTGCAAACGCTCAAGTTCAACTTTGATTTTGGCAATTTCATTCGATAAATCCTTCTTCTTGTCTACACCGGCACTCCCAGTTTCAGCAACGGCAGGCACCGGCTTCGCAACACCCTCACGGTGAAACTGTGAACCCTGCAATAGCGGTTCAGTCGCAGCCGGCTCGATTTCTGGAAGATTAAAAGATGGCGTCGGTGCCGGCATCGCATCCTCCTCTCCCCAATCGCCATTTGAATCAGATAACCACTCATCCGAAGCCGGCGCAGGGGAAGTGGGAGGAATAGAAGGACGAGTTGGCGCAGCTAGCGGGGGAGAGGTTCTGGAAAAAGCCATATCTGAGTTAGCCGGCACCAAAGGATCTGGCGAAAACCCTTTTTGCGATTGAAAATTCGTTGTCAAAGGTGCCGGTAAAGGTGAAGTTGCAGCCGGTTGAGACGAAACAGAATGCGTCTGTGCCGGCTGTGGCATTCCCACTTCAATTCCCAAAACATTCAAAGCACGGGTTTTAGCTCGATCTTCCGCCACTTCCACCGTTTCTGCCGCCGCCATCCCCGAAGACAGCGTCACGCCTTCCACAACAACCAAAGCGCGGACAACATATTTGCCGTGATCAATCGTCAGTAACTCAGAAATTAAACCGCCGGCTGGATAACGAGCGAAAAATTGAGAAAACATAGTATTCCCATCAAAAATATCAGAAGTTCAGAAGATAGCGCTATTTTAAATTTTAGACTTTACTTATTAAATTGGGTATTCGCTTTCAAATCAGGGCATCCCGAAATAGACTCGCTGAAGCGTTGAAACCTTTTTTACGCAATCTTAAAGGAGCCAGGTTTCAGGCAAGGTAGAATAATTTCTAAATTAATCAGCATTTAACTTAGAAATTTGCCTCCCCAAGAACGCTATCTATCCTGATTGAAAACATCCCGATTGAGTCAATCAGAAAAATTAAAGGCATAATTTTCTACTTTCCCTCTCGCCCAAGCAATGCTCTCCTGCCTTTCCCCAACACCCACTGATTAAAAACTGAATACCCCACCGGCAACCACGACAGCCCCTCTTAAACATAGTTTACAAATGATCTACCCTCAATCCCTAACTTCAGGATAGTGTGCAAAAAACCGATGTACCAAAAGCACCCGCTAAAACTAAAATAGTTAAAAGACTACATCTGCGCGGCATTGCACCGCTCCATCCGACCTGTATATACCCTAAAGCTAGAGCAAAGTCGCTGCAAAGCGGTTGCTAAAACAGAAGCGCCGCAGCGTGTAAGAAAACGAGAGTGCAAGAATACACGGTATTCAAGCCCCTCCGACACTCGCTCGAAGCCGGCTCAAGCTCCTGACCCTTGGTTGCATCACTGTGTTCTAAAACATGGCGGGGGCGAGAAAAACGGGTTTATTCAAAGTCGGAGGTGCCTGACGATGTCACCCTGATGCCCAAACAGATGCGCTTAGCGCAACTGAGAGGTTCTGCCATCGGATTGCCTGTTTCCAGCGTTCTCGGCGCGAGCACTTCCTTAAAAGTTGTTCGCGAGGAAAGGGGGAGTGAAGCCTGGAAAAGGTACGGACAGACGATTTTAGATTGACGTTCGCGTAGCGCATTGAATCTAAAATCCAAATTTCCAAATCCGGGCATCCAAGGCTAATAGCTACCGCCGCGTGGAGTGATAGTGCCGGGGAGAGAATCGAATAGAGACCACAAGGATTGAGCGCTGCATGGAATTTTCAATCGCTACATTACTGGCAAACTTTACGGATGATAAATTGGTCGCGCCTAAGGTCTTGGAGAAGAAACTGGGTTGCCAGGACAAGACAAGTCTGCGTAAATTCCAAATTGTCCTAGACGCTTTAGAGAAAATTGGCATTTTAGTCAAAGATCGCGGCAAGTATCGCCGGGTGATTGAAGAAGGTGTCGTAGAAGCCAAACTCCGTTGCTCTAGCAAAGGGTTTTGTTTTGCCATTCAAGATGCGGAAGGATCAGAAGATATTTACATTCGGGAATGCCATCTCAGTTCCGCTTGGAATGGCGATCGAGTGCTGGTCAAAATCATTAAAGAAGGCAGCCGCCGGCGCAGTCCAGAAGGGGAAGTGCGGTTAGTTCTCGAACGAGCCAACCCCAGCGTCTTAGCGCGATTGAAACAAGCCAAGAACCAAACCGGCCTCGCTGCATATAAAGCCGTTCCCTTAGACGACCGGCTGTTGTTTGAACTTGAAGTTAACTCAAATGGCATCGCCCTAGAAGAAGCCATTGATTATCTTGTCCATGTCGAAGTTATGCGCTATCCCCTCGGTTCCTATCCGCCGGTGGGACGCGTTGCTCAGATTCTCGGTAGTGATGCCGAAGATGCTAACGACCTAGACATTGTTTGCTGCAAGCACGATCTGCCGCGTTCTTTTAGCGAAAATGTGATGAAGGCGGCGAAAGCCTTGCCCAAACAGCTACGAAAAGCCGACTTGAAAAACCGGCTCGATCTGCGTGAGCTGCTGACTCTCACTTTCAAAGCTGAATCCTTACAACGTGAGCAAGAAGAACCAGAAACTGAAGAAGAAGGCTTAAGCACCGGCGCTTCTCCGGTAGAACACGCCTTCTCCCTAGAAACCCTGGAAGATGGGCAGTGGCGGCTAGGTGTTCATGTTGCGGATGTGGCCTATCATGTCCCCCCAGACTCGCCCCTCGACCGGGAAGCCCGCAAGCGCGGCATCGCCGTGTTTTTGGGAGAAACGGCAATTCCTATGTTGCCAGAAATTTTGGCAGAAAATCGCTGTTCTCTGTTACCCGAAGAAGAACGGCTTGCTATTTCCGTGCTGATCACCTTGAACGCTCAAGGAGAAGTGCTGGAATTTGAAATTCAACCCAGTATCATTCAAGTTGACCACCAGCTGAGTCCCCAACAAGCTCAAGAAATTTTGGATCGTAATGAAGACTCGGCGCTCAGTCCAGTCCTCGACCAAATGTTAGCGCTCTCCCGTGCAGTCAAGCAACAGGGGCAGCAACGGGGCGCGATTGAACTAAATCTGCCGGCAACTCAGTACGGTGTCGGCCAATTTCCCTTTGATGATGAGGGGTTGTTAGGGGTTATTGTTGCCTCACCTCGCCTCAGTGCCGGTGCAATGGTGACAGAATTAATACTTCTGACTAACCAAATCGTAGCCGGCCATTTACAGGCGCTCATGGTGCCAGGAATTTATCGAGTACAGCCAAAGCCCGATTTCGATGATGTTCAAGAGTTAATTAAACTGGCTGACAATCTGGGGATGAACTTGCAGCTACAAAATGAGGAAGATGTCCGCCCTCAAGATTATCAAGGTTTTACCCAACAGTTTGCCGGCTCCTCTGCTGAACGCGTGCTGACTTACCTGCTACAGGAAACCTTAAAACCGGCTACTTATAGCACCACGCCTGGGCCGCACTTTGGCCTATCCTTAGACACTGGATACACCCACTGCACTTCGCCGGTGCAGCGTTACGCAGATTTGCTAGTGCAGCGCATCCTCCATGCTGTATTTGAACATGGGCGTGATCGCCGCACGACTCGTGTCAAAGAAAGCGTTAATTTGCGTCACAGTAGCGCTAAAGGCCAAATTAACTGGAACGTCTTGCCCCCAGAAGTGCAGCACGAACTCGAAGAACAGCTCTCTACCATCGTGGGGCATCTCGGTGATCGAGAGAAAGTCTCCCAGGAAGCTGAGGAGGATCTGGCAGGGTTAAAGAAAGCCGGTGCAATGAAAGAGCGCACCGGCGAAACGTTTCCAGGATTGATCACCGGCGTCCAGTCTTACGGGTTCTTTGTGGAAATTGAAGAATTGCTGGTGGAAGGATTGGTTCATGTCTCTTCTTTGAAAGATGACTGGTATGAATACCGCTCTCGCCAACAAACCCTAGTGGGGCGCAAGAACCGCAAGCAATACCGGCTCGGCGATCGCGTGGAAGTTCAAGTCAAGAGTGTGGATTACTACCGGCAACAAATAGACTTGGTTGCGGTTGGTGGCGGCAGTGAAGCTACAAATGGAGATGACGAGGAGCCTGAGCGTTCCACTTACAACCCTTATTTGGAGGTTGATCGTTAATGAAGAATCAGAGCCGGGATAAGGGGATAAAGAATTCTTTATACTCTATCCCGGCAGTCTATTCTTTATTCGCAATGAACTGATGACACAGGATAACAAAACACGCCCTCTGATTTTGGGTGTTTCAGGCGCATCTGGGCTAATTTATGCAGTGCGAGCGATTAAGTTTTTATTAGAGGCAGACTGGGCAATTGAGCTGGTGGCTTCTAAGTCTACTTATATGGTTTGGCAGGCAGAGCAAAATATTCGGATGCCTGCTGAGCCGGTGCAACAGGAGCTATTTTGGCGTGAGCAAGCTGGGGATGTGACGGGTGGCAAGCTGAGATGTCATGCTTGGCAAGATGTGGGCGCGAATATTGCCAGCGGCTCGTTTCGGACTTTGGGGATGATCGTGATGCCGTGCAGTATGAGTACGGTGGCAAAGTTGGCTGCCGGTTTGAGTTCGGATCTTTTGGAGCGGGCGGCTGATGTGCAGATCAAGGAAGGACGTAAACTGGTGATAGTGCCCCGCGAGACGCCTTTGAGTTTGATTCACTTGCGGAATTTGACGGCTTTGGCGGAAGCGGGGGTAAGAATTGTGCCGGCGATTCCTGCTTGGTATCACAACCCGCAAACGATTGAGGATTTGGTTGATTTTGTGGTGGCTCGCGCTCTCGATCAGCTTGATATTGATTGCATTCCAATAAGCCGGTGGGAGGGACATTAGAAGCGTGAATTGAGCTGAGATTTCTGTGTCTGCCGGTGCAAGAGTCAAGGGTGAAGAATGATTGTTTTTAAGATTTTTTAACCACAGATGCACACAGATAAACACAGATGATAGCGCAGCGTACCGTTAGGCGTATACCGATGAATCTGAGTGTTTTGTGGATCATTTAGATAAGGGGTGAATTTTTGCCAATGGTTTAATATTTTTGACTAAAAACTCTTCGAGATACTCAACACTGTGGAGGATTAATTATGCGTGAATTTCGCGGTTTACTGCTACTGGTGGTATTCGGAGGAGTGGGAATTTTTGCTTGGCAAAACGCGTCGCCTGTTCTGCCGGTGGTCTTTTTGGGGACGCAATCATTCGCGCTACCGCTTTCTGTGCTGATGTTGAGTGCTGTGGCGGCAGGTGTGCTGACATCCTTTGCGATTGCTGCTTTATATCAGCTGTCAAATTATTTGTTTGAGCGAGAATTGCTAACTCGCCGGCAGATCCCTTTACCGCATATCCCGCGTGACTATATGCCTCAAACGCCACGCCGGCAACCAGAACCGGCTCCCCAGGCTAATACAGTTTTGCAGAATAACTGGGGCACACCAACGGCTTCTCCGAGTGCCGGCATTTCCGAGGGGGCGGTTGATCGCCGTGCTGGTATTGAAGATCGAGATGATTATGACGAGCCGGTTAATCGCCGTGCCGGTGTTGAGGAGCGAGATGATTATGACGA
Organism: Microcoleus sp. FACHB-68; assembly: GCF_014695715.1. Classification (NCBI taxonomy): domain Bacteria; kingdom Bacillati; phylum Cyanobacteriota; class Cyanophyceae; order Oscillatoriales; family Microcoleaceae; genus Microcoleus; species Microcoleus sp. FACHB-68. The sequence continues at coordinate 142,727 of NZ_JACJOT010000013.1, forward strand.
GCCGGCTGAGGATTATGACGAGTTTGATGAGGATTGGGAGGAGAATGAGCAACCCGCAGATCCTCGTGCCGGTGAGCGCGATTTGGGCAGAGATCCCACAACTTATGAAGTGCCGCAGGAACCGAAAACAGTTTCCCGCTATGGCTCAACTTATTCGATCGGCTATCGCGAGCCGGCTGAGTCTGAAGTGGGAAAAACGGAATCTGTTTATGATGCAGATTACCGGGTGATTAATGCAACGTCTTCTGGTGAGCCGGCACCCAGGCAAGATGATGGAAGCAAGAAACAAAATCAAGATGATGATTGGGATTGGGATGATGATAAACGCAAACCTTCAAAAGATTGGTAGTTGAGAAAGTTGAATTTGCAGCTATAGCGATTCTCACTCCCACATACAGAGAATCGCAAAATCTGCAACACCAACCCGTAACCCATCTGCGTTTATCTGCGGTTAAAAAATATTAAATCTGCTGCCTCGCGTAATTTACTCAACAATAAACAGCCGGCACTCAGTAAAGCCATCAAAAAATTGGCACCCCCTTCTCAAAAGAAGAGAGTGCCGGCACTTAAATTCAACACAACTAAGTTGCGATAAATTGCCCTAAATCTTAATAGGCATCCTGCAACTCAAAAAAGTCTGGAGAGACATAATCCTTACGCAGCGGCCAACCTACCCAATCTTCTGGCATCAAAATCCGTTTTAAATTCGGATGTCCTTCATAAATGATGCCATACATATCGTAAGCTTCCCGCTCTTGCCAGTCTACCGTCTTCCAAATCCAGTACAGGGAAGGCAGCCTCGGATCTTCCCGTGACACAAATACCTTCACCCGCACTTCTTCAGGGCGATCCGCATTATCACTTAGTTTAATTAAGTGATAGAAACTAACCAAATCTTCACCGGGACCGGCATCATAACCGCCTTGACATTGCAGGTAATTAAATCCGTAAGCGTAGAGGGCAGTTGCTAGGGGAATTAAAAACTCCCGCTCAACTTTGATAATCTCCACACCCGAATGATCTACCGGCAGCGACTCATGGGCAAACTCATTTTGTGTCAGCCACTGAGAAATTTTGCCGGCTTCAACGATTTGCGTTCCTTCTTCAGCCACGGCTTTCCTCCTTCTGAGCAGATTGAAGGGCTGGCGGCACCGGCATCCCCATCGCTTCTGTCAGTTCCTTCGGCGGTGCTTGGCGAGTGGGGGAGGCAAGATAGGTGCCGTTTAAAATCTCCGGCACCGGCTTCATATTGTGTGCCTTGCTGTAGAAACGGTGGCTTTGCTGTAACCGGCCCCGTTCCTGTAGCGAATCATTAGAAACCTTTTTACGCAACTTAATAATTGCATCCATGATCGCTTCCGGACGCGGCGGACATCCTGGGATATACACATCCACCGGCATCAGCTTATCGATTCCACGCACTGCGGTGGGAGAATCGGCACTGAACATCCCGCCGGTAATCGTACAGGCACCCATTGCAATCACGTATTTGGGTTCCGGCATTTGTTCGTATAAGCGAACCAAAGCCGGCGCATATTTCATGGTGATCGTGCCTGCTGTAATAATCAAATCGGCTTGGCGCGGACTAGCACGCGGCACCAGACCAAAACGGTCAAAGTCAAACCGGCTGCCGATCATGCCGGCAAACTCAATAAAGCAGCAAGCCGTCCCATACATCAGGGGCCACAAGCTAGACAGTCGTGCCCAGTTGTAGAGGTCATCAACCGACGTCAGAATCACATTTTCCGATAGCTCTTTTGTGATCTCTGGCCGGCCTACCGGGTTAATCAGTTGCCCCGATTCCCCTGAAGTGTTCGGCGATGTAAGATTAGTGTTCATGACCATTCTAAGGCTCCTTTGCGCCACGCATACACGAGTGCAATCACCAGAATTGCGATAAAGATCAGGGCTTCAATAAAAGCCAACAACCCCAGCCGGTGGAACGCGACAGCCCACGGATAGAGGAAAACAGTTTCAACATCAAAGATCACGAAGACCAACGCAAACATATAGTACCGGATGTTGAACTGAATCCAAGCGCCTCCAATGGGTTCCATGCCGGACTCATAAGTGGTACGCCGTTCTGGGCCAAGACCTTTGGGCCGCAGCACTGCCGACGCCGTCAGCGCCAATGCGGGTACAAGGCTGCTAATTAGCAGAAAGCCCAGGAAATATTCATAGCCTCTTAGGACAAACACGATTAATAATGACCGCTTCGCTGAAGGTACGTTTGTTTCTACTTCTTTACATTACAGTATATAGGGCTAAGGCTTGCAGTGGCAGGATGCGAATCCCCGCACCATGCCCAGCTAAATGCCTTGTGTCTGAGAAGCTTCATTTCTAACCTTTCCGATAGCAGTCGTCGTAAGGCTTGCCGGCTCAGCAATTCAGCCGAAAGCTTAATTTTTTAGCAGATTCGTTGACAATCTTTAACAAAATTATGCGACATTTTAATATTATTACTATCAACGATCGTTATGCTGCAAGCAGACGTGGCGGGGACTGGAGCCTCGGTCACGCTCTCAACCCCCCAACCCTCTATTCGTCCTGAGCCATGAGTCCCGAAGCCATTGATTCCCAAACGTTAGACAGATACGAATGCCGAGCCTGTGGCTACGTTTACGAACCAACCAAGGGAGACGATGGGCGTCAGGTTCCGCCCGGAACGCCGTTTACAGAGTTGCCAACTGATTGGCGCTGCCCGGTGTGTGGGGTGCGAACCTCGCAGTTTCACAATATTGGCGCTGCCGGCACTGCATCTGGATTTAAGGAAAATCTCGGTTACGGGCTAGGTGTTAATACACTCACTCCCGCCCAGAAAAGTTTGCTGATTTTTGGCGGACTGGCCCTTGGCTTGCTATTCTTTCTCAGCCTCTATGGCTTACAGTGAGACGGCTTCAAGATTCTACTCGAATGATGAAGTCTTGATCCACTGGAGAAAGCGTTGGATCGCATTCGCGTTTGAGCTGAAACTGAAAGACTGCCGGTTCTAAATGCAACAAAAAACGATTAACAGATATATAGATTGGACTGTGATAGACTCGCTCATCAAACCTTTGAAACCCCTTGTTTTATTACTAGCAGCCGTCCTGCTTTGTGTGGGATGTTCTCAAGTCCCCTCTCTCAGTTCCAGCCCCTGGCAAGTGATCAACCTGCCCAGTGAAGCGAATTTACAAGATATTGCCTTTACTTCTGACCCCAACCACGGTTGGATCGTTGGCAGCAATGCCACCTTACTAGAAACCACCGATGCCGGCCAAACTTGGCAAGAACAACGTTTGGATCTGGATGAGGAAAAAGCTTTATTGACATCGGTTAGCTTTTCTGGTAAGGAAGGATGGATTGTGGGACAGCCGTCCGTCTTGCTGCATACCGATGATGAGGGCAAGTCTTGGAATCGTATTCTCTTAAGCGAGAAGCTACCAGGTGCTCCTAACACGATTTTGGCACTTGGCCCGAAATCCGCTGAAATGACCACGAATGTGGGAGCAATTTACCGCACCTCAGATGCCGGCCAGAACTGGAAAGCGATGGTGCAAGAAGCAGTCGGCGTCGTGCGGAATATTCAGCGTTCCTCGAATGGGGAATATGTTGCCGTGTCGGCGAAGGGGAACTTCTACTCGACTTGGGAACCGGGTCAGAATGCTTGGATGCCGCACAATCGCAACAGTTCCCGACGCGTCCAGAATATGGGATTTTCCCAAGATGGCCGGTTGTGGATGTTAGCCAGAGGTGGTCAGGTACAATTTAGCAGTGCCCAAAACTGGGAAGAGTGGGAGGAACCGCTGCATCCAGAGGTGTCCACAAGCTGGGGATTGCTGGATTTAGCCTACAGAACACCTGATGAAGTTTGGGTAGCCGGCGGCAGTGGCAATTTGCTGTGCAGTTTTGATGGGGGTAAAACCTGGCAAAAAGACCGTGAGGTGGAAAATGTCCCCTCTAATTTTTACAAGATTGTCTTTTTGTCGCCCCAGCAAGGATTTATTATTGGTCAACAAGGTATTCTCTTGAAGTATCAAGCCAATGCCGCATCTGCCTGATGCTAATAAAAATCGCCAGTAGTCTTGCCGGTGGTTAAAATTACTTGCTTGTGAGTGTTGTGCAAGTTTCGTATCATAGAGATTGAGTTTTTAACAGTAGTCTGCAGGAGGAATCTGAATGTCTGGCTCAACAGGAGAACGTCCGTTTTCGGACATTATTACCAGTGTCCGCTATTGGGTGATTCACAGTATCACCATCCCCATGCTGTTTGTCGCCGGCTGGTTGTTTGTGAGTACAGGTTTGGCTTATGACGTATTCGGTACGCCTCGGCCTAATGAGTATTTCACCCAAACTCGCCAGGAATTGCCAATTGTGCAAGACCGCTTTGAGTCGAAGCAACAAATTGATCAATTTATCGGTAAGTAGTTCCTAACGGAGTTCTAAATTATGACGACCAATCGAGCAAATGAGCCAGTTTCTTATCCCATTTTTACGGTTCGCTGGCTGGCAGTGCATACCCTAGGAGTGCCGACGATCTTCTTTTTGGGCGCGATCGCCGCCATGCAATTTATTCAACGATAGGAGTAATTTCTCATGCCGACTCGCTCTCCCAACCCGAATAATCAGCCGGTAGAGTTAAACCGGACATCCCTATACTTGGGCCTGTTACTGATTTTTTGCCTGGGTATCTTGTTTTCCAGTTATTTCTTTAACTAACTGGCGATAAATCTCGATTTTTCGATTTAACGATCTAACGATCTTCAGCTGTGTTTTTAATGGAGAGGTAAAAGCTGTGTCTGAAAGTGGCAGAATTCCTTTGTGGGTTGTCGCAACGGTCGCCGGCCTGGGTGTGATTACGATTGTAGGTATTTTCTTCTACGGTGCCTACGCTGGATTAGGTTCCTCTTTGTAGTATTTCGTTTTTGTTTAGTGAATAAGGACGGGTGCGATCGAGAGAGTTGGTCTGTCTGCGAGGAAAGACTAACCGCTCTCACCGGCCTTAAAATAGTCAGTTTTTTCTGTTACTAATCACTGAGCGATTGTAAAAGAACCGCCTATCTAAAGTTAGCTAGGCGGCTTTTTCATATTTAGGAAAATCTAATGGGTGCTGAGGCATTGCTGAGTCAATGTATTTCTAGCAGGCAAGATGCCGGCATCTTAAGCCGGTGCATCTCATATTTGCAAAAACATGGGAGTGGGAGCATCTTGCTCCCTAAGATTACAGCAAGCCTGCAATATGCCGGCACTACTAAAAATTTTCAAAAATGAGATGCTCCCTTTAGAATTGCTATAGATGAGTCATCAGGATAGGAATAGCGGTAGACCTTTGCGATTGATTCTGGATTTTGAGCAAATGCTTAGATCACTTAAACAACTCTCGTTTAATTGGGGAGAGGAACTCGCTGCCAAATTTTAATCGTTTTATCCTCACTCCCACTGACGATAAACTGCCCATCTTGACTAAAAGCAATAGACGTTACATCGGCAGAATGTTCGTTGAGTACACAACTTAACTTACCCGCAGGAAAGTGATGTAATCGCATCGCTCCATTTTCTCCGATACCTGCGATAATTTGCCAGTCTGGACTAAGAGCAACCTGCCATTGACGCTTGAAATGTACTGGCAGGGTGCGAAGGCGTTTACCTGTGTCTAAATCCCAAAATTCAACCGCTTCTCCTGCACTACTGCTTACCAGGGTTTTACCATTAGGATTAATAGCAATGCTATAGACTGCTGATGAATACCAAAACCTAATGATGAACCATTGCCACAACTTGGTTAAATTAGGTGCAAGAGTCTGAAGCAGTTGACCTGTAGCTGTTTCCCAAACTTTAATACTTCTATCGCTACTACCGCTAACCAAAATTTGACCATCAGGAGTAAAAGCTAAACCAGGCACTCCTAATGAATGTGCGGAAATACTGCGAATTAACTGCCGTTTAGGTAGATCCCAAATTTTCACAACCCCATCTCGACTGCCACTTGCTAGGTCTGTGCCGTCCGCAGTAATCGCCACACACCAAACTTTGTCTGAGTGCCCCGGCAGCGTGTCGCATTTCCCCGTCTTGATATCCCAAATTTTTAGGGTACTGTCATCGCTACCACTGACGAGCGTTTGACTGTCGGGAGTGAAGGCAACGCAACCTACAGGGGCAGCGTGTTCTGTGTAAGTCCGGATTAGAGAGGCTTGACCATCAGCCGATAAACGCCACAGTTTCACGGTTTTGTCATAGCTGGCGCTAGCAATCGTTTTGCCATCGGGACTGAGGGCAACGTCAATTACAATATCAGCATGATCCGTGAGAGTAGAGGTACATCGCCAAGGTTGTCCGCCGGCTAAATGTTCGCGCAGTAAGTCGTGAATAAAGCGATAGCGCCCCCCCACTTGTTGGATGAGACGACGTTCTGCTGCGTAGCTAAGAAAGTCAACGTAATTGAGGGCAATAGCGCCACTACGCCATAATAAAAACCGTAAGGTGTAGTGTTCAATAACAGCACGGCCACCCCCTAGAAGAATGCCGAAAAATAGCGCATAACTAAAGCCGGTGATTAAAGGTAAACTCCAAGCTATCTGGAATCTTATCAGGTTGCTTAACGACAATAACAACACAGTGAAAGGAAATGTAACTAAACTCAAAAATACGGCACTTTTTGCTGATTCAATTATGCCTTGATTGGGTTGATTCCTAACTCTTATTTCATCTCCAATCAGCCCTCCAATCAGCCCTATCATCAGCCCAAAAATCAACCATATCATCAGATTTCTAATTAGCCCGAAAATCAGCCCTCCAATCAGCCCTACAATCAGCCCTCCAATCAGCCCTCCAATAAGATTTTTAGTAAATTTTTGAGTGTTCCAGCTAATCGTTTCCGCAGGTTCTATTTTTTGCTCTAGCCCAAAAATCAGCCCAACAATCAGCCCAAAAATCAGCCCTCCAATCAGCCCTCCAATCAGCCCAACAATCAGCCCAAAAATTAGCCCTCCAATCAACCCAAAAATCAGCCCTCCAATCAGCCGATAAAGTAGTTTGTATTTGGGCGATTCGAGTAAATCTGGCTGCATTTTTTCCAGGAGAAACTCAGTTTCCTTGCGTTCTCTCAGTTTTCGTGCTAACCACTGCAACCACCGTTTAGTATCTTTATCCGAATAGCGACTATGAGGCTTTTCTTTTAATTTTTTATCAATATATGCCGCAAATAATTGATTGCGGCTTTCTTCTAAATATTGTTGATTGGGTCGCTGTCTCCCTGAATTTACCTGTAAAGATCCTTCTGGATAAGCAATGGGAATTAAATGCAGTAATAGGGGAACTCTTGCTAATGTCAATAAACCTTCCGGGTCACTTTTAACGGATGACCATAAATCGGCGCGTTGCAGTTCTTTCAAGTAATTTTCAATTTGGGCATCTGTCAACGGCTGTATGCAAATTGCCCAGCCTAATTTCTGAAGTTTTGACTCACCCGTTTGATATTCTTGCACCCGGCAACAAACCGCAACTTGTAAATCTGGATACTCTTGTAAACATTGATCAATCTTAGTAATACACTGAGTTTGCCGAACTAAGCCCAATTCATCTAAACCATCCAGCAGCGGCAATAACTGACCCGCTTCCAGCCAATTTTTAGTTTCATTTTCAGATATATTGAACCGATTTTTTAAGTCAGCCGCCAACCAATCTGCAATAGATAACTTATCGTCTTTCCAGTTAGAAAGTTCAAATAGAAACGGAATAGTTTTATTCTCAGGTTGTTTAGCCTCAGCCAATAACTCCTCAGCCAATTCTAATAAAGTCGTAGTTTTGCCGGAACCAGGTTCTCCCAAAATTAACAGTCTGCCGTCGATGTCAGGGCGCTTAAAAATATTAATAACTTTTTCATTTTCTGGTACTTCCGTCTTAGGTTTTCCAAAAAATGATAATAAATTAAATCTTGGTTTATCCTGAAGTTTTGATTGCTTTTTTAATGGCTCTGTTCGGTTAACAGCTTGTGGTTGATCTTCTTTTATCAAGTCAATTCGAGTTTGATCATGGAGATTATCTTTTAACCGTTTCGCTACTTCCCTTTCCATTTCCTTTAGTAAAACTCGGCGCGAGTCTTTCACCACTTTTTCTGATGGCGTTGATTGATTACCCCGCCAAGCATCAAAAAATATTATGAATACTGGTAAAATAGTACCTGCAACAAATAGGAATAAAGAAGCGATGCCGACATATTGAATTAATTTTGTAGGTAAATAACTACTTTTGAGTAAGCCAAACAATACAAAACTCCCGATCATCGGTAATAAACCCACTAACCAAGGAAGATTATTTGTTTCGGCAGAAGAAGATGAGTTACTTGATTGACTGCTAACAACCCCAATGAGAATAATTGATATGATCGTTACAACCAAAACTATATTAAGATCAACATTTAGGTCAGATTTTCCCGGAAACTGGTTAATCCCCCAACACATCAAAGCATTAAGGGCGGTGACAGAGATACTTGGTAAAGATACTTTAATTTTTTGCATGAGAAGTGTTTAAATAATCTAAAAAGTGTTGCTCCCATCCGCCGCATTAGCCGCCGAAACAAGAGCTAAAGCAGCCATGATAATTTTCAAGTAATCCCTAGTGATCGCCTTTACCTCGTACATTCGCAAGACTATCCTAATTCTACTTCATCAAATTCCCAGCAAACTTCCCCAAAAGCGCTAGTCACCCACCGCAAAGCATCTGCCGGCATCCCAAGTGCAAACCCTTCTTAAAACCTAGCCAATATCTCCCGATCCTTCCGCTCTAAAGTGTTGTTAAGTGGTTGTCTCGCCGGCACTTTCTGGTGAAACTGCTACGATTCCTTCAGAGATGTATCGTTTAAAGTCCTCTACATTCAACGTAAGAATATGCGAAATAGCATTAACTTTCATTGATGCAACTAGCCGAGCATCGTGAACTTGAACTCCTGAAACACCAAATATAACAACTAGCCTACGCCATTCCTCATAAACCTTGGAACTATCAGGCAACACAGGAAAAAGCCGTTCAATTAACTGCAACAGTCGTTCGGCATTAGAAGGAGTTAATCCAAATCCATTTTTCGCCATAGGACGAGTTGCAACATTCCAAAACTCAACGCAATTTTGAGACGTGACTTGTAGCTTGTGTCCGTCTTGACGAAACTTTCGGATGGCAGTTCTAATTGAAGGATAGAGAGGATGAGAGCGATCTGCAAATCGCAATAGTATGTTTGTATCTATTAAGTAAACCACACTCAGGGATGCTCCTCATAGATTCCCGCTCGACTAACAGCATCGTCTGATAAAACAGGTACAATATCTCCAGCGTACCTTTTAAATTCATCAGCCAAATGATCAGCCAGCGCTTCAAACGCTTCATCTCCTTGAACCGCATCATCTTCTAATTGTTGTAAATTTAAACGCTCTTTGTTCCAAGCCAAGAATTCAACAAAATCTAGAACCTCCAGAATCTTAACTTTGGGTAAAGAGTGGAGCTTTTGTACAATTTCTTTGATCAAGGCTTCCATAGTTCCTCCGACCTTAGCGATCCATCCCATTAAAGCACCGGCACCCAAAGTCAGCAACAAAATACCCCCAGCAGCTACCAAATAATCGGCAGATGTCACGCCTCATATAAACTCTGTCTGACTAAGGGATTTTTATCTAAAACTATTAAAATTCATCAACACTGTTGTAGCTAAACCAATGCCCCATGCCCCATGCCCCATGCCCCATGCCCAATTTTAATGCTGCTGCCAATATTTATAAACAGCATAGGCTAAAGTAACAACGCCGGTGACAATTGACGATTCATCTACTTCAAATAAGGGATGATGTAAAGGATAATTATGTTTATCTGGATAACCGACTCCCAACCGAAACATCGTGCCTGGGGCGTGTTCCAAATACATCGAAAAATCTTCGGCACCGAGGGAGGGTTCGGGTAGAATTTGAACGTGAGTGGAACCCCACGCCTCTAGGGCGGCTAACTCCACGATTTGAGTCAGAATCGGATCGTTTTGTACCGAAGGCACTCCACGCCTATAGTTGAGTTGATAGCGTGCCCCAAACGCACTACAAACATTGGCGACAATCCGCTCAATCCACGCCGGCAAATCGGCGCGAGTTTCTGGATGAAGCGATCGCACGGTTCCCAGCAATTTCACCTGATCGGCAATCACATTCGGTGCTCTGCCTCCGGAAATTTGGCCAATGGTTAACACCAAAGGGCGCAAAGGATTTTGGGTGCGGCTAATGGCTTGCTGCAAAGTGGTAATTACTTGCGAAGCAATCCAAATCGCGTCAACCGCCTCATGGGGACGCGCCCCGTGCCCAGATTCGCCGATAATAATGAGTTCAATATCATCGGCGGCTGCTGTCAATGCGCCATGCCGAATTCCTACTGAACCGGCAGGAATTGAGGGAAAAACGTGCAGGCTGAAAATACTGGTGACGTTTTCCATCACGCCATCTTTCACCATCCACTCGGCACCTTGGGCAATTTCTTCTGCCGGCTGAAATAAAAAGCGCACGGTTCCTGGCAGATGAATTCCTAGCTGAGAGAGCACCATTGCCGTTCCTAGCCCAACGGTTGTATGCACATCGTGACCACAGGCGTGCATAATTCCCGACTGGCGAGAGGCATAATCTAAGCCGGTGCGTTCGATAATCGGCAAAGCGTCCATATCTGTGCGAATCGCTAGCAGCCGGCTATCTGTGCCCTCACCTTGCAGTTCCCCAACCACGCCGGTTTTCCCCACAGCTTCGCGCACATGGATGCCGCAGGAAGAGAGTACGCCGGCAACATAAGCGGCTGTCTGGTATTCTTGGCCACTTAATTCTGGATGAGAATGGATGTGACGCCGAATTTCAATGAGGCGAGGCGCTAAGGTTTTTGCTAAGTCTTTAATTTGTGGGAGCATTTTTATTTAACTGTGGAGTTTTGAGTTATGAGTTTAACGGTTTAACTCATAATTCGGCTACCCATCGCGGTTGCCGGATGGGATGACGGCATCTATAAGTCTGGCAGGATAAGTAGATTTATATTGATTTATTAACCGCAGATGCACGCAGATAAACGCAGATGATAAGCGCAGATTCAGCACTGAGCACTCAGCACTCACTTCGCCGGCGCTATGACGAGTAAAATATCTGACTGTTCTTTTTCTGGGGTGGCGGAATTGCTAGCACTGAAGCTGCGGATCATTCCTAAACCTTGTTTGATAAAGCGGGATGCGTCGCTGTCGTCAAGCGGAAAGAACGTATAGATAAATGAAAGTGTAGCGCCCCAGTTGAGATAAAAGTAGCCTTCATTCGGACGTGGGAAAGATTGTGTGGCAGTTTGGAAGATGTAGGCGTTGGCGAGAGGCTGGCTGGGTTCGGGAGTTAGCAAGCTCATCGGGCCGCTGCCGGTGGTGAGGATGAGGGTGTTGTCATCTGTCCAGCGATAAGCAAAAAAGCTTTGAGGTGCTTTTCCTGGCATGGGTGATTCCCAACTGGTGAGGGGGGACGATCCCTCCCGACGGGTAATGCTGACGTTGCCACCTGATGATGTTGTTACAGATTCTTCCAGCCGGTTTAACATTCTCTCGGCGGCTGGGCGATCGCTGGTTTGTACCATTAATCCCATTCCTAGCTTGAACCCTGGTAATGCTTGGGGAAATAATCCTTGGGTTGTGGGAAAGGAAAACAGGGAGAATTCTCCATCCATCCAAGAAATAATATCTTCTTCGAGATCTAGCCCAGTCGCATTGCGGATGCCGTTTCTGAATATATCTAGAAATGATTGTCCTTCTTCACCATATAGCTTTACCATCCTGCTCCACTGCTTTTGGAAATTGCGGCTGCTGCTTGACATATAAGTGGAGGCGGGTAATTTTGCCAGAATTCCATCGCCATTGAGTGTGAGTTCTGTGGCATTCTCTAGCTTGGGTGTGGTGTAATAAGCAGCAGATTGAGCGCGAATTCCTTCGGGTTGCACCCAAACAAAGCCTTCTAAAGTGTCGTAAGTTTCTGCTAAATTTTTTAGCAATGCTGTGTAGAATTCGCCTGAAGGCAGAGGCACTGGGGGAGTTCCCTCTGGGGGTGTTGGAAGGCTGATGGTGGGGACAATCTGGACGGCGGCGGCGATATTGCTATATCCCACCATTAATGAGGTTGAAAACTGCGGGTGCTTGAGGGTGCGCTGAAACTTTGCGGCTTCCGCGAGGGGTTTGATACCGGCTTGAGAATCGATAAATTGTTCGATGGCTTTGCCGCTTGTGGATGTTGCGAAATATCCGGGTAAGACGGCAATGGCTATACCGGCTCTCCCAGGCGGTGCAGGGATAGGCGTTGGGGGGACTGGGACTTCCACCGGCTCACTTCCGACTGCGATTTGCTGGTTTTGCGCCGGCAGAAATCGCGCTAAAGGCAGGGGTAAACTACTGCTAGGTAAAAATCGACTGAAGAACGATAAGGATTGCGGTGGGTTCGTTGCCGGTGGCGATTGTTCTTGCGGCAGGGGTTCCGGTGATTCTGTGGGGACGGGTTCTTGTACCGGCTCCTCTAAAACAGGGGCTTCTTGTGCCGGCCACTCTAAAATTGTAATGCCATTGTGCTGTCGCTCAATCGGGGGTTCTCCCTGAGTTTCTCTAACTTTCGCCACGTATGCATTGACGCCTTCCACATCAACCACCGGCGCAACGGTTAAGGTGCTGTCGGCAAAATTGGGCAATTGTCCTTCTGCTGGCGGTTGGGGGATCATCAGTGCGACTGCTGCCCATTCGCCCACCCAAGGTTGGACATCTGCGAAAAAGTTAGTGCCTGCCGGCAAAAAGGGTAAAAAACCTGGCCCAGAAAGCTCGAAGGGCAGGGGATTAAATCGATTTAAGGTGCCCCAGTTGTCTTTGGTGGTATTGAGTAGCAGCACGCCGGCAATATCCGCCGGCAAGACTTTGGTTACCGCCGGCGCAGGGATAGCGGGTGCTTCGAGGGTTGCCGGTTGAGCGAGGGCTGCGGTGGGGACAATTGCCAGAACGGAAAGCAGGGGTAATGCAATGCGCTGTAACACAGTCTGTACTCTCCCGATGAGTGAAAACTGGGGATGGGTTGTATGGGGAAAGCATTCGGGAAATCATAACTGCTTTAAGCGCAAAAATTTCTCACCGAATGCTTTGTTACACCAGTAACTATGGATTTTGTTTTTACAAATATCAATCGCAAACGCTGGTTCTTTCTAGTTTCCCATTCACAAAATAAAAAATATCCGAACAGTACGCAAGGGTGCTGACTTCTAAATTTTTTGGCAGGCCATTTTCAGTAGGATCTAGCGCCCGCCATAATTCTATTGCCGGTTGTGCTTCAAAGCTTTTTCTTTCGGGTGTTCCAGCTTTGAGGGGAAAATATTCTCGCTGGGCTGGGCCACTTTCTCCTGCCGGCTTGAAGTTCATGGAGGTGTAAACGACGCCTTCCTCTAATTTGGTTGCCGGTTGGAAGGTTTTGACGACTGCGGTGCCAAACTTGCCGGTGCCTCGATTTACCAACAGCTCAAACCGAAAGTTTGATGTTTTAGGATCGACGAGCAACAGGGCGTATTCTCTGGCTCCATCATTGTTAAAGTCAGCCGTGAAGATGCTACAGGTAAAATTCCTTTCGGTTTGTTCGTCATACTCACGAATTGACGGTACAAAGTCGGCTTCTTGCGCTAGCCGATAATTTTCTGTCTTCTCTTTGAGCGCTTCGGGGAGTTGTCCTTGACACTGGATATCGGGCAGTTGGGGTGGTGGTGCTGCCGGTCCAAGGTCTTTGGTACGATAAGGCGGTTGGCGACAAGCGACTAGCAGCAGCAACAACAGTGCCGGCAGGGAAATCTTTTTGAGCATCTTTGCAGGGTGAAATCAACCAAAAATAAACGATGAAACTGGCATGAAGCCCAGACGCAAAGAAAATGGCGGCTGTGGCAGGACAGGCACCCATCAAACTTAACTTTAGCTCAACCTGTCGGTGAGCTAAGATTTTTACTTTGGCACGCCGGCAGTTAAATTTTCCTGCCCATTTGATGTTACTAAAACATCATCTTCGATGCGAATACCAATGCCGCGCCACCGGCTCTCAACTTCAGGTTGTCCTTCTGCCGGTTTGATATTCGGGTTGATATAAATTCCCGGTTCAACTGTCAGCACTTGTCCGGGTTGCAATATTTGCGCCTGTTCCCCATGCTGGTAAACACCGGCATCATGAACATCTAACCCTAACCAGTGTCCTGTGCGGTGCATATAAAAGGGTTTGTATTTCTCCTCTTTGATAATTTCCTCTATATCGCCATCCAGTAATCCTAATTCCATCAATCCTTCTACGATCACTCGCACGGCTGCATCGTGCATTTGGTTCCAAGGATTTCCCGGTTTAACTTGCTCCATTGCTTGCGATTGCGCTTCTAAGACAATCTCATAAATCGCCTTTTGTTCGGGTGTAAATTTGCCGCTAACTGGAAATGTGCGGGTAATATCGGCGTTGTAATAACCATAAGCGCAGCCGGCATCGATTAGCAGTAAATCGTTCTCTTGTAGCTGCCGGTTATTTTCGATATAATGCAGAACACACGCATTTTCTCCCGATGCAACAATTGAGGGATAAGCCGGCCCGTTGCCACCGCGCAAGCGAAAAATGTGTTCCATTTCTGCCTGAATTTCGTATTCATAGCGTCCCGGTTTCGCAATTTCTCGTGCATAGTTATGCGCTTCAATCGAGATTACTGCAGCTTTCCGCATCAAATCTAATTCTGCAGGGCTTTTAATCTGCCGCATTGCGTGTAAAATCGGGCTGGTATCTTCAATCGCAATTGGCCCTTTACCGCGCTTAGGATACATCGCCATCAAGCGCTGCCAGTGTTTAAGAATTGTTTCATTAAAACCGCGATCTCGCCCTAAACGATAATAAATTTTGTCTGCATTTTGTATATACTGAGGCAGTTTTTCCTCTAATTCTGCAATGGAAAATGCCTCATCAGCACCATAAAGTTCTTTTGCGCCTTCGACACCGGCACGATATCCTGTCCAGACTTCTTTCTCCGGATCTTTGGGTTGGACGAATAGCACAAACTTGTGTTCTTCGTGATGGGGGGCTAAAACTGCAATCGCTTCCGGTTCATTAAACCCTGTTAAATAGAAAAAATCACTTTCCTGCCGGTAAACATATTCCACATCATTGTGCATCACGGCGGTTGGTGCACTGCGAAAGATTGCGGTGCCGGTGCCTATCTTCGCCATCAACTGCTCACGACGCTGCCGGTATTCTGCTTGCATAACGACTCATATTTTTCAACTTCTTGTGATATCTTAACCTTTGGATAGCCCTAAATAAGATAAGGCATTAAAAAATTACCACTGCTTGATAAAATTTTAGTTTCCCTTTCTTTACAAATTTCCTAATGGCGCAACCCGTAGCAGCACCCTCTGCCGCACAATTTCAAAATAACTCTAATCACTTAGATGCACTTCAAGCGCTTCGAGGTTTTGCTTGTTTAGCGATTGTGGTTTTTCATTGTGCTGCGCCTAGAAATGCCATTGTTTATAAAAACTATGATTTTAGTTGGCTGTTATTTAGTCACGGAATTGTAGCGGTTTGGATTTTTTTTGGGATTTCTGGGTACTTGATGGGGAAAGTTTTTTATACAGAGCGTTATACCACAGATGTTGCTGGAGTGTTGAGCTTTTGGCGTAACCGGCTGCTGAGAATTTGTCCGCTTTATTATTTTGCACTTTTAATTTCATGTATTTTTGTTTACCCAGTCATTCTTAAATTAGAAAATTGGGGTTCTCTGGTCAGAATTTTAACCTTTACTTATAACCAAGTTTTACCGCCGGCAGACTTTAATATTACTTTCTGGGCAATTTCCTCAGAAGTGCAGTTTTATCTGATTGTGCCTTTTATTTATAACTTACTCAGATATCGTTTACTAAATAAAAAGCAAATTCTGCTGGCTGCCGGTGCAATTATTGCTCTAGCATTCTTTTTGAGGCTGGGTGTTTGGGTTGCTTTGAAAGAACCGCTGCAAACTAAAAGTTTTTATTATTATAAATATACTTACAATCCAGTTCTAGCTAACTTAGATGTTTTTTTATTAGGGTTTCTAGTCAATGCCTGGATTTACTCTCAGAGGCAAGCCGGTTCCAATTTATTAATTTTGCCTAAGTTGAGGAAAAAACTGAGGTTAGATCGATTACCTTTAAAAACGATTGCCATTGGGTTAATGAGCTTTCTCTATTTATTTACCGCCCATCATATTTACTTTCAAGAACTTTGGAGGCTGCCAGGGAGAGGTGGTGGAATTAGAACTTCTACCTTCTTTTTTGTGTTGCCGGTTTTAACGGCTGTTCTTACCGCTTTCTTCATTTATGCCTTTGAATCTGGGAATTCTTACTTGGCATATCAAAACAATGAAAAACTTTCATTTTATGCTTGCCTGAAAAACCCCTTAAGAATTTTAGAAATTTTTGGTCATTTATCCTACGGCGTTTATATCTGGCATACGCCCATTAATAAAAATATCGCCCCTATTTTTACCTCAGAGATTCCCATAGAAGCCTTTTATTCAAGATTAACGGCAACACTGATTTTATCCACCGTACTTGCAGCCGTCACCTACTATCTCGTAGAAATTCCTGCCGGCAGACTGAAAACTTACAAAAAACCTTAAAAAATAGTGAGTTTCTCTAACCCAAGCAAAAAAACCTCCAACCGCTTAGATGCGCTGCTTTCGCTGCGAGGGGTTGCCTGCTTAATGGTTGTCATCGCCCACTGCGATCCGCCCAGATCCTCAATATTTTATCAAAATTATGATCTAAGCTGGCTAATGTTCAGTGCCGGCGGCGTGGCGGTTCGGATTTTCTTTTGTCTGTCAGGATATCTGATGGGTAAAGCCTTTTACACGGATCGTTACTCAACAGATACGCCAGGATTAATTAAGTTTTTCCGCAACCGAGTGCTGAGAATTTTTCCACTTTATTATTTTACCGTATTCATTTTAATTTTGTTTGTTTATCCAGAACTTTTAAAACATGAAAGTTGGGGTTATTTAGTTAGAATTTGCACCTTTACTTACAATCAAGCTTTACCCATAACCTTTAACGGTGCGTTTTGGTCTTTGTCCACTGAAGTTCAATTTTATTTAATTATTCCGTTTATCTTTACTTATTTCAAACATCGCTTAATCAGCCAAAACAAAGTATTAGTGAGTATTTTCATAACGCTTGTTTTATCTTTTTGTTTAAGATATGCCATTTGGATAATTATCGTTGCTCAATCTCAAACACCAGAAGCTCAATCTGCTGATTTTGTTAGATATATTTACACGCCATTAGTAACGAACTTAGATTCATTTTTGTGTGGATTTTTCATTAATGCTTTAATTTATAGTGAAAAAATTGCTCAAAATTTTTCAGAAAAAGTGGATTTCAGAAGGAATTTAAAAACCATCAAAATCCCAATCGCAGTCATTCTGATGGTTCTGCTTTATGTATCCACCGCTTATTGCAAATATTATAACCAAAAACTTTTATTATTTATTGCGCCGGCTCTAAGCGCCTCGCTGACATCTTTTTTTATCTTTGCCTTTGAATCTGGTGCAAATTATCAAGAATTTTATCGCAATGAAAAGCTTTCATTCAAAGCTTGCTTGAGAAATCCCTTGAGAGTATTTGAAGTTTTTGGAAACTTATCTTATGGGGTTTATCTGTGGCATCTTCCCATTATTGCCAATTTCAACCCGATTTTTACGTCCGAAATTCCCCTAGAAGCCTATTTTAAAAGATTGGGAGCAACCCTGATCGCTTCAGGATTGCTCGCCACTGTCACTTATTACTTTGTTGAAATTCCGGCAGTTAAATTCAAAACTTATAAAAAGTCTTAAATCTCACCGATGCCGGCCATTCTTTTAGACTTGCCTAAAAGTTATAACTTAAAACTGAAATCACCGACCCAGTTGCCGGTAAATCCGCAGAACTGATGGTCATCGTATCGCTGCTAATTCGGCGAATTGAAGCTTCATTCATCAAGCTTAAAAATTCTTCTATAGCCACAAGATCGCAACTATTCGCATCAGCCGCTTGGGTGCGATAATGGGTAGGAATTACCATTTTAGGATTCAGCGCCAGCATCGCCTGTCTAGCTTCTTGAGGCGTATAAGCTTTAGGCCCACCCCCCACCGGCAGAAACAGTAAATCGGGGCGTGCCAAGAGGATTTTTTGCTCTACACTGATCGGTGACGCTGCGCCTCCCAAGTGTAAAATATTGATTCCTCCTTGAGTCCAGCGCCAAGCCGTATTCGTACCAAATCGTCGGCCACCCTCGCGATCATGAGGGGTTTGAATGCCTTGAACTTGGTTACCATTGAGTTGATAAACCCCCGATTCATACAGCAGGCGAGGGTTTCCAGGTAATTGTTCGGTTGCCCCTTCATCTAATAGCTGAGAGCTAATTAATACTAGATCAGAAGCAACAGTAGGCGGACGATATCCTGCCGTGCAACCTTGAGTGCGGAAGGGATTTACTAACACCTTTTGACCGGCACTCGTAAACAAAAAGCAAGTATGACCCAGCCATTGGACAGAAAGCGTATCGTTGGTTTGAGCCTGATAGGTTTGCAATCCAGACGCTAAACCAGTTGCTAGCGTCGCCAAAAAACCTGTCCGCGCATAGCGCATTAACTGTCGCCGCTTCATCATTAATTGCTAATTGTCGTGGGTGAGTTTGTGGTTGGTTAATTTGTCATTCGTCGTTTGTCAGTTGGGAATCATAACTATATGACAAATGACTGATGACAAATAACCAATGATTATGACAGCTGTTCGAGGAAATTTCTCAACAACTGTTTGCCGGCATTCGTGAGAATACTTTCTGGATGAAATTGGACACCCTCGATGTGCGGATAGTTCCGGTGTCGCACACCCATAATTGTGCCATCATCCACCCAAGCAGTAATTTCCAGCACATCTGGACAACTGGGCCGGTCAATCACCAAACTATGATACCGGGTTGCGGTCATGGGTGTTTCTAATCCCCGGAAAACTCCGACGCCGGTGTGTGTCACCTGGGAGGTTTTGCCATGCATTAACTCTGGCGCAGAGACAATGTTGCCCCCAAACACTTGACCGATGCTTTGATGACCCAGGCAAACGCCTAAAATCGGCATGGTGGGGCCAAGCTGTTCGATGGTTTCTAGAGAAATCCCGGCATCTTCCGGGCGACCTGGGCCAGGGGAAATAACGACTCCAGCAGCACCAGAGTTGCGAATTTCCTCTACAGAAATTTGGTCGTTGCGATAAACTTGAATTTCCGCAGCCACCGGCAACTCTATGCCGATTTCGCCAAGATACTGCACCAGGTTGTAGGTAAAACTATCGTAGTTATCAATGACAATAATCAAAACTTGCACTCCTCTCGCAATTAGCTCATGGCTAATTCTTGAACCAAGGCTATGAGTGGCGGCAGCAAAATTGAGCCGGCCACGAGTACGGCAGCAAATGCTGCAACCAGCACTGCCCCAGCCGCACAGTCTTTGGCTATTTTAGCGAGATCGTGGTAAGCCTGCTGAACTGTTAAGTCAACGACCGATTCAATTGCAGTATTTAACAATTCCATTGCCAAGACTGCCCCAACTGTTAGACCAATCACGGCCATTTCCACTGCATTTCGATCTAAAAAAATCCCCAAAGCAATGGCCAAACTGCCAATAATCACATGGATGCGAAAGTTGCGTTGAGTGCGGAAGGCGTAATAAAGGCCGGCCCAGGCGTATTTAAAACTAATCAGTAAGTTCGGCGCAACCCGCCAGGCCAATTCCCGCTTGATTTTCCCCACCTGATTCGATTTGTTGACAGCCGGGGTGGAAATATCTTGAGGCATAGGCAGGGGAGTTGGAGGTAAAGGTTGATCGCAGATAGAGTGGGCCGTTGCGGATGAGATGGGCCGTTCATTTAATTGCATAACGATTAAGCTTAACGCGCCTCCGACGGATTACTCATTGAAAGTTTGGTACGCCTGCACTCTTAGGACTGAACGTCTTTTGCGCTTTCAGTGATAAGACCTATTTTCTGCAGTAAAGTTGCTTGCTGGTTTAACATTTCAGTTAAACTTTCTTCGTCTGGGTGATCCCAGCCCAAAAGATGCAGAAGACCGTGGGCAGCCAGCCATGCCAGCTCGGTTTTTAAGCTGTGCCCCTGCTGTTGGGCTTGCCGGCTTGCCGTATCGACAGAAATGACGATATCACCCAAATATAAGGGCAGCTCCTCAATTACCATAGCTGCTTGAGGACATTCTACCTCCAATGCCGCAAACGCTAAAACATCTGTGGCTTGATCTCGATGCCGGTACTGAGCGTTGAGGCTTTGGATTTCAGCGTCGTCACTCAGGCGCAAGCTTAGTTCATAAGCCGGTGCCGCCGGCATATCCGGGTGCAAGATTTCTAACCAATCGCAGAACCAATCCTGCCAGGTTTCCTCGCTAATCGGGCTGGCTGACGGGTCATCGCCATAGAAATAATCCTGCACACTGACTTCAAATTCTACGCTTCCCATGCCGCCTCGCTTTGTTATTAACGAGTCAGGTAAGCCAAACCAACCAAGACAGCCAATAGGCCGGCACTGGTCATCACAAAATGCTTCACAGAGGTGCCGCGCTTACGCACCATGTTTCGCATTGCTAGCTTGACATAACTATCTTTTTGTGCATTTTGTTCTAAGACCGGCTGCTCAGAAGTTGGGGACGGTGAAGAGGGTTGGCTCATAGGGATGTGTCTTTAGGGTTTAAATTCAGCTATTCCCGCTGGAAATCGCTTTAATTGTAAAGATAAACTGACAAAACTACCTTATAAATCTAACAAGTTATCTGGCAAAGAGTTGCCAATTTGCTCAATTCTTAAAGAGTATGCCGGCAGCACTTGCGCTCGCTCCTCAAATAGTACAGGCCGGCGGCTTGGGGCTGCCGGTTGGGATCGTTTCTAAAGCCTTGTTGCAGTGCTCGCCCGACTATAACTCACCCGCAATCGCACAGTTGAGCAACTGATCGAGCGGAGCAACAAGCGTGTTGTTTTAATTTGGGATATTTATCAAAATCTGTTAAAAATAACCGAGTTAATACAGCTCAATATAACAACCGTGTAAAGTTTTATAAAAACGGGCGTTAAACTTCTAGCGAACGCAACGCCTTTACTAAACTTGAGCCTAACTAGGAGAACAAACAGACCATGAGCTTTAAAAAAATGCTGGTTGCCATTGATCGCTTAAACCTAAGTGAAACAGTGTTTGAGGAAGCCCTGGAGCTTGCCCAAACACAAGGTGCTAGCCTGATGGTGTTTCACTGCATCAACTGGCAAAACGAGGGACAGATCACGCCGCTAACGGGGTCTTCTATCGGGTTTGATGTTGGCAGTGGTATGGGTCTCGATCCAACCGGCGGAGTCATGGAACAAACGTTGCAGCAGGAGCGTTTGCAACAGGAACTCCAGCAAGTGCAAGGATGGATAGACACCTACGGCCAAAAAGCGGCAAAGTTGGGAATTGCCACCGAATCTTATTACAAAGTCGGCGATGCCGGTGAGAGCATTTGCGAAGTGGCTCGAAACTGGGGTGCGGACTTAATTGTGATCGGGCGTCAAGGCCATACAGCCCTAACGGAAATGTTGATGGGAAGTGTGAGCAATCATGTTTTGCATCACGCTCCCTGTTCTGTGCTTGTGGTGCAAAGACCGAAGCCGGCAGCACAGGTGTAAAAGCGAAAGCATTGGTGTCAACTGTAAGCATCTGGGCGAAGAGAATATTGCGCTTCGCTACGCGACCGGGGAGACGATACCCACCCCGGCTGACGCCCCTACAGCCAGAAAATCACACATCGCTCGCGCAACTTGGCAGGAGAAAGCATCAAGGGTTTTTTACCCTACGCTGCGAGGGTTTGGGCTGTGTGAGTGCGGTTTCAACCGCCCAACTTCAATTGACACCAATGCCGGAATTCGCCCCTACAGCCGGTAAAACTCGTAGTTGCTGGTGCTGGGTAGCTACCTACATATCGCCGCCGCGAGCAGCCAGCAAAAAGATAACGATCGGCCCAGAAAGCATGATCATCGCAACAAATGTTAGCTGAACAATTGCTTCCCAATTAACGTTGCTGACAAAACTCGTTAAAAAGTCCATTCTTCCTCCCGACTTGACCCAACAGATTTGGATGGCTAAGCTGAAAAATCCGCTTTTGATCTTACCTGTTGGGCGCTCATTTTTTTTAATTAAGTTTACAAAAATCAATAAAATGCAAAAAATGGAACTTTGCAATCCCACCTGTTAAGCTCAAATGACAAGGCATAAAAGTGAGTTTTGACAATGGCCACTTGGCGATGTGTAAAGCAATGTGGGGCGTGCTGCTACCTCGATCCCTCAGAGCGTCCGGATTTGGATGAGTATTTATCGCCAGAAGAGCTAGAGCGTTACCTCAGCATGGTGGGTGAGGATGGGTGGTGCGTTAATTTTGATCGGGCGACGCGAGAATGTCGCATTTACGAAGATCGGCCTCGCTTCTGCCGTGTCCAAGTTAATGTTTTTCAAGATTTATACGGCATTGAGCCTGAAGAATTAAACGAGTTTGCCATTGACTGCTGCCGGGAACATATTGAGGATATGTACGGTGAGCGCAGCTTGGAAATGCACCGATTTGACCAGGCTGTGGGGATTTAAAGCAATCTTCTGGCGTTGCCGGCCTTTTTACTCTTACCATCAAACGCTTACTACCCTATACCTGACGAGGGTAGTAAGCGTTTGGCCTGCCGGCAACACAGAAGTGCCTGAATAAAACTCCGAGATTTTCACTCTCTATGTCCCATGCCCCATGCCCCATGCCCCATGCCCTATGCCCCATGCCCCATGCCCTATGCCCCACATCAGCAATCTCTGCCGGCAGGCTTGATATTTGATCCCCTTTTCTGAGAAAATGAAAGGAATATGAAATTAATAGCGGTGAGCAAAATTGCTTGTGAAACTTTTATCTGCGCCTTCAACCTTGCCGGCTCCTGAGTTCCAGGTTTCTGGACTGGATAGCCCCCAACACTCAAGCAAGCGAGTATTGAACGATAGTGGTGAGGCATTGCCGGCTGAACGTAGCGAAATTAAAAGTTTTCAGACAGCAGAACGGGCGGCAAAACCGAAGACGCGCAAGGGATTATCCGTTTTTTGGTCTACGTTTATAACTATTTTCCTAGCTGAACTTGGAGATAAAACCCAAGTCACAACATTGCTAATGAGTGCCGAATCTCACTCGCCTTGGCTAGTGTTTGCCGGTGCCGGCACAGCACTTGTTGCTACCAGCTTAGTCGGTGTTCTATTAGGTCAGTGGCTAGCAAAGCGGCTTTCTCCGAAAACTTTGGAAACCTCAGCCGGTGTGAGTATGCTCCTGATTTCCGCACTGCTGTTTTGGGATGTATTGCGATAAAAGCTCGTTCCATTAAATATACTCAGCACTCAGCACTCAGGACTACTTATCATGGACTGGCAACTAATCGGATTAAGTTTTATCACGGTATTTTTGTCTGAATTAGGAGACAAAAGTCAACTAGCAGCAATTGCACTCAGTGGCAGTTCTAAATCGCCTTGGACAGTATTTTGGGGAAGCGTTGCCGCCTTGTTATTAGCTAGTTTTCTGGGTGTGATTGTTGGCGAAGGCGCAGCTCAACTTTTACCGGCTCGTTTAGTGAAGACAGTTGCCGCAGTTGGCTTTGCACTTATGGCTTTGCGCCTGCTGTGGCCCAAGAAAGATTCGCCTGAAAGTTTGGAAGAAGGGGTTGGGGATTAGGGAAGAGCGTGTGCCTCCTCTTTTGCCCCACAAAAAGCAAAAGCCCCTAGAATCGGAGGGGCTTTAAACATTATCAAATGAGACGATTAACTGATTGCTTCAGCCGGTGATTGCCGGTAGCACAAGCTCAACAGCATCCCTGCTGATGCTAGCTTGAGCGCTTCTAAAACCCAATAACTGCCGTGCATCTGATTCATTGCGGTGGGAACTTCAGTTGCCGGCTCAAACAAATTTAGCTGCATTCCCAAAGCGCTCATGTGAGGGGTTAGGCCATAAGTATCCACCAAAGCAACCGCCAACAGGAGCAGAGATAAAATAATTGCTGTGCGCCCCCGCGAGATCGGTAGATAGTGGGTGTTGAGAAGAACTAATGACCCCGTCAGTGCTAAAGCTGCACCAACTAACTCTAGGCGATTAAACACCCAGAAAATTGAATAGCCTGCCGAAGCAAACCCCGGTTGAGTGAGCATCCCTGCCGTATAAAGACCGGGCATCATTACGAAATCAACAAGCAAGCTGGCACCAAGCCAGAATGCCAGCGTAAAAATGACAACGGTTTGCCAGGAGGGTCGCTTGAATTCATTTTGAGACATAGCCGCCATAGAATTTCCTCTTGCTGCCTTATCTTTAGCTTAGCCAAGATTCGACCGAACAAGTATGAAGTATTTTTACGAATAAAGCTGCAATTTATTTAAAAAAAATTGTGTTAATTTCTGCTGATTTATTCTAGGAATTCTTAAGACATTTTTGCAGCGCCGGCTTGCCGAAAAGTATAATTGATAAAAATCCGGTTTAAATTTGTTAGGGACAATCGCATTGAAACCCGATGGGGAATTGAAATATGCGTGTTGTAGCGAGATTAGGAGCAAGCTTAGCAATTTCGGCAGCAACTTGGGCAATAACCGGCCCGCCCTTGCCGGCAGTTCAGCTGGCAGATGGCACCGTTTATTTTGTTCAGCCACCCCGCTTGGTTGAAGCAACCACAACCCAAAAAGGCACCTATGTTTGGGGCGCAACTTATTATTTCACCCTAAGTGTGCCAGAAAATGCCGGCGAACCGCTTCAGCAGGTAACATTCAACCAAGCTGAAGGCACAGATCAAGTGCGATTTGAGCTGGAAGACACCCGCTCATTTGAAGGAACGCGCTGGGACAAAGGCACGAAATTAGCCCTAGGGCCGGTTGCGAAAGACCCGCAAACGGGCAGTATTTCGGTCAGGTTTGATCCGCCTATTCCTCCCGGCAAAACCGTCACAATCGGCCTGCGTCCCTACCAAAACCCACGTTATAGCGGCATCTATCTTTTTGGCGTCACCGCTTTTCCTGCCGGCGAAAAAGCGCACGCTCAATTTCTTGGATATGGCCGGCTTCACTTCTACAGCAGCAGTGATTCTGGGTTTTAAAATGGGCATGGGGCATGGGGCATGGGGCATGGGTCAAGGCTTTGCCAACAAGAACGGTATGGGCACTCAAAACTCAAAACTTCTCTTCCCAACTCAAAACTCAAAACTCCTTCAGCTCAAAACTCAAAACTCCTTAAACCTGAATGAAAGCCGTTGTCTTATTATCTGGGGGATTAGATTCCTCGACAGTTTTGTATCAAGCCAAAGCTGATGGTTGTGAGTGTTATGCCCTTTCTTTTGATTACCGGCAGCGACACTGGCGAGAGTTAGAATCCGCTGCACAAATCGCCCACTGTGCCGGTGTTGTAGAACATCAAATTGTCAGCTTTGACTTGCGCCAGTGGGGCGGATCTGCCTTGACGGACGACCGGCTGGATTTACCAAGTGAACGCAGTTTGGCAGAGATGGCTGTAAATATTCCCATCACTTATGTTCCCGCCCGCAATACAATCTTTTTAAGTTTTGCCGTCGCCTATGCTGAGGCAATTAATGCCGAGCGCGTTTATATTGGCGTTAATGCTTTGGATTATTCCGGCTATCCGGACTGCCGGCCTGACTATATCCAAGCCATGCAGGAAGTGTACCGCTTGGGAACTAAACAGGGGCGAGAAGGACAGGCAATTACTATTGTGACGCCCCTAATAGACCTTAAGAAAACTGAAATTATCGAACTGGGTAATCAATTGGGAGTGCCTTGGCAGCAAACTTGGTCTTGCTATGCCGGCGCAGAAGAAGCTTGTGGCGTGTGTGACTCGTGCCGGTTGCGTCTAGCAGCCTTTGAAGAATTAGGCTTAACAGACCCCTTGCCCTACGCCCCACCACTGGATGGAAGCAACAGCCTAGTTTGAGACAATGCCGGTTTAGTAGTAAATACTTCCATTTGGCATCACCAACCCCTTCAGCTTTGCCACCGTTAAATCTGTATCTGTCAAATCGACCTCTAGCAAATTCGCCCCTCTGAGATCCGCTTCTGTCAGGTTAACCCTCACTAGGATTGATGCCACCAGAATTGCCTCAACCAAGATAGCCCCGATGAGGATCGCTTTGGTCAAGTTGGCCCCAGCTAGCATTGCTTCGGTCAAATTTGCCATAAACAAATCTGCCTCAAACATCAATGCTGAAGTCAAGTTTGCCTGAGTCAAGTTTGTTTCAATCAATGTTGCTCCAGATAAATCGGCATTGGTCAAGTCTGCCCCAACCAGGTTAGCCCTCGTTAAAGTTGCCCCTCTCAGGTTGGCCCCCCGCAGATCCGCCCGCCATAAATCCGCCCCAGTCAAATTGGCCCGTCGCAGATCCGCCCCAGCTAGATTGGCCCGTCGCAGATCCGCCTCAACTAGCTTCACCCCGCGCAAGTCTGCTTTCTCTAGGTTAAGGTTGTAAAAACTCCTTTCCCCTGTTTCATACTGCTTCAGAAGTTCTTCAGCCGTCATATTATCTAGCTTAGCCTTCATAATCATCTAACTTTGTGTCTTTTTTGTGAGTGGCTTTACCCAACCGATTGAGAAAGGCATTTTAGCTGTTGAGCATCAGGACGCCTTCAATTGGGTTTGCACGCTATGTTTCAAAGATAGATGGTGCAAGTAAAAAAACCGGGCAGGAAATCGGGAAGATTTCGGGAAGATACCAATCGGCTGAAAATAAAGCGTTCCTTTCTAACAAAGGCCAGACTAAGGAACTTGTTTGAGCCGGTAACCCACGCTGTGGACGGTCTCTATTAAATCATTCGGCGCTCCCACAGCCTTGAGTTTGTGCCGTAGGCTTTTGATATGAGCTTTAACCGTTTCTTCTTCTGGAAGATCGCGATCATCCCAAACTTGTTCGAGTAGTACCCGCCGGCTCAGTACCCGCCGGCCATTACGAATAAAAGTTTCTAGCAGAGAATATTCTATAGGGGTCAAGTGCAGAGGTTGGCCTGCGTAGGTGACTTCATAGGTACTCGGCTCAAGGCGCAAGTCCCCCCAGATCAAAATTGCCGGGATTGAAGGCCCCCGGCGCAGCAAAGCGCGTATCCGCGCCAACAACTCTGCCAGATCGATTGGTTTAACGACATAATCATCAGCACCGGCATCCAAGCCTCTAACTTTATCAGTGCTGGTGTCACGAGCCGTAATCAGGAGGATAGGGAGGTCATATCCATGAGAGCGCAGGCGCTGGCAAAGAGCGATTCCATCTAACTTAGGAAGCATGACATCTAGCAAAATCAAGTCATAATCCACCCCTGTGACTTGCTGCCAACCGGCTTCCCCATCCGTTACAACATCTACTGTATATCGCTGATCTCCGATGGCTTCAGCTAAAGCCTCAGCAAGACGCACATCATCTTCTACCAGAAGAATTTTCATCGTTAAATTTGTGTTGAAATTTGAAAGCGCTCACACTTTCTCCTGCTACAGGATGGAAGAATATTAGTTTTAAAGAGGATAACTTTCATGAAAAAGTTGATTTCAAAAAACATTATTCCAAGCGGGTTTAGTTTAGCGTTGCTCATTTTGAGTGGCGTTAGTGCGATTTCATATCAAAGTATGGCTCGACTGATTGACACTTTTAAATGGGTGCAGCACACCTACGAGGTTCAGGTAACCCTAGAAGGTTTGCTTTCTACTATCAAAGATGCAGAGACGGGGCGGCGGGGCTACATTATCACAAGTGATAAGAATCTGCTCAAACCCTACAATGCAGCAATTGAAACAATTAACCCACGAATCCAAAATCTGCGAGAGTTAACTGCGGATAACCCCAACCAGCAGCGCCGGCTCGATATCCTTGAACCCTTAATTGCCGAGAAAGTGGCTGGTTTGAAGGAGTCGATCGCCTTGTCGCAAAGCCAACGCAATAGCGCTTCGTTGCAGATTGCCCTAACAGAAGAGGGCACAAGGATTATGGATGAGATCCGCCAGAAGATCCGGCAGATGCAAAACGAGGAGCAACAGTTGTTAAAACAACGCTCAGCTGCCGCCGCAGCTAGCGTCAGACAGGCAATGCTCACCGGCTCCATTGGCACCGGCCTTAGTTTTGCGCTGCTGTTATTAGTTTACTCTCTCCTTCATCGCGAGAACAAAAAACGCCGGCAGGCAGAAGAGGCGCTCCGCATGGCGAATGAAAAATTAGAAATTAGAGTGGGAGAACGAACCGCAGAATTAGCGGCAACGAATCAATCACTTCAAGCTGAAATTATCGAGCGCCAACGAGCTGAAATGGCTGTGCGGGAGAGCGAAGAACGCTTCCGTTCCTTGATTGAAAATGCTTTAGATATTATTACGGTTCTGGACGAACGCGGCACAGTGCGCTATGAAAGTCCATCCGTTGAAAAAGTTTTAGGATACAAACCAGAAAGCTTGGTGAATCAAGACTTTTTTGGATATATTCACCCGGATGATGTGGGGACTGCCCTTAAGACTTTCACTCATGCCATCGAAAATTCGGGGGTTGCTCTATCTATTGAGTTTCGCTTTCAACATCAAGACGGTTCTTGGCTTATTCTGGAAGCTATCGGTCAGAAATTTTTGGATTTGTCGGGAACGATTAATGTTGTTGTTAATTCTCGCGATATCACCGAACGCAAGCGAGCTGAAGAAACTCGCATGGCGCTAGAAAAAGAACAAGAATTAAGCGAACTCAAACTCCGCTTCTTTTCAATGACTTCTCACGAGTTTCGCACGCCTATTAGCACAATTTTGATTTCAGCTCAAATTCTTGAAAGTTGTCAGGATGAATGGATGGATGAGAAAAAACTTAGAAATATCCTGCGAATTCAATCAGCCGCCAAAAGCTTAACGCAACTTTTAGCGGATATTATGACAATTACTAGGGCAGAAGCTGGAAAACTTGAGTTCAACCCTGCGCCGCTAAATTTAGAAAACTTTTGTGCAAATTTAGTGGAAGAAATGCAGTTAGCGGATAACAATCAGCACCGGCTCGTTTTTGTCAGTCATGGCAGAGAGACTTTGGATGCTGGGGATGTTTCTTTGCCGCGTACCCTCGCACCCTCAACTGTGCAAGACAAATCACGTCTTGAAGGTGGCAAAGGATTTGGAATGCCTCGCATGGATGAAAAGTTGCTGCATTCTATTTTGACAAATTTGCTGTCAAATGCGATTAAGTATTCTCCTGCCGGCAGCACGGTTTGGTTTAAATTGTCTTATCAATTGCCTGAACGAAAAAGCAATTTAGGACAAAATCAAGAGGCTGCCGGTGACAATTTCCAACCTTCTGAAGTTGCTGTTTTTCGCATCCAAGATGAAGGCATCGGAATTCTTTTAAAAGACCAGCAACGACTGTTTGAGTTGTTTCATCGGGGAGAAAATGTGGGCAAAGTTTCCGGTGCCGGCTTGGGATTGGGGGTTGCAAAAAAGTGTGTGGAATTACACGGCGGCAGCATCACAATGAGTAGTGAAGCCGGAGCCGGCACTACATTCACGGTGACGATTCCTTTAAATTATTGAAACAAAATTTTTAAGGATTTCCTGGATCGTCAAATTCAGAGTGTTCAGGCTGCACTTCTACGATGTCTTCGATTGCATATTGATTAAGCTGTTTGCTTTCTGGTGAAGACTCCAGGCGATGAATTTGAATTTTATGTAAGCGCGGGCCTTCGGCTGAGATGACGGTGAGTTCCAAATCTTGATATTTTAATATCTCCCCAACTGTCGGAATTTTCTGCATTTCATAAATCAGGAAACCTCCGAGAGTTTGGTATTCATCGGTTAGGGGCAACTCTAAATTGAGCAGATCGTTGACTTCTTCTAAGTCTAGTTGAGCCTGCACAATAAATGTTTGGTCGTCTAAAATTTCTACGTTCAACTCTTCTGTGTCTGCCGGCTCTACGCTATCACCAATAATTTCAGCAATCACATCTTTAATCGTGACTAAACCGGCAGTGCCACCAAATTCATCGACGATCATCACCATATAAGTGTTGGATCGCTGCATCAGCTGTAGCAGTTCGCGCAGAGGCGTGTATTCTGGCACAAACCGAGCCGGTCGCATCCAAGCCTGCACGGGCGTTTGTGGGGTGAGAATACCTTGAGATAAAGGCTCAGCCAACTCTTTGAAGTCAATAATGCCGCGAATATCGTCTAAGGATTCTTCCATGACAGGATAACGGGAATAGCCGTTAGCCACCACTTCAGTCAGTAGCATTTGGAAGGTGGCTGTCGTGGGAAGGGCGGAAATACTGGTGCGAGGAACCATAATTTCCCCAGCTGATACGTCCCCAAACTCAAAGACATTATTGAGCAGTTCTCGCTCCTCTGCTTGCAAGCCGGTGGACTCGCTGGAGGTGGCGATAATCAGCTGTAACTCTTCTGGGGTGACTTGATGATACCAACCTTGGCCGGTGTAGCGAATTCCCACAAGCCGCAGCAGCCAGCGAGTTGATTGATTGAGAATCCAGATAAAGGGGTTGAAAATGCGGGCGATGGCTAAACTGGGCGATCCTAAGAAGCGGGCGAGCTGCTCTGAGTAGAGCAAGGCAACAGATTTGGGGCACAACTCGCCTAAAACAATTTGCAGGTAGGCAACTAGGAAAAAGGCAATGGGGATGGAGAGAGAATGGGCCATAACCTGCTTCATGGCCATTGGCAGGGGCAGGTGCACAATGGTGCCGGCAACGAGTCCAGACATTGTATTTTCACCGATCCAGCCCAAGGCGAGACTGGAGAGGGTGATTCCTAACTGAGTAGTGGACAGCAGCCGGTCTATACTGCGCTGCAAGTCTTGGACGGTTTTTGCTTGGACATCGCCGGCATCGACTAACTGGTTAATTCGTGATCGCCGAACCGACACCATCGAAAACTCAGCGGTGACAAAAAAAGCATTGATTGCAATCAGCAGAAACACTGATAGCAATCGCAGCGCGACATCTGACGGCGTTAAGTCAACAGCGGGAGAGGTTCGATTCACTAAACTGCTGTTAGCTGCCTCCAAGACAGCGACAGCGGCAGTGTTCGTCCACCAAACAGAGAAAGGGTTTAAAGCAGGCACCGGCTTAATTAATGATTGGGGACTGAAACGTGAAAAGAGAAACTTAAAAAACGAGAAGTTGCAAGGGAGTTTCCCCAGGATAATTCTCGCTTCTCTCTTGTCTCTTTCGCTTCATTCCTATTGCTTAGCTCACCTCTAGGATGCCAGACATTTGCAAATGCCAGGGTTGATGAAACCCGGCTGTCAGCTTGAGCGAAAGCTGCGATGCCTGGTTCACTAGGGCTGTCGGAATCTTCAACTTACCAGAAAAGGACTCACCCTTTGGAGCGATTGTTCTGGCAACTCCTGGTTGTTGGCGCTCAGCAGTCGCCTCTGGGGATCTGCCGGTTTAGCAGACTGCTGATTTTTTTGATCTTCGCTCTCAGCCGGATTTTTTTGTGTGTTCGCCCCCTTGCCTTCCATGTGGGCTTTAACATTTTTCAAGATATCTGGCTCTTTGAGAATGAGCATCTGATCCCGATTGGCCGGAGTTCCCTTGCGGTTCCCGACATTATTAGTTGGGCGGACATCCGGCTGCGTAATTCCTTTGAGTGCTTCACGACCTAAGGCAAATCCCCAGGTTCCGCTCACCATGCCGGCTGTAAACATCAGGGCTAGTAGAGTGAACGTGAGCGCCACAGTTGGATTCAATTTCATGGTGTTGGTGAGGAAGTGACCAAATGGCTATGCTAAGGGCAACAATAAACTTTATTGTAGTTTCAAAGTTTTAGCACGACCTTCGGGAAATTTAAACGGTAGGACGTGCAGTCAACGATTGCGGCCTGCCCAGATAAGTGGACACCGGCAGCCGGTTTAGGTTATAATTTTTTTTACGTTTGGTAAGATTAGAGGACTAGACTAGGAAAGTCGGCAAAAAAACTGCCCACTCATCCTTAAGTCCGATAGCAATCCGCTATACTAATACCAATCTTTTCCGGCAGTTGGCCGAGCGGTTCAGGCAGCGAACTCATAATTCGCCATAGGCAGGTTCAACTCCTGCACTGCCGATTTATTTTATGTTGAGATGAATGCGTCTGAATTAAATCAGGCAAGAGAGGATAGCCACTCGTTTCTCGTGGAGTCATTCAACAAATTGGCGGATTGTCGCTATCAGGCCGATTCTGGATCTGTGAAAAATACCAGACACGGCATGATAGAGATGAAAATTCAGCTATCCCAATCCGAGATTTCAGCGCCAGCCGAGTTGATCTGATCCGTTGCCGGTGCAAGTGTGGCGCGAGAACGAATCAGTGATAGTGCTAGGGGTTCTGGATTGGCCCATTGTAGTCTACGGTGACTTGAAGAGTTTTTTGATCAACAGTAACGATGCTTTCCACTGTCGGAGTCATCGATCCAGGACTGCCGCCTTTAAACGTGAATGTCCAAGTGCCATCGCCGTTATCGACGAAGGGAGACTCGATAGAAGGGCCGTGCATGGAATTTTCAGCACGATATTCGTTTAAGCCGCCGTTCGCCATCTCTGCCGCTTGACGCGCGAGGTTTTTAGCGCGATTCAGTTCAGTTGGATTAATCGCCGGCGCAGAAGTGCTATCTATTGCTTGAGCGAAGGACGCGTTAAGGGGAATGGCCATTGCAGCTAAAGTTCGGGTTGCCGGTGCGATAGCGGCCACGGCTACAGCAGAGAGAACGAGGATAACTGTTTTCACGTTTGATACACTCCTGAGACGGGACAGTTTTTTCTCAGCCAACTCATTTTAAAATGGTCAAATCAGAGCCGGTAAAGAAAGTCGTAAAATGAATTAATACATCAACCCAGAACATCTCTTGATTATCAAGCTCATGCAGGAAGTATTTTATAATCATATATTAAAAGTTGAGGCACTTCACTTTTTAACGACCGAGTCTTAAATTTATTCAATGTTTAAGCGGTTAAGATTAATCGCTTTCAGGCTCCTGTCGAGTCAGCAATGATTGGTTGATGCGCCCATCGTAAATGGCTAACATTTCTTTAAGTGTTTTAGAATGTAAACTAGCCGTGAGGCGAGGATATAGTAATTTACTATATTCAAGGGGTAGGCAAGAAGAGTTGACATTGTTCTGGCGATCAATTGCTTTCACGCTCTTTTCTCTCGTCTAGGCCGGCAGTTGGCAAACCTAGCCTCTGTACTGGTGTGAGATGTCAGAGGTTTGTCGTCTCCAATTTTTCCATTATCCAGCTCCCGTACATGGAGGGAAGGCATTATGACTGAACCATTAAATGAAATGCTTTCGAGAGAAATTGCAAAGCGCTTCAAGAGCAAAGCTAAAACCTGCTTTGACAATGCTTGTAAGGCAGCACTAGCAACCGAGGGAGCCATCTATGTTCAAGGCTTTTTGGCGATAGCTGGAGGGCCGTACAAACCGATTGAGTATAGCTGGATAGAGATAGATGGGCAGATTGTCGATCCCACCTTTCCCCACCTTGGCCAAAGTGCTGAAAACCTCTATTACTTTCCCGCACAGCGTTTGAAAGTCAAGCAACTCAAAGCAATTCTAGAAGAATCAAAAGAAGATTATCCAGAGGACGACCCGCTGCCGATTCATGGCGATCCCCCTTACGAGTATTATGGCGATGTCATGTTAGGGGGAAATGATTACCAAACTGCTTATAATTTAGCAGCGGCGAAGTGCACAGAATTGAACAAACCAAGAAAGCCGTAAGCGAACTGCTCCAGCCGTTTTATTGCATTTCAACGCGCACTCACCCCTTAACTTTTTGTGAATCAGCCGGTTGTGAATGTGGAAATGACGAGCGCTATCGCAGCTTCGGATCATACGGGTTTACCTGTAGTTCCGATGCGTTGAATGTTAGTCTGTGACATAGGGTAAGTTTGAATTGTTGGCGCTTCTCCGAGGCAAATTTTTGACGGGTTTGTGCTGAGTAGGAGGCTGGGAAAGTTTACAAGAAAAGGTTTTTGGGATCATCCCATTTTTGTAAATTTGTAATGCGGGCATCTTGCCCGCTTGTCGTCTCAGGGAGCAAGATGCTCCCACTCCAATAATATTTTGACTGAGATGCACTCTGGTTTTTTGTATTGCCTGCCGGCAGCGCCGAAGCGACAGGCTAAAACTTTCATATTTTTGTTCTCTGTTTTCTTCTCACCCTTAATTTCCATACAAAAAAGAAATAGATAGCAGGTGATAGGGTGCCGGCTCACGGAGAAGTTAGGCTAGGATTAAAGTTTTAGGGTAATTGCATTTATGTAAAGATAGATTCGTGATTATTTACGGCGTCAAAAAATCATTAATATGCTTACCATTCCTGGCATTTCTGTTACAGCGCAAATCTATGAAAGCGCCAACTCCATTGTATATCGAGGAATTCGACAGTCAGATGCTCAACCCCTGATCCTCAAAGTTCTTAAACAAGATTATCCGACGCCGGCTCAACTCAGTCGCTATCGCACAGAGTATCACATTACCCAATCTCTGGATCTGGCAGGAGTGGTTAAGGCTTATGACTTACGGAAATATCAAAATACCCTGGTGATGTTTCTCGAAGATTTTGGCGGAATATCTTTGAAGCATTGGCTGCAGCAATGCCAATTTCCTTTAGAGGAATTTCTCAAAATTGCGATTGCAACAGTAGACGCATTAGGGCACATTCATGCCGCGAATATTATTCACAAAGATATTAATCCATCTAACGTTGTTTTCAACAAAGAAACCAACCAATTAAAAATTATTGACTTCGGAATCTCCACCAAGTTAACGCGGGAAACACCGGCTTTAAAAAATCCTAACGTTTTAGAAGGTACTTTAGCTTATATGTCGCCGGAACAAACCGGCAGGATGAACCGAGCTTTAGATTATCGCACAGATTTTTACTCGCTTGGGGTTACCTTTTACGAACTGCTGACGAATCAATTACCTTTTGAAACGGATGATGCGCTGGAATTAGTTCACTACCATATTGCTAAGGTGCCGGTGTCGCCATCTGAGTTAAATCCAGAAATTTCCCCCATTCTCTCAGATATCGTCATGAAACTTTTAGCAAAAACTGCTGAGGAAAGATATCAAAGTGCCTGGGGACTTAAAGCGGATTTAGAAAAATGTTTAAACCAGTTAAATTTAACGAGGAAAATAGCAAGTTTTGAACTAGCCGGTGAAGATATTTCAGAGCGATTTCAAACTTCGCAAAAACTCTATGGAAGAGAACAAGAAGTTGCCACCTTATTAACCGCTTTTGAGCGCGTCACTCACGCCCAGAGCGAACTAATGCTGATTGCCGGCTATTCTGGAATCGGTAAATCAGTCTTAGTACAAGAACTTTATAAACCCATTACCCAAAAACGCGGCTATTTCATTTCCGGTAAATTCGACCAATATCAGCGTAATATTCCCTATAGCGCCCTTGTTATCGCTTTTCAAGAATTAATCAAAAACCTGTTAACTGAAAGTGAAGCGCAACTAAATCTATGGCGAGAAAAGTTATTAACAGCTTTGGGAATTAACGGGCAAGTCATTACCGATGTCATTCCAGAAATCGAATTAATTATCGGCAAGCAACCCCCTGTCCCAGAAGTCGGCCCAAATGAATCTCAAAATCGGTTTAATTTAGTTTTTCAAAACTTTATTAAAGTCTTTACGAAACCTGAACATCCCCTCGCATTATTTATCGATGATTTGCAGTGGGCAGATGGCGCATCGTTAAAATTAATGCAGCTTTTAATGAGTGCCGCCTCCCCTGGATTATTTTTAATCGGTGCCTATCGGGACAACGAAGTTTCCGCAGCACATCCGGTTATGTTAACTTTAGATGAAATTACCAAAGCCGGCGCAATTATCGAGCGCATTTTTCTATCGCCCTTAGACTTACCAACTATCACACACCTAATTGGCGATACCCTCAAGTGTGAAACGGAAAGAGTTCAGCATTTAGCTGAGTTAGTGAAGTTTAAAACCGGCGGCAATCCCTTCTTTATGAATGAATTTTTGAAATCACTTTATACAGAAGAATTGTTAAAATTTGATATTGAAATTCGCCAGTGGCAGTGGAGTTTAGAGCAAATTCAATCGCGCGGCTTCACCGATAACGTCGTTGAACTCATGGCCGACAAGATTCAAAAGTTGCCAAAAAATACGCAAGATTTGTTAAAGCAAGCTGCCTGCATGGGTAATCAATTTAACTTAAATACCCTTGCCTTGATTGACGCTAAACTTTTGCGAGAAACGGTTGACGATTTATATCCAGCCGTCGCTGAGAATTTAGTGGTTCCTATTGGCAATATGGGAGAAATAGAATTAGCAATTGATGCAACTGAACTCACCACTCGCTCATTACCAACAGTCTCATCCCAATCCCTGGAATATAAATTTGTTCACGATAGAATTCAGCAGGCTGCTTATTCCCTAATTGTCGAACAAGATAAGCCTGTTATCCACCGGCACATCGGGCAACTGCTGCTAAAAAATCTTCCTGAAAGCAAACGAGAAGAGAAAATCTTTGACATTGTTAATCAACTAAATTTTGGCATTAAACTGATCTCTAACCAGCTAGAAAGAAATGAACTAGCACAGTTAAACTTAGTTGTCGGCAAGAAAGCAAAATTATCCGCAGCCTATCAGCCGGCTTTAAGTTATTTGCAAACCGGCATCAACCTCTTAGCAACCAATTGCTGGCAGCAACAGTATGAACTCACCCTCTCACTGCACACAGAAGCAGCTGAAATTGCCTATCTCAACGCTGACTTTGTCTTAATGGAGAAATTTTTTGAGGCAGTCGTGTCCCAAGCAAAAACAGTCTTAGACACAGTGAAAGTGTATGAGGTAAAAATTCTGGTAGAGACTGTACAAAGCAAGTTTAATGAAGCCATCAATATTGGACTAGAAGTGTTAAATTTACTAGGAGTAAAGTTGCCTAAACAACCTAATAAAGTAGATGTTTTAAGGGGACTGCTGCAAACAAAGTTTAGGATCGGGTTTAAATCAATTGCAAGCTTAGTGGACTTGCCGGTGATGAGTGATCCTTACCCAAAAGCAGCGATGCGTATCCTCACAAGAATTGCCCCCGCCACCTACTTTGCTGCAACGCTTCTATTGCCAGTTATTGTGTTTCAACAAATTCACTTATCTATTAAGTGGGGAAACACGAGTGACTCTGCTTTTAGCTATAGTTTATATGGAATGATTCTCTGTGGGGTAGTTGGAGATATTCAGAGTGGCAGTCAATTTGGTAAACTCGCTCTTAATGTGATCTCCCGACTTGATGCAAGGGCTTTTAGAACCATGACGGGATATACTGTCTCTACCTTTATCACGCACTGGGTAGAGCCTCTCAAGGAAGTAGTAAATTTACTGCGGGAAGTTTACACGTTTGGACTGCAAACAGGAGATTTGCAATTCGGTAGCTATGCAATCCACGTCTACTGCTCCATGAGCTTTCTGAGCGGCTCGGAATTGGTGAAATTGGAACCAGAGATGGAAATTTATGCTCAGAATCTGCGTCAAATGGGACAAGAAACAGCTTTTAATATGCAAGACGTAGTGCATCAAGTTGTTTTAAATTTGCTAAGTAAAATTGAAAACCCTTGTAATTTAATTGGCAAAGCTTTCGACGAGCAGGTGATGCTGCCAAGACTAAACAGCCAAAATGATCGCACCACACTTGGTATTTTTTACTTCAATAAATTGATGCTTTGCGTTATGTTTTGTGAACTAGATCTGGCAATTAAAAATGTTGAATTAGGTGAACAATACCTTGATGGCAACACATCTACTTGCACAGTTGTTCACTTCTATTTTTATGAATCTTTAGCGCGTCTAGCCGTGGCAACAGATGCTCAGCAGTCAGAACAAAGTCGCCAAATACAGAAGGTTGTTAGCAACCAGAAAAAAATGAAAAAATGGGCACACCATGCCCCAGCTAATAACCTGCATAAATATTATTTGGTAGAGGCTGAGATTTGTCGAATTAGGGGAAAATATGCCTTAGCCATAGAATTTTATGATCGCGCGATTTCCCTTGCGAAAGAACACGAATACATCCACGAAGCCGCTCTTGCTTACGAACTTGCTGCCAAGTTTTATCTATTCCAAGGAAAAGAATTAACAGCTAAAGCTTATATGCAGGAGGCTCGGTACTGCTATCAGCTTTGGGGAGCAACGGCCAAGGTCAAGCATTTAGAAATGCGACACGGCAACTTATTGGCTGCAAATCAAGAGAGTAGTCAAAATACTAAAGCGACCACAACACCGACTACCGGGTCAAAACACAGTCTTGATATTGGCACAGTGATGAAGGCTTCTCAGGCAATTTCAGGTGAAATTGTGCTGGATAAGTTACTGTCTAGCTTGATGAAAATTTTGATTGAAAATGCCGGCGCACAAAAAGGCTATCTCATTTTAGAAAATCGAGGAAAGCTGCTAATTGAAGCGGAAGGGGCAATCGATTCTGAGCAGGTGAACGTACTTCAATCAATGCCGTTTGAGAAGTTCCAAAGCGCTTCTCAAGCAATTATCAATTATGTCTGCCGTACTCAAGAAAGTGTGGTTTTGAATGATGCGGCTCGTGAGGGGCAATTTACCAAAGATCAGTACATCCAAGAACATCAGCCGAAATCGGTTCTCTGCGTACCCCTGATTAATCAAGGAAAACTGGTGAGTATTGTTTATCTGGAAAATAATCTCACAGCCGGCGCGTTTACTGCTGAACGCGTGGAAGTGATTAAACTATTATCTTCTCAAGCGGCAGTTTCTATAGAAAATGCTAAGCTTTATACGGAAGTTAGGGAAAATGAGAGCCGGCTTGCTCAACTTAACTTGGATTTAGAGCAAGCTTTAGAAGCAGAATTAGAACTCTCTAGATCAGCAAGTCTCTTTGTTCCCAATCAATTCTTATCTTTGCTGGGTTATCAAAAGTTGACAGAAGCAAAGTTAGGAGATTCTGTCCAATTAGAAATGTCGATTCTATTTTCCGATATCCGCGATTTTACAACGATTTCGGAAGGGATTACTCCGCCGGAGAATTTCAAGTTTATTAATTCTTATCTGTCTTGCATGGAACCGGCAATCGTTGAAAATAATGGTTTTATCGATAAATATATCGGGGATGCAATTATGGCATTATTTAGCGGCGAGGCAGATAATGCCGTGAAAGCCGGCATTTCTATGCTCCACCGGCTTGCCCAATACAACCAATATCGCACCAGTTCTGGCTATCATCCCATTCAAATTGGCATCGGTATCAACACTGGCACCTTAATGTTAGGAACCGTTGGCGGACAAAATCGCATGGATGGCACCGTAATTAGTGATGCGGTAAATCTAGCTTCGCGCGTAGAAGGTTTAACCAAAAATTATGGCCTGCCCTTATTAATAACCCAACAAACTTATGAACGATTGACGAAGCCGGCAGACTATGCAATTCGCACGATTGACACCGTAAATGTTAAAGGCAAATCCCAAGCCGTCACAGTTTATGAAATCTTTGAAGCTGACCCGCCGGCACTTAAAGCTGGTAAATTAAATACCCTACAATCATTTACAGAAGCCCTATCGCTCTACAATCTGAAACAGTTCAATAAGGCGGCGCAACTGTTTGAAGAGTGCCTGAGTATCAATCCAGGCGATAAAGTCGCTCAAATTTATCGGCAACGCTGCTATCAGAATCGGCCCGAAATATAGCGTTAGCTGCTAATAACTATCTATAAGTAATTGTAAATCGTTGCTAAGAAGATAATGAACCAGTTGGTTGTAACGTACAACGATTAGGCGAGAGAAACTGTCGTAGTGAACGGAATGGGAACCCAAGTAAAGTAAAATTTTCTTTACATCCGCCCTTCGCACACCTGTTGACCCTCATGTATTGCGACTACCTGGTACAAATCCTCACTGCCCGTGTCTATGATGTTGCCCAGGAATCGCCCCTGGAGTATGCCCCAAATTTATCTACACGGCTGAATAACAAACTCCTGCTGAAGCGGGAGGATATGCAGTCTGTGTTTTCCTTCAAGCTGCGGGGGGCTTATAACAAAATGGTGAATTTGTCACCGGCACAACTCGCACAGGGAGTCATTGCCGCATCCGCCGGCAACCATGCCCAAGGCGTCGCCCTCGGTGCGAGTCGGCTAGGAACCCGCGCGATCATCGTCATGCCCGTAACCAC
Source organism: Microcoleus sp. FACHB-68 (assembly GCF_014695715.1). Taxonomy (NCBI): domain Bacteria; kingdom Bacillati; phylum Cyanobacteriota; class Cyanophyceae; order Oscillatoriales; family Microcoleaceae; genus Microcoleus; species Microcoleus sp. FACHB-68. The sequence goes on from NZ_JACJOT010000013.1 coordinate 182,985, forward strand.
GCCCCAGGTGAAAGTAGATGCAGTTAAAGCCCGTGGGGGAGAGGTGGTATTGCATGGGGATACTTACGATGATGCCTACGCGTTTGCCCGTCAACTGGAAGCAGAAAAGGGCTTAACTTTTATTCATCCCTTTGACGATCCCCACGTTATTGCCGGCCAGGGTACAATCGGCATGGAAATTTTGCGGCAATGCCAGCAACCGATTCATGCGATTTTTGTGGCGATTGGCGGGGGCGGATTAATTTCTGGGATTGCAGCCTACGTGAAGCGAATTCGTCCCGATATTAAAATTATTGGCGTAGAACCTGTCGATGCCGATGCCATGTATCGATCCCTCAAAGCCGGCAAACGAGTGAGATTACCCCAGGTTGGCTTATTTGCGGATGGGGTAGCAGTACGGGAAGTTGGAGAAGAAACCTTTTGGCTGTGTCAGCAGTATGTCGATGAAATCATTCTGGTCGATACAGATGCCACCTGCGCTGCGATTAAAGACGTATTTGAAGATACGCGCTCAATTTTAGAGCCGGCAGGTGCTTTAGCGATCGCCGGTGCCAAAGCATACGTTGAACGGGAGCAAATTGAAGGGCAAACTTTAATTGCTATTGCCTGCGGTGCCAATATGAACTTTGATCGCCTCCGTTTCGTAGCAGAAAGAGCAGAATTTGGTGAACGCCGCGAAGCCATTTATGCTGTCACAATTCCCGAAGAACCGGGCAGTCTTCGCAAGTTTTGTGAATGTCTTGGCAGACGCAATCTGACTGAATTTAGCTATCGCATTGCGGATGAAACAGAAGCTCATATTTTTGTCGGCGTGCAAATTCAAAACCGTGCCGATGCTGCAAAAATGGCAGAAAGTTTTGAAGCTTACGGATTCAAAACGCTTGACTTAACGGATGACGAACTCACGAAATTGCACCTGCGTCACATGGTTGGTGGACGTTCTCGCCTCGCTCATCATGAATTACTCTACCGTTTCGAGTTCCCCGAACGTCCCGGTGCATTAATGAAATTTGTCAGTTCTATGAGTCCCGATTGGAATATTAGTATGTTCCACTATCGCAACAACGGTGCCGACTACGGGCGAATTGTTGTTGGGATGCAAGTTCCTCCTCATGAAATGGAAGAGTGGCAGGCATTTCTTGAAACCCTTGGCTATCGCTATTGGGATGAAAGTCAAAATCCGGCTTACAAATTGTTTTTGGGATAGGGTGATTTTACCAGCAGCGAATCTAATTTTTTAGAATTAAGGAAAGAACGCTAGGTTTTCACCTTTTTATGCAAACACCTCAAACCGAACAAACAGCGAAAACCTCAATGCACAGTCTCTATGAAACTGACTTTTATGCCTGGACGCAGGAACAAGCAAAACTCCTTAAAGATCAGCAATGGAGCCGGCTCGATCTGTCTAATTTAATCGAGGAAATTGAGTCGTTGGGAAAACAACAACGCGCGGAATTAAGAAATCGCTTGAGTATTTTGATTGGGCATTTGCTTAAATGGGAATACCAAATCTCAAAACGAAGTCGTAGCTGGTTGAATACAATTCGCATCCAGCGTATGGACGTATTAGAGTTGCTCAAAGAAAATCCGAGTCTTAAGCCTTATCTGCAAGAAGCTCTCCAAACAGCCTACGCCAAAGGACTGGCATTAGCTTCGGGAGAAACAAACCTGCCTCTAAAAACCTTCCCGACAAATTGCCCTTATCCTTTAGAAGATATTTTGAGTGATTGCTTTTATCCAGGCGAACCGGCGACGGATGACGTGATGCAATAATCGCGACTCAAACTTTATGAGATCATTCCTGGCGACTGCAAGAATATAGAAAAGGCCCAAGCATCGCTGCTTGAGCCTTTCTAGATAACTATTCAGTGAATAAGATTAACAAAGCTCAGACAGCGACAAGTGATTTATAATCAGCTAGGACTGAGGAGCTAAAAGTGATTAATCTTAGAGCTTAGTACCGGCGAGAAAAGCTGTCGTTACGACGACCGCCGCCACCACCACCAGAACCACGATCTTCACGGGGCTTAGCCTTGTTCACTTTCATGTCACGGCCCATCCACTCAGCACCGTCAAGTGCTTCAATAGCTGCCGTTTCTTCAGCATCGCTACTCATTTCCACAAAACCAAAGCCACGGAGTCTGCCAGTTTCCCGGTCAGTAGGTAGCTGAACGCGCTTTACAGAACCGTATTCTGCAAAAACGGCGCTCAGGTCTTCTTGAGTAACTTCGTAAGAAAGATTGCCTACATAAATAGACATGTGTTGTCTCCAAAATCTAAGAGGTGTGGAGGGTGAGATTTCGGAGAGGAGCCTGCCAATACCAAAAGGAAAATGCCTGTCAATACTAAAAACAAACGCTGCCACCGAATTTCATTCCTATCCATTACTTTAACACAGGCTTGGAATTTTAGGAAAACACGGAGATAATAATCATATAACTTAACATTGGAAGAAGACGAGCTTAACAAGTGTTGCTGTGGCTGGTGAATATCGCAAAGCATTTTGTGAGTTACATTATTTTCTCCGCCAAAAATAATCAGGGAGTCTTGAGATCGAATGGCAGAATGACCCTGTCTAGGTTGAGGAGGGTTGCCCCCAGTTTTGGAAGATTTCCAGATGCGGGGAATCTGCCGGCTCATTGAGGACTCCTTTTAATGGTTGTCAAAACGGCGTATTTGCTTGTAGATGTAGAGTTTGCCCAGATTGGGGATGTCCAAAGCTGATTTCTCTGGCGTGCAAATGTAGCCGGCTGGCAACCGCATCGCATCCATAAAGGCGATCACCTAAAATAGGCATTCCCAGTCCTCGTGCATCAGCCGCGTGAACCCTTAGCTGATGGGTGCGTCCCGTCACCGGCACAAACTCCACACGAGTGTAGCCACCTTCCCTCGCTATCACCTGAAACCGAGTCAAACTAGGTTTACCCCGCGTTTGATCCACTTTCTGATAGGGGCGATTTCCTGGATCTCCCCACAGTGGCAAATCAATGAAACCTTCTTCCACCGGCACCACACCCGAAAGGATCGCTTCATAAACTTTATTAATCTGCCGGTGTTGAAACTGCCGGCTCAATTGACGATAAGTGTCGAGATCGCGTGCTAACAGAAGAATTCCAGAGGTTTCTTGATCTAGACGATGTGCAGCCGCCAATGTCATACCATCCGGCAACAGATGACGCAGCCGGCTGAGGACACTATCTTGGTTATCACGATAACGCCCAGGCACCGATAGTAATCCTGCCGGCTTGTTTACCGCAATCAGGTATTCATCTTCATAAATAATGGGGATCTCAGCAGAGAAAGCAGTGAGTCGAGGATCGAGTGATAAAGTGAATTTCTCCCTCTCTCCCACTTTCCCTAATCCGGACAACAAAAACCCCATCAATGGCTGACAGCGTTCCGCACAGGCTCCATAGTATTGTCCCTGAATTTTGTCCTGACTGACAGACGCCGAACCCCACCAAAACTCCGCCATTGCAAGGGGTTTTAAACCTTGGGTTGCCGCATAGTGAAGTAGCTTCGGGGCGCAACAATCTCCTGTGCCGGTGGGCATCAAGCCTCCTGGCATCAATTGTTGCAACGATAAAGATTGCCCTGAAAAATTCGTCAGGCTGTAGGCAGCGTGCATCTGAGCCTGCAATTTCCGGGAAAGTGCTTTACGCTGTTGTTTCAGTTCCCTCATCTGCGTATCCGCCTGTTCAATCTCCTGCTTGATCGGCTGCAACGCTTCATCTCGCAGGCGTTTGAGTCTTCGTCGCTCAATTCCTTGCCGGCGGCTTTCTTCATCAAGTTGTTCGAGAGCATCAGTGAGTGTTTCTCCGGTCAGCGTTTCACTGAGTCTCTGCCGTTGTTCCTGTCGTTGCTGTTTACAATCTTGATGATGAGCGCTCATTTCTTGCAACTGCCGGTCAAACTCACGACATAGTATTTCGTATTGTTGCCGTTGTGGAAGTTGCTTAAGGGTAATCAGTTGCTGTTTGATAGCCTCCAATTCAGCCAATGTGCCGGCTTCTTCTAGGGCAACTTGATCGCGTCCTGGAATGGGCGGAACCCAGCCATCCACAAGACTTTGACCATTCAGAAGCCCGGAGAAGGCTTTTAACACCCGTTGTTCGCCTGCCGGCAGTTCAACCAGCAATACCCCATACATCTTGCCCTCACCAGAGTAAGACTCATTGCCGGCAAGGTATTGCATTAAACCTCTGGAGATCGCTTCTACCAAAGGAGTGCGGGGCAGTCTCAGGATCTCACCACTTTGAGGACAGCGCCCTTCATAGTAATAGCGAGGCGATAAGCCGGCGGTTGCAGCATTACAGCCAATAAAATCTGAAAGCTGATGAAGAATTACCATACAAGGCTCGATCACAAATCTGGCTGATACCACTACCTGAGATTATTGTGTTCGAGCCTACTACTTTAAGGCATCTGGTGAATCAACAAAAAAAAACTCAGCCAACCGACTGAGTTTAGGAGACAGAGTCTACAGAGACTTCTTAAAAAAGAATTTAAACAAGAATTTAAAGAAGAATTGACAAGAAAACAGAAAACCTCGCGTTTAGCCGGCAGAGAAAGCAACTAACACCAACAAACTGACAAACAAAGTCGCAAACCCGCCCACAAAGGCGTATTGACGCTGCTGCTCTGGGGAAGGGAACTCAGCATAGTACAGATCAGGCTCAGTGGCGTAGTTGTTGAGAATGCCATTGTCGTCGGTGGTGTACATTTGTTTGCTCCGGTTTGTTACGTTATGTAAATAAATGTAACGAAATCGTTACAAAGTGTCAACCCCTTGCCGGCTTCGTAAGATAGAAAATACTTTGGCAGTAGATTAGCCCTGCCTATCGAAGCACAATAAATGATTATCATTATTTATTTAAGTAAGATGGCATAGGCGGATAGAGTTATAAAAGCTCTGAGCGTGCCGGCTGTGGCTCTGTAGGGTTTGAGTTTCACCCTAACCCTCTTTATTAAATGCCGTCACAGTAAAGTAGTTCTGCCCGTTCAATGGGGGAGTCACACAGCGAAATTTGGAAATGGCTTGAGTTAACCTAATTTTCGAGTGCCGGTTTCTTTAAATCGAATCCGCGCCAGAAAACTCAAACACGAGTAAAAGTTGAACACCTTCTTGAGTTCGCAGATAAATATTAAATACAGGGTTCTATGAAACTTAGCAATCATGATGCGGCGCTCATTCGAGATTTAAAAAATCAGCCACTCGCTTTGATTTTGGTTTATATCGCTGCCGGTGTTGCTGGGCTGGCGCTGTCAATCTTTATAGATTTTAATTTATATCTCAAGCTCCTGACTGTTTTTCTGTGCGGTTTTATCATTGGTATTTCCGCTGAAAAATTAGTGAGTCAGAAGATTAGAAAAATTGCTTTAAATTTAATGGAAATCCGAGAGCAATAAACAAAAAAAGTCTTTTTCACTTTTAAGCCTGTTGCTCAATAGTCTTAGAAAAACTGAAATAGCGTTTTTTCTAAAGCTTGGGATTGAACGACAAAAATAGTTCAAACTGGAAATGCTAAAGTTTAGCATCGCCGGCATTCCTGTCCTGAGACGAAGCGAGAGCGAGAATATATTTACTATTCTTGGTGAATTAGATAAAATTGTCATAGATTTTATCTTAAAGAATTTTAAGATAGAAACAAAATAATAATAGTTACGAAAACGAATAGTAATCTGTTATTACACAGGGAAAGTTGGGTATAGACAGCATCTAAAGGAAGTTGCAATGTGATTTTTTCAACAGAAGATTTTGACGAACATGAATCGGCTCTAGATCCAACTAGCCGGCCTTTAGTTAAAGACGATACGACAAGCACTGCCGGCCTTGATTTTGTCGATCCAGCGACGGGAAGACACTCTCTGGATATTCTCTATGAACAGTTCGCAAAACCCCAACTCAGTACGGCGCTCAAACCTAACGAGCCTTCAATTTATATCAGACATCTAGAAGGACAGGAAATTTTAGGGGGATACAAAATTGAAATAGTGTTTGAAGATCCCCAGACGGGTTTTTATGCTGAGGGTCGAGTTCCACTTTCTGGAACGAATCCGCCTGTTCTGGTTATCCGGGGATACGGCTCATGGTATCCTTTCGAGGGAGTGCTAGAAGATACTCCAGATGTTTTTATGGCCGGCATGGAACGGCATTTTAAATCAGCAGAAACTCAAGGAGCGGTGGATTGGCTGAAGCAACAATCTGAAGCGGGAAATCAGCCAGACGTAATCGGAGAAAGCTTAGGCGGAAAAGTCGCTCAACAAATCGCAGTAAAGTACCCAGATTTCATTCGCTCAACCGTTACGTTTAACTCCCTTGGCGTTTCTCAAAAATTAGCAGAAACATCCAAAGCCAGAAATGTATTTCACTACTTTACACTAGGAGAAAAGTATGCTTATTGGGCAAATAAAGGAGAGTATATACCGGGTCAATTTTTCCAAATTTCCAAAAACGGAAGAAGCTGCCGATATAAAGTAGAAGAGGCTTTAATTTGGATGGGAAGATTTAGGAGTCCGGCTAGGTTTCATCCAACAGGTCGTCGGAGAAAAATGATTTTGATAGTTTTAGCCCAATTAATTTTATTAAACCGGCACAATGAACTTATTTTAAATAGACGATCGCCGGTGGTCATTAAAATAGATCACTACCCATAAATAATATTGTTAATATCTTGGAATCCTAAATACATAGACATTGAAAAATTTCTGCGTTCTCATCAACTTAGATAACTTTATTGTCGTCTAAAGTTAATGAATGCCGGTGCGTCCAGCAAGACTCGCCACCACAGTCGCTAATTCCGCCGGCTCCACAGGTTTAGGGATGTGCATTTGAAATCCGGCAGCAATTGCTCGCATCCTATCCTCAGCCCTAGCGTATGCGGTTAGGGCAACAGCAGGAATTCGCCCCCCTTGCTCTGCCTTTAACGCCCGTACTCTACGGATAAAAGTGTAGCCATCCTCTTCTGGCATCCCAATATCGCTTAATAGAACATCTGGTTTAAGAAATTTGATGGCCTCAATTGCTGAATCAGCGGATGCAACGGCACGCACAGAAGCTCCGCACTGTTCCAAAACCGTAGTGAGAAACACACGTGAATCAGCTTCATCGTCCACGACGAGTAGTTGTAAACCTTCTAGCGAAGGTGGATTATCAAATGGAACTTTCCTTCCAACCCTTGGGGGAATCCCTTCTACTTCCCTCGTCTCTATGAGGACAGGCATAAGCGGAAGCGTTACGATAAATGCTGCTCCCTGCCCCTCACCTTGACTGTCTGCACGAACTGTCCCGCCGTGCAATTCCACCAAGTGGCGGACAATCGCTAGACCAAGACCAAGCCCGCTGTATGTCCGCGTAATCGAGCTATCCGCTTGCCGAAAGCGGTCGAAAACGAATGGCACAAAGTCAGAGCTGATGCCAACGCCGGTATCAATGACAGTTATTTCAACATGGGAGTTAATTCGTTCGAGGCGAACCTGGACGCTTCCTCCTTTAGGTGTGAACTTAATCGCATTGGATAACAAATTCCAAATGATCTGCTGCAAGCGGTTTGAGTCACCGGCAACCGGCCCTGCCGCCGGATCGAGTATGCTTTGGAGTCGAATGGCCTTAGCATCAGCCGCTGGGCGGACGGTATCAAGAGCTGCCTCAACAACCAAAGCAAGCTCAACGGGGCAGACATTAAGGCACAACTTACCCTGAATAATGCGGGAAACATCCAGCAAATCCTCCACGAGCTGAGCTTGTGATCTAGCGCTGCGTTCAATCGTCTCCATCGCCCGCGCAGTCGTCGCCTCGTCAAATTTGCGGGTATTGAGTAATCGAATCCACCCCAGCATTGCATTGAGGGGTGAGCGCAGTTCGTGGGAGAGCGTTGCCAAAAACTCATCCTTCATCCGGTTTGCTGACTCCGCTGCCGCGCGTGCCTCCTGTTCCGAGGCAAGTAGTTGGTTGCGTTCGTCTTCAGCTTGCTTACGTTCAGTGAAGTCGCGCATGAGTTTAGCAAAGCCGCGTAGTTGCCCAGCCTCATCTTGTAAGGGCGTTACGATACCACTTGCCCAGAAACGGGTGCCGTCCTTACGCACGTGCCAGCGTTCATTCTCAGCTCGGCCTTCTGTTACTGCTATTTCCAATTCTTGCTTATCGGCCCCGCACTCTAAGTCTTCAGGTGTAAAGGTGATTGAGGAAGGTTGACCCAAGATGTCAACTTCCTGATAACCTAAAATGCGCTCTGCCCCAAGGCTCCAACGAAGAACAAGCCCCTTTGTGTCGAGGAAGAAAATAGCGTAGTCTTTCACATTTTCTAACAATAGGCGGAAGCGCTCTTCGCTGGCCCGCAGTGCTTCTGATGCCCACTTGCGATCTGTAATGTCAGCGACGATATAAACCGCACCCGTGAAAATTCCCCCCTCATTGAACACCGGATCTGTCGTTACAGAAAACCATCGTTCCCCACACTGTAGCTCCTCGTTCTCCCGGCGACGAGTCTCCTGAACACGAGTCAAGGGAGCGACCTCAACGCAGCCCAGTAGCGCTTGCATTAGCTCCTGATAAAAGCAACCCTCGATCTCGCCGAACGATTTTTTTAGAAGATTCGTCATGGCGCTGTTAGATCGCAAGATTCTTCCAACCCTGTCAAGTAAACAAACACCATCGCTCATAGCGTTAAATGTCGTTTGCCACTCCTTTGCCAAAGCCAGTGCCGACTCTTCAGCCTCTCGGATGCGGAGCAAAGCTTTCACCGTTGCGAGCAACTCGATTGGCTCCACCGGCTGGGCTAGATAGCCATCTGCACCACTGTCTAACCCTTGTGCCTTGTCCTTACTCTCGACAAAACTAGCAGACAGATGCAGCACGGGAATAAAGGAAGTGGCAGGGTTTGCCTTGAGCCGGTGGCAAACCTCAAACCCATTAATGTCAGGAAGTTGCACGTCAAGGATAATTAAGTCGGGCGGCTGCTGCCCGACCAATTGCAGCGCCATTGAGCCGGTGGCAGCCTCTTGAACCTTAAATCCTGCATTCCGAAGCATCCGACTGACGACATAGCGGTTGGTTTCGTTGTCGTCTACGTGCAAGATCGTGACAAGGGTGCTATCAGACATGGTCTTCCTCTCCAGTTTCCAGCCCTAGGCCAGCTAAAAGAAGTGCTTCTCGCACAAGAGAGGTCGCCACTTCACGCGATGGGCTTTCTTTTGAGAGAATTGCAACTGTGTTTTCAACAAGTATCGAGCGCTCCTCTGGTTCAAGAAGCTTTGAAGTATGAATAATTACCGGAATATTTTTAGTCGCTGGATCGGCTTTTAGCTGTTCCAAAACCTCGAACCCGCTCATATCTGGCATAACTAAGTCGAGAAAAATGCAAGAAGGATTTTCTTGGCCGGCATAACGGATGCCTTCGCCCCCTGAAGTTGCCTCAATTATCTTAAAATCAAAGCAATTTTTCCCAGTAGCAGTCCCCATACAATTGGCTAAATATTGCTTGAGTAGATAGTGGGATACTGGGTCATCGTCAACAATCAAAAGTTTTGGCAAATGCTCTCGCTTGACTAAAGTATTGAGTTTTTCGAGAAGGGCTAATCGTTCCACTGGTTTAACAAAAAAGGCATCTGCACCTAATGCGCGAGCTTTGTTCTCATTGTCAACAACAGTGATGACGACAATCGGGATCTCTCGTGTCGCAACGTTTGCTTTCATCTGAGAAAGAAGATCCCAAGTATTATGCTCCTCAAGCAAGATGTCTAATAGCACAGCTTGTGGCTTAAACTTTTGAAAAGCTTGGTTGACTTGCTTGAGCGATTTTGCTGGAATCATCTGATAACTTGAACCCGCAAAATACTTCTCATAAATGAAGAGTGTCTCTGGGTTATCTTCTACAACTAATAGCGGATAGCGAGTCGCATCTAACTGTAAGGGAGCATCGGTTTCATCTGCCTCCTCTATATCAGTCTTGTAAACAAGTGGTAGGGTGGCAAAAAACGTGGAACCAAGCCCTTGTGAGCTTTTGATAGAGACACTGCCTCCAAGTAATTCGGCTAACTTGCGCGAAAGTGGCAGTCCGAGACCTGTTCCTTTGACCCGCTTTTGAAGGTAAGAATTAACCTGAATAAATTCTTCAAAGATTCGCTCAGTATCCTCAGGAGCAATTCCGATACCTGTATCAGCCACAGAGAATACAACCGTGTTTCTATCCAGTTCTGCTCTAATGCGAACTTCACCTTTTTCGGTATATTTCAATGCATTAGAAATAAAATTTCTTAGAATTTGGGCAACTTTGCCCTCATCGGTGCGGAGCGTGGGAAAGCCAACAGGTTCTTCAAAAACCAGAGAAATTGAGGAATTATCAGTCAGAAGTGGGCGCAGCATTCCTCTAAGAGTCGCGAATAAATCGCTAAGTTCAAACTCATTCGGATGAACCACAATTTTTCCCGCCTCGACCTTTGCCAAGTCTAAAAGGTCGTTCACTAACTCGGAAAGACCTTCAGCCGATTGACGGATAAATGTTACTTGCTTTTCTTGATCGGGTGTCAATTCACCATCCATCCGATCAAGCAGCAGTCTGGAGAGCGACATAATCGAGTTGAGCGGCGTGCGAAACTCATGGCTCATATTAGAGAGGAAGCGAGTTTTGAGTTCATTGGCTCGCTGCAGGGAAACTGCTTTTTCGTCTAACTCGGCATATAATGCCACAACACCTCGATTGGTATCTTCTAGCTCGCGATTGACTTGGGCCAACTCGGCTTGACGCTTTTCGAGTTCTGCTAGGGTGCGAAGCAGTTCTTGGTTTTGTTGCTGAATTTCCTCAAATGGATTTTGAGGCGATTTCATGACTAACTCATCAACAATCTGCGCCAAGCGGGTTGCTGTCAAGATGGGTGCCGGCTTAGACAAGGTTTTTGCCATTAGCACTTCTGTTCCTTGCCCTGGGGTTGAGGTGATTTGAAACCGATCCATCAGGCGCTTGGTGCCAATGATCCCTAAGCCCATGCCGGTTTGTGATTTATACTGGCCATCCAGAATAGTCTTCAGATTGGTGATGCCCGGCCCTTGGTCACGAATGCAAATCATCAGGCTTTGAGGCAATTCGCCCTCCACCCGCAATTCAACTTTTCCCCCACCGGCATATTGGAAGGCGTTGCGGGCAATTTCAGATACAGCAGTAGCAATGCGTGTCTGATCCTGAGAGTCAAACCCCAAAGCTTGAGCAATCTGCCGTGCCCGCTGACGGATCATAACAACATCTTGCTCGTAGCGTAGTTCTACAGTGAGGAGATTAGTCATTGGTCAATTACTAATAGAAGGATTGCTAATTGCTGATTGTTCATTAGCCCCTGCTCCTGTGTTCCTTTGCCCCTCAGTTTTCTTCGCGAGCAACCAGCACAGTTACGTCATCGCGACCTCGGTAGAAATCTCGGTACAAAACGCCAGCGATCAGGCTGGGATGTCTGGTTATAAGACCAGGATAGCGATCCAAACGCCACTGCGTACTCAACCCATCGGAATGCATTACCAAAAGCCCTCCTTTAGGCCACTGATAGACAAATTCCTGAATCTTACGCACCTCATGCCCCACAGTACCGTTGTGAGAAACCATACTGTAGCTTCCTTCGGGAGAAAAAACGCAGCCAGAGATATTTCCAACGCCGGCAAAACGAACAACTTGTCGTTCAAAATCCACTTCGGCGATCGCTAAAGCGGCTCCACGAGTGCTCCGCAAAGCCGCGTGAGCCGCTGCAATAATCTCTGCAGGACTTTTGCGGACATTCTCTCGAAATATTCTCACGGCTTCTAAGGACGCCTGGGCGGCTAAAGGGCCATGACCCAGACCATCTGCGACTAATAGCAGACTGCGACCGGCCTGTTGGTCGGTTGCCCACCCATCACCCGGCACCTCCTCCCCGGCCATTGGCAGGCACACGACACCAATCTCTAGATTGTTGTTCGATTGCTTCACCGGCATGGGGCTAGCCCAGAGGTGGCTTAATAAAGCTGTCCCCACCTTGGGAGTAGAATGAATCTCAAAAAAAGCAGAAAGGCGGCTAACTGCCCCCAAACCATTTCCAGGAGTCCCTGCTGTAGAAAAACCGTCGCGCAAACACTCTTGGATATCGCTGATTCCCGGCCCTTTGTCTAAGGCTAGGATTTCCATACCCGTTATGTCGTTTTTGGTTACAGCCTGTAGCAGCAGCAGACCGTCCTTAGCGTGCCGAACTAGATTATTTGCGACCTCAGTTACTACAATACCAACCTGCCCCCGCTCAGTTTCGTTGAAGCCGAGACGAGTGGCAATTGCCATCGCTATCCGTCGCGCTTCACCAGCCTGACTAGACTCTAAAATGGGCAAAGCGACGGGATCGTTCATGATTAACTCACTTCCACTTTGTAATAGTCACCTTTGTGCCCTCGCCAACACGGGAAACGATATTGAATTCGTTTACCAGTCGCTTTGACCCACTTAAACCCATACCCAGTCCGCCGCCAGTTGTGAAGCCATCTTTGAGGGCTAGATCAATATCCGGAATCCCTGGGCCAGTGTCTTCAAAAGTCAATCGCAGACCCCGACGAATTCCCTGCTCTAGAGCTTCCAGTTTTACAGTCCCGCCACCGCCATAGTCTAGCGTGTTGCGTGCCAGCTCACTTGCCGCCGTTACGATCTTAGTCTGATCTACCAAGCTAAAACCCAGTTCTATCGCAAACTGACGCACGGCTTGCCGGATGATCACAACGTCTGCGGAGGACTGGATGCTCATCGTTTCAGACCTCTGCAAGACCATCTATGCTCCCCCCAGGAGAAGCCTCCAACGATTTACGCAGGAGTGCCATTCCCTTCTCAACGTTTAAGGCTGTGCGAATGCCGGTTAAGGAAAGTCCCAACTCTACCAACGTGATGGCGACTGCCGGCTGCATTCCAACAACGACCGTTTCAGCATCAAGTACACGCGACATTTTGGCAATGTTTCCCAGTATCCGTCCAATAAAAGAATCAACGATCTCCAGTGCTGAAATATCTATCAACACACCCCGGGCACTTGTTCGGTTAATGCGGTTGGTCAGGTCGTCTTGCAAAGCCATCGCTAGGCGATCGTGCATATCGACTTGAATCGTCACCAGAAGGAAGTCGCCCATCTGGAGTATAGGGATACGTTCCATAAAACTCCTTAAGTGCGTGTTTGCGAGCGAGAAATCGTGGCTCCAGTTCGCTTGAGAGCTAGAAGAAAGGCATCGGCTAGGGACGCCTTGGTAATTACATCAGCGAGATCCACGCCCAAGTAGACAATCGTTTGAGCAATCTGAGGACGAATCCCGCTCAGGATGCAATCAGCGCCCATCAGACGAGCCGCAGTGACTGTCTTGAGTAAGTGCTGAGCCGTTAGAGTATCGACGGTTGGCACTCCCGTAATATCGATGATGGCGACTTCCGAACCCGTCTCTACAATCTTCTGCAAGAGAGATTCCATCATCACTTGGGTGCGGGCGCTATCGAGGGTGCCAATGATGGGCAGGGCTAAAATGCCATCCCACAGTTTTACAACCGGCGTTGACAGTTCCATCAGTTCTTCTTGCTGGCGCAGGATCACTTCCTCTCGGGCTTTCTGATAGCTCTCAGTTGTCCAGAGGCCAAGCTTGTCTAAGAGCGTACTAACCGACCAAATCTCTTCAAGCAGGCTTTCGCTATCCTGTGCAAGTTTTGAGCGCAAGCGCGTGAACAAAGGTTGCTTCAAAGAGAAAACAAACGTTGCCGTTTCTGATGGCGTGAAGCCTTTCTGGCTGCGTGATCGCGAAATTGAGCTAAGCATCTCACGCACGCTACGCCACTCAGGCGATTCAATGTTGCTGAAGTTACCCTCGCCAGTCGCGACTGCTAACAGCTCAAGGAATTCCCTGCACTCTTCCCGCAGTTCTGTCTCCCTAATTAGGTCTTTGCGGATACCTACAGATGCTTGCTCAGAGAGCCAATCTCCCAACAGTTGGGCTTGATCAGTTTTAATAATCTCTGAAATCTTACTTTTGCCGCTCAAGTTCATATAACGGCCCCTTTTCTCTAGCCCGAATTTAGCTACTTTTTGTGCGAGTCAACTATTTAGGCTTTTCGGTTAACTAGCTCAATGGAGTCGTTGAACAGCTTTCGTTGCTAGAAATTTCTTGATGCAGTTTTTGAGCATCTAGGAAATTATGTTGACGAACTAGGCGGTTTGAGGTAGTCCCTTAAAGGCTGATTGACCCACATCATTATAAGGATAAGCGGGACACAATAAGTATGTGTCACAGCAACCTTTAGATTTACATGACCTCGGCTGTAGTTTGCCTTAAAATTGGTAAACTGAGCCAGAAGTACATCCGGCTTCTTGCGGCTAAAGGTCGCTTAGTGCTTCCTGCTGTGTTGTGTAATTTTAAGGCAGACTCCCAAGAGAAGGTGCAAATTCAATGGGACTCTGCCTTTACCGGCCTAGTTAGCTCAGCTTGTAGCAGCGGATCAAGTTAGGAATTGGAAAGCTGTTGCGATCGCCTTACCGCCAAACCGTTAGTTGCTCTGACGTTTAGTTTGCAGCAAATCTTTGGCAGATAGTCCTTCGCCCTGAAAGCCAAAATACCAAAGCGCTGCACCGGCTTCTGCGCGAGTCACCGGCTTACTGGGTTGCAACAGAGTTGTATAACCAAAAGACCGACGAATATTGGACAGTTCACCATTCTGGAAATCTGCCTGTACCGCACGCAATGCCTTGGGATCGATTTTTGCCGCATCTTGGAAACCCCACGTTTGCTGCACTGCTTCAGTTGAGGCAGTTGGTAAAGACCGGCGCGTATCTAATGGTACTTTCCAAAGCAGCAGTTGCTCCCGCGTCAGTGGGGCATCGGGGCGAAACGAGACATCTGTCCCGTCTCCAGAAAGTGAGCTGGGAATGATGCCGGCTTCGGCGAGTCCTTGAATGACGGCAAAATCCGGATCTTTGCGGGAGACATCTGAGAAAGCCGGTTCAGCGGTTTCTAATCCTAAACGAATTTTTCTCGCCGACTGGTTGCTATGAATTTGATTGTTTGCCGCAACCAGCCAACGGGCGTATTCCCGGCGAGTGATGATTTTATTTGGCTCAAACTTGTCACCGGCAGCCGATTCTTTTGTTTTAACTGCGGCATTTTCTGGCGTCAGTACCCCTAACGCTGCCAAATCTTCAACAGACTGGCGCAATTCTGCCGGCGCTTTATTCAAGTCTGTAAAGCTTCCGGACTTAGCCGGTTCGGTTGGGGTTGGGCTGGGTGAAGCGGTTGTTGAACTCGTAGATCCGCCGACAATCGCTGTCGGTGATTTGTCGGGTTTCGGCTGGGCGGTTTCACCCCCATCGCGCCGATACTTGATCACCAAATTCGCGCCAGCGGTTAATTTTTGGCCTGCCGGCTCGACAAACACTTTTACCTGTAAATTATCCAGGGAGGTTTCAAATGAGCCTTTCTGGTCGTCTGTCGGTTGGCTGGCCAACTGCCATTTGTTTTCTTGAAACTGCTTGCGGTAAAAGTTCTGGACTAATGTACTTGAGTCGGAAGTCGTCCAGCGCGTCACCTGCCCTTGTTCATCTGGGTTGCCGGCAGCATCAAGCAGCGGCTTAACTTCCTGTAGTTCAGCGTCTGGATAGAGGGGAATTTCACTCGGAAAATCAGCCGGCAGCTCAGAGACAGCCTCATCTGGCCGACTACTTTGAGCCGGTGGGGGGGTGAAGGTAGCAGGATTTTCTTGGAGTCGGGGATCTGCCGCTAAAGATTGCTCCAGCGCCTTGCCGGTGGGGCTATTGGCACAAGACGTCACAGAGATCAGCAAGCAAGCAGCTAAGCCAACAAATGCAGCAGAACGTCGATAAGGCAGCACAGCAAAAGAGAAAGTTACTATCTTTCCCTAGAGTAACGTACATTGAAGCGATCCCATGTTGTGTGATGAATAGCCCCAAAACTTCTGAAAGCTTTTCAGCTCACTAAATACTATTGCAACCGCCCCACTGGACACTCAACATCGGCTACTTCACCGGCCATTGCACCCCTACTCCGTCAGGACGATCAGCAGGACTAGACTGTATTGGAGCGCAAGGCTCAAGACACAGCGGCTCAACAAGGCTCGGTTCGTTGTTAATGTTTAAGTTGCCTTGCCGGCTGCGCGGCGATTGTAGCTGTTGATTTGCTTCATCAATTGCAATTTGCAGAGGTGCAGGATCAACTGCCGGCTCAATTGGTTTCAGCAGTTCTGCCTGACTGACGCTTTGGTTGTTAGCTGGGTTGGAATTGTCTTGAAGGGCGATGTAAAGCTTTTCTTCCTTAGCAAGTGCATTCGTGCTGATGAACACAACACCGCTCAAAGACAGAAGGATAGTTAAAAGTCGTTTCATATTAATGCTCCTTTTGCATACCGATCCGTGACTGGACGGGCGCTGGAGTCGGGAAAGATTTGTTATGAGGCTGATTTAAAGCCTAGATAAATACCACACCACCGCTGCGTTATCTTCGCACCAATTTTGTTAGGCCGGCGCAAATCCCTTACTCCTGCTGCCCTCTTCTTACTATTTAAGCATCGAATTTTAGAAAGGCGGGATTCTCCTATCTAAAATCTGTCTCTAGTTATAACGTTTAATTAAGTGATCGGTAAAAATACTGAATTATTCAAATGCAAGTGGTTTTTCATCCTTTAGATTGTGGCGAGGATGAGGGGCGAGTCGGAAGCAAATTAAACGTTAAACGCTCCTGCATTTTCTTGGCTTCCCCGCCCCTAATATGATTTTTGTATGCAACCGTCTAATCTAACCGCAGAAGTCGCTCAGAATATAGACCAGAACCCTCGCGTTTGGCTGCCGGCAGTACGAGTCAGGGGGCTGTTGTGCCGGCAATCCCGCCTAAGCTTTTTCGCCTACTCCAGGGCTGTTTAAGACCGTTGAAAACCTTTTGCCGCCTTCTTGTTTCCTTTAGACTTGGATTGAGATTTATTGACTTCTGCAATCGCTTCTTGAAACAGATCGTGCAGATGCACCGGCACACTGGCAATTTCTGGAAGTTCTGGGTCTAAAGGCTTATTAAATTCCTTCATTAGAGCGTCTAAATCCTGCTTAAGATTGAAGTCGGGACGCCCTAAGACACCTTGCAACAGCTTTTCCATCCCAGTTGGATACTGCTGAGCCAGCCGTCGCCAGATGAAAACATTAATTGCGGGATCTTCCAGATATTTGCGAACCAGTTTTTCTGCACCTTCCACTGTTTGCCAGTCTTCGGCTTCCAGCAAAGTTTTAAACCGGCTGTAGGTTGGGAGAAACATCTGACCCCAGCGCGGATGAGCAAGAACCGTCACCTGTTCGGCTTTCTTCAACTCTGCCGGCAGCTCAATCTTTGGCGTCACCATTTTGCCGGCTTGTTGGGGATCGAACATTTTATCAATCGATTTTGAATCAGCGCCGGCAGCTTCTGCCGCAGCTTTAATTTCTTCTTCTTCAACGCCTGCTTCTTGAGCCAGTTCAGAAAGCGATTTAGATTCATCAATGCCGGCTGCTGCCAGACGTTTTTTTGTCATCACTTCCTGAAACTCAGTAATCTTCTTGCTCAACTGATATCCCGGCATTGTCACTTCCTCACTGCCGAAAAACTCAAGAAAATTTTCGTGATATTGTTCTACCGACTGCCACGCCTGCTCCAGCAATTCTGGCGCGTCGCTGTACAGATGTTTCCTGTATTTATCCTTAAAATTCCCAATTGCCACAGCCAGTTTGGGTTTGCCTAAACTCCCCATTTGCGTGCAAGGGCCAGAAAACATCCAGTAAGTCTCCGTTACCGGCGCAATTCGCGTTAGTAAAATTTCTCCCTGCTTAAAGGATGCCATTTCTTCTCGCGCTCGCTGATTATTAGGCTTGACCGTATAGTTTTTTGCGGTCAACCAGTTCATCAGTTCAAAGCCTTCCGGTAAATTTTGGCTAACCGCAAATAAACTGGTGAAGCTGCGCTGCCAACCTCTCACTAAATTGCGCTCACTCTCTGATAATTCGGGCCGGCTTTCTAGAAATAGCTCCAGCGGGGTTTTCTCGCCAACTTTTCCTTCTATTAGAAAAGTATCAATCACCAAATCCCTTTCAGCTCTATCAAATTGCTCTCCTCGATGGGGCTGCGCCGCCACATACGCCTCTAGCGCAACGGCCAAATCTCCTTCTGCCTCAAATACAAACTCAATTACATCTTGTTTTAGTTCTGAGGCTTTCTCTAATATGGCATCCACAAGCAAATCTCCACGCTGAATAGTTCTACACAAAAGGTTACTGGCAAGTTCTCAAGCTTGCCAGTTTAAGACTGTTGTTTTCCTGACAATATCGGCTGATTGTTTTCGTTAAATTTCGTACCGCTATTGCAGTGAGAGAAAATGCCAAAAATCCGGTACAAAATGTAAGTTTATGTCCCCGGTAATGTCCGCAAACGCTCACTGAGATGCGTGCGATCAGCCAAGTTATGAAGTAATGGCCCATTAGAGCCAAATTCAACAATGCTAACTGATCCGACTGGACATCCCAAGCGAAAGCGGAAGCGTCCTACATCAATTCCTAGCAGGCTGCACAGCATAATTCGGATGGTTGCCTTGTGGGCGACAATTAAAACGTTGCCGGTGTTGTAGTGCTGCTTGATTTCTTCAATGACGTGCAAAGCGCGAGTCGCGATCGCAACCGCTAATTCTCCCTCAGTCGGGGGATACCAGGCGGGATCGGCTGTCCAGCGGATGTAGTCATCGTGATACTCGCGGCTGACTGTTTCTACGGTTTGAGCTTCCCATTTGCCATAGTTAATTTCCTTCAGCCCGTCCCGCAGTTGCATTTCCAAGCCCACTGCATCGCACAGCGGTTGTGCTGTTGCCTTCGTTCGCAGCATGGGACTGGAAAAAATAGCACTCCAGGGTGTGGAACGGTAGGCATCTGCAAAAGCTTGTGCCATTTCCAGCCCTTCTGAGGTTAATTCTGGATCAATGGAACCGCAAAAGACATTCTCTCGACTACGGGCTGTCTGCCCGTGGCGGAGGAAATAAAGCGTTAGACTCAAAGTGTTTTTCTCCGACTGGTCTACATTGAGATTTTAGGAGAAATAGGGGAAGATGACCGCGTTTGGTGATTTTTTATTTATTATTTATAAATCATTGAAAAAATATTCGCATTTTTCAAAAACATTTTTTTTAGAATAAGCGAAATTCAATGATTGCAAGCTCGGAAAATTTAAAATTTATTATTTTGCTAATCTAATAATTATTAAAGTATTAAGGATTAAAATCATCTTACCAAAAAATAAGTGATTTAAAATTTATTGTATTAATCCAGTAAAGCCGGCAACCACGACTTTACCAAGCCCTACTTTATTTTTCAGCCAATTTGTCTAGTTTTTCCTTAATCCCTAGAACAATTAAAGAGTGCAACAGCACCAAAAAGACAATTCCCGATACGCTGAAGGCTGCGATTGCCCAAATCTTAAATTTCCCCACCAGCATCACCGCGCCGGCAATAAAGATAAATCCTGTAAAACAAGCATAAATTAAGCTTTTAAGCGCTAAATGAATGCGCTTGAGGGCGCGATCACTCTCTAGTGAACGCACCCGCACTTGTAACTCCCCGTCTTCAATTCGTTTTTCTAACCGGGCGATTAAAATTTCAGCGCCGCTGGGCTGATTCAACTTATATTTAATAAAATCTCGTGCTTGTCTGGCAAGTTCGCCGATTGTATTGCCCTGTCCCTTAGAGGCAGTAATACTTTTCACAAAAGGCTGAACGGCTGCCATTAAATTGTATTCAGGATCAAGTGTCCTAGCAATGCCATCAAGCGTTGTTAATGCTTTTAAAATGAAGGTCATCTGCGCCGGCAAGCGAAATGGCTGCTGCTCAAACATCACATACAATTCACCTTTAATTTCATTAAATGCCTGTAAATCTATAGGTTTTTCAGTGAATTTGTCTAAAAGAAATGCAATCAGCCGGCGCACTGGCGTCATATCTGGCACCGGCTCAATTAAACCCATTTTAACTAATGTCTCAAGAACCTCATCAGTATCTTTCCTCAAAACTGCAAAAAAGTTTTTAATCATCTGGTCTTTTGCCAGAGCGTGTACCTCCCCCATCATCCCGAAATCATAGAAAATCAAGCTTCCATCCTGGCTTACCGCCAGATTTCCCGGATGGGGATCAGCCTGAAAAAAACCATCCTGCAATAACTGTTTTAAATAACAACAAATTCCGAGTTGATTAAGCTTTTTAACGTTAATATTACACGCTTGCAATGTGTGACGGTCATCTATCTTGATTCCAGGTAAATATTCCAGGGTCAGCACTTTTTTAGTCGTGTATTCCCAATAAACTTTCGGCACAATAATGCCCCGGTAGCCATGAAAATTTTGGCGGAAGCGATCCGCATTTTTTCCCTCTTGTAGATAATCAATTTCTTGATATAAAATCGTAAAAAATTCTTTATAAATTGCATCTAAATCGTACTTTTTTGTCCACGAAAAATAGCGCTGGGAAAGGCGCATGACTTTACGCACCGCTATCACATCCACATCAAATAACTGCTGCAAGCCTGGACGCTGTACTTTGACGACGACTTCTTCTCCTGTGTGCAGCCGTGCCCTGTGTACCTGTCCCAGACTGGCAGCCGCAAGGGGAATCCGGTCAAAATCCCGATATAAAGCAAAAATAGAATTTCCGAGTTCTGCTTCAACCAGCGCGGTTGCTTGTTCCCCACTAAATGCCGGCACCTGATCTTGCAGCTGCGATAACGCTTCTACATACTCTATGGGGAGCAGATCGGCACGGGTGGAGAGCGTCTGCCCAATTTTAATAAAAGTCGGCCCTAAATTGAGCAGCGTCTTGACTAACCACTGAGCGCGTTGCTTTTTACGCCTTGAAGATTTGTGATTAAAATTTCCATCCCACCACAAAAAAAAGATAAACTTGCCGGCGGCCCCAAAAACATCGATTTGACGGGCTATGGGAGAATATCGAGGCCGTTGCCAGCGTAGTGGCTTGGGGGGTACGATCTTTTGAAGCATTATTACTTATTTGTAGATCCCTTATGATCTTTTGCAAAATAGTTGCCTAGATTTTGCAGGGCGAAATTTGCCGACAGGAATTGTTTAAGGCAACATTTAAAAGCTACCCATCTAAACTGATATTATATAAGCCCTCAGGCATCTATGAATGCCGTTGCCGGCTTGAAACCGCTTACTGTCCTGATTGTAAGGAAAAGTTTTTTACCCATCGGGCAACAAATAATAGGGTGAACAATGCCCACCCTACCAATAATCAATATAAACCACCATTGAATGCCAAGTTTGAGCGGTGTCTAGATTTTGGAGCTGTCAAAAACCTGGGGAAGGGTGAGGGTAAAGCAAGTTTCCCAAGCGGGGGCAGCGTCTAAAGGACTGCTAGACACATTAATGGTGGCATTTAAATGCTGCACTAAACACTTGACCAAAGCTAACCCTAAGCCGGTGCCGGCAATTGCCTGTTGCGTTACTCCTTGGCCGCGCCGAAACTTATCAAAAATATGAGGCAATTCTTCTGGAGAAATTCCTTGGCCGGTGTTGGACACACTCAAAACAAATTCATGATTGCTTTGATTAACTTGCTGATGGGCACGCAAGACAACGGCGGTTCCCGGCTCAGCATACTTGCCGGCATTGGTTAAAAGTTCTTCAAGAATCCGGTTCAAACTGTCTTTATCTGTCTGGATTTTCAAGGCTTGCTTGGGTAAATCTAACAGCAGTGTTAATTTCTTAGTAGCCCATTTGTTTTCAAAAGGCTGCCTGATCTCACTGATTAAGTGCTTTAAATCTACCTTTTCTAGTTGTAGGTCAGCTTGATTAGATTCCAACTTCTGTAGTGTCAGCAAGTCGTTGATCAGATTGGTTTCCTGGTTGCATTGCTGCTCTAAAATATCTAGATATCTATCCCGCCGATCTTCTGACAGCCCTGGTTGGCGTAACATTCGGATGGCTAACGTCATACTTGTCAGCGGCGTCCGCAGCTCATGACTCATTGTGGCCAAAAATTCATCCTTGAGCTGATTTAGCCGGCGCAGCTGGTCAATTTGCTGGCGCGTTTTTTCATACAATTTGCCTTGAACTTCCAAGCTGCGTTGCAATTGAGCGGTGCGCTCTTCAACAAGGGCTTGGACGTGCTGCATTGTCTGGGTTTGGATAATGGCGGTACTCACTTGAGCGCTCACTAATTCTACGAGTTCTAATTCATCTGTGGCCCAAGGACGAGGTGAGGAGTGCTGTAGGGCTAAAAATCCTAAAATAGTGCCGGCTGAGATCGAACCGCTTGGCACGCCTACCAAGGGAACTAACAGCAGCGCCGGCATTCCCTCTGGATTAAAAATCGACGAGATCCTTGTGTCTGAATCTAAAGTCAGAACCTGGCTTTTGTCAGCGATGGCGAGGGGCTTGGGGGCCTCTGTAAAGGCTGACGTACACAAAGCACACTCCGACACCCAAAAAGACTGATTTAGCAGGGTGCTGGCCGGTTGCTGCGGTTCTGGTTCGCCGGCAGCCAACAGCTCACTCCCACTGGACGCCTCACAAACAATGGTTGCCTTAGCCTTGGGAATGCGTTTCACCTGTGCCGGCACAGAGCGAGTGGCAAATAAGGGATCTGCATATTTCAACAGCAAAATCAGACCTTGATTGACCTGGAACGTTTGCGCGACTCCATCAATGGCCATCTGGAGAATCTGATTCAGGTCTAAGGCATTATGAATAGCCATAGTTAACTTGTTAATCAGGTTTCGGTGTTGGGTGAAGGACCCCACCTGCTTCTGCAAAGACCCGATTACCCCTGCTTGTAAAACTTGAGACATGGCGATGGCCACCGGCTCTGAAATTGCTTGCAGCAACTCTTTATTTGAGTCTGTCCAACAGTAAGGCTGCGAGTGCATCACAACGATCCCTCCATTTACCTGACCTTGAAACCGTGTTTGAATTCCTAAAATCGCCTGGACTTGCAGTGCTTGCCATAGAACGGCCCTCGAGCGATTGGACTCATCGCTCTCAAGATTAGAAATGGCGAGAAGGTCAGAATCATCCAGCAGCGCTTGCATGGCTGCCGGCGCAATCTGCTGAACAGGCTCTGAACTGAGCACCGCTTGAGTGCTGCTAGGATATCCATATATCGCCTGTACGGGCAAATGGTTCTGCTGAACCATAACCAGGCAGCCATCTGCCTCGAACGCTTGCCCCAGCGCAGTCGCAATTGCGTTTAGCAACGTTTCCGGATCAGAGATCGTCCGGGTAATGTGAGCAATTTGTTGCCCTAAATCGATGGGACGGGCCGGTTGCTGCATGAGTTGCACTCGGTGTGCCTGCATAGGAAAGGTTTCACTAGGGCAGTGTGCCTGTGGTATAACAGACTCTACCCTAACTGGCGCTGTCACCAAACGCTGAATACTATGCTGACACACACATCTGTTTCTAGTAGGCGTGGCGCTTTCAGAAAGTGACACTTCCTGTATGAACGGGCTGTGTCCTGAAGATCGCGAATTCGCCTCTTGACAAGATCGACTTAAATGTGCAGGCGTTCCCATCTGCTCATTAAGAGTCTGCAAATCTATGTCGTTTCTTGTGAATTGATTGCACACAGTTAAGTCCTAGCTGGCATCCTGAGCATTATGTTTATATTCTTGACAAAGGAATTACCATCGGGTGCTAAATCTTTAGCAAGATGGTCAGCAACATGAAGAAAAAAAATCAGGCAACTGGTTCCTCAACGCTCTGGGCATAAAGACGACAGAGCGTGTCCGGGACAACTGACCCTGTCTAAATTCCAGATTACACTGCGCTCACCCAGCGCAGCATCCGTGATTTCTCTGCTAATCATTCAACGGATTGTTCAATACTGAGGAAAGCACTTGCAAAGCGGACACATCAGTTTTAACAAGCTGGCTTAAAAATTATATTTTTAACAAAAATTAATAATTTGGAACTTTAGCCAATCATTCACATCAGTGTCAATAAATGGACTTAAAGACATTAAATTTAACAAAAATTAATAATAGGTTGGAACCTAGTAGAGAACTGGATCAACAAAATGAGCCGGTTTGAAAGGGCTGTTTTTTACTCAATATTTTGCAGTTCTGTGGCACAAGGGTCTTGCAATGCAACTAAATTTTTGTCTTACCTAATGTCAAGCAACACATCAGCAGCACTGACTGCTTTGGTTTAGCTGGAATTGCCTTAACATCATAATCGTTGTGTTTAAGGCTGAGGATTAAATCCGTGTTAAAACTCTATGGCGGTGCTCGCAGTCGCGCCTCAATCGTGCAGTGGTATTTAGAGGAAATTCAAGTTCCTTACGAGTTTGTCATGCTCGATATGCAAGCTGGTGAGCATTTAAACCCTGATTTCCTGGCCATCAACCCGATGGGTAAAGTGCCGGCCATTGTGGATGGTGATTTAAAACTTTGGGAGTCTGGGGCAATTTTGATTTACTTGGCCGAGAAGTATGGCAAGATGCCTTCTTCCTTAGAACAACGTGCCGAGATCGACCAGTGGGTGATTTTTGCCAATGCTACCTTAGGGCCAGGGATTTTTGTTGAAGCCAGCCGCGAACGTGAAACGAAGAAGTTGATGACGCCGCTGAATCAAATTTTCCAGAAGCAATCTTTTTTGCTGGGTGAGGAGTTCAGTGTCGCAGATGCAGCAGTTGGGTCTATTTTGGCTTATATCCCCATGATGCTCAAACTAGACCTGAGCGAGTACCCGGCTGTGGTGGATTATATCCAGCGCATATCCTCTAGGCCGGCATTCCAAAAGGCAATAGGAGGCCGCGCTTAGTAAAAGCAAGGGGTTAGGGGAGTGCTGAGTGGGAGAGTAGAGGGATGAGGCATTTCTTCCACTCTTCCACTCTTCCCTAGCCTCTAGCCCTTAGCCCCTAGCCCCTAATCCCTCTTCTTATCTGAAACCTACGGCAGCTTGCCAAACAAAAGCCAGCAGGAGGAAAAATACGGGGATGATCGGTAGAACATCTACCAGGGGGTCAAAAATTGCGTAAGCTTCAGGCAGTTTTGCCAACAGCAGTGCTGCGTCCATACAGATACCTACCTCTCCAACACAGTTTTAATAATTGACATGGATCGTAACATGAGCTGCTCATACTTGAGCCGGCTCCTCGCTCAACCAGTAGGCAAATTCTGTTGTAAAGCGATCTGCGAGAATGGCGTCGCGAATTTGCCGGTTAAAGCGAATCAGTTCTGTGATGTTGTGAATCGATAGCAATGTGTAGCCGAGAATTTCCTTGCTGCGGATAAGATGGCACAAATAAGCGCGGCTGAAGTGTGTGCACGTATAGCAGGGGCAAGTGTCATCCAGTGGCGTAAAATCTTCTCGAAATCGGGCGTTTCTAATGTTCCAGCGCTCACCCCGCACCAGAACTGCTCCATGACGGGCAAAACGGGTGGGAATGACGCAGTCAAATAAATCAACACCGGCAGCGATGGCTTTGGCCATTTCTCGATAAGTGCCGATTCCCATGAGATAGCGGGGTTTGTCTGCCGGCAGCAGCGGCGCTGTGACTTGAGCGATCTGGGCAATGAATTCTGCCGGTTCACCCACACTCACCCCACCAATGGCATAACCCGGTAGCTCCAACTTGGCCAACGCTTTGGCGGCAGCGACGCGCAAATCCGGATAGACCCCCCCCTGAACAATGCCAAACAGCGCTTGATCGGGACGCTGGTGCGCTTCTATACAGCGTTCTAACCAGCGATAAGTACGTTCTGTCGCTAACTCAACCGCTTCCCGGCTAGCGGGGTAAGGCGGGCACTCATCAAAGGCCATAATCACATCGGCCCCCAGTCGATTCTGGATCTGAATCGAGCGTTCTGGGGTGATGTGGATCAGTTTGCCATCCCTGGGAGAGCGAAAGGTCACACCTTCTTCTGTGATGGTGCGGAGCTTGCTCAAACTAAAAACCTGGAACCCTCCAGAATCCGTCAGAATTGGCCCATTCCACCCCATAAATTGGTGCAAGCCGCCGGCACCGGCAACGATCTCTTCTCCCGGTTGCAGGTGAAGATGATAGGTATTTGCCAAAACCATCTGGGCATTTGCTGCTTCCAGCCGGTCAGGCGTCACCGTTTTTACAGTCGCCAACGTCCCCACCGGCATAAAGCAAGGTGTCTCCACCGGCCCGTGAGGCGTCAAAAAAACTCCTGCTCGCGCATGGGTATGGCTGCAGGTTTTTAAGCATTTAAATTTAAATTTGTCAAGCAAAATAAAAAATCAACAGGCAGTTGGAGAGGTTTGAATTGATTTGTCAGCTAAAAACTGAGCGCTTTAACAGTTGAACGCAAATGCGTTTGTGCTTCACCCTTAACTTTAAAACGGGAAGGTTCCTTCGTCGTCCATTTCAGCATCCAACTTGGCGGAAAGTACCTCAGTGAGTACAGCCTCCAAGGCAGCAGCATTTAAGTGGCTGGTGTTTTGCTCTTGCAGGGGGTTAGAGAGGGGGATAAGCTGCAGATGCCGGTTATCCTGAACGAGTTCAAAATAACTTTCCCGGTCACCAGAGCGCTTCAGCTCTAGATAGTCAAAACTGTAGACATTTAGATAAAGAGCGTGGTTAGCGACAAGAGTAGAGCGATGAGGATCAGCAAACACCTCAATCACAAATCCTTCACCCTCGCTTTGCCATTTACCATCTTGGGTGTGGATGTAGTGAACTCGCCCCAGATCGGCGAGCAAGCGTCGCATATCTAGCTTGTTCACAACAATGCCAGTGTCTATGATACAGGGGGCGGGCACCCTGATGTTTGATTGATCAGAATTCATGGGGAAAAGCCTCTGGTGTCAAATCCTTGCTTGCAGCGAAACCGGCGGCATCCAGTGGGAGCCTTATTTTTGTATTAACACCCACCGGAACGGGCAGCGAATAGGTGTTCTGGGTACAATTCTGGCACAGGTCAGGGGGGCAAGCTAGTCCCCTGCACAAGGAAAAATAGGAATTTTTATATGGCGGAGCATCAAAGGTTAGCCAGAGAAAGCATCCAGTTTATGCGCCGGCAAGGAGAGACTCTAGCTGCTGCGATTGCATTTTATACCTGTTTGCCGGTGCCAGCGGCTTGGACGCTAGAATTTCGAGGAATCGCGCGGATGGCCCCAATGATTGGCATCATGATTGGGGGACTTTTGGGCCTTTTAGATGCCGGCTTACAGCAGCTAGCAATGCCGGTGCTAACGCGATCAGCCTTAGTGGTTGTCACTTGGATTGCTTTAACCGGCGGATTGCACCTTGATGGTGCGATGGATACTGCCGATGGGCTGGCCGTGCCTGACCCTCAGCGGCGTCTGCAAGTGATGGCAGATAGTGTGACGGGGGCATTTGGGGCAATGGCGGCGGTCGCCCTGCTGTTGCTCAAAACAGCCGCGCTGCATGACTTAGATGGCTATCGCTGGCTAGCCTTGATGGCGGTTGCCGGTTGGGGCCGATGGGGCCAACTGGTGGCGATTGCTCGTTATCCCTACCTCAAAGCCACCGGCAAAGGCGCAATTCACAAAGCTTCTATGCACTCCCCGCTGGATCTTTTGCCGGGTTTGTTGCTACTCCTAGGTTTGAGTGGCTTACAAATTCTTCTAAATCGTGATCAATGGCTAGTTGCCGTAGGCATGGCTTTAGGTGGCGGTGCGATTGCCGTACTTACCGGCGCTTGGTTTAATCGAAAATTAGGAGGTCACACCGGCGATACCTACGGCGCTGTTGTGGAATGGACAGAAGCACTCCTGCTGTGTCTGCTCACCGGCTTGTGAAAGGATCTGAGTCCTGAGTCCTGAGTCCTGAGTCCTGAGTCCTGAGTGGGAGAAACGTTTCTTATCCCATGCCCCATGCCCCATGCCCCATGCCCCATGCCCCATGCCCCATGCCCCATTACTTATCAACCGTTTCTCGCCGGCTTGGGCGCTGTCCGCTAATATCTAACCGTTGCAGGTAATCCCAGCCTCGCTGATCCGATACCTGACGCCCGATTTGGGTCGCCATCCATTCTGCCACTTTGCGACTATTCCACGGCCCACCGTCGGGGGCTGGGCCTTGTAGAGCTTCCCAGAGTTGTTGCTGCTGCTGTTCCGACAGCAAGGGTTCGCCCCCTGGATTTTCGTGCCGGCGATCGCCTAGTCCTTCGGGTCCACATTGGTTATAGCGACCGGCAATTTTTCTGACCCAGGTGGCAGAATAGCCGGTTGCCTCAACCACCGAGTGGGTTGGTTTGCCTTGAGCCAACAGCCACACAATCTGCCAATGACTGCGAGCAACGGGGTCTTTGGCTTTACGATAGCGAGTCTCTAGGTCTTTAAGGCTTAAGTGAGGCTCGATAGTCAAACGTTTGGGCATCAGACAGCTCTATACTCGGAAATTGCCGGCTCCTATCATTTTAAATTTTAGATTGAGATTTTAGATTGCGACTGAGGTGCCTACACCTTTACAGCAAGAAGAACTTCCGGCTGGGACTGCCCGATTTATTTCCGGCAGGCACAACACAAAACGGTCTTAAAGAGTGGCAATGGGCTTAGATGTGGGGTGCCAGATGAGTGTGAGCGGGTCAATGCCAATTCCTTTAGGGGAAGGTTTTCCTGAAAAATTGTTTAGATTTGGTGAAACTCTCCGTTACTGCTGACTTGGCTGGGGAGAGGCAGATGGAGCCGGCGTAGCGGCTGGTGGAGAAGCAGTTGGGGTTGGTATGGCGGCGGCTGGTGGGGCGGCTGCCGGTTCTTGAACGCACTCACCCAACTGTTCTGGTTTCGGATCGGGAATGGCAAGGGCAACTGAGCGAACTTTCTCTTCTGCCATCCAGCCAATCGGATTTTGTCGCACAGGAGGCCGAGTGACTGGTTCGGCAGTCGTGGCTTTGCCGCCGGGTTTGACTGCCGGTGTTTGCTGGGGACTGGGAGTATTTAAACTTTGCTCAGTGTTATTGTTAACGGGCACAGCTTCACGTTCAGCTGGCTGTAGCTGGCTAGCGGCTGAGTTAACCCGACTTCGGGGCGGTATCCAGCAGACCTGGAGCTGGAGCCAGCTCATCCGATCTGCGGTTGTCTGTTTGCGAAGAACTTTCACAACACTGCCTGCCGCCACTGATCCGGCAATATCTGCTTGTCCCGGTTGGGTGAGTAACTGCGCTAGTTGAGTTTGGCCTTGAACAGCTTCAGGTGCCAAATTTTGAATTCGGATCAGAGAACCCACGTTTAAGGACTCTACAGAGGCATCGACCACAGGAGTAGCCGGCTCAGGATCGGGGTTAGAAACCGGCACCCGGCCAATCAAGGGATCGACCCCTTCTTTGACTCCTGGGATGAGCCAGTAGGCTAGGACGGGAAGCCCTAGTAACATCGTAATGAGCAACAATAGTGGCAGGGGATTACTGGCTCGACGTGGACGCTCTACTAGCTGTGTGGGGGCAGTGGATAAAACAGTCTGATTGGACGCTGCTGTCCTTTCTGGTAAGTCGGCAGCGTCCAGCTGGGCTAGCAGCAATTCAGGAGAGATGTTGGCGTTCTTGTTTTCTTTCACCCGACAGCAAACTACCCCGACGGTAACGTTATCGTGGCCATTTTGGCTGTTGCCGAGGGCGATTAATCGGGTTGCTGCCGTGGCTACATTGGTCTGGCCGGTTAACACCGGCAGAATTTCACTTTCCCAGTATTGCTCGACGCGGTCGTTGTCGCTCAGCCCATCGGAACACAGGAGAAAAAGACAATCTTCGTCGATTACAAAGCGCCCAACCGAGGGGTGCAGCATTCCTGAGGCTGCCATTCCCAGTGCCTGAACGAGGGAACCTGCTGCCGGCTGTTGTACGGCATCTCGGTAAAGAGCGTAGCCCAGCCGCACTTCACGAGTTGCCACATCATCGTCTAGGGTTACTTGATAGCAGCCGCTGTGAGAGATCAAGTAAGCTCGACTGTCGCCAATGTTGGTAATATAAAGTTCGTGAGCTTTTGCCAAAGCCATAACCAAGGTTGTGCCCATCCGCTGGCGACCTTGACGCTGTTCATCGTTGTTGCGGTCACTGATCGCATCATTGGCGGCACAGGCTGATTCTTCTAGTTCAGCGATCAGGCTTTGAGGGTCTAAATCTTGAGAATGGGACTGCAACTGCTTTACCCGCTGCCGGATAGCTTCAATCGCAATGGCAGAGGCGACATTGCCCCCTTCATGGCCTCCAATGCCGTCGCAAACAATGGTTAAGGATTCGGTTGCTGAGGTTTGGTTAGTGCCACTGACTGGGTAGCAAGCATCTTCATTGCGCCGGCGGCTGGGTCCGGTGTCTGTGCGCGTGGAAATTTCATAGGTGCGAGATTGTGTTTGTCCGCAAATGGCTAGCCCTCGATCTAAAAGAGCGACGAGATGTTCGCCGGTTCGCACTCGCCCTTCTATGAGCATTTGGCATAGTTTATTGAGGAAGGGAGCGACCAGGGGTTTTGCTGCTTGCACCCATTGCGACCACATCTGGCCGAGTTGCGCTAGGGTTGCAGGGGTTCGATCACGTTGCAACTGTAACAATCGAACGAGTGGCCCTTCTACCCACAGCAGTTCTGGATTGAGCAGACTGGAAGCCACGTTTTCTGTGCTGCACGGCTGCCACAACTGGGCGATCTGCCACAGCCAATTCATTTGGCGCATGGCGCTGGCATTTTTCCAGGCGGTGGTTAGCTGCGGGCGCAATTGCAGGTTGACTGTTTCGGAATCGAGGTCAACGGGGGCCGGGTCTAACAGCCAAATGTCAGGGGTTTGCCGGCCTTCTGAGCGCGGATGCAGTTGTCCATAGACTTGAGGGATGTGCAGCCGGTAGGGGAATAATCTAAGATAGGCGGCGAGCGGTTCGGGGATTTCTTCTGGTATTGCCGGCGGAAATCCTGGTTTAGTATCCAGTAAAATCTGCTCAGACTTTCGCAAGTAGCGATCGGCTAATATCTGTCCGGGTTTATAGGCGGGTAGTCCTTTCCCTACAGCCCAAAGGTATCGTCGCGGTAAGGGTGCGCGACATTTCTGGCAAAACTTGTGAGTCTCCGGGTTAGAAGTCTGACAGGTTGCCTTGGGGCAGTCAATTGTTGCCGCATCGTTTTGCATGGGATTCCTCGCGCCTATCAGCTGTTGTTGCTACAGCCTTGCTTAGCAAACGCCTTATCAAGCTAGCTGGTTGAGGCTCTAATTGTTAAGTTGCAGTATTGCAGATGTGGTTTATTGTAGTGCCTGATTCTTCAAAGGTGGGCGATTGCTGGTGAAAGTACCGCACAAACGGCTTCTCTTCATTTTCGCTCAGGATGCGAGTAATTGTAGCGTCCTAGTAAGGGATGCCGGGGAGCGTTTTCACTACTTCGTTTTAAAAATTTACCCTTTACAGAAGGGTAAGGGAGCTTTTAAGTGAAAACTTAAAGTCGCTCCAATTATTTGCTCAAAGATGTTAGTCACCCATGCGCCAGTATTTTTCTAGCATTCATCCTGATTTTACTCTTTAGGTTTTCTTAGCCCCAGGAAATCCTCTTACCAGATCAATTTATTCACCTCTATTGGTAATTGCCATGCCCACTCCTAATTTTGATCCGTTTTCCAATCCCAGCATTGAGGAGCCAGAATGCCCTGATAGCCTGGATATGAATCAAACACTCGCAGCGCTGAAGCAGTCTCAGGAGATGAATTATCAGATGATGCGCCTCAACGCTTGGGTGCTTTCTGAAACGATGGATCAGTTTATCGCGGGTTTTTGGAGCCGGTTTATGGCCAACCGTCAAATTGCCCACAAACAGTTTTTACAGCGCCGGCACCAAGGTGAGCAATCTCACTGATCTGCCAACCCATTATCTGGGCGATGGAAAGAAAATCTGAGGAAAATTCAGCTTGCTCTCTCCTTGGCTGCCGGTCTTGGCTGCGGTATAAATAGGCATGGCTTGGATGCGCTGCTGCTCTCTAACTATCTTGGGCAACCACTTGAGGAAGTCCCATGCTGTAGTTGAGGGCGCGGCTGTTCAAGTTGTAACTGATTTGGCCACTTTGAAGGAGCGAGCGCACAAAATGTTCTAAATCGGAACCAATCCGGCGGAGGTTATATTCTGTTAGGTCTTGCCCGCTATAGGATTCAACCAGCTCATCAAACTTGCGGTAGACCTGCTGCAAGGTGTCTTGGTTCCAGAGCAATTCGTTGTCTGGATCGACATCGATGGTTAATACCTGGTCGTTAGGAACGAGTTCGTTGTTTTCAACGTCGGCGGTGAATATGTGGATATGGCGAGTGGTAGATTTTAGCAACATAGAGCCAGATTTATGCAAATCTTTACAAATACGAATTAAATCATAGCAATTTGTAGAGTCTCCGTGAACTTGCTAATCCAACAGATAAAAGCTGTGCTTCTGAGTGCGGCTTCTTCACTATCCAGACGGCAAAAACGCTATTTTCTCATGGCCATCGACGCTGTGCTGCTGTTGGTCGCCATCTATAGCGCGTTGGGGCTGCGCTTTAGCTCCATGAGTTCCGTGCCAGAAATCTATCGCTACAGTGGGTTAATCGCCTTACTGATTGGCATTAAACTCACTGTTTTTCGGGTTATGGGTCTTTACCGGCCTATTCTGCGCTACACAAGCTTGGAGTTTTTGCTAACTGCGGCGCTTAAAGCAGTTGCACTCAGTTCGGCTACACTGGTTAGCCTCGCTTATTTCCTGGATCTGTGGTCACTGCCTCGCTCGGTTCTGATTATAGATGGAATGCTGACCCTGCTGTTCGTGGTTGGGTTTCGGCTTTCGTTGCGCCGGCTCGTTTACAAACTCAACTCGATGGCTTGTGCAACAGCGCCGGTAGAACGAGTGGTGATTTACGGGGCAGGGGCATCTGGGTCGGAATTGGCACAATCCTTATCAGCGAACCCTGCTTATCGCCTGATTGCCTTTGTTGATGATAATTCCTCTCTCCATCACCAAGTTGTTCAGGGACTGAATGTTTACTCACCGCAGGATTTACCCAAACTCCGAGAGAAAAAGCATTTTAATACGATTCTCTTGGCCATGCCTTCTGTGGACGGGAAAACCAAGTTTGAGATTTTACAGCGCTTGCAGTCTTTAGCTGTGGTCGTCAAAACTGTACCCAGCATCGGAGAGATTCTGGCTGGCAAAGTTTCTATTAGTAAGATTCGCAACATTGATATTGCCGACCTGTTAGGCCGCGAACAAGTTGCGCCTAATTTAGACTTATTACAGATGAATGTGACGGGTCGCTCGGTCTTAGTCACGGGTGCCGGTGGCTCAATAGGCTCTGAGTTATGCCGGCAAATCGCTTTACAGAACCCTAAATGCTTGGTGCTTTATGAAATGGGCGAGTTTGCCCTCTACAGCATTGACATGGAATTGGCTGAAAACTATCCCACACTTCACAAAGTTGCTTGTTTGGGAAGTGTAACCGATTCAGTCCAGCTCAAGGATGTTTTGAGTAAATATCAGGTTGATACGGTTTATCATGCCGCTGCCTACAAGCACGTTCCCCTGGTGGAAGCAAATCCTGCCCAGGGAATTTGGAATAATGTTTTAGGGACATTAACCGCAGCCCGTTGTGCGATGGAGTCTGGGGTCAGCAAATTTGTCTTGATTTCTACAGATAAGGCAGTACGCCCCACCAATGTTATGGGCGCAACGAAGCGAGTGGCAGAGTTGATCTTGCAGGCGCTTGCCGAACGCCCTAAAACTCCTACCTGTTTCACGATGGTTCGATTTGGCAATGTGCTAGATAGTAGCGGTTCCGTTGTCCCCCGGTTCCGCCAACAAATTGCTGAGGGTAAACCCATTACAGTGACCCATCCAGAGATGACTCGCTATTTCATGTCTATCCCTGAAGCCGCTTCTTTGGTGATTCAAGCGGGAGCGATGGCCAAAGGCGGTGAGGTGTTTTTATTGGATATGGGTGAACCTGTAAAGATTTACGATCTGGCTGTGCAGATGATTCGTTTGAGTGGTTTGGAACCGGCAGAGGACATTGAGATTGAAATCACCGGCTTAAGACCTGGAGAAAAGATTCATGAAGAATTGCTGATTGATAGCGCCAATGCTCAAGCGACAAACCATCCCAAGATTTTCTGTGCTCATGAATCTAAAATTCGCTGGAATTGTTTGGAACCGTGCTTGGAAGCGCTGTTCGCACAAGCTCGACTTGCCGACCCTGCCGGCATCCGGACAGAACTGCAGGGTCTTGTGCCAGAGTATCAGCCAAAAACACCTTTAGTTACTGAGACGACTATGAAACCTGTGTCGGCACAATAAGCCGGCGAGAGGGGCTAGGAGAAGAGGGGGTGAAGTTAGCAGATACACGCCATGCCGAGAAAATTTTTACATTTAAATTATATAGATGTAAAAGCGGCAGCTAGAGGAAAGGCTTTCTTAAAGTTTAAAGCTTTTATACTTTCGTGCCGCTTTTTGTGTAATTTAAATGTTTTAATGTCAGCGGGATTGCTTGGCAGCAATCATGCCGGTTTGACGGGCGTAAGCAAAAATGCCGCCGGCATCAATGACGGGGCCAACTTCTCCCAGTGGCTTGAGGTCGTAGGTTTTATCCAGCGTGTGATTCACCAGCCGGTTTTGTTCAAAGTCAATGGTAACTTCTTGGCCGGTTTCAAACTGATCGCACAGCCGCTCAACGGATTCCCAAGGGTAGAGTTCGCCGGTGGCTGAGCAGTTGCGGAAAAAGATGCGAGCGTAGGAAAGGGCGATCACAGCCTCGACACCGGCAGCGCCTAAAGCAATGGGTGCGTGTTCTCGTGAGGAACCGCAGCCGAAATTTTCGCCGGCAATAATAATGGGGTAACGGGTCTTTATCTCACCCGGATCGATAAACTTGCCGTAGCGGTCTGGTAAGCCAATTAAGGCATAGCTACCCAGTTTTTCATACTCGTCCGGTTTAGAGGGAACTAGCGTGAGGTATTCAGCCGGAATAATTTGATCGGTATCAATGTTGTCATCTAGCACAAAGATGAGGCCGCGAATCACTTTGCCCATGATTAAGATCCCTGTTTTGCCTCGGCTGTTTAAGGTTTTCACCTTGCATTCTACCCTGCTTCGGGAATGGAGGCAGATGCTGCTTGAGGGAACACCGGCACAACTTGCTGCCGGCTTGCACTCATGCCGGTGCAACTCGCGTAGGCAAAGCATCGCTGACATCTGACGCTCAATGCCCAAAAAACAGCGCTTCTCTAGCCACAGAGTGGATTACAACCTATCGGTGCTGTTTGAAACTTTCTTCCCGAATTTCTGCTGAGCAACCAGTTGATAATATCGTTATGATTCGTTATATTCTGAGCCTGGACTATCGTCAACAAAAAGCCAGCATATCTGGCTAAAGGACTTAAGTCAAAAACTCAGGGGTAGCGATTAATCACCGGCTGTATAAAACATGGCAAATTCGATTGATAACATCGCCCGACAGGCACGCCAGGGAAGCGTGGCGGCGATTATTCAAGTTTTAAATGATAAACTCGCCCACTCCGGCGTTAGAACCCGAGCTGTTTTGGAAAATGGGGTGCTGCAACTCCTATGCGAGGCGGCGAAGGCCGAACAGCTTGAACAATCTAGCTTAGTTGAGCGCATCCGGCAGATTTTAGAGTCTTTGGCACCACGTAATATTCACCGGGTAAAAATTAATAGTCGCATTGTCCGCGAGCAGCAGTTACTCTGGCTAGAAGAAATTAATCGCGATCCCGAAAGTCAGCTTCTCTGGTCCCAAGACATTACGCTCGCCAAGCCGAACTTTTTGAAACGACTCGCAGAAGATAGGGAAGATCGCAAGCGAGATGTTGAGGAGCCGGCTTTTCCTCAGCAGACTGTCACATCTCGTTTCGAGCGAGAGCAACGTCAATTCTGGCGCGGCATCTTGGTGGGGGGTCTGGGCCTCAGTTTATTATTAGTGGTATTGGGCTGGACGCTCAGTAATTGGCTTGGCTTGAAGTTGAGCAACCCGATGCAAGCACAAACGCCAAAGCCTGCCGGTTCAGTCAAGCCAGGGAGTTCTCCCAGCCGGGATAGCTTTGCCGATGCTGTCAGACTGGCTGAGCAAGCTTCGGCTGCCGGTAAAGTTGCCGCATCTCCGGCTGATTGGTTGGCCCTTGCCGCGAAATGGCAGCAGGCGGGGGATCTGATGGGTACTGTCCCGCCGACTAATCCCCGCTACAAAATCGCTCAAAACCGAGCGGCGCTTTATCGTCAGAATAGTGAAAAGGCTCAACAGGAAGCGCAGAAGCGACGCGGACAATCTTACTGAGTCAAGGCAAACCAGGAAGGGTAAAGGGTGAAGGGTAAAGTTTGTTTCACCTTTCCCCTGGTACGCTCATTTAGTGCAAGTCTGCTTCCCAGATACCGATGTAGATGCGCTGGCGTTCATCCCGCTCGATCACTCCTTTTAGGGTTTCTAAAAAAAAGAAGTAACGACTGGACTGACCCTTCTGCACCAGTTGTAATCCCAGTTTAATTTGCTCGTTGAGCCGGCAGCCTAGCATACTGTTTAACGTAATCTGGATCGCATCAAACTCGACTGAGTCGGCAAAGGATGCTTCTGTTTGGCGAAGGTACTCAGAATTTGTGTCAAATAAAAAGCCCAAGCTAACTTTATCTGGAATTAAGTCATAAATCATCGCAGTGGTATTTGGCCAGTAGCCAGTCACCGTTCGGCTTGGTACACCAAACATTTGACGGACATGACTTTTAGGTGTCCCCGGTTTAAACCCTGGAATCCCCGCCCCAAAGGGCACCTTCTGGCACTGATTTTCTAGCACATCCTCTATATGTGTGTCCGCTTGAGAGTCTTTAAAAGCTAGCCTTCTATCTTGGCCGGCTGAATTTTTTGCGTTGAGCTTGGATGAGAGGAAAAAAGCTTGTTTTTCCGCAAGCGGTTCTGACAGCGATAGTGCCGGCAGCAATCCTTGGGAAAGTCCGGTCATTAAAAAACTAATCGCGATAGAGGCACCAATCACATTCATGTACGACTTTGTAACGAATAGGCGTTGCCGATTATTGAGTTTTCTGTACTGCACCCGTTGAAAATGCTTGATGTGAGGAGGCTCGTTAGTGATGCCGGCATTGGGCAAAAGCCAAGTCTTCGCGTGACCAACGTCCCTTAGCCTGTTCCACAGCATATCGGAAACTCTATTTTTTGATCGCGTTGGTAGACACTTTCGATCACTGACCATACTCGCATTAAAAAAAATGTCTTATACGCTTCCCTTTTTAGAAGGACCGAATCCAAAAAGCGTCAGGGGAATCGTTGTCTCTTTTTTGCTGCTGCTGAGCGCTGCCGGCCTCATGTTTTGCAATCTTTATTTTATGTGCAAAAACAAAGCTCTCAGTTCAAACTTTTTAAACTTGTTTTTCAGTGAATATCTTAGGCGATTTCACTTACAACTATTTAAACAAAATATGCTTTAACATCCTTTCTCAAAAACGCAAGTTTACAAATTATTATTTTAATTTATTTTTGTCAAATTGCATTATTGAAAAATTATTTTTTTGCCTCTAGTTGTAACTAAATAAATTAGAAAATCTCATAAAACTTTGCAAAATTAATGTTAAGACAATCCTCTATTTCGATTGAAGTTTATTTTCATTTTCCTCCATTTGTAGCAACTCTGGCACCGTCACAAATTTGTAGCCACGATTTTTGAATTCTGCAATAATCACCGGCAACGCTTCAACTGTTTGCCAGCGATTGCCTCCCCCATCATGCAGCAGCACAATTCCCCCCGATCTGGCATTACGCAGAACATTGTCAATAATCGTTGATGTTGATATGCCGGTGTTCCAGTCTCTAGAATCAGCAGACCACATCATAACAGTATATTTCTGTTGTTGAGCGTAAGCGGCTAAGCCATTATTTAGCACACCTCCAGGCGGGCGAAATAAAGAAGTTTTTACGCCTGTGACTTGATAAATGAGTGTGGCTGTGTCTTCAATTTCTCTAGTCGCTTGGAATGTATTTACGCGGTAGGGATGATGCCAAGTATGGTTGCCAATTGCGTGACCTTCCGCTACAACTTTTTTTGCAATATGTGGGTAAAGTTTGAGATGTTTCCCGATCCAAAAAAAGGTTGCTTTAACTTGATATTGATTAAGTATATTTAATACCTTTTCTGTGGTTCCTATCCAAGGGCCATCATCAAATGTTAGGGCAATAACTTTTTCCTGGCCGGCTAATTCTGCCTGCTGGACAATTTTCCCATGAAAACTTGCCGGGGACGAAAAGAAAAAACTTTTCTTTTCTTCATCTTCCCCTTGAGTGATCGAATTTCTCCATTGTTCAACCCGCTGATTCGCGGCTGCTTTTACACGGGAAAACTCTAAATCTAATTTAATTGCCGGCTTGAATAAGTTTGTTAGATTTAAAGTTGCCGGTTCTGAA
Source organism: Microcoleus sp. FACHB-68 (assembly GCF_014695715.1). Taxonomy (NCBI): domain Bacteria; kingdom Bacillati; phylum Cyanobacteriota; class Cyanophyceae; order Oscillatoriales; family Microcoleaceae; genus Microcoleus; species Microcoleus sp. FACHB-68. Next base: position 221,374 of record NZ_JACJOT010000013.1, read on the forward strand.
GGGGGATCAACCGGCATGAGAGCACTAGCAACAAAACTGCCGGCGGCGGCAACTAAAGCAAGGCAAGTTTTTTGAACCCCAGAGAACGAAACACGAATGGTCACGTCGATTTTGAGGAGAGCATTTATTAAAACAGTCTCAACAATACCACTAAGTCACCAATCAGATTGTTTCAGTTTGCTAACTTTCTGACACCTCAAACTTAGCCAAACCCAAATAGCGAATCCCCACCGGCGTCACTTCAAACCGGCAAGGCAATATCTCCAAACTCTTGGCAACAGCCTCTCGCAACAGCTTTCCATAAACCGGATCGGTATTATCTCCAGGCGCAAAGCTGGTGCAATCACCGCGATTGATAAAATAAAGCATGACCGGACGAATAGCCGGCAATAACGCCATTAACTCCCGCAGGTGCTTCTGTCCTCGTTCTGTGACTGTATCTGGAAATAGCGCTAATTTGCCATTTGTAAATGTCGTATTTTTCACTTCTAAATAAATCGTGCGAGGTGGGAGGGTTAATTCCTTTTCATTAAAAGAATACTTTGGAAGAAGAGAAGCGGAGGTGAGAGAAGCACAAACGTTATTTAATTTATTCAGGTAAGTAGGTGATATTAGTTCCCCGTCTTGTGGCAATAAATTGCTTTGGGAAATGGTAGAATTTAAACCTGCTTTAACTTGAACAGAGTTGTAGCTTTGTTCGAGAGATTGAAATAACACAAAATCCACCCGACTGTTCTTTTCCAAACCATAAGGCACCTCACCCTGAATTCGCTCATAATTGCCTAACTGGGGGAAAAGTCGCTTCTCCAACGCTAGCTTGATGACTCGGTTCGGCAGCGCCGTATTAATTCCCACCCAAGTTGGTTCGGTGTCGCAAACTTCTATCATCTCCCAGGTATAAGCCAGCTTACGCTTAGGATTGTCACTGTAAGAGACTTGCACGTTTGCGCCAATTGTGCAGACACCAGTCATCGGGCCGGTGTTGGGACAATGTGCCGTAATCACCTCCCCTGAAGCCAGTTCAATATCTGCAAAGAACCGCTTATAACGCTTGAGCAAAATGCCTGGGTAGAGAGGTGGATATTGATAAAGCCAATCGGACATCATGTTAGTGTTTAGCCGCAATAGCTGGATTCGCTGAGTCGCTGTCCTGAATTAGGGAGCGAAACAGAGCATTATTGTACCGAGATACCTGCTTTGAAAATTGCGGTGGCGCTCAACCTGGGGTCAGCGTTACCAAATTCAGGTTAAATAGTGTGAAGCACTTTAGCTACTTTTAACAATTCGTGTCTGACATCAAAAAACCCGCTCGTTCCCTGGCTGGGATTGCCGGCATTGTGGCAGTGGCCACCCTAATTAGCAAAATTTTTGGTTTAGTGCGCCAGCAAGCAATTGCCGCAGCCTTCGGCGTGGGTGCTGCTGTTGATGCCTATAACTACGCATACGTCATTCCTGGCTTTTTATTCGTGTTGTTGGGTGGGATTAACGGGCCATTTCACAGCGCCATTGTCAGTGTTTTGGCCAAGCGGAAGCAGGAAGAATCAGCGGCATTGGTGGAGACGATCACCACGCTGGTGGGTGGGGTGCTTTTGCTGGTGACAGTTGGTTTAGTGATTTTCGCCGGCCCTCTTATTAACGTCGTGGCACCCGGCTTAAACGTAACGGCGGCAGAGGCAGCAACGCGTGGGATCAATTCAGAACAATTCCAAACCATTCTTCAAACGAGAGAGATCGCCATCCAGCAATTCCGGATCATGGCCCCGATGGCTTTACTAGCCGGCTTGATTGGCATTGGTTTTGGCACCCTGAATGCAGCGGATCAATATTGGCTGCCGTCGATCAGTCCTTTGTTTTCCAGCGTCACCGTCATTGGTGGATTAGGACTGCTGGCTTTACAGTTAGGCAATAAAATTACACTGCCGCAGTACGCCCTCACCGGCGGACTCGTGCTTGCCTTCGGAACCGTGGCTGGAGCGATTTTACAATGGCTGGTGCAACTTGCCGCCCAGTGGCGAGCCGGCATGGGGACATTGCGCCTGCGGTTTGATTTTAAACAGCCTGGGGTGCGGGATGTGATGAATATTTTAGGGCCGGCCACCTTTTCCTCTGGGATGCTGCAAATCAACGTTTACACCGATTTGTGGTTTGCCTCCTTTATCCCCCAAGCGGCGGCTGCCTTGGGATATGCCGGCCTTTTAGTGCAAACACCCCTCGGTATTATTTCCAATGTGCTGTTGGTGCCAATGCTGCCGATGTTTTCTCGGCTAGCCGATCCCGCCGATTGGCCAGAGTTAAAGGTGCGAATCCGTCAGGGTTTAATCCTCACCGGCATCACCATGCTACCGCTCAGCGCCCTAATGGTCACCCTCGCAGTGCCCATCGTGCGCGTTGTTTACGAACGCGGTGCTTTCAATGCAGATGCTTCTAAATTCGTTGCGCCGGTGCTCATCGCCTACAGCATCGGGATGTTTGTCTATTTGGGACGCGATGTCGTGGTGCGGGTGTTTTATGCTTTGGGCGATGGAGAAACGCCGTTTCGAGTCAGTGTGGCGAATATCCTGCTCAATGTCGTGCTCGATTACATCATGGTTGAGGCATTTGGCGCACCGGGTTTGGTGTTAGCCACCGTTGGGGTCAACCTTGTCTCTATGGTGGTGCTATTGGTGCTGCTTGATCGCAAACTGCATGGTTTATCCTGGCAAGAGTGGTGTGGGCCAATTTTTGCACTCACTGGTTTGAGTGTCCTTGCCGGCGCTGCCTGCTGGGGAACGCTTTGGCTGTCTCAGAAGGCTTTAGGAAGTGAGGGTTTGTTGGTGCAACTGCTGCAACTCTGTCTTGCCGGTGGGGTGGGATTAGCAATTTTTGGTGTATTGGCTATCCAGTTGAAGTTACCAGAGCTGGATATTTTTGTCTCCCGCTTGCGGCAGCGTTTTGGCAAAAAATCTTGAGTTGCCCTGGGGTGCGTGATAGCCTGTTTCTAAAGAAATGTAAAAGTGAGCAACCAAAGCCAAACTTTTGAGTCAAGCTGAAGTCAGCGTTCAGCCTCACAAAGATGTCTCGTAAAACCTATCCGGGCAACTTAACTGACATTGAGTGGAAGTTTATCGAACCCTTGCTGCCAGAGAAACCGGTCATTGGTCATCCCAGACAAGTCGATTTAAGAGAAATTCTTAACGCCATTTTTTATCTTCAGCGAGAAGGCATTCCTTGGCGAGGATTGCCGGGTGATTTCCCGCCTTGGCAAACGGTCTATAACTACTTACGCTATTGGCAAAGACTCGGTGTTTGGCAACAAATTCATGACCAATTGAGAACACAAGTTCGGCAAGCTGTCGGGAAAACAGCGCCAGCCAGTGCCTCTGTTCTCGATTCCCAATCCGTCAAAACGCCGGAAAAAAGGGGGAACTCTGCGGTTATGTTCGCCTTTGGCGAGGCGAAGCCTTAGCAGCTAAAAAGGTCAAAGGACGCAAGCGGGTTGCCCTTGTCGATAGACTCGCACTCTTAATCGGGGTCGTTGTCTTGGAAGCGGGTTGTGCTGAGCGATTAGCAGGAGCAAGCGTTGTTCTCGAAGCCTGTGAGTTCGGCACACAAGACTTCAGTGTCATCTGGGTAGATCAGGGATTTAGTGGAGCGAATTTTGCCCGAGTGGTGAAACAATTAACAGGGGCGTCGGTTGAAGTGAAACGCCCGTCAAAGCGCTGGATTTGAGATTTTACCCAAGCGTTGGATTGTTGAACGAACCTTTGCTTGCTGGAATTACTATCGACGTTTAAGTAAAGACTATGAAGTGTTACCAGAGATGAGTCAAGCCATGATTCATGGAGCAATGATTCATTTGATGTTACGTCATTTAGGAAAATCACTTCAGCCAACTTAACAATTGTTTAGAAACATGCTCTAAGACAGGGGTGATTTTGTACGTGGGCAAAACCATTGCTCGTAACCAGCGCCAGCGAGGTCGTCACGCTGCGAAAAATTACGCACGGCGTTATAAGGTTTCTAGTTGCTCTCAAGCAAAATCGTAACCGAATCGAATGTTGTCTTTCTCAATGCCGTCGAGTACAACTTGGAGTCCACCCATACGAATCATCCACTCAAAACGATAGTTGCGGTACTCGCGTTTAAGTAGAGCCTGCTCCGCGAAAGCACGTTTATAAACCTTTACAAACAGTTGAAATTCCCTCTCGTTCTATCTGGAGCCTTTGTCTAGCCTTGGTTTAAAGCGTCGTAATACTCAGCCCTAAAAGAAAATTTTAGTATTGCCAGCGTATTGCTATTGACATTCCCCTATGGGTAGAGGTTAGACTCATTGCGAACATTACAAGCATGATAATTCGACTTTCATCTCACACCCCATACTCAAACACATTTCATATTAAGGAGTAACAGTTATTGAGTTGGTCAAAAGTCGATAAACCCGACATGGCCTGGTTTATCGACTTTTCCCAAGTAAGCTGAACTCATGTGCATCCTACAAGCTTTTGGTTCACCTTCCTTATGCCTGGGAGGTGGAAGCGTGAGAACACAGGCTTTTTGCGGTAAGTGTGGGGGAGCATCCCATAAAAAACAGATTCCCATTGTAGGACAGGTCATACACTCTGTTTAGTTGATGGTACTCATTCGATATTGTCTGCTTGGGTAGAGTTTCTGCAGGAATTGGGATGCAACTGGGATTCGAGAAGGGACAGTTTTTCAATAGTTTTATTTGGCCTCAATTGTGTTGACTACCAGTGATTGATTTATGTCAGATTTTCAAACACTTAGTGCATCAAGCCGGCGGGGAAGTTCAGAAGAATTAGGGAAAGGGTTTTGGCAGCAATGGCAGCAGTATGGAGATTATCTTTACCGTTGCTGCATTAAGTGGATGGGGGGGAACCCGACTGATGCTGAAGATGCCCTGAGTCGGGCGATGCTTAAAGCTTGGGAAAAGGTGCAAAAGTACGCAGCGGGGGAAATTTCTAATTTAAAGGCATGGCTGACGACGCTGACTCGCAATCTGTGCGTGGACATTTATCGTGAACGCAGTCGGGGGGCGAATCGAGTTGAGGATATAGAAGGTTACGCTTTTAGTGAGGAGCAAGGACTGGTACGGAGTGAGGCTACGCCTTATTGTGCAATGGAAACTGGCGAAAAAAGGATTGTGATTCGTCGTGCCATTGATAATTTACCAATAAGGTTGCGCGAGACGTTTATCATGCACTTTTATAAGGAATTGTCTTATCCAGAAATAGCCCAACGGCAAGAGATTTCCTACCAGAATGTCTGCAAGCGCATCTCCCAGGCGCGGGAAATTCTGCGAGAGCAGTTGAGGGGATATTTTATCGGAGAGGAAGGGACTAATACGGAATTATCGGTTCCAACGACTGGGGAAATAGCCAAGGTTTATGCGGGAGTTGAACCGATCACAGGCGAGACGGTGACGTTATCTGTTGCGGTGGGGGAAGTAGAGAGTGCTGTGGGAGAGGAATCGATTGACGTAGCGCGATTAGGCTTCGCCTGCTGCCCTTGGCAATCGGTGCAGCACAGAAAGTCGGTGAGAGTTGCTGCAACAACTGAAGGGAAGTTAGAAGTCAAGAGTGATGGTTATCGGTGCGTTGAGGTAGCGCTGTGTGAATTGCCGCATACAGCTATTTTGGCTTTGGCACAATTTGATGAAGAACCTGGATGTTGGGGGAATTCTTGTCTGCCGGTGCAGAGGATGCAACAACAGCCTCTTGTGGGGAAAGGATGGGGAGAATTTTTGCGCTCATCCCGCTCTCCTCCTTTGTATCGTTTTCCTTATTTTCAGCCCTTTGTCAAAAATCTGTCGGGAATGAAGATAATGGTTCATTTATTTAGAGTTATTCGAGTTTAGATTGTGGATGAGAAAATTCACAATTAAGCATTAAAAACGTCTGTTTAAATAGATGCTTCAAAAACTAACCAGCCACAGAATAGAAGCCAATGTACGAATTTTCTCTCCCTAAATTTAGACGGCAGCTTGTTGAAGATCGTCGCTTAGACGGCTATTGGATAGAAGCATTCAACATTGATAGCGATTCTAAGCCGGATATCGTCGGATATGGACTCGGTCAAGGTGAAGTAAGTTGGTATCGAAACAATGATTGGAAAAAGACATTAATCGCCAGATATTTTGGTCCTGTTGGTATGCATCATGTAGATATCAACGGTGATGGTCGCAATGATATCGTCATTTGTTACCAATACGGTCAGACTATGGTAAATTGCGATCCCGAAGGAGGCAAAATTGAATGGCTTGAAAATCCAGGTAATTCCGAGCCGTATTGGAAAAATCATTATATTGGCAGAGCCACTTCAATGCACCGTCTGAAGGTAGGCTATTTTACCCAAAAAACAAAACTGCAAGTTCTTGCCCTACCGATTGTTGGGAAACCAAATGATGTTCACTCTATTACACCCATAGTGCTATTTACTCAGCCTGACGATCTTTATGGAGCAAAAGAGTGGAAAGAGGAAATTCTTAAAATATATGACAAGAACTACTACGAGACGCACAATAAAAAACCAAATCCCGAAAGTGATGCTGGTTTGCTCTACTTCCACGTCATTCATGGCGTATCTGTGAAGAAGTATAGAAACAAGTCAGGCTCGAATCTTGATTCTGCACTGATTGCTTCTGAAGAAGGGATTACATTGATCTATTTCAGTCCAGAAGATGGCGTATGGTATGGGAAAGCGATTGGCCAGGGTGAAATAACTCAAATAAATAAAACAGGTTTTAAAGGTAGTGGTGATGTAGACGCAGGTAAGGTAGGAGATGATGATTTTGCCTATATTGCCGCCGTCGAACCATTTCATGGCAATACAGTAGTTGTTTACTGCAAGGATAAGGAGAGTAATTCTTCTCTAACTAATTGCGGTTGGAAAAGAGTTGTATTAGATATTTATGGCGATCCTAATGCAATTGGAGAAGGGCCAGGACATTTTGTAGTTTGTGCAGATTTTGATCAAGATGGCGATGATGAGTTTCTGGTTGCTTTGAGAGGGCCAATGCCCTGGCAAGGCGTGTTTTACTACAAGGCTATCGATGTGAAAAATGGCGTGTTTGCTAAATGGCGTGTTTCTGAAGATTCGGCTGCTAGAATCGCTGTTGCAGATTTCGATGGTGATGGCAGATTAGATTTTGCCACTATCGGCTATTCGGTAGGTGGATATTATTGTGCAGAAAATCCATCCATTGTTGTTTACTACAACGACTTTGCCAAAAAGTAGAGGAGTTTGAAGCTGTGCGATCGCTTCAATTACATTTCCAACAATTAGTCATTTCAATTAACCTCAAAAACTGATGGAAGCCAACAAAGTCAAACGACTTAACTTTTCTGGTGCTTACATAGATGCGAAGTACGTGGAAAACGTCGAAAACTATCCCATCAAAAACCGTACTATCGTCATCAATCCTGAAGCTTCGGATGCCCACCTCAACGAAACTCCTGCCAGCGTTATTCCTGCTTTTTCATCCACTATTCTGAACGATACCATCATCCACAAAGCAGAATCCTTACTTTTGCTTGAGGTGGTTGAAACCAGGAACATTGGCAAGATCGTCTTTGATCCGAACTGGGATTTATTAGGTAATCTGATTGATGGTTTTCCCAAAGATGTACCACTGTGGCGTTCTCCCAAGGATGATGCGGGAATCGTAGAACTCGATCCGTATTTGATGACCAAACAATCGAGTACGCCCCAGCAAAAAGAAAGGTTTACTGTCAAGGTTAACTTATGGTTTGCTCCTTCTAATTCTGATTGTGCCATCCATAACCAGCATGACTTTATCGAGATTCATACCCAAATCTTTGGTCAGGGAAGAATGCAGAAATTTAAAGTTAAAGCATTTGACTCTCTCTACGAAGATATGTTAATGAGTCCGGGGTATACCACATCTGTCCCATTTTGTGAGGTACAGGAAAATCAAAAATATGTCTATCCTTGGCATCAATACTATGCCGATACAGACTGTATTTGGTTAGCGATCGAATATTACCCTACTAAAGCTAGCTAATCAGTGCTGAAAAATTGAGGCATTCGATTCTCGTCCTTATTTCCATCTCAATTTTTAGAGATAGCCCTTCTATTTCTTGATGTTGAGTGCGTAAATATATGCGTTTGTATTTTGTTGAAGTTGCTTTTTAAGACTTAATCCAGGAGATTCTGATGTCTGATTCCATTTCAATTTCCAACTCCCACTCCTACAGATTTGTCAAGGTTGAAGAATACTTTGCTGATTACAAAAAATGGCACAAACTCGAAAAGGCTGTTTCTGCATCATTCGATCAAGAGAACAAGACATTAATTATCGAGTTCGACAATATTGATGGAGAAGCGGGGAAACGCTGCTCTATGCTCCTCCAGTTCCTGCAAAAAGATATTTTCAGGGTTCGCTTTAATCCTTTAAAAACTGCAGATGATTACACTTCTAAAAACACCCGTTCTGTCGTTCAGGATACCTTTGAAGATTTAAGAACAATTTTGGAAAGTCAAGAACCCTTCTTCATAGAGAAAAACGAACTTGAATATGAAGATAGGATCGAGCTAGTCACAAAGTCTGAAGATGAAAATTATAAGGAGAATGGAATAATCTGGCTGGAAATGAAGGTAGTTATTACTTACAATCCCTTCAAAATTCAAGTCTTCAACTACACTAACAAGTATAATCCTGGCAAGCAAGAAGCCTTCAAAGTTTGGGAAACTGCAGAACCAGGAATTTACTACACTTTGAACGGTAACGAAAAAGAAGACTACGCTATCATTCAGGCGATTAAAAAGCCAGCAACGGCTAAATATATTGGATTTGGGGAACAAGGCGGAAAATCTCTGTGTAAAAATACGGCGCAAGTCAATTATTTCAACTTTGACAATATGCGCTATCGCCAAGTCTATAATGTCGGACCTTTGGATGGGCGAGAACCCCTTTATCACTCCGATCCCTTCTTCCTTGAATTTAACGGCGTTCCTGAAGAAGATAGCGTCTACGGCATTTATATTGACAATCCTGCTCAAGTTTTGGTTGATATCGGCTATGCAAACTCCAGTCGGTATATGGTCGGGACTCGCTTCGGCGATCTCGACTATTACTGCTTCCTGGGCTATACAGCGGCTGATATTGTGTCAGGCTTTACTTCACTTGTCGGTCGTTCTCGCCTGAAACCCCGCTACGCTTTGGGATACCACCAAGGATGCTACGGATATGAAGATCGGAAGGCGCTTGAATGGGTCGTTCAGAAGTATTGGGATTACGGCATACCACTCGATGGTCTTCATGTAGATGTGGACGTACAAAATAATTATCAAACCTTCACAATTGACACGCAAAAATTCCCCAATCCAAAAGAAATGTTTGCTAATTTAAGAGCAAAGGGGATTAAATGCAGTACGAATATCACACCTATCATTAGCAACAAAGCCCCGGATTACCAAACCTATAAAGAGGGATTGGAAAGCAATTATTTTGTTGTCGATAAGCGTCATAATGCCGAACAAACTGCGTCATGGTGGTATCAAGATTACACCGGCGGTCGCGAATATTTTAACCAACCCAACCGTCCGAACTACAACGACGGTAAACCTTATACCGGGGAAGTATTCTATGGCAATCCTCAAGGTTCCGATCTCGGTACACCAGGCCATTATCCTGATTTCGGACGCTCAGAGGTACGTCAATGGTGGGGCAAACAATATAAATATCTCTTTGAGATGGGTCTAGAATTTGTCTGGCAGGATATGACGACACCAGCGATTCGTTCCACACGAGGAGATATGCGGAGTTTTCCTTTCCGACTACTAGTAACTGATGACTTTATCTCCGACGAACCTCCCAAAGAGACACCATTTATTAAGATGTGGAATTTGTATTCCTACAACCTCCACAAAGCTACATATCACGGTCTAAACCACCTAGCTAATGATTTCCCAGAGACACTTGGGGATCGAGCAAATAAACGTAACTTTATTGTCGGACGTGGTAGTTTCACAGGGATGCACCGTTTTGCGGCACTCTGGACGGGCGACAACAGTTCGAGTTGGGACTTCCTGAAGATGAATGTATCGCAAGTGATCTCTTTGGGGATGTGTGGTATGTCTATTTGCGGTCAGGACATTGGGGGGTTTGAAGCTGAGGATGACTCCCAACATTGGGCAGGGCCAGAACTGATTATGCGCTGGACGGCGGTAGGTGCTTTCCTCCCCTGGTTCCGCAACCACTACATGCGGAAAGGACGGAAAGAATTCCAAGAACCATTTATGTATATGGAGTGGTTTAACGGCAATCCACCAGAACCACAAGCTCAATACCGGATGGTACTTCCAGTTTGCAAATACTACATCGAATTGCGATATCGTCTGCTTCAGTTGTTCTACGATGCGATGTTTGAAAATTGCATCAATGGGAAACCTATCTGTCGCCCGATGTTCCTCAACGACCCAAGTGATAAGTCACTCTACAATGACAAAATTTCCTTTTTAGATGATCAGTTCTTTGTGGGTCGAGATTTGCTGGTAGCTCCTATCCTTGATGAGGAGAACCAGTGCCGTGGTAAACGGGATATTTACCTTCCCGCAGGTAGTGATTGGTATTGCTTTAAAAATAACCGACAACCACTGGATGGTGCAGTGGAAGGTGGTACTACGATTCGTGATTTCGATGCTCGTCTGAGTGCTGATCCCAACCACGTTAACTTTATTGTGCCGATCTATGTGCGTGCAGGAGCAATTATTCCTACCATTGAGGTCGAACAGTATGTGGGACAACGCAAGGCCGAAGGATTGCCTAACCCCATTACCATTAACATCTATCCCGGCGAGTCCACAAATGTTGCCGACGACGAGGTGGGTAAAAAACTCTCTGTCCAAGCAAGTTACAAGATGTACTTAGATGATGGGGTTAGTCGTTCTTCCGCACCATCAAGAGAAGAATTGCCCGGAAGTGACGAGATGGGTAAGGGAGAATATCGCGAAGTAAAGATCCACCATAGTGGCTACCCCAACCCCAATTTCGATTGGAAAACACGCATAATTAACATCAATCGCGGGCATGACAATTACTCACCGTCCGATAAGGAAGAAGAGAAATATTTCTTCGTTGCCGTATTGCACGATCCCTCTGAACTGCCCAAGCGCGACCCCATATCCAATCAACGGAGTTCATCTCCCTTAAAAAGCGTCAGCATAGACGAACAAGAAATTTTCTTAATTACAGGTGACAATCCTGAAAAACGGGCTGAGCAACTTAGCAAGTCTAAAAAGAATGCTTGGTATTACAACGAGGACATTGATATTAGTTTCATCAAGGTGTTCGATGACAGTGAAGCGATCAGGATAAGGGCAGAATATTTCTAACCGCTTGGCCATCGTAATTTGGCGTTGCTAAACCAAAGTGTGAATTTAGATGTAGAGCTTCCAGCCGGAAAATCTCTAAAAAAGTTTTGAGATAAAAACCTTTTTCATACATAAAATCAGCAACGCCCATACTTTCGAGTTTGATTTCCTTGTCTTAAAAAAATGCTAAGAATTTCAAAAGGAAACAATGATGAACGCTACAGAGATAGCAGCTATCACCACTAACCCAAGTGGCAAAGCTGTCGCTAAATTTTTATCTTTTCTTGAGATAAAAGAGGTGGATAAATTATTGGCAACATGGGCGGAAGATGCTGTTTTTAAATGGCCTTTCTCACATAAAGGAATTCCCGGTTTAAAGTATTCTAAGTTTAAAGGTCGGCAGCGAATCTATGAACTTTTCAAAAAGGTAGCAATTGATAGCCTGTTTCTAAAGAAATGTAAAAGTGAGCAACCAAAGCCAAACTTTTGAGTCAAGCTGAAGTCAGCGTTTAGCCTCACAAAGATGTCTCGTAAAACCTATCCGGGCAACTTAACTGACATTGATTGGAAGTTTATCGAACCCTTGCTGCCAGAGAAACCGGTCATTGGTCATCCTAGACAAGTCGATTTAAGAGAAATTCTTAACGCCATTTTTTATCTTCAGCGAGAAGGCATTCCTTGGCGAGGATTGCCGGGTGATTTCCCGCCTTGGCAAACGGTCTATAACTACTTACGCTATTGGCAAAGACTCGGTGTTTGGCAACAAATTCATGACCAATTGAGAACACAAGTTCGGCAAGCTGTCGGGAAAACAGCGCCAGCCAGTGCCTCTGTTCTCGATTCCCAATCCGTCAAAACGCCGGAAAAAAGGGGGAACTCTGCGGTTATGTTCGCCTTTGGCGAGGCGAAGCCTTAGCAGCTAAAAAGGTCAAAGGACGCAAGCGGGTTGCCCTTGTCGATAGACTCGCACTCTTAATCGGGGTCGTTGTCTTGGAAGCGGGTTGTGCTGAGCGATTAGCAGGAGCAAGCGTTGTTCTCGAAGCCTGTGAGTTCGGCACACAAGACTTCAGTGTCATCTGGGTAGATCAGGGATTTAGTGGAGCGAATTTTGCCCGAGTGGTGAAACAATTAACAGGGGCGTCGGTTGAAGTGAAACGCCCGTCAAAGCGCTGGATTTGAGATTTTACCCAAGCGTTGGATTGTTGAACGAACCTTTGCTTGCTGGAATTACTATCGACGTTTAAGTAAAGACTATGAAGTGTTACCAGAGATGAGTCAAGCCATGATTCATGGAGCAATGATTCATTTGATGTTACGTCATTTAAGAAAATCACTTCAGCCAACTTAACAATTGTTTAGAAACATGCTCTGAGATACGCAACCTACTGATAAAATCTTTAAAACAACAACAGCACCCAAGCTATACTCGCTGAGGAATTTCCTGTTTTAATCCTTTAACTTAGAGTTGCACTGACTTAAAAAGTTCAGTTTGCATAGCTCTCCAGTTAGTAATATAGGAAATATCAGCCCTCTAGTTGGATGCTGCTGTTTTTAGGGAATGAGACAGATGTTAGATGAAACAGCGTTTTTTACCTCTTCAATTAAATGGACTTCGCTGTGGTATCTGTCGGGGAAGCTCGGTTGCTTCTTTTATTACTTTATCAAAATCCCCTTGGGGATCAAGAGAAATACACTAAAGTTTACGTTTTTCAAGTAGCGACTCTTGAAATGCAAAATTAAATAAAAAAGATAACGAGAGATTGGGAATTCACAAGATCAACTCTTGATTAAAGGCAATAAAATGGTATAATTAAAAGGCCATGAGCGTGATTGTATTCGGTAGTATTAACCTTGACCTTGTCGCCAAAACACCCCGGCTGCCAATAGCTGGGGAAACCTTAGCCGGCCACCACTTCTTAACTGCCGGCGGTGGCAAGGGCGCAAATCAAGCCGTCGCAGCAGCCCGTCTGGGAGTGCCGGCTCAAATGGTGGGGCGTGTCGGCGGTGACAGCTTTGGCGAAGAACTCCTCGCGAGTCTGCAAGCTGCTGGTGTGGACACTGCCGGCGTATTAATAGATTCGGACGCTCATTCTGGGGTGGCCATGATTGCGGTAGACGATGCCGGCGAAAATAGCATCATCATCGTTGCCGGTGCCAACGGGCGCGTCAAAACTTCAGATGTCGGGCGCTTGATCAAACTCTTGCCGGCTGCAAAAGTCTTACTGTTGCAATTAGAAATTCCCCTCACCACTGTCCTACTGGCAGCAGCAGCCGGCCAAAATGCAGGCATTCCCGTCATTCTTGACCCCGCACCGGCACGCCCAGACATTCCTGCCGGTCTTTATCCGCTCGTTGACATTATCACCCCCAACGAAATTGAAGCAGCCCAGCTGGTTGGGTTTCCCGTAAATGATCCTGAAACGGCTGCCAAAGCGGCTGAGCAGTTGCGCTCAAGGGGTGCCGGCACTGCAATTGTGAAATTGGGTGATCAAGGAGTATTCTGCGCCTCTGCTGCTGAAAGCTTCTTTGTCCCCGCTTTTCCCGTCGAAGCTGTTGACACCGTCGCTGCCGGTGATGCCTTCAATGGCGCACTCGCTGCCGCCCTTGCCACCGGCTTATCGCTTCATCAAGCCGTCATCTGGGGTGCGGCAGCCGGTGCCCTTTGTGCCTCCAAAGCCGGTGCCCAACCTTCAATGCCCAACCGGCAAACCTTTGACGAATTTCTTAAAGAACGAACCCATTTTAAAATTTAGTTCTAAATCTCCCGATCCCCCTGCTGCGGTGCCGCAAGTGCCACAATCCCACACACGGGAATTTTTGCGGAACGCAGGGTTTGAGCGGCTGCGCGAACTGTTGAGCCGGTTGTGTAAATGTCATCTAACAATAAAACCGAACCTTGTGGATGCCGGTGGCGAAATGCTTTTCCCAAATTAAAGGCACCGGCAACGTTTTGCTCCCGTTCAGAAGCAGACAGCCCAAATTGAGCCTCTGTCTGCCGAACTCGCTCTAAGCCTTGCGGTTGCGCCGGCAAATTTGTCACTTCACAAAAACTTTTTGCCAGTAACTCTGCCTGATTAAAACCTCGTTCCTTTAGCTTTTGCGGGTACATAGGGATAGGCACCACTGTCAGCCGGCTGCCGGTAGATAGGGGTGATTTTAGCCAAGCTTCACCCATCCAGTGACCGAGGGGTTTGGCTAATTGAGGATGATTTTCATATTTCATCGCCGCAATTGCGCGTTTCAGGGCACCTCCGTAAATTCCCCAGACAAACACCGGCTCGTCTGCTGAACGCTGGCTGACTTTAGTTAATTGGCAGCGTTGCAGTTGCCGGTGGCAATACTGACAGAGTAAATCCTGAGCTGGACGCTGGCATAGGGGACAACTTGACTTGAGAAATAAATCGAGGAAGCCTTTAAATCCGTCTGTCAATTTCCTCATCTTGTGTGACCCGAAATCAGCTTCAGTTCTTGAGTGTGCGATTATTGGCGTTTGGCTGCAACATCCTTTAACCGCATCATAGCGATTTTACCTAGCCCATTCCCAGGCCGGCTGTGGCGCACGATCCAATGTTGTGGAAGATTTTCATAATTCTCTGGCTCAAAATTCCCTGTTTGTATAATAAATTACTTAAGTTTAACCTTTATATAACATGACATTTGTCAGAAAATTTTATCTCACTTGCCCCGTACTCGCTCTCACTTCTAAGGTGAAATGCTCCCGGTGGTTGCTTTGGCAGCAACTACGAGGCTTTTTATAATTTCCTTGCCTTGCCATCTTGTTAGTAAAGGTGAGAAAAATCTGTAAAAATTCTGTAACTCATTGACATCTTTAAGGTATCTTTATAAAATTTCAGACAACTTTATGATATATGAAAACTACCAAAAACTTCTGTTTTGAGGGGTTAGAGCCAAACTTCAGGCATTTATGAGGTTTTTCAGAGGATTTATACAGGTATTTTAAAGAATCCGTAAAGATCCGGTAAAAATACTGGATTGTGGTTAGCATAACTTACTATAATAGGCAACAGAAAACACCGCAGATTTGCCATAAACGGTGAATTCGGTTGCAAGAGCGCGAGTCAATGAGAGTCGGGTAAGCTTCCATTAAACGCAAATTTGCGGATTTATAAGTAAAACTGCTGGATTTTAGCTCAAAAATATGATTGTCAAGAAGGCAAACTTGAGATGGTAAATATACGGAAAGCCGGCCCATAACATTTTTGATAGATAATCAGGGGGAAGGAAATTATTATGAATCTTAGACCGACTTGTATCGGGTTTGGCTTAATTGTCGGTGGCGTCTTAGCCTTCTCTACGACACCAGCTCGTGCAGCCAGTTTATTTTCTTTTGGTACAGATTTTTCTTATCCCGGCACTGGGACTGTAAACTCGTGCACTTCAATGACTCAGTGCGATATTGCACTTGAGAAAATTACTGCGGGAAATGAGTCTTGGCAGCTTGATGATTTGTTTCGGGTTACAGAAACGGCCCTATTATCCAACACTGAGGGATTAATCGCTTCAGACGGAACAGGCAGTGCGGGTGGAATTAGCCTTGATAGAGGTGACTTTGCAACGGGTGTGACGCGCGAGTCTCTGCCGGCGGAGAGTGACGTGAGCCGGCGCGGACAGTTCAATACGTCGAGGGTAGAACGAATGATCGTGGAAACCTTGGGCAATCACACACAATCTGTTTTTAACCTGAACGATATTATTGATACCGAGGATGATGGCGTGGAAGGCACCTCAGATGAGGGAAGCGTTTTCACGATGGATTTGCTGTTCAATCAAGGCACTTCATTTAACTCCGTCTTCCTGTGGGAACGGGGGATGAACAGCGACATAGAAATTCAACCAATTTATGAAGTTGTTGATAACCAAACAGCAACGGTTGGCGATGCCGTGAAAATATCGGGAAATCAGTGGGATGATGCCGGTTACTCGATTGACACCACAGAAATCAATCTGGCTCAAAACGTGGGTTCTAAAGGAATTCACTTTGAATCCACCATCAAGGGTGTTCGGGTAATTGGTAAAAAGCAGTTCGATGGAGCGGATTTTAAGATAGTTGCCGGAACTAAAACTGCGATTCCAGAACCCCGCACACTCGTCGGCATCGCAACTGTTACGGGGTTATTCGCGGTGTCTCGCCGGCGCAGAGTCTCCACCAATAGCTAGCTCAAAATGTTCATTGAATTGAAGCGAGCGCGAGTTCAGGATTCGTGGCCAATTCTTTTCTTTAGGGAAAAGTATTTACTCCTGCGAAAAAACTAGCCCATGCAAAATAAGATTAATAGTATTTAGCTCGGCTACAACCGTTAACGTGGAAAATCTCTACTGGCTCGGCCAGATTCAACCCCCAGAGCGCAAGTTGGTAGGGGAAAAAGCATTTTACCTGAATCAGCTAGTGCTGCTGGGCTATCCCATTGTGCCTGGATTTGTCGTGTCTGCTACGGCATTGCAAGAGTTTTGGCACACTTATGACTGGTTAGAGCCACTATTTGCGGAACTGCCCCATTCTTCCCTGCATTTGAATGTGGATGAGTCGCACCAACTCAGTGCACTCGCCCAGCGCATCCGCCATGAAATTATAACGGCACAGTTGCCACCGGCACTGTTTGAAGCTTTAGAGCCGGCAGGCAAGCTATTGCAGGCACCCGTGCTGATTTTTCGTCCTTCCGTAACCTTACCCTCATCGCCGGCAGATGCCAGTAGCCTCAAGATTTCTGGACTGCTGGAAAGCCATGTGTGCCGGTGCGAGCCAGAGCAAATGGCCATCGCCTTAAAAAGAACGTGGGCAGAATTATTTAGGGCCAGAAGTTTATTTTACTGGCACCGGCTCGGCATTGAGTTGCAACACATTAGCTTAGGGGTTTTAGTGCAACCGCTATGGCCGGCAATTGTCTCAGGGGAAGTGCAAGCCAACTCAGGGGCTATCGAAATTCAAGCCACTTGGGGGCTGGGCAAGTCTATTAAATTAGGAGAAGTTGTCCCAGATTCCTATCAGTTAAACCCCCATACAGGCGCACTGCAAATTCAGCGACTGGGAAGCAAAACAATCGCCTATGACCTCATTGATCCGTCTGATCCGACTGAAGATGTCTTATCTTCCCATGCGAGTGATTGCCTCAAACTTTATATGCTCAGCACTGAACAGCAAAACCAGTATGCTTTGCAGCCCCCTTATCTAAAACAATTAATCGAGTTAATCCAGAAAGTATCGGTTGAGTTGGGTTCTGCTTGTGTTTTAGAGTGGACACTTGGCAAAGCAAAAGACGGTTCCCAACCGCAACTTTATCTCACCCAAGCTTATCCCGATGGAAGAGATGAAGACACACAGAAGACAAGTCGGCTAGAAGGCGATAATTTACCTGTTAACTTGCCACCAACTAATTTTTCTAATACTAAGATTAAAGGCGTGCCGGCATCCGCAGGACAAGCAACCGCGCCGGCTCAAGTTATTGCTAGCCTCAATGAAAACACCGAGGCAATGCCCCCCGGACGAATTTTAATTGCCTCCGTCATCTTGCCAGACTGGCTTCCTTTGCTCAAGCAAGCTGCCGGTGTAGTTGCAGAACAAGGGGGAATGACCAGCCACGGGGCAATTCTGGCGCGAGAACTGGGCATTCCAGCGGTTGTCGGGGCTGCCGGTGTCACCCAATTAATTCAAACCGGCGAGTTGGTGTTTATTGATGGGGATAAGGGCGAAATCTATCGCCTCAGCGAACAGCACAATCAAGAATTCGGACTCAACAATCAAGAATTAAGAATGAACAGTCAACCATCTCATTCTCTATGCTCCAGTCTCCATTCTTCATTCTCAACTCCTTTAGCAACCCAATTATTCGTTAATTTAAGTCAACCCAGTTCTATTGAACAACTGGCAGGCTTGCCGATAGATGGCGTGGGTTTAGTGCGTTCAGAACTCATGCTGATTGAAGTGTTGGAAAATCAGCATCCTCGTCAATGGTTACAAAAAGGAGCGACTGAGGAATTCGTTGAAAAAATTACCGCCCAGCTAAGCCAGTTTGCCAGAGCTTTTTCGCCACGACCAGTATTTTATCGTTCTCTCGATCTACGCTCTGATGAATTGCAATCGTTGGTGGGTGCGGATGCCGGCGAAGAAGTTAATCCCACCTTGGGCGTTCACGGCACCTTTAGTTATGTTTTAGATCCAAGCTTATTTGATTTAGAACTTCAAGCATTAGCTAAACTACACCGTGCCGGCCACACAAATATAAACTTAATCTTGCCTTTCGTGCGTAGTGTTGAAGAATTTACCTTTTGCCGGCAGCGAGTAGACGGGGCCGGTTTAACTCAGCAAAAATCATTCCAACTCTGGCTAATGGCGGAAGTGCCTTCCGTACTGTTTTTATTGCCTGATTATGTAAAAGCCGGCCTTCAAGGAATTTCTATCGGGACAAATGACTTGACTCAATTGCTGTTAGCAGCCGACCGACAAAATCCGCAAATGGCAGCAGCTTTTGACGAGCATCATCCTGCGGTAATGCGAGCAGTTCAGCATTTAATTGGGCTAGCCAAACAAGCCGGTATTCCTTGCTCTTTCTGCGGTGGTGCGCCGGCACGATATCCTGATCTCATTGATCAATTGGTTCAGTGGGGGATTCGCTCGATTTCTGTCGAGCCAAAAGCTATTGAAAGTACCTACACCGCCCTCGCCCGTGCGGAACACCGCCTGCTTTTAGACGCAGCCCGTCATCAACTCCAATAAACTTCAGGCTTCAAGAAAGGTGTTGTGGTTCATCTCCACCTACTTCTCAAGGCATTTAAAATGAAGAAAATAAAAAACTTTGGTTGAAAAAATCACCGAGTTAGGCCGTGGTTAAACTTAAAATCGAGCCGGAGAAGAATCAGGATCGGCGGCTGGAGGGAAAGCATTGTTCGGATTACTCAGGCGCTGCATAATTCCCAAACTCACTTGTTTGACTAGCCAGTAAAAAACCGCAATAACCACAAATGTAACAACTGTTACGAGCAGCGGGCGGGTGCGGGTTAAATCTGTCATCACACTCATCACTAGCTGATCTGGTTGAGAGATGACGTGCCAGCTGTTGAAGCGTTGAAAGCGACCGAGATAGATCCCAATAGCGCTCAAAGCGTGCAAGATTAATTCAGCCCATAAAATAAATTTGCCCCAACCCTGCCGGCGTAAATAGAAACCTAAGTAAATCAAAGACAGCACATAGGCTTCAAACCCAATTCCCATAAATATTAAATACTGAGGAATTAAAGCCAAAGTTAGCACCCAAACCGAATAGTTATAGCGGATTTCTTCGTAAAAGTGAATGACATCTGTCAACACATAAGGAGCATTCGGCAAGAAAAAGATGAAAGCTAGAAATCCCACCCACCACAGTAGAGAACGAGCGCCGCGCCAGCCTAGCAGCCAAAAATCTAATCCCATTAAAATGAGCGTTCCGATGAGTGCCCCAACTAAATAAATTGGATCTATACCTAAATAAATCGACCGGATATCCCGTAAAAGATTAACCGCAGATGTTAAAGAGTAGCGCCGTATACCTAGGAAAAAAGTAATGCCGGTGAGGATGAGAGTTCCCCAGCGCAACACGCGAGATCGAGGCCGGTGGAACAGCCAAAAACTCAAAGCTAGTGGCACTAAAGCTAAAAATAGATTCCAACCCATCCAGCGGTTATTCGCAAGCAGTGCTTGCCACGCCACAGATATCCAGTTGGTTAGTTGAGCTGTCATAGTTGTCATTTCCCCTGGTGAAACATTTCAGCTTAACGTTGTGCGGCGCTTCGCCGGCTGCTGCGATGAGATAGCACGTCTCGGCTGTAATTGGACTGTTGAATCTGGAAGGTGGTTCCTCGCTCTGGTTGTGGGCCACACTTGATCCGTCCTCTATACTTGTTTACCGCATTTAGAGAGCTGCTGACAGATATTAGCCGATGGGTTTCCTTATTTAGTGGAGAAAAAGGGAGGGAAAATCCTGGCTGGTAAGGCTTTAGTCAGATCGATGCCGGTGTTAGTGATTTTTATCATTTGATCAAAGAATAGCCCAATAGCAAAACCGGCGAGCGATCTCACGCTCACCGGCAAAGCTTCAAGAAGCTTAAAGATGAAGAATAATTGCAGCCGATGCCGGCTTTAACGGCGGTTGGGTTAAAGGTGGCTTGACGCTGCATCTGTTATGGGGTTCAGAGGCTCATCGCTCATCGCATCTGCTGGATGAATCAGCTCGCAATCTTGCAACTGAGCGCTGACCTCTGAGCGCTAAAACCTTACTAGCTCAGGTAATTAGATTCCGCTTCCAACTGTCGGACTAAATTTTCGTCGCCTTTGGCTCTGGCCACTTCCAGTCGGTGTTGCAAGTGTTTTTGAAGGCTGGCGCGATGGGTTGCGGCTGTTTCTTTCAAGATTTCCTGACGTGATTTGTTCATGGTGAACAGTCCTAAAAACACAAGTGACTTAATGGGTTTGTATTTTTAGAATAACATTTTTAGGTTAAAACTGTATCAAATTTTACTGAAAATTCATTATGGCTTTCTCAAGAGCGGTAAATGCCGGGGTTGCATAAGCTTTTCTAAATATTTTTGTTGGTTTTGCTTGGATTTTTAATTGTTCCTGGGATAAGTTTCAAGTTAGCCAGAGAAAAAACAATGGCCTGAACACCGGCTCTATCAGGGGCTAGACATTTAACTTATCTGTTAAGGTTGAGGACGTTTGGTGGCACAAACCAAGACCGGCAGAAGAATTGGCTGTTTTTACCTGGTTGGGCGGGTCTGCGAGTTAGATGGGGGTTAATTTATAAGTTCAGTCTTTAAATATGCGTATAAACTTGCATAAGTCAATCCACAGAGCGGTTGATTTGTAGCATCTAAAATAGAAAATTTACAAAGAGAGCAGTGGGGGAAAGTTTTCAAAGCCCCCCATAAGCTCAAAATGCCCTAACGCTTTTGCTTGAAATAGGTTTTGAATATTTCGTGAGCAATTGGGGCAGCAGAAACAGCACCATAGCCGCCATTTTCCACAACGACAGCAATTGCAATCTGGGGATCATTAGCCGGCCCAAAGGCAACATAATTGGAATTATCTTCTTGTCCTGGGACTTCAGCCGTGCCGGTTTTGCCACCCGTCAGGGGGATAGAACCATCATTGAGCTGCTGGCCAGTTCCTTTCTGAACCACTGCAACCAATCCTTTGCGAATCGCCTCCACCGTTCCAGGTTTCATGCCGGTGGG
The DNA here is from genome assembly GCF_014695715.1 of Microcoleus sp. FACHB-68. Taxonomy (NCBI): domain Bacteria; kingdom Bacillati; phylum Cyanobacteriota; class Cyanophyceae; order Oscillatoriales; family Microcoleaceae; genus Microcoleus; species Microcoleus sp. FACHB-68. The sequence continues at coordinate 242,929 of NZ_JACJOT010000013.1, forward strand.
TTCGGGTTTAGTGGCGGGTGTGTTGGTTTGAGCGCTCAAGAAATGCGGTTTAACACGTTTGCCACCGTTGGCGATTGCCCCAACCATCACGGCCATCTCTAAAGGTGTGGTTAAGACCAACCCCTGACCGATGGCCATTGTCACCGTATCACCGACATACCAAGGTTCACCATAAAGCTTTTCCTTCTCAGCCGGCGTTGGTAGTGTCCCGTGATTGCCTTCACCTAACCCCAATAAATTTAAATCCGTTGTGCCGGCAATTCCTACGCGGCGGCCCCATTTAGCAATCTCCTCCGGGCCGGCGGCCATTCCCATTTGATAGTAAAATGTATTGCTGCTATAGGCCAAAGCATCCGTAAAGCCAATCACTCCATAACCGCCGCCATGTTCGTGAAAACTAATGCCACCGATATTAATGGAGGAAGAACTCAGTAGCGTCGAGTCAGGTGCGAACTTCCCAGACTCCATGCCGGCGATTGACGTAACAATTTTAAACGTGCTACCGGGTGGGTAGCCTTGAAGTGCCCGGTTTAGGAAGGGCTTTTCCTCACCTTGCAGGCGCTTCCAATCCGCAGAGGTGATTTTGCGAGTGAAAAGATTCGGGTCAAACGTCGGCCCACTCGCCATTGCCAAAACAGCGCCGGTTTTGACATCGAGAACGACAACCGCGCCTCGCCGCTTCCCAAGAGTTTTTTCGGCAGTTTTCTGTAGTTCAAGGTCAAGTGTTAGCCGTACCGACTCACCAGGTTTAGCAGGTTTCTCACCCAATTCCCGCAGTTCAGAACCGGCAGCATCCACTTCCACCAAACGATTTCCCCAGACGCCTGCCAGTTTCGTATTAATCTTACGTTCTAGCCCCATTTGCCCAACAATCATGCCCATTGGATACTCTGGATGGGCTTTCAGGTCTTCCGCAGTGGCTTCCCCAATGTAGCCCATCACATGAGCGCCTAAATCGCCATTGGGGTAGTAACGGTTAGATTCCGCCCGAACTTCGATGCCGCGAAATTCACCAAAACGTTCTGCTAACTTCACAAAAGTGTTGATCGTGATATCTCGGCTAATCCGCACCGGCATAGGAGACTTATAACCCACCTGCTCTAATTTTTTGACGATATCGCCGGCAGGGATATTTAGCAAAGAACCCAACTCAGCCGCCGTCACACGCCATTTTTGCGGCGATTGTTCGCGGGGCCACACATAAACCGACCGGGACATCCGATTAGCCGCTAACAGTTTGCCATTGCGATCCAGAAGATTGCCGCGATCGGAAGCAATCGGAACTAAGTGGATGCGATTCTGCTCAGCTCGTTGCCGGTTGTATTCCCCTTGAATAAATTGCAGCTGAACCAAGCGCCCAACACACACACTTAAAAAAGCTGTAACCAGCAACATAAATACCACTGATCGGCTGGTTCGGGGCAGGGTGACATTGGCAATGCGTGTTCGAGTAGAAAAAGAAAGTGCCCGTGCCATGTTTGCAGAAGCTCCTCTGGTATTGGGATAGAGCGTTGTTACCCAGTTGTTTTTCCCGCACGCGATCGGGAACATCCTGTGGCCAAACAAGTTCTTTTCCCAATTGGGTGTAACGACATCACAATCTAGATACGCCTATCCAGTCGGAGCAATCCGGAAGATTTTCGCTGGGAACCTCTCAATTATTTAAATCTCACGAAAACACGCCAGCATCACAACTGTGTGTTTCCAGACAATTTCACTCCACACTTGGCTGCAATTGCCGGCTCTCACTTTCCCCACCCTAAAAACACCACAGCAATTTGTAAATTTAAAAACTTAAAATGATTATTTTGATTTTTTTGGCCGTATTTTTTTAATTTTCTAACTTCTTCTAATTCAAATTATTTCTTTATGAGAAATTAAGTTATATTTAGGAATTTATTAAAATTATAAAAATAAAAAATATTTTTTTTATTTTCTTATAAACCACAGTCTTCAATTCTTTTCGCCAAAGAAGACCACAAACGCCCTCGCCGGCCCCAACTGGGAAGATGTCCTTCGGGAGCCGTTAAATTGAAAATAAGTTCAGAATAAGAAATCCAAGAATTTCCTCTACGCCAACCAACTATTTCCCCAAATGCTTCATAATTTTTTTCAACACTTTTCCAAATTTTATTCTGTACGCTAAAACTGAAGCTTTCGTTGCTATAATCCAACCACAATTTATCAATGGTGCGTAAATCCCGGCAGGGAAACTTTTGAATATCTTCTATACTAAACCGGCCTTCTTTTTCTCTACCATAAACCCGAAGCATAATAGCCGCCGTTTCCCGATCAGCTTCTTGCCAATTTCCCGCCGCTAAGAAATCGCGCAGCCGGCTGTAATCCATCCCCACGGCTGAAGTCCATTGGGGAGAAAACATAGCCGGTTCAGTAACACTTGAAATTTGTGCCGGTGAAGAAACCTTAGAATTCAGCTCAATCCCTAATAAATTAAACCAAGCCGGTATCGTTTGCGGGCGATTTTCAGGTTCTAATGCCATCCCCTCAAGAATCGCCGCATTCACCCGATCACTAATTTCCGGATTCAGTTGCTTTGGGGGCACCAGGGGGTCGTTTTGATGCCGGTTAATTTGGCGATCTCTAGTTGGAGAAGCTTCAGGAATTTCTGCCGTTAAAAGCGCGTATAACGTCGCAGCCAAACCATAGACATCTGTATAAGCACCCCGAAGTGAGCGCCGATCATATTGTTCAATCGGAGCAAAACCTTTCGAGATATATTCTGTATGAATTTGTGTCAAATTAGGTGTAAATTCACGAGCCAAGCCAAAATCAATCAACACAGCTTCGTCTCGATCTGCTCGCAATAAAATATTAAGCGGCTTGATATCTCGGTGTAAAAAACCCTGCCGGTGAACCGCGCATAAAGCATCCCCAATTTGCTGAATGTAGTGCAATGCTTCCGGTTCTGGTAAAGCTCCCTCGTTGTCTACTAAAGTTGCTAAATCTATCCCATCAATATACTCAATTACCATGCACCATAATAATTCCTCCTGAATTAACTCATGAATTCCCACAATATGAGGGTGAGCGCACTTAGCCAAGCGCAAGGCTTCATTTAAAAAATCCTGCTGACATTTAGCAAAATTACGCCGATTTTGAATTTTTTCATTCAATGTTTTAATAACAACAAAACTATCAGAACTATCGCTAGCGAGATAAGTAACCCCAAAGCCTCCTTCTCCTAGCTTTTCTTCAATAATATACTTACCGTCTTGCAAGACATGACCCGGTTCCCAAACCATTATTTTTCCATCCTCTAGCGAAGTTTTTCAACAAATCTCGCCGTCTTACTTTGCCTTAAAACCAAGTTGCACTCTAGATTGTAACTTTCAAATGCCTCATGTTACATTCATGCCTCATGCTCAAAATTATGTTTCTGAGGGCCACTGGGTATCCCAGGAAAAAGGGTGCCAAATGACTAAATACTGGCTCATCCCAATCGTAATTGAAAGCAGAAAAAATTAGCCACCCCGCAGACAATTTTTAGTCAAATCGGGGTGGCAAAAAGTGTTGAATTTAACGGTTAGGGAGAGAGCTGTGACCTATCATCAACACCCCCTCAAGAGGCTGCGCCGGCAAGGGCAGCAGCCTCTTGAGAGAATCCGAGGAATTATGCCTGGTAAGGGTTGATACCCATTTCTTGACCTTGGCCAATCATGAATTCATAGGTCATTGAGGTCGTGATCTCCGTAACAGAGGTGACGTTGAATTCCTTGACCAACGAGCCGGAGTTGGCTGTTTTATACGCCTCGAAGTCTTGCAGCAGCGAAGAGGTTTTGTAGCCTTTCTCCAATCCAATAGTTAGAGAATATTCCAAGGTTTCTTGGTAGCTGACTTCTTCAATGGAGGTAGCGCTGTACTGAGTGAGCAAGTCTTGGCTGTAAGTCTGACGGTACTCCTCCAAGTTAACCGCTTTGGATGGGCTGTTGCCGTCTTCCAAGCCGGTTGTCTTCATATAGTTGGTGAGTTCGTCATCTTCAATTGCGCCACTGGCGTCAGCGTCAATCTCGGTTTTTCCGGCCTCTAAGTCGGCTGCGTAGGTGGCACGATACCACTCTTTATCCATCGTCGCCGACGTTTCCAACCCTTGCTGTTGAGCTTCAGTGGTCAAGAACTCTTGAGTTTCCGCGTCGTCGAGTGTGGCGTTTTCAGCGTTGTAGTTGGAGGCGATATCCTCAGCCTTGTTCTGGCGCAAGTAATCAGCCTTGATAAACGCGCTAACGGTTGAGCCATCGGTTGACGGAAGTGCCAGTCCTTCATCGCTTAAGCCGAATTCTGTGATTTGGTCGATCTCCCATTTGTCGAGCTTCTTGAGCTGACCGTAGGGGACTTCCAACTCGTCAGCCAGTTGCTGGAGGAATTTCTTGGAGTAACCGGCCACATCGAATTCTGACACGTCTGCGGCTTTTAAGCCTTGTTCGTAAGCGAGTTTGAGGACTTTCCAATCAGCATCACCCGTGATGGCTTTTGCCGTCTCCAAGTATTCTTTGTCGATATACTTGGACAGTGCGCCGCCCAACTTCCAGTCAAGGACAAGCTTGTCGCTGAACTGGGTAGCGTCTTGAACGACATCAACGGTAACATCGAAGTGCTTGGCGATCTCGGCTGCGTGTTCCGTGCGGATGTAGCTGATATCGGTGACGAAAGTGGAGACATCGATGCCTTCTTGCGCCATCGCTTCGGCCATGTATTCGAGAACCTGCTGTTGAGACAGCGTGCTCACATCTGCGCCGGCTAACACATCCACATAGAATGCTGATAGCTGTGCGCTGAATTCAGCAGCAAATCCCTCAGTGTCAATACCCGACAGCTTAACTTCTTCGCCTTCCGCTAACACACCTTTAGTGGTTAACGAGATCTTGAAATCAGCGTTGAAGGACAAATCAATCAGTTGCTTCTCAGTGAGCGACTCAATAGTGAAGGTGGCAGGATCAGCGTTGGGAATGAAGGCAGCGACTTCTGCAACCGTTAAGGTGCCGGCAGCGATCCATTTTTCCAGCTGGTAGCTGACGAACTCAGTATCGATAGAGGATTGTTCGGTGCTAACCCAGTTGAGAATTTCTAGGTCTGTCACTGCAAGGGTATCGGTAGCAACTTGTTCAGCGGTTACGCCTTCGAGAGTGCTGGCGATCGCAGCAGCGAAGGTTTCGCGAATGTAGCCGGTATCAACCGACCCTTCCAAGCTCAAACCGAGTTCCGTAGCGCCGTTGAGCATGAACTCGCGAATTTGCTTAACATCGAGTTCAGCAACATCTTTGACCCCGTACTCCACCTTCAGCGCATCGGCATTTGCCTGTACCGCGATAAAGGCTTCGTAATCGAAGGCTGACAGGCTGCTGACTGTGAAACCGACTTCCTGGGACTTCTCGCTGTACACATACTCAAGCAATTTAGCTTCGCTCAAGGTCGCGACTACTTCACCGGCTGCGGTGGTGAGGCTCTCTTGCTGGGCCATGTAGCGCACGTAGCTGCTGTCAACATACTCGCCCAACCCGCCATACTTGTACTCGAAGACCAGATTTGCACTCAGACTCGCAACCTCAGTCACATCAATCTTGAAGAAGTTAGCAATTGCAGCTTGCTCGGTGGTCTTGATCTCGGTGACGATTTCTTGATCCAAGAAGGTGTCGAGCTTCAGCCCTTTCTTCAAGCCCTGGCCCTTCATGAAGGCGACGATTTGACCTTGACTGACTTCTTCGATGGTGGTAACACCGTAAGCTTCTAACAGCGCAGTCCTGTTGGCTTCGACAGCAGCGTATCCTTTGACGTTGAAGGCAGACAACTTCTTAACACCTGGTGCCCATCCTTCGCCGTGTGCGTGCAGTTTGATTTCAAAGTCATTGAGGTCTTTGACCAGTTTGCCGTCGGCAGTTTGTTCCGCACCATATTTCATGCGATAGAACTTGGTGTCGATGTATTCGCCACCGTCACCCAAGAAGAAGCGGGCGATCTTGTTCGCATCGAGGGTTGCAATGGCTGCGTCGTCGGTCAAGCCGAAGGCGTTTTTAATTTGAACTTTGAACTTGGCGGTGTAGAAGTCGGTATCGACGTAGTCCTTGATGTCGAGCTTGAGTTTAAAGGCTTCTTTGCCAATAAATTCTTTGATTTTCGTCTCGCCAATCTTTTCGAGTTCTGCGTCATCAACGGTCTCGCTGCCAAAGAAGTGCAATTTCAATTTGACTTTGATATCTGCATCTTGGAGCATGCCCTTGAAGTCGATCTCGCTCAAGCCAAATGTTTTGTCTGAGGCCAGTTGCAGCATACAAGCCTCGATGTCTTTCACATCAATGGTTTGCGCTGTGATGGCCGCTTTGATCTTGACAACGAGTTCCTCAGGGCTGAGGGCTTCGATCTGGGTGTCGTCTAGAGCCAGTTCTGTTGCAAAGAACTTGGCGATTGTGAGGGTGTATTTAGACAGACCATACTCAATATTGATGACGGGAGCAGCCTCGTTCACCGCATATTGAATAAGTAGGTCGTTTGTGAAGGTGGCGCTGTCTTGAACCTCTGCTGTTGTGATGCCAAACTCTTCGGTGGCGTACTCGGACAACTCCTTGAGGTTTATCACCTTGGCTGCTTTGACATCAAAGAAGGCCGACAGTTCCAATCCCATTGTTGCGCCTTCGCCAACGGTGCAGTATTCAAACAAAGCTTTGTAGTCTACTGAACCATCGATTTTGGTGAATTGGGTTTCGAGTTCGGGGTTCTTGGCTAAGACGAACTCAAAGCTAAATAGCGTGGTTGGACTTTCGCCGACTTCGATCAGCGCGTTGGTGGCTTGCTCTTGGGTGAAGGCTTCGATCTGGGCGCTGGTGTAACCGGCTTCTACGAGTTTGGCAATAACTTCAGCACTTTCAAGCTTGATGGTAATGGTGGCGCTTTCTACGAAAGGCGCTGGGTCTAAACTTTCCGCATCTACGAAAGCTTGGACTTCTGCAATTTGTGCTGCAGTCAGGGTGCCCGAGAAGTCAATGGCGGGGAACTGAGCTTGCAGTAGCGTGAGATGGGTCTTGATAACGAAGTCGATGTTGAACACCGGGCTTCCTCCGGGGCCGGGTTCGCCGCCGGGTTCGCCGCCGGGTTCGCCGCCGGGTTCGCCGCCGGGTTCGCCGCCTGGAGTGCCGCCTGGAGTGCCGGTTGGCGGGACGAAAACGGGAGCACCGCCGCCTGAGCCGCCGCCAACAACTGAATCGGTGCCTTCGCCGCCGTTGATGGTGTCGGAGCCTTCGCCGCCGTTCATGGTGTCGTTGGGTTCACCGCCGTTCACGCTGTCATTGCCTTGGCCGCCGTTCACGCTGTCATTGCCGGTGCCACCATCAACCATGTCGTTGCCTTCGCCGCCGGCCATGTCGTTGCCTTCGCCGCCGGCCATGTCGTTGCCTTCGCCGCCGGCCAAGTCGTTGCCTTCGCCGCCGGCGAGACCTTCAGCGGGGGGTTCGCTGATAAAGTAGCCGATGTCAACTTTATCGGAGGGGCTGATGCCTGCCTGCAAACCAGCGCCGGCCATGAATTCGACAACTTGCGCGTAGCTGATTTCTTCGAGTGATGCCACACCAAAGAATTTGATCAGGACTTCAGCGTTGGTGGCTTTGTAGCCGTTAACATCGATGAGTGAGGAGAAGGAACGCTCTTCGTTAATGCCGTACTGGAAGAAGTGCATCACTGCTTCCTTGTAGCTCATCCCGGCTAGGTCTGAGTGAGCTGTCAGGTAGAATTTGACATCAAAGACTGCCGAGAAGGAACGCCCTTCTTCAACGCCGTATTGAATCAGGTGTTGCAGTGCTTGCTTAGCACTCATCCCGTACAAATCTTTGTTTTCTTGCCGGTAGTAATTGAGGTCGCAGAAAGCAGAGAACTGGCGGTTCTCATCGAATCCATATTCGACTAGGTGTTGCAGTGCTTCTTTGGTGCTCTTACCGCTTAGGTCTTTGTTGGTTTGCTTGTAGAAATCAAGGCTGACGAATGCGGAGAACTCACGATTTTCTTCAAGTCCGTGTTCGACCAGGTGTTGCAGAGCTTCTTTGTTGCTCTTGCCGGTTAAATCTGCGTTAACTTCCTTGTAGTAGTTAATGTCTACCACTGCCGAGAATGTGCGATTTTCTTCCATCATCCCGTGATTGAGGAAGTGAACCGTTAAGTCTGCATCGCTCATGCCCTCTAAGTCTTCGTTGCAATCACGATAGACGTCTACATCAAAAATGCCGAATATTGTAGAAAATTTGCCTGGGCCATTAATGTAATCGAGGATTTGGCTGTCAGTGAGGTCTTCCACGCTGTCTACCCCGAATTCCAAAGTTAATTGGGCGGAGTATTCAATGCGAAGGTAGTTGATTTTGATGATATCGATGGAACTGACATTGTCTGTATTGCCATCAGTGGGCTGAGTTATTCCGCCGCCGCTCATGCCGCCGCTCATGCCGCCGCTACCACCGCCACCGGACAGTTTGCCGGTGTCGCCTTTCATATTGCCGCTGCCACCAGACATTTGGACTACGCTGCCGCCACTATTGCTGCTGTTGCCGCTGTTGCCGCCGCCATTTTTGTTCTTGCGATTAACACCACGAATGTTGGGGCTGCTATTGTTGCTGCGGAACTTTCTGTTGGGAGATGTCGATTCTTCGCTGGTGATTTCTGACTGATTGTTTTCGAGTTCGAGTGAATCCGTAGCCATATAAAACCTCTGGTGATAGTAGAGAAACAGTTATCTTGGAGTCCAAGATGTTGCGAGTGCTTGAGTCACGTTATCTAAGTTGCATTTACCCAATTCGGTAGCTTCTGCAACGATACTTTTACATTCCCTTTAGGTGCTTACACAGTTGAAGCACACTTTTTATCCTTTAAAAAAGCTGCTCAAGATGCTAACTTCACTAAATTACATTTCCCAAGTTTTGATGCACCAAAAGCAACTGCTCTCACGATCACTAAATAAGAGTGTTGTGATCATTTATGCCGCTTAACAATTATTTTGCTTATCGGACACAAGCAGTTTTTTATTTCTTTCCCTGTTATTTATATTATCCTACTTTTTCTATCTGGCAAGATGTTTTTTATGGTTTTTGGATAAATTTTTAAAAGTTCAGTAATATCACTAATTAAAGATTTGATTAAATTTATAAATTAATTTAAGAGCTATTTCTTTTATTGAAATGTCATCAGGGAATTTACGGAAAAGGCTTAAATATAAATATAAAATAAGCAAGTCATTCCAAAATTAAAAACTTCAAAAAACAGTACCCAAACGCAAGATTATGCGTCTGCCAAAATTGGGAACTTCAGACATTAGAGACAATCTTGTCAAGTCTGAGTTGGACTGATAATTTGAAGTTTATTTTGATTAATACGCGAGAATCTGTAAAAGATTTCTAGCAGCATAAAAATTTTGACTGGTTTGACAACTTAATAGTTCCCAGATGGCGGCGGATTCTAACGTTGAGCTGCTCTATTTGCGAACGCACTGCCGGCTTCAGCTATTAATTGTTCGTGTGATTTAAGCCGGCAGTCTAAACGGAAGCTAACAGACTTAAGAAAAAAATAATTACTAGATAAGGTCTATTTTTTGAATCATCCTAAAGATAGATTTTGTTTTTTAAACAAAAATACTTGACTTATCAGTCGCTTTGAGATTCACATCCCTACATAAATCTCTAGGTGGTAAATGTCGGGTTTTTCAAAGAGCTTTCTTGCAATTCATTAATGTCTTACGCTTCCACTCTGGACAAAAGCGGACATTCATTTCGTCACTACAGTCGCTAGCAAAATTTTCACACTACACTCTCACATCTCAAGGTCTTCATCAAAGTCTGAAAAATCTTTTTGGCGTGCGCCTCTTGTTCTGTTATATTCCACTCAAAACTCAGGACAATTGGGCTAAATCGCTGTTTATACTTTTAACGCCGGCACAGCGAACGTCCCCGACGAAATGTAATTGGGTGTAGTATGAATCAAACGAATCGGGTTCGGTCAGCTTGAGAATCGTTGAGAATTGCTGCGTGTGTTGTTGAGATGGCCATTCGTTTGATTTCATCGGGGGTGACTGCTCCGATCTTTAATAAAGCTGCAAGATGGCTTTGAGATGCCGGCAGTGTCTGAGTGCGATTAGCTGAGGGTTTAGCTTTTCGCTTGAAAAAAGCGGGTTTTCAGACATCCTGAACATTTAGGACATAAAGACTTACCGCTTTGTTCCGGAAAATCCTTTTAAGTGTCGGATATCCTCTAGAATTTGGGTTGTGTGCGCGGGGAAATCATAATATGGCATTTGAACAGTACGAATTCACCGGCAGCCAGAACGAGCTGATTCGGGATCTGGCTAAGAAAATGCGCTTTGTGAGCTACTTCCTGATCGGGGTGGGAGTCTTGTCTGCCATTGCCGGCTTACTGACGGTGTTACGAGGGGGAGGCGGCAGTATCATCAACGGCATTGTTTACATCGTCATTGGCATCTGGACAACCAGTGCAGCCTCTTCTTTTCAAAAAATTGTGGATACTCAGGGAAATGATATCGAGAACTTAATGCTTTCCCTGGGAGAGTTGAGGAAACTTTATACTTTCCAATACTGGCTTTTAATTATTGCCCTTGTTTTTCTGGCACTTGTATTTGTGCTGGCTTTGCTAGGAGGGTTAACTGGAGCCGGCACCTAAGCTAACCAGCATTAAACTTGCAGCTTTGTTACAAAGTGCGATTGGGATAAAAGCTTAAAATTCAGCAAATAGAGAACTTTGAATGCAAAAATGAATAGTTAAGTTTAATGCTAATTAGCTTAGACCGCCGGCATTTGATCGGGTGGGCAATGCCCACCCAACTTATTTATGCCGGCGAGTATGCCTCCATTGGCAAACAAGAACAGACAAAATTGCGATCACCAAAGGCATTGTCAATCCGCCCGACTGCCGGCCAGAATTTGTGTTCGCGAGTCCACGGAACCGGGAAAGCCGCTTGTTCGCGCTCATAAGAATGGTTCCATTCCGCTACCATCAAGCTTTCTGCCGTGTGGGGCGCATTCTTGAGAACGTTATCTTCAGCATCCGCCTGACCGAGTTCAATTTCCTCGATTTCGTGGCGAATGGCTATCATCGCATCACAAAAACGGTCGAGTTCTTCCTTCGATTCACTTTCTGTGGGTTCTACCATCATGGTTCCCGCCACCGGCCAAGAAACGGTAGGCGCGTGGAAGCCATAATCCATCAAGCGTTTGGCGATGTCATCCACTTCAATACCGGCACTCTTTTTCAGAGATCGCAAATCCAAAATACACTCATGGGCCACTAAGCCGGCTTTTCCTTTGTACAGCACAGGGTAGTAAGCTTCTAATCGGCGGGCAATGTAATTTGCATTCAGAATCGCCACCTTGGTTGCTTGCGTCAAGCCGGCAGCGCCCATCATTACAATGTACATCCATGAAATCGGCAAAATGCTAGCGCTTCCCCAAGGCGCAGCCGAAACCGCACCCACTGAAATTTGAGAATTTTCTCCATTCTTAATTCTCAATTCTTCGTGTTTAACAACCCCGTGTTGAGGTAGGAACGGCACCAGATGGGAGGCGACACCAATGGGACCCATGCCAGGACCGCCGCCGCCGTGGGGGATACAGAAAGTCTTGTGCAAGTTTAAGTGACAGACATCTGCGCCAAAATCTCCTGGCCGGCATAACCCGACTTGAGCGTTCATATTCGCCCCGTCCATATAAACTTGGCCGCCTTGGGCGTGGACAACCTCGCAGATTTCCTTAATTTGCTCCTCGAATACGCCGTGAGTCGAGGGATAAGTCACCATCAGGGCGGCAAGTTCTTTGCTGTGCTTTTGTGCCTTATCCTTGAGATCGTCGAGGTCAACGTTGCCTTGAGTGTCACAGGCAACCGGCACAACTTTCATGCCGCACATGACTGCACTCGCTGGATTTGTCCCGTGGGCTGACTGGGGAATGAGACAGACATCCCGGTGTGCTTCTTGCCGTTGTTCGTGGTATTGACGAATCACCAACAGGCCGGCATATTCGCCTTGAGAACCGGCATTCGGTTGTAGGGAAACTCCCGCAAAGCCGGTGATTTCTGCTAACCATCGCTCAAGTTGCCCGAACAAGATTTGATAACCTTGAGTTTGAGAACGTGGCGCAAAGGGATGAAGTTTGTTGAATTCTGGCCAACTCACCGGCATCATTTCCGCTGTGGCGTTCAGCTTCATGGTGCACGAACCCAAGGGAATCATTGAGGTTGTCAGGGACAAGTCTTTTGCTTCTAACTGGTGTAGGTAGCGCAAAAGCTCGGTTTCCGAGTGATAGCGGTTGAAAACGGGGTGGGTGAGATAGCTACTGCTGCGGAGTTTAAGGCGTGGCCATTCTCCGCTGTGCAATAATTCTTCAACCGTGAAGGGGAGAGTTTCGCTGCCGGCGAAAATATGCCAGAGGTCAAGCAAGTCTGTGACTGTGGCGGTTTCGTCTAGGGAAATGCCGATGGTTGTAGCATCAATGGTACGCAGGTTAATTCGATTAACTTCAGCGGTTTGCAGAATCTCTTCCAGGGATTTTGACCCTAATTCTACCCGCAGTGTATCGAAGAAGGGTTCTGAACCGATGCTGTAGCCCAGACGTTTCAAGCCGACTGCCAGGATAGCAGTTAATTGATGAACTCTCTGGGCAATTCGTTGCAATCCTGTCGGCCCGTGGTAAACGGCATACATGGAAGCAATAACAGCTAGCAGCACTTGTGCAGTACAAATGTTACTGGTAGCTTTATCACGACGAATATGTTGTTCTCGTGTTTGCAAGGCTAAACGCAGCGCCGGCTTACCGTTGGCATCTTGGGAAACGCCGACGATTCGCCCTGGAACTTGCCGTTTATAAGCTTCTCGCGTGGCAAAATAGGCTGCGTGAGGTCCCCCATATCCGAGGGGAACTCCGAAGCGCTGGGTGCTTCCAACGGCAATATCTGCTCCAAATTCGCCGGGGGGTTGCAAGATACAAAGACTTAAAATATCTGCCGCCACTGTCACCAAGGCACCGGCACTGTGGGCTTTTTCAACAAAAGGCCGGTAATCGTAAATTGCCCCATCACTGGCGGGATATTGCAGCAGCGCCCCAAAAATTGCTTGTTCAAAGTTAAACGTTTGGTGATCGCCGACAATGACTTCAATCCCCAGTGGTTTAGCGCGAGTTTGCACAACTTCGATGGTTTGGGGATGGCAGTTTTGGGATACAAAGAAAGCTTTGGCTTTTGTTTTGCAGAAGCCATAGCTCATCGCCATCGCTTCTGCGGCGGCTGTGGCTTCATCCAGTAGAGACGCGTTGGCAATTTCCAAGCCGGTGAGGTCGATAATCATCGTCTGGAAATTCAGTAATGCTTCCAGACGCCCTTGGGCAATTTCCGCTTGATAAGGCGTGTAAGCGGTATACCAGCCGGGATTTTCTAGGATGTTGCGCCCGATAACCGGCGGGGTGATACAGTCGTAATAGCCCATGCCCGTGAATGAGCGGAACACCTGATTTTTTGAGGCAATCTGTTTCAATGTTGCCAAGGCTGCGTATTCGGTTTGCGCTTCCGGCAATTGCAGCGGTTGAGTCAACCTGATTACTTGGGGGACTGTTTTATCGATGAGGGTGTCAAGGGATGGCAGCCCTAGCACATCAAGCATTTGCTGAATTTCATCGGAATTAGGGCCAATGTGCCGATGAACAAATGTATCGGTCGGCGCAAGGTCAGGGTTCAGCAAACTTGATAAATTGGTCTCTGTGCTAGCTGTGGTATTCAAATTAGGCATATAACTCTAACGGTTTAAGAATTTGACTGTGTGCGGCTTCCACCTTGATCCCGACTGGATATCCTATGGCAGGGTGTGGAACGTGAGGTTAACTTGCGCCGGCGGCTAATTTGTAAACAGTCTGTACCTCTACTTATTATTTTGCAACATAACTTAAAGTTTACAGGTAGCTCTGGGCATTCAGCGTACAGTCAGTAAGGTTTTCAGGCTGGGATTTTGGCTGTTATGGGGGATTGGGCATGGGGCATTGGGCATGGGGCATGGGGCATGGGGCATGGGGCATGGGGCATGGGGCAAGGCTTCGCCAACCTAAAGGTATGGGCATGGGAGAAGGACAGACAGTTTTTTTCGTTCGCAGCAATCAGAAAGTTATAGGCTCGTTAACTTACTTATAGGTAGCCCATTCAAAGGCACAGACTATCAGAAGGTCAAAAAATAATAGTTGCTTTATAGTTGCAATTAATAAGTTTTGTCAAAGTTAAAATCTAAACTATTTATAAGCTTTCATAACTTTGCGTTTATTTCACTAAACATAAAAATCGACCCGCTAAAATTGGGTGATTGCTTTGAGTTTGGAAGGATGCCGGAAAGAAAAATTGCCCTAGAAAGCTGATGAGGACGCTTTCCAGGGCAATTTAATAAGCTCACAATTCTTAGGCGCAGGTAAGGGTTCAATCGGAAAATAGAAAACCCCTGATTTCACTTTGTTTGACAACTTGCTTGCTCAGCCGCTGTGCGTCTAGCGCTGTTTTTAGAAGAGATTGAGAGCGAACCTTAAAAAAGAAATGATGAAACTTAACTGTTTTAACCTGGGGTTGGGGATTGCCGGCTAGTCTCCCTCTACCAAGCCGCGATACTCATCCGATGACATCGCCTCATCTAGCTCATCCGCATCGTCAATGCGAAGCTTGAGCAGCCAGCCTTCTCCATAGGGATCGTCTCCCACTTGTTCCGGTGCCTCAATCACTTCGGCATTGCGTTCCACGACGGTGCCGGAAATTGGGGATTTGAGGTCTTCAACCGCTTTCACTGACTCAATTGTTCCAAAAGTATCGCCCTTTCGCAAAGCTTCGCCAATTTCTGGCAGTTCCAGAAACACGATGTCTCCGAGCTGATCGACGGCAAAGGCACTGATGCCAACGGTGGCAATTTCACCATCAAGCCGCACATACTCGTGGGTGTCGAGATACTTCAAATCGTCAGGATATTCCAAGCTCATGTTACTTCCTCACACAACATAGATAAAAGGATTCGCGCAACTGGCGGGTTCTCAGCTCAGGATTGCCGGTGCCCGGAATCTAGCCGGTTATAGCATTAAGTTACTCGTACAGATTATTCCTCAAACTTTCAATTCTGGGTATGTGGTGCTGCAAATGAAGCGAAAAACGTTAAGACATCTGCTGCTGGGCGAATTTTCCTTTAAACGTTTAGGACGCTCTGCCATTATTATTTATGCCTTTGTTTGTTTTTACGCGTACTTTTTTACAGATCGATTGATTTTTCAGCCACCTGTAGCCAGTTATGAGGATTCTCGTGAGACGATCAAGCTGATCTCAGCGGATGGTATTCAGATTGCTGCTATCTATTTGCCGAATCGAGAGGCAACTCACACGATTCTCTACAGCCACGGAAATGCAGAAGATTTGGGGAATATTCGCTGGATGCTTGAGGATTTGCAGAAGATGGGGTTTGCTGTCTTCGCTTATGATTATCGGGGCTATGGGATAAGTGAGGGGAAAGCGACTGAGCAGGGTGCTTATGGGGATATTAACGCTGCCTATAATTATCTGACGCAGAAGCTGGGTGTGTCACCGGCACGAATTATTATCTACGGACGTTCGGTGGGTTCTGGGCCATCCGTTAATTTAGCGAGTCGGGTTAATGCTGCCGGTTTGATCTTAGAAAACCCTTTTCTCTCGGCTTTTCGGGTGATTACACGCATTCCGATTGTACCGTTTGACAAGTTTAGCAATATTGACAAAATTCAGCAGGTGCGCTGTCCGGTTTTGGTCATGCATGGCACTGCTGATGATCTGATTCCATTTTGGCACGGGCAGCAATTGTTTGCGGCTGCAAATGAACCGAAGCGCTTTTTGTGGGTTGAGGGTGCTGGCCATAATGATGTGATGGAAGTGGCCGGCGATCAGTATGCCAAAGCGTTGCGGGAGTTCGTTCAGTTGCTAAAAACTCGCTCCTTAACCTCTGTCTCTGACTCGCTTCCCGCCCACGATGATGTTACTTCTCAAGCAATTCTACGAGGCCGGCGATAACTTTTTGTAAACCGGCAACGACGCGGGCAGTGCTGTCAAAGTCGATTTTATCGGGCGTATCTTGTGGGGTGTGGTAGTAGGGATAGCGGAAGGGCGCGGTATCTGTCACCATAATCGCCTGATAACCTTGCTGCCAGAATGCCCATTGATCTGACCAACCGACGCCGGGAACGTCTGCCGGCAGGGCTGCGCCTTCGCTGGGAAATTTCGCATGGGTACGGAAAGCGCCAACAACTTGTTGCAATAGTTGAGCGCTTTCTGAGTTGCTAACAAAACCGATGAAGTTGCCCGTGAGGGGATAGCTGGCAGCGAGGGGCAAGGGGTATTTCTGGCTGCCAATTTCGTCGGAGTAGTAGCCGATGGTTTCTAGGCTAAGCATGGCAACGACTTTTTCATGACGCTTATGGCAGCGTTGGGCATACCGCAGGCTGCCCATAGAAGGGGTGCCAAAAAATGGGGCTTCTTCGTTGACAAAGGCGACAAAGCGCAGGGTTCTAGACGGTTTTGTGCCGGCAAATGCTCTAGCTAAAGCAAGTACGGCGGCTGTGCCGGTGCCGTTATCATTCGCGCCGGCACAGTTGGGAACCGAGTCATAATGACCGCCAATGATGACAATTTCATCTAGCTTGTCAGTGCCGGCAATCTCAACTTCCAGGTTATGGAACGTTTGCCCGTCGATGTCAAAACTTTGCCGGTGGACTTGATAGCCGCTATCTACAAATGAGACTTCTAAAAAATTTGCAGCAGCAGTGAGCTGTTGATAGCGCCAGCAGTTACGCTCTCCAATTTGGCCGGCTAGCTGTTCAATATCCCGCCGCAGGGCGTCTCGAATGACGATTTCCTGGGCGGTTAGCGGTAGCATCTCACCACTGTAGCTTTCTCCTGGCATCTGGATCATGGCAAAATTCCTTAATCGCTAAAGCACTTTCACAACGAGTTTAAGCACTCAAAAAAATGTCTTCCCTCTGCCTATCTTCTTAGCTGCCCCCGCTCTCCCGCTCTCCCTCTGATTATTTAGAGGGTCGATTCGGTGAGCGATAAAACGGACGCTTGACAACAACGGCTGGATGTAATTTTCCCCGAATTTCAACTTCGAGTTGTTGGCCGGCAGTGGCTAGCTGGGGAGGAACGTAAGCCATCGCAATTGGATAGCCCAGTGTGGGTGAGGGTGCGCCACTGGTAACGACGCCCACCGGCTGGCCGGCATGAAGGATGGGATAGCCGTGACGGGCGATGTGACGTCCTTCCATTTGCAGTCCTACGAGTCGCCGGTTTAAGCCGTCTCGCTTTTGCTGTTCTAGGGCTGATCGACCGATAAAGTCGCCTTTGCTGTCGAGATGGACAACCCAACCTAAGCCGGCTTCTAGGGGTGTTGCGGTATCATCAATATCTTGCCCATAAAGTGGCATAGCAGCTTCCAAACGCAGGGTATCCCGTGCCCCTAGTCCGCAAGGAGTGACGCCGGCTGCCAGGAGATTTCGCCATAGCTGAATGGCAATTTGTGGGTCTACCATGATTTCAAAGCCATCTTCGCCGGTGTAGCCGGTTCGGGCAAGGAAAGCGGGCGCACCCAGCACGGAAGTTTCTAAATGACCGAAGGGCTTCACCGGCTTGAGATCGGCGTCTACAAACGGCTGGAGATAGCTGGCGGCTTGTGGGCCTTGAAGGGCGATCAGGGCTTTTTCTTGGGATAAATCTTGCAAATCAATTTCTGTTGATTTTAGGTGGGCCAATAGCCATGCTTTGTCTTGGGACTGGGTGGCGGCATTGACGATGATCATTCCTCTGTGTTCACCGCTATCGGTTTGGCCTTGGTAATAGAAGATGATGTCGTCTAGGATGGTGCCTTGATCGTTTAATAAAACAGTGTACTGGGCTTGTCCTGGTTGCAGCCGGCTCAGATCCGAGGGCACTAAAAACTGAAGCTGTTCGATTAGCTGTTTACCTTTTAGGGCGAATTTGCCCATGTGGGAGATGTCGAATATTCCCGCTGTGGTGCGAACTGCTTGGTGTTCCTGGTTGATGCCGGCATACTGCACCGGCATTAAGAAGCCGGCAAAATCGGTCATCCGGGCATTTAGTTCGACAGAAAGAGCGTACAGGGGTGTCCGGGCGGGTGCTGTTTCTGGATGCAAATCTTTGGTTTCGCTGTTGTGGGTTGACTTAGTCACAAATTGTTTTTATGCCGGTGAATATTTTCTATATTAAAGGCACTCTTTAAATCTCAAACTTTGTCGTAGATTCTCTCACTATTGGGCATGGGGCATGGGTCAAGGCTTCGCCAACCTAAAGGTAGGGGCATGGGTCAAGGCTTCGCCAACAAGAACGGTAGGGGCATGGGGAACTGGCCACTCAGGACTCAGAACTCAGCACTAACTTTACTCAGCACTCAGCACTAAAGAAAAGGCTCAAGCATTGCTGCCTGAGCCTGTTTAGATTAAATTACTTCCTGAGACTGATAGCGCTTAAAAGTGAATTAAGCTTTCTTGTCTGAGTCTGGATTTGGCTTCACAACTTAGTAGCGGCGAGAGAAGCTGTTGTTCCGCCGGCCACCACCGCCACCACCAGGACCGCGATCCTCACGAGGCTTGGCTTTGTTCACTTTCAGATCCCGGCCCATCCATTCAGCACCATCAAGCGCTTCAATGGCTGCGGTTTCTTCGGCTTCGGTTTCCATTTCAACGAAACCAAAACCACGAGGACGACCTGTTTCCCGGTCGGTGGGTAGCTGAACACGCTTGACAGAACCATATTCTGCAAAAACGGCGCTCAAGTCTTCTTGGGTCACTTCGTAGGATAGATTGCCTACATAAATAGACATAAATTGTCTCCAAAACTCAATAGGTGTAGA
Organism: Microcoleus sp. FACHB-68; assembly: GCF_014695715.1. NCBI lineage: Bacteria > Bacillati > Cyanobacteriota > Cyanophyceae > Oscillatoriales > Microcoleaceae > Microcoleus > Microcoleus sp. FACHB-68. Next base: position 261,821 of record NZ_JACJOT010000013.1, read on the forward strand.
GATTGATATTTCGGAGAGTAGCTTGTCAAGATCAAAAGGAAAATGCCTGTCAACACTAGAAACAAACGCTGCAACCGAATTTAACTCTCAAATACGATCCTAGCATAGCTTTCAGCCTTGAGGAGGAGATTTGCCAACGCGTGAGAAAATCAATAGCTGGCTGTGAAAGTATAAGGATATATCATCAATTTTGACCAAATTTTGCTTGCCTGAGCGCAAAATATTGGCACCGATCACATTATTTTATGCAGATTATATGGAGCTAAGCGGACTCGAACCGCTGACCCCCTCAATGCCATTGAGGTGCTCTACCAACTGAGCTATAGCCCCTTCCAGCGCTTTATTATCTTGCCTTAAGTGTTAGCGATTCGTCAAGTCTTTTTCACCGGCTTTTTTTATTTAACTGAAAGCTAGGGTGATCATCTCAGATTCTAGCTTTCGGTTTATAACTGGGCCTTATCTCAGACGCAGCTGTGTTGTTGTCTGCAAGTTAGAAGCCGGCATGACTTCGCTACCGACGAAGGGGATACCTTCATCCATTAGCCCATCCCATTCAGAAACCCAGCTTAGATATTCTTGATCGATTGATCCATCAAGTGAATAAGGCTGCTGGGTCATTTGTGTGACGTAGCCGATATAGCCACCCATCAAAAAATAAACCGCCACCATAGCCGCTGCTGCTGTTGCAACTAGGGTGCCGGCCAACATTAAGGCAAACTCCTGGTTTTCCACTGCCTCTTGCATCAGGTGCAGTGACCAAGCTACCAGGGCAATAACAATAATCAGTATTATGAACATCACTTTACATAATTTAACTTTTGATATCTTGACATATTGTAACACTTAGCTCAATAAGTGCAACGAGCTGATGTCAAGTCTTGGTTCCCTGGTTTTTTGGCAAAGTGAGAAGCTTGGAAACTGCATCCTTCCTAATTTCTCATAATCCTTTAGAGCAAACGCACGGGGACTTGATGGGCGGCTAAGTGTTGTTTAATTTCAGAGACGGTTAACTGTCCGTAATGCAGCAGAGAGGCTAAAAGAGCGGCTTCTGCTTGACCGGCACTGAGGGCTTCATAAATGTGATGACAGTTGCCGGCACCACCTGAAGCAATGACTGGAATTTGCACTTGTTCAGCAATCGAGCGGGTTAACGCTAAGTCATACCCAGCTTGAGTTCCATCGGCATCCATACTCGTCACCAGCAGCTCACCTGCACCGCGCTGCTCAACTTCTTTCGCCCATGCCAGCGCATCAATGCCGGTGTTTTCTCGTCCGCCCCTGACATAGACATCCCAGCCTGGATTTGCTGGATCGGAGCGCCGGCGGGCATCTATAGCCACTACAATACACTGGTTGCCAAACCGCTCACTGGCCTTATTAATAAACTCAGGATCGCGCACAGCAGCGGAGTTTACGCTCACTTTATCCGCACCGGCTCGTAACAATTTTTTAATAGTTTCTAAGTTTTGGATGCCGCCGCCGACTGTCAACGGTATAAATACCTGTTCTGCGGTGCGGTACACCACGTCATAGATAATATCGCGGTCTTCATGAGTGGCTGTAATATCCAGAAACACCAATTCATCGGCACCGGCCTCATTGTAAACCTGAGCTAGCTCTACCGGATCGCCGGCATCCCGCAGGTTGACAAAATTCACACCTTTGACGACCCGACCGGCTTTAACATCCAGGCAGGGTAAAATTCGCTTGGCCAGCATAGTAACTCCTTTAAAGTACAAACGCCACTGACAGCGAGTTCTGCTGGCGTTCCGATTATGAAGATTAACGCAAGACAGCCGGTTTTGAAACTATCTAACTGTGTAACTGGATGTGTTACTGGGCTATTCCCTATTTTTCCCTAATTTTGGATGCCGGTTACACATCCTGAAGCGGGTGAATTTTGTTCACCTGATTACACACAAATTTTCTTTAATGAACCGGCTGTCTGCTTGCTTAAGAAGCAGTTGAGTTGTTTAGAGGGATGGGGACAACCGAATTCGCCAATCGCTTTAATGGCAGTGTCACAGTAAACGTCGTGCCGGCACCCAGTTCGCTTTCCACCGCTACCTTGCCGCCGTGTAAATCCACGCACTGTTTAACGACAGCTAGCCCCAGTCCTGTGCCAGGGAGAGTGCCGACATTTTGGGCGCGATGGAAAGCTTCAAACAATCGAAGTTTATCTTCAGCAGGAATGCCAATTCCTTCATCTTGAATTTTGAAGATGATCTCGGAAGCTTGGCAACAAAGTTCAAACCGAATTGTCCCCCCTTGAGGAGAATATTTGATAGCATTTGAAAGCAAATTGCCGAGGAGTAGTCGCAACAACTTTGGATCGAGATAAGCTTCGATAAATTCGTTTTGGCTCAGAAAAAAAAGCGTGTGTTGACCAACTGATCCCATTTGGGTTGCTTGTACCACTTCGCGACAAAATTGCGTTAATTCAACCACGGTTGGGTTAAATGGAAGCCTGCCGGCTGTTGTTTGGCCGATAAATAAAACATCTTCTAATAATTGAATCATATTCACAACCGAGGTTTGAATTCGCACCAAATGTTCCATTTTTTTCTGATTGTTTTCACTTGGCCATATTTGAAAGTAATATTCTAGTAAATCTGCAGAAGAAATAATCGTACTTAATGGCGTGCGAAACTCGTGAGAAACCATTGAAACAAAGCGAGTTTTAAGTTCGCTGAGTTCTTTTTCCTTTTCTAAAGCATTCAGAAGTTCGGCTTCTACTAGCTTGCGTTCGCTAATGTCTTCCGCAATGCCGGCAATACGATAAACTTCTCCAAGTTGATTGCGAACAGGAAAAGTCCGCGCCCAAATCCAGCGAATCTCTCCATCAGAGCGCACAATTCGGTACTCTTTATTGATGTATTGTTCTCCTACCCTGGATTTGTTGAAAGCACTAAGTACGTGCGCTCGATCATCGGGATGGATAGAGTCAAACCACGATCTCGGCTGCTCGTAAAGACTCTGGCAGGTACGACCCCAAATTTTTTCGTAAGCAGGACTGATGTAGAGCATATCCTTCGCATCAAGAGAAACCATCCAAATCACTTGATGGATGTTTTCTGCAAGTTGGCGGAAACGCTCTTCGCTATTTTGCAGCAATTCCACAGCCTGCTTGCGTTCGGTGATGTCTTCGACTGTGCCGACATAACCAATTGGCTGGCCTTGATCTGACAACAAAGGCGATGATCGGATATGAGCAAAACGAATAATTCCCTCTTTCGTTTGGAAGCGAAACTCGTCAGAGTATTCCCTACGTTCACGAGTAAATTCAGACCAATCTTGAAATACCCGTTCGCGATCATCTGGATGGATTGAGTTCGTCCAACCTGTTCCTACGCTTTCTTCTAAAGTGAAACCACAGATAGCTTGACAGCGGGGGTTCGTGTAGCTACACCGGCCTTCAGTATCAGTAATGAAGATACCCACTGGCGAACAGGCACCTAAAGAGCGAAATAATTCTTCGCTCGATCTTAATTCTTCCTCTGCCTGCTTGCGTTCGGTGATGTTTTGCGCCACAATCATGCCGGCTAAAATTTCACCGCGCTCGTTTTTCACCGGCAGTGCGTGGGCGCTGTAAATGCGATTTGCATACTGATATTCAGCCTGGGTTTGGGTGCCGGCGAGTGCGGCGCGATAAATCGGTTCTAGGCTTTCACAGTGTTCGGGTGGGTAGACTTCCCAAATGGTCTTTCCTTCTAATAACTGTTTAGAAAGACCCACGGTTTCTAACTCTTGACCTTCTGCGAGGGTGTAGCGGAGATCTTGATCAAACAAGACAACAGCGCCATCAGGGAAATTTCTCGCCAGTGTGGAATAAAGCTCTTGACTTTTTTGCAGAGCAGCCTCTGCTTGCTTGCGTTCTGTAATATCTATCCAGACGCCAATAATCTCAAGCACTTCGCTGCTATCGTTGGGGGCGACAACAGCGCGATCAAGAAACCAAAGATAGGAACCATCAGCACACTGCCAACGGTATTCAACCGTAATTTCGCCTTTTTCGACTATAGTTTCAAAACTGTCGCGTACTCTTTGTTGATCATTAGGATGCAGCCTCGACCCCAACCAGTAAGGATCGTCAGTGAACTGGTGGCTAGGGAAGCCGGTAATGCGTTCAACATTTTCGCTCACCCACGTAGTCTTGAAGCTGCCGGAGGCGTGTGCACTGTAGAGCACCACGGGAACTGAGCGCAGGAGGAAAGCTTGTCGCTGTTCGCTCTCTCGCAGCGCCTCTGCTGCGTGCTTGCGCTCGGTGACATCGCGCAAGACTGATAAATGCTGGCCGGGGAGAATATGGGCAGTTGCGGAAAACTCTACATCTCGCAACGAACCATCCAGTCGCACAATCCGAAATTCTCCAGTTTGCTGCCCTTGTTGCAGAAAAATTTGCCACGCTTGGTCAAAATTTACATTCTGCGCTGTAAAGTCTGCTATACAGCGGCCTATGAGCTGTTGCTGGGACAGGCCAAAAAGGTGACAGGCGGCTGGATTGGCCTGGAGATAACTGCCGGCATCATCTGCAATCAGAATTGCGTCAAGAGCATTGTCAAAGATAGCCCGTAGTTGTTGTTCTCTCTCAGCTAATGCAGCCGCAGCTTCTACGCGGTCGGTAATATCTCGTACGGTGGCAACAACTGACTCAACGCTACCATCGCTGCCGTGAATTGGACTTAAGATGTACTCGAAGTCTCGCAAACCCTTAGCCGTGGGGAACTTCATCTCGGCCCTCAAGGTTAACCCGCGCTCGAAGACTGCTTGCCGTTGGGTGTCAAATATCTCCATCTTCTGTGCCGGCAACCCTAGCTGAGGCCAAGTTTTCCCGATGATTTCTGTTTGCTGGAAGCCCAAGGTGCTAGCGCCGGCAAGACTGACGTAGGTATACGTCCCGCTGCGGTCAAACAGGTAGAAGAGGTCTGGAGAGGCTGAAAGAATTTCGTCAAGGGTTCTGGCTTGCTGTTCGAGCAAAGCGGCTAACCTTTGTTGTTCTGCTTCTGCCTGCTTGCGAGCGCTAATGTCTTGGATGACCGTAATGAAATATTTCGGTTCACCTAAAGCGGTTGGTATCGATTCGGATTCAATGAATTCACTATGATTCTCGCGTATGAGTGAGACTGTAACCTGACTCCAGATTACAGAACCATTTTTGCCGATCCAACGCTTTTCTAAGGCAAAAGTCTGGATCTGGCCGGCAAGTAGCGAACGGGTATTATCAAGGGTCACCTCTAGGTCATCTGGATGAGTGATCTCCTGAAATGTCTTTGACAACAGTTCTTCTGGGGTGTGTTCGACAATGTCGCCAAAGCGCTGATTAACGCGGACAAACCGGCCATCTGGCGAGACGTGAGCGATCCCCACAGCGGCTTGCTCAAAAGTGGCGCGAAATCGCTGCTCGCTTTCCCTGAGCGCTTTCTCGGTCTGCTGGCGCTCGGCCACTTCTGCCAAAAGTTGCTGATTCGCCTGTCTTAATTGAGCTGTGCGTTGCTGCACTTTGTGTTCTAGCTGTTCGTTCAGCTGTTGCAGTGCCGCCTGAGATTGCTTGCGCTCCGTGATATCGCGACCTTCAGCAATCAGTAACAAAACTTGACCTGTCTCGTCCTTCACCGGCTTGAGGGAGAAGTCAATGGTCATGATGGCATCTGTTGCAGAAGGCAGATCCATTTCATAACGAACCAATTCGCCGGCTGCGGCACGGCCAATGGCCGCTTGCAATTGTTTTTGTGCCGGTGTCAGCGCTACAGAGGATGAAGTTTGCAGCTCTGTGGCCTGATCTTGCTTCCACCACCGGCACTCCCAAAACAGATGTCCCACAACGTCTGTATGGGTAAGTTTGCAGAAGTCGAGTGCTGTCTGGTTGGCTTCCACCAGCGTGCCGTCGGGTTTAAGCACTGCAATGAAGTGGAATGTCTGGTTGAAGATTGCCCGCAAGCGTCTCTCGCTTTCACTTAGCGCTTTCAATGTTTGCGTGCGATCAATCGCATAGCGAATGGCACGCTCTAGTAAAGGCGCATCGATCTGGCCTTTGGTCAGGTAATCTGCCGCGCCGGCTTTCATGATCTCAACGTCTACTGCGTAGTCTCTTTGGCCGGTCAGAAAGATCGCGGGCGCTTGCTGTTCCGAGTTGAGTGCCTCACGCAAAACTTCCAATCCATTACGCTTGCCCAGACAGTAGTCAATCAGATACACGTCGTGTTCATGACGGGCGATCGCATCTAAAGCTTTCTCACACGTATCGGCCCATTCTAGGATGAACTTTTTTCCCTTAATCTCAGAGAGCAAGTCTCTTGTGATCACGTAGTCGTCTTCGTCGTCTTCTACCAAAAGCACTTTAACGTGGCTGTTGTCCATATCCATCCCCAACTCCGTTAGGTGGCAGTTCGACAATTCCAAACCAATATTTGCTTAAAGTTTCCATGATATCGACAAGAGAATCAAAGGTCATGGGCTTGGTAATAAACGAGTTTGCCCCGCCATCATAGGCAGTTTTGATATCTTCATGAGTCTTTGAGGTTGTGAATACCACAATCGGAATTCGTCGTAAATCTGGGTCAGCTTTGATTTCATTGAGTGCCTGTCGCCCGTCTTTTTTGGGTAGGTTCAGATCAAGCAGAATGATTGCCGGTCGGGGTGAGTTTTCCTGGGTATATTGGCCACGCCGGTACAAATAATCCATTAATTCTTCGCCATTTTCAACGCAGTGAAGATCGCTTAATACGGAGCTTTCCTCTAGCGCATCTTGGGCTAAAAGCCGGTCATCTGGATCGTCTTCAGCCAGCAAAATCGTGATGGGGCGGCGGCGCTGATTCACTTTAGATTTCCTCCTTTGAACTGTTTTACCGGCAGCATAACCGTAAAGGTTGCTCCCTCTCCTAGTGAGCTTTTGGCCGTGATACTGCCGCCGTGGCGATCAACAATTTTGCGACAAATTGCTAAACCGATGCCGGTGCCTTCGTATTGACTGCGGCTGTGCAAACGTTGAAAAGGGACAAAAATTTTATCAAGGTACTTTTGCTCAAATCCGATGCCGTTATCTTCTACTGTAATCTGATAAAACTCCTGATAGGAAATATTGCCGGCTGGGGTTTCCTCGACTTGGTTCACCAGTTGACTGCGGATCTTAACGGCGGCGCTTTCTTCGGGCCGGCTGAATTTCAAGGCATTGTCAATTAAATTTTGCAGCAATTGGCGCATCTGAGTTGGATCGGCTTCCAGGCTTGGCAGTTCTCCAATGTCTACAGATCCACCTGAAGACTCGATCCGCGTTTCCAGATCACACAGCACTTCTGTTGCGACTGTAGCAAGATTAACTTTAACAAAAGATTGAGCTTGAGTGGCCACTCGCGATATGGCTAGCAAGTCGTCGATTAACGTTTGCATTCGTTTGGCTGCATTGTGCATTCGCTCTAGATAATCTCGCCCTTGAACGTTGAGCACATCTCCGTATTTGACCTTCAGCCGGTCGCCAAAGGTTTGGATTTTTCGCAGCGGTTCTTGCAAGTCGTGGGAAGCTACATAAGCAAAATCTTGCAATTCGCGGTTTCTCACTTCTAGTTGAGCTGAGTAGGCTTTTAAGACTTCCTCAGCCTGTTTAAGTTTTGTGATGTCTCGCCCCACGGCTTGGATCTCTACACAACTGTCTTGATCGTCAAAAATTGCTCGGTTACTCCACTGCTGAGTGCGGATTTCTCCGTGAGAGTTGAGGATGCGATGGGTGATAGTAACTATCGGCTTTTCTTTGCTCAGAGCGTTTAGTTGTGCTTTGACTTTTTCTAAGTCTTCTTCCAAAATCATTGGGCAAAAGCTGCTGCCAATCAAATCCTCTTGGGTTCCCCCAAAGTAGCGACAGTAAGCTTGGTTGACGAAGGTGAGGGTGCCTTCGGGCAAAAAGCGACAAATCAGTTCAGTTTGATCTTCAACGATCGCGCGGTAGCGAGCTTCGCTCTGACGCAGTGCTTCCTCACTTTTCTGGCGCTCAAGGATTTGCTTTTCCAGGTTTTGGTTGATGAGCGCGAGCTGGGTAGGACTAGGAAGTGCGAGTGCTTGGGGAAGCAAGGGGATGAGTTGGACAGCGGTGTAGAGGGAAACAATTGCGGTAAAGGCTTTAATGATGCCAGCTACCCAGTAGTTCGGATGCCAGAGTGTCCACACTTCCATAATATGGGTGGTGCCACAGGCAATGATGAAGGCTCCAAATAACCAGAAAATCCACCGAAAGGGTAAGTCGCGCCGGTGTTGCACGAAGTAGATTAGGGTGATTGGAATCGAGTAATAGGCAAGTGCGACTAAAGAATCTGACACGACATGAAGCCACACTAATCCGGGTTTCCAGAGGTAGCACATCCCGTGCGGCATAAAGCCTGCCGGTAGATGCAACTGGCCGGGGTGAATAAGTTCTCCCGCTGAAAGTAAGCTGGTTAAGAAGTTGATCATGAAATTTTCCACTGATTTTCCCTTCTTCCCTACCAGGGAAATTGGGGCCGGTTTATTGGGTGTTTAATGTTAATTTAATAAAAAATTTTTATGCTTTGTAGCCACTACTTTATTATGGGAAAGCATTCAGGTCATCAATCTTTAGTTCGATCCCCCACCCACTGCGATCCTTTGCTATGCCTGGAGGGCACACTACGCTAATTCGCCTATTACGAAATTGGGGGGCTTGCCTTCACAGGGTTGTACAGTGGTCTTGAAACAATGATTTTTATTTTTTCTTAAGCTTAAACCGGCATCTCTCTAGTTTCAGAACGTTCACTAAAATTTTCCTTCCTAAATTTCCAGCCCTTGCCTAAAAATTCTGTTCTTGTTACTCAACCCACCAAATTAACATAAGTTCCTCCAGTTAGCCTTTGAGTTTAAAAAGCACTTAATTTATTATTTTATCTTAATCAACAAAGTTGGGTGTTCCCACAAAGAGAATAACCTTTGTTCACAGTTAATGCTGCGCTCGGTTGTCTGGATGTTTGCTTAGGAGGTGATCGCCTGTCTTATTTTTGTTTAAAGCCTTTCTCTTATCCAAAAGTTTCAATCCAAGGGTCTGTTTCCGTAGAAACACGTACCTGCTCTCTATCACTTATTTTTTTAAACCTGATATTTCCATAAAAATACTTAATTATTATTAAGTAAATACTAACTATTTTTTCCTGAATTCTAAAATTTTTGACAATGACAGGCAGACTCAAACCCTAATGACATTCGATTAAGACTGGTAGCTTAATGGTTACCAACACTGTACATTTGCATTAGATAAATTGTGCCGGCTGAAATTATGAATAACGCACTTCTAATACAGACTTCTGAAACTTTTATCGGTAAGTTTTGTGAGCTTGATACTGGGAATAGGGAGAAGCGTGGAGGGCGAAATGTCACCCTCCACACTTTTATCGCCCTTCCAGCTTTAAGATTCTGGCAATTTATACTGTCCTACAATCCGCTTAGCGTACTCTGGCACATGAGCTTCTAATTTCTCTGGGTGATTGCGCTTCACATATAAATAATTGCGGGTGAAGTGAGAATCGATTGAGAAACGAGCATATTCCAAGCCTTTAGGGCCAATTTTTTCAATGACAATGCCCATCAATTTGGCCGCCCACATGGGCAAAGTTACGCCGTTGTCGTATGCCGGAATGCTTTGCTGTACGGCTTTTTTACGATCTCCTTGAGACATCACCGGCTGCGTATCTAGCTGCTCTTTCACCAAATCTAGCATCTGTTGGCCGGTGTCATTGCGAACCACAATCCACTGCCAGCCAAAAGGCGCACCCATATAGCCAACAACTAAATCTGCCAAGGAATTAACGTAATCAAAACAGCTCATACACGAAGGCGCAAATACGTCTTTTAGCTGGTTAGTTTTGAGGCCAAAAAAAGGTACTTTTTCAATCGAACCGTCTTCGTGTTTGAAGTGAACTTGAAAGTCTTGCATAAATTCGTAATGCACGACTGTTTCAGGAGACCGGCTGGTGGTATCGAGGAATTTTTGCAAGCCGGCGCGACTGACATTATCGACACAAGGCGTACCTAAAACGTAGAGCTTTTCTAAGCCTAGCTGTTTTTCCACAGCCCGCAGTGCTTGAATTTGGCAACCGACACCAATAACCAACAGCCGCTTCATTCCAGATTGCTCGATTTGCTCTAATACTGAAAGATTAGGCGATAGGGTCGGCTTGTTGACTTTGGCTGCAAGCACTTCCTCTGGTGTCCGCGCAATCACCGGCATCGGCCCAAATCGGTCTTCTTTGGTATTCTGAACGCAGACGACGCCTTCAACGATGCCGCGATTCAGCATTTCGCAGGCAATTGAACTAACAATTCCCGTCCACTGTGCTCCTTCAATTGGCTGCTTTTTACGCGCCGCCATCATATCTTGACTGACACCAAAGTACCAATCATCCGGGTTATCCAAATTGCGTGAACGTCCGTGGGCTTCTTCTTCGAGTTCGGCAATATGCTGATGGATAAAAGCGCAGGCTTCCTTGACATAATGCACATAATAGGTGTCGCACAGTCCGCATTCGCTGCACAATTCTTTAGCCGGTCTGCGGCTGGAAGGCTTGAGGGCTTTGGCTTTCTTATGTTTGGCAGAGTCAGGAGTCGTGATGGTCATTGAAACTTGGTTTTTTAAGCTGGGATGACTTCTCTCACAATACCTCAGCGCTCGATCTTGCGATGCATTCGCCTCATTTCTTTGTTTGCGCCGGCTGTATCTGAACGCTCACAACGTCTCGAACCTATTGCGCCGGCTTGAGTTGAGCCGATTTTCTTGTTCATCAAAAACTTAACAAAATTACAACTGCCGTAAGTTTACTGAGCTGTCACAGCACTCTTGAGTTAGGACTTGGTGAAATCCTTTGCCGATAAACCTTGCGGGCGCTGAGGGCAAGGATCGCTCAAGATACCACTGCCGAATGGTTTCAGAATTTATATCTATCTATCACAATATAGAGAACGAGCGATTGCAATTGAGTCTTTGCACTGCGTATTGATTCTTTCAAGCCATGTAATCCGGTTTATAAAGTTCTTGTAAAGAGAATAGCTAAAAACTTCAAAATTCGGTGAAAACTGGGTAATTGTGCAGTTTTGTCAGGAAGTTGTGACATTAATCCGTTAAATTCTAGATACAGTCTGTATATTCCTTAAGTAATTCCACTATAAGTTCAGAGTTAGTGGAACGATTGAGGAACTCTCGCGCATCTACACTCCGTAAAATTCTTGAGAATATTCATCAAAGTCTTGCAGGGTAAAGCTTTGAAGATAGCTCTCAGTTAGTCAAGTCAGTCCATCCCAGCACAGGAGTGAATTATGGTTAGCGCCTCTAAACTCAACAATTTAATTAAAAACGGCAAGAAACAGCCACCTATACAGAATAATCGCGAGGATAGCGCAGTTAAACCAGTCCTCGCGATCGCCAGTCATGAAGGCAACCCGCATAACCCAAAAACTTGGTCAGGTACTTCCAGCAATATTGCTAAAGCACTGGAAGATTTGGGGATTAGTGTTTTAGGTATTAATGCTCATCTCAATAGATATCAGAAACGGGCTTGTACGCTGATTCACCAGATGTCTGGACTAGGCAGCGACTTTTGGGGAGGGCCGGTTTTTCGGGGTGAAAGTGGGAAAATTATCCAGCGTCAAGTCAAAGCTTTAGGTTGTAAAAAAGTTCTGCACATGGGGCAACTATCGCTTCCCATGCCGAAGATTAATCCCGGTGTTGAACACTATTTGGTGTGTGACAGAACTCGAAATTTGTGGAATAAACGTTCCAATCTTGAGGGCTACACGCCAAAAATGCTAAAAATTGCTGAGCGTTTGGAGTGGGAATCTTTCGCTCAAATCAAGCACTTTTTCCCTTTGTCTCAATACGTCCGCGATAACCTGATCGATTATTACCAAATTGACCCCAGCCGAATTACCGTAATTAACACCGGCAGAGGCAGCCTTCAACCTTTTTATGGGGAAAAAGACTACAAAAACGGTCATATCTTATTTGTTGCAAAAGATCGTTTTGAAGCAAAAGGTGGCCCTTTACTCCTTGAAGGGTTTAAAATTGCTCAACAGAAAAATCCATCCCTGAAACTGGTAATTGTCGGTCAAGAAAACTACAAACATTTAAATGGAGTTATTCCTAACCTGACAGTTCACGGGTTTATTCCTTGGGGGGAAGAACTGCAAAATTTGTTCAATACAGCGGCTTTATTTGCAATGCCGGCAATCAATGAAGCCTGGGGATTAGTTTATTTGGAAGCTTTGGCAACTAAAAACCCAATCTTGGCACTCAATCGCACTTCTTTGCCGGAAATTACGCAAAATGGAAAATATGGGTTTTTGATGGATGAGCAAACACCCGAAAGAATGGCAGAGTTACTGCTAGACACGTTTTCTGATCCTGAAAGATTGCAGAAAATGGGGGCTGCCGGTCAGAAGCATTGTCTCGAATCTTATTCATGGCAACAAACGGCTAGCAAAATTGCCAGCGTGATGCTAGATATTCCCGCTTCAAAGTTGAAAGCAAAAGAGTTCACTTTGGTTTGAAAATCAAACTTTTGCTGTTGAACTTAAAAACAGAAATATTCGTTTTTGAGCTAGATTGACTTCGCTGTAAAAAGTCGTAAATTAACATTTTTAGCTCGTTGGTAAACTCACCAACGGGCTTTTTGCTGAGGTTGCCATCAAGCGAAGCCGGTGATCAACTGAGTTGAATGATGTCGCATACTGGTTAATATGCACAATTCACGTCAACTCGCATTTCTCGCACTCCGGGATGTACACCGGCAGGGTGCTTTTACCGATGTTGCCCTTGACAAATGGCTGCAAAAAGCCAGCGCTGGGGCAGAACCTCCGATGCCGGCTGATCGGCGATTAGCCACGGAAATCGTCTATGGTTGTGTCAGAAGACAGCGGACTCTTGATGCTCTCATCGACCAACTCGCTAAAAAGAAAGCTGATCGGCAACCGCCTGATCTCCGCACAATTTTGCACATTGGGTTGTACCAACTGCGCTATCTAACTCAGATTCCTGCCGCAGCGGCAGTTGATACCACGGTGCAGCTAGCTAAGCAAAATTCATTAACAGGTCTTTCAGGATTTGTCAATGGGTTGCTGCGGCAATACTTACGTCTTCTCCAAGATGAAGCCGGCACTGAGGATTCCTCGTTTCAAAACGATCCACTGCAACTGCCGGCAGATCCGCTACAGCGTTTGGGCGTCTTGCACAGTTATCCCGACTGGATGATTCAAAGTTGGCTAGACAGATTGGGTTTTGCAGAAACAGAACAGCTCTGTGAGTGGTTCAACACTTCCCCAACCATTGATCTGCGTGTTAATATCTTACGCTCCTCGATAGAAGAAGTGGAGGCAGCGCTGCAAAGCGCCGGCGTGCCGATCAGTCGCGTCCCCCATTTACCGCAAGCCTTAAGATTAACCAGTGGTGCCGGTGCGATTCAAAATTTGCCGGGATTTAGTGAAGGATGGTGGACTGTTCAAGATAGCAGCGCCCAGATGGTTAGCTATTTGCTCGACCCACAACCGGGAGACGTGGTAATTGATGCGTGCGCCGCACCCGGAGGCAAAACAACCCACATCGCAGAATTGATGGGCGACACCGGCACGATTTGGGCGTGTGATCGAGCGAATTCCCGACTTAAAAAAGTTAAAGAAAATGCTGAGCGGATCGGGCTAAAATCAATTCAAATTTGTGCCGGCGACAGTCGCAACTTTCCCCAATTTACTCATTTAGCCAACCGTGTCTTACTCGATGCCCCGTGTTCGGGTTTGGGAACCCTACACCGGCGAACCGATGCCCGGTGGCGTCAGACACCGGAAAACATCCAAGAACTCTCTCAACTTCAGGGACAACTGCTTGAACAAGTTGCCGGCTGGGTTAAAACCGGCGGCGTTCTGGTTTATGCGACGTGCACCGTGCATCCCTTGGAAAATGAACAGGTTATTGAAACATTTCTAGGGCGTCATTCTAACTGGAATATTGAGCTGCCGGCTGCAAATTTTCCCGTTCCACCCACCCCAGAAGGTTGGGTGAAAGTTTGGCCCCACCGCTATCAAATGGACGGGTTTTTTATGGTGCGATTGAAGCGTGAAAAAGACTGAACAAACACACAGGTTTGCGGGAAAACAACAATGGCAGACAACTCTAGTGCCAAACAACTCGTCAAAATCCTGATTGGTGCCGCTTGGATTGACGGGCAAATCCAGCCAGAAGAACGCAGACATCTCCAGCAGGTGGCTAAAGACAAGGGTTTCGCTGACGATGCCGAGATTCAGCTACTGCTGTTTGAATTCAGAACTGTAGAGCCAAAAGAGTGCTACCAGTGGATTAGAGAATATCTGGGCGAACACCCCACATCTGAAGACTTTCACGACTTAATTGAAGCGATTAACGCGGTTGTTTATAGCGATGGGTTGGTAGCGATGGAAGAAGCAAGGCTTCTGACAAACATTAAGCTGATCGATCCTGCCAGCGCTTCATCTGAGCCGGCCTTCAATAACGTATTAAAAGCCGTTCAACAGCTTTACCAGCGCTGGCTTGGCTATCAAAATTAATAACCTTACAAGCGAGGGCGGTCTTTGTAGATCGAGTGCGCCCTCTCACTAAAACGCACCCCAGCGCTCAATCGCTGAGCGTGGGGCGAAAATTACAAATAAACTCAAGTTCACCGTTTCGGTTCACCAACACCTGGGGTTTCTTCTTTTTTGACTTTAGGCACAATATCAGGACGCTCTTTATCTTCCCAGCCGGGTGGACGCTTGGAGTTATACCATGCAACCGAGCCAATTGTAACAGCAGCAATAAATCCGACTACATAGACCAAGGTAAAAGAGAGTGGAAAACTCTCAGCACCCGTACCGACACTGACATCCATTAAGACGTTCATAAATGATAAATCCTCTTAGTAATCGCAAAATTAGTATAACCAGCTATTAGGGTTCTTCGATTCTTCCATTAGACAGAAAAAGTTAGTACAACCGGCAAAGCGATCCCGTTTGAGGGGCTTACCCTTCAAAGCATAGCGAGTTGGAGCAGGCCAGAGAGGAAGCGGGAAAAGATATAATCCAGAGCGGTCTTTTACTCATTGGCAGCCAGTAGAAATCCAGGCAGGAGGGAGCGAACATCCCCCCTAACCGCTCAAATTGAAATGGGCACAAGAGAACTTTGCCGGCTATTGAGGCAGGGGTTCACAACCTTACTGAGGTGGATAATAGTCTTGGGATGCCGGCTGCTCGTAATAATTCCCTGAACTTTCTGGAGCTGAGTTACCTTGATCGTAGTATTGCCCGGAGTTATAGCCCGGATCAGGGTTGCTGTAACCTGTGTTGGAGTTGGGCTGAGGGGGTGGGGCCGGCAGCGGCAGCGTAATCATTTCAGCATTCACCGGCTTCGCTTTAATACTGGCTTGACGACCTTCGATTTCTGGCAGTTCTGGGAATTCTTCTATCGGCATTCCTTCCACCGCTTTGGACATAAACTCGCGCCAAGTAAACGCAGCGGTGCCACTTGTCCCCCAAGTCGGGTAGCTGTCATCATTGCCCAGCCATACCCCCGTTACCAATTGGGGGATATAGCCAATAAACCAGAGGTCACGGGCTTCCTCAGAGGTGCCGGTTTTCCCAGCCACTTGCCGATCGGCCAGTTGTGCCGGCGCGCCAGTGCCGTTTTGCACCACTCTTTCCAGCATCCAAGTCATCAGCGCCGCCGAATCTTTGTCCACCACCCGTTTCTGTTTTAAATTCCCATCGTAGAGAACTTTACCCCGCCCGTCTGTCACCTTGGTAATGCCGTGGGCTTCCATAAAGTTACCTTGGGCTGCCAGAGTTCCGTAGCCGTTGGTGAGTTCTAACAAGTTCACCTCAATCGCACCGAGGGCTAGGGCGTAGTAAGGCTTGAGTTCTGTTTTAATCCCCATGTCACGGGCGAGTTTGATCGTCGGTTCAAACCCCACATCTGCCAACACCTTCACGGCAACAATATTAATCGAAGAGGTGAGGGCATCCATCATGGAAGTCCAACCGCGATAGGTTTTGCCGTAGTTCTGGGGTTTGTACCCATCAATCGACAGCGGTGCGTCTAGGTAACCATCGTAGGGAGAGAAGCCGGCTGCTATCGCAGCTGTATAGACAAATCCTTTAAACGTGGAACCTGGCTGCCGCTGAGCCTGAGTGGCGCGGTTGAATTGGCTCGTTTCAAAATCATTTCCCCCAACCAGTGCCTTAATTTCACCATTACGGGGGTCAATGGACACTAAAGCCGCTTGCTCAAATCCTTGAGCCGGCCCGTCCAGTTCAATCGCATCTTTGACCACTTTTTCGGCAATTTTCTGCCACTTGCGGTTGAGCGTTGTCTCCACCGTCAGACCACCCATTTCAATGGACTCTGTTGAGACATACCGGGGCAGTTGCTGCTTGATGTAGGTTGTAAAGTAGGCAGACTCGATCTGAAGACGCTTGGGTATTTTGGGATTGAGCTTCAGGGGGCTGTTAATCGCTGCATCCGCCTCTGCTGCGGTAATAAACCCCGCCTCCTGCATTTCCCGCAATACGATATCGCGGCGATCTTGTGCCACTTTCGCATTCACTAAGGGAGAGTATTCCGTGGGGGCTGGAGGCAAGCCGGCAATCGTGGCCATTTCTGCTAAGGTCATTTCGTCCACTTGTTTGCCGAAATAAACCCAGGCCGCGTCGGCCACCCCATAAGCGCCTGAACCCAAATAAACGAGGTTGAGGTAGCGTTCTAAAATCTGTTCTTTTTTCATCTCTCGCTCAATTTTTCGAGCGAGTAAGGCTTCACGAATTTTGCGTTCTGCACTCGGATCTTGATTGAGGAATACAATCCGAGCCAATTGTTGCGTGATTGTACTGCCCCCTTGCACGACATCTCTGGCCAATACGTTCAAGACACTTGCTCTCAGAATGCCTTGAAAATCTACACCTTCGTGCTTGTAAAAGCGCCGGTCTTCGATGGCAATAAATGCTTCAACCAACTTGGGAGGGATTTCTTCAATTTGTAGCTTTTCTCGCGTTGCCTCCCCCATTTGTTCTAAGATTGCGCCGTCTGCGGCTTTGATCGTCAGGGTTTTTCCGCGAACAAAGGTTAATATTTCTGAGGTTGCCGGTAAGCTGCGCTCCAAAGAATGCAAACCCACGCCTACAGCCAGCGCCCCACTTCCCACACCGACCAAACCGAGACCAATCCAAAATGAGCGCCGCTGGTGTAAAGGTTTCTCGCGCAGGCTCTTTTGAGCTGCCTTCGCGATTGGCCCTATCGGTTTGAGTGTGGTGGCCAGTTTCGTCACCAATGGCGTTTCGCGAATTGCCTGAAGCCTCTTTTTCAACAAAGATGAACCCGGAGTCTTTGCGGCTTCTGGTTCTTGAGGCGCTTGTTCTTGATGGGCTACAGATGACTCAGGCGTGCTTTCCGGTTCTGGTTCTTGATGTTGTCGTTCTTGATGTTGAATTTCTGGTTCTTGAGCTTCCAGCCTATCTAGCGCTGGATCTTCATGAACAAAGCTGGGTTTTCCAGCCTCAATTCCAGTAGAGCTTTTGCTCTTTGTGGATATATCCTTGAGTTTTGAGAGAAACTTTGACACAACAGACCCTCACACACCACCAGATGATTCAGCCCTATTAACCCTTCGCTTGAGCCATTGGAAGGATACACCAACAATATCCTCTCCGCAACGGTAGGCTAGAACTTCTCTACTCAAGTTGCAGACACCACCCCAAACAAAGCCAAACAAAGACTAACTACATTCGCTTTATTTTAGACCGGGAAATCGAAAATTGCGCTTTTGCTGTCAATTGTTCCCATTTAGGGTTCAGCGAATAATGGTTTGTCTAACTAGCCTGTTAAGAGGCTCTGACAACTCTACTTACAGCTGAACCCAGAGGGATCAGAACATTTAAACAAAGGCACGTCCCAAGGCTATAGCGGTAAAGAGCATTCCAAAGACGAGGAAAGGTTGAGCGCTTGCCTGATATTTAACATCATTTTCCAGGGGATTCCGCAGAAAATACATATCCTGGAAAGTAATTTGAGGAATAATCAGCAACACCAGAATCACGGCGTAGAGGTTTTGGTGAATGCTGACCAAGTAAGCGGCGATTCCTGCTTGAAAGACATCAATCATCATCACGCAGATCCAAGCGGCTGTGGTAATGCCAAACATCACCGGCAGCGATTGTAAGCCAAGCTGCCGGTCGCCTTCAACGCTTTTAAAGTCGTTGACAACGGCAATTCCCAGGCCGGCCAAACTGTAGAATAAGGTCAAAATCATGATCGTGGGATTAAGATCGCCAAATAAGGCGTGGCCGGTCCACCAAGGCAGGGCAATGTAACTGGCACCCAGGGCGTAGTTACCCAACCAGCCGTTTTTCTTGAGCTTTAGGGGTGGGGCCGAATAAATATAAGCCAAAAAAGATCCGCCAAGGGCGATGGCGGTGATGGTGGGGAATTCATGGCCGGCCCACACATCTAAGGCATAAGCTAAGCCAATTCCCGCTACTAATAACACCAAAATTTGGGTGATGACTTGAGGAATTGAGATAATACCCGATGGAATGGGGCGGTACGGTTCGTTGATGGCGTCAATTTCGCGGTCGTAAAAATCATTGAGGGTTTGGGTGTAACCCACCAATATAGGGCCAGACAGCAGCATACAAGCCGCTGCTATTAGCACATTTTCCAGTGTCCAGGTGAACCGGCCCGAAGAAGCCGCCCCACACAGCACACCCCAAATCAGGGGTATCCAGGTGATCGGTTTCATTAGCTGCAAGCGAATCTTCCAGATGGAGGTTTCGCCACCGGCAGCGCCTTTCATGCCTAATAGTTGTCTGGTTTTAGCGCTGCGATCTGTCTGGGTTGCTGCTGCGTCGGCAGCCCCCTCGGCTTGATTTGGCGAAGAAGTTGGAGGATTAGACATTGGGGAATTGGGGAGTTGAGGAATGGGAAGCCGGGACTAGGGGATGTGATCTCCCAATCTCGGCCCTCTAAACGACTGATTGCTAGGCAAATGAGACAATTAAGGATTGATTTTGAAACTTAGCTCCTTTGACTTGTCTGCCTTTCAACTCTGGGGGGAGGAAGATGTTGCGCCGCTGATCACCGGCTTCTATGGTGACTTCTGGGCCGTACTGAGTCAGTTTGACTTGCTTTTTGTCAAAACCGGGCAGAAATAGGCTGACGGTGCGCTCAGCAACGTTAATGGTGATCGGTTTAGGTACGCTGCCGGCCTTGCTGAAATCTGGCAGGGCATCTATTAGCGGTTGCCAGTTATCATCGCTACACAAGGGAACTGAGCTGATTGGCAGCGGATCGAATTCGCCTGCCAACGTATCGGCTGCCGGCACTTGATTCAGGATCGCCCCTCCAACGCTTAGCCCGACTTGTTGGGCGCTGCCCCAGAGGTAACGGGCGGTGGCGATGGCTGCTTGGCTGCCGGTAGTGACTAAGTAAGCAGTGACTTGGTTCGGATCGGCGACTGCGTCCTTCCACTTATCCAGCACTTTGTTAAATTCCTGAGTGGGTTGGGAAAAGTTATCCCCCGACCAATCTACATTCAGAACAGAACTGGTGACAGGTTGGATAAAGGGCGATAAGGTTTTGCCCAAGTCGGAATCGGCAAATACCTGACGAAACCGGCGGATATACCAGCTAACAATTTCTGGGGAACCCAGCATTCGCAAGGTAGTTTGATCGCCGGTGCCATCGTAGATAATTACGTCATACTGGCCGCTGCTGTCATACTCACGGATGGCATTCAAAATTAAGATACTATCCATCCCTGGCACGACCCCTAATTCTTGGCCAAAAACGGCTTTGAAGAAAGGTGTGCGGACATATTGCGCTTCTAGTTTTTTTACCTCTTCCCAACCCCGTTCTAGTAGCACAGATGTCTGAAACTGCACTGCTTTTAGGTTTGGGGCGATCTCTTGCGGATCTGGCCCAATAGCTTCTCCAAGCAGTATACCCAGCCCTGGCCCAGGGTCAGAGCCGGCAAGTAGCACTCGCTGCCCAAGGCTGGCAAATTTCTTGGCAGCGGCAATTGCAATGGTGGTTCGGCCTGTGCCGCCTTTACCCAAAAATGTTAAAAACCGGGCCATGTTTATTCCCTATGCTGACAGCATCCAACGATATCGAGTGCAGCACTCAAAAATCCAAGTTTTCCTTATGTTAGCGGTCGCTTTGGATGTGTGCCACACTCCGGCTTAACTGTCGTTTGTCGTTTGTCCTTGGTCTGTTGGGCGCTACTTTTGACAAACGACAAATGACGGCTGGCATCTAACTACTGTTGTAGCGGTTCTAGTTCGTCTTCAAAGAACCAGGTGGAAAATTTGTCATCAAACCGGACAAATACTCCAACGCCGCTGCCATCCACCATTTTAAATTGTTCGATGGTGCCGACTGGATTCTGCTTGAGCTTGCCGACTACGTTGGCCGGCAGCCGGTCTCTCAGACGGCACACTCTCACTCTCTGACCTATTTCCATTCCGACTCCTAGTGATAGACCATTCCAAAGTTTATCAGCGGGTGTATAGAATTGTATCGATAAATTGGCATCTGTATGTTTTGTGGGGAATTGCCGGCAGATCGGGGATTGGGGGCGGATGAGCTGCGGCAATGAATAAAATTAATCTTTCTTGCCAATCACTTCTATGGCAGCTTCCAGGGCAATGGCGACATGAGTCCAGTGTGTGCCCCCCTGGCAGAAGACAATATAAGGCTCCCGCAGCGGCCCATCGGCTGAAAATTCCGAGGTACTGCCATCGATAAATGTGCCGCCGGCCATCACCAACTGGCTTTCATACCCTGGCATCGGTGCCGGCACGGGGTCAAGATAGGAACCCACGGGGGAATGCTGCTGAATGGCGCGGCAAAAGGCAATTAATTTTTCAGGGGTTCCCAGCTGAATGGCTTGGATGACATCCCGGCGCGGTGCCATTGGGGGCGGATTCACGGGATATCCCAGCTTGTCGAAAACATAGCCGGTGAGGTGATTGCCTTTCATGGCTTCCCCAACCATTTGAGGGGCTAAAAATAATCCTTGCATTAACAATCTGTTACAATCAAAGGTAGCGCCGCCGCTACTGCCTATTCCGGGGGCTGTGAGCCGGCACGCGGCTGCTTCGACCAAGTCCGCTCGACCGGCAATGTAACCACCGCTAGGAACGATGGTGCCGCCGGGATTTTTAATTAATGAGCCGGCAATCAAATCAGCACCGACTGCCGGGGGTTCCCGTTCTTCTATAAATTCCCCGTAACAGTTATCGACAAAGCACACCGTTTGGGGATTTTGCCCCTTGATAATCTTGACAATCTTTTCAATATCTGATATTGACAAGCTCGGACGCCAAGAATATCCGCAAGAGCGCTGGATCAAAGCCAAACGGGTTTTCTCGGTGACAGCAGATGCCAAAGCTTGCCAGTCAATGGTGCCGGTGTTGGCTAAGGGGAGTTGCCGGTATGTCACGCCAAAATCCATGAGTGATCCTTGGCCAGACCCCCGCAATCCAATGACTTCTTCTAATGTGTCATAAGGAGGGCCGGCAACCGCCAGCATTTCATCCCCCGGACGGAGCACGCCATACAGGGCGCAGGCGATAGCATGAGTGCCAGAGACAAACTGCACTCGCACTGCAGCAGCCTCAGCGCCCATGACCTCAGCAAACACACGATCTAACGTTTCTCGCCCCAAATCATCGTGACCATAGCCGGTGACGCCGGCAAAATGGTGAACCCCGACACGATGAACCCGAAAGGCATCCAACACGCGTTTGAGATTTTGCTTGACCTGAGCGTCAATTCCAGAAAAAATCGGAGACAGTGCCTTTTCTGCTGCCTGTAGCTGCTGAATGCTATCCATTAACCCCTCGCCGGCCATCTAGGTGCGCGGAGTTCATTATGGCGCAGATTGGGTCAAATAGTTCGCACAAAATATCTTCATGACGATCGCACCTTTAAAACAAGAACAGACTTTACAAGAAACGCCGCTTCGCCCCAAGTGGACGGTGATCATCTTCATGGCAGTCGTCCACCTCGCTGCTCTTTTAGCGTTCTTGCCCAGTAACTTTAGCTGGGCAGCAGTGGGAGTCGCCGTTTTCCTTCACTGGGTAACGGGTGGCTTGGGCATTACTCTGGGTTTCCATCGCCTCGTGACTCACCGTAGTTTCCAGACTCCCAAGTGGCTGGAGTATTTTCTAATTTTCTGCGGTTCCCTCACTTGCCAAGGCGGCGTGACTGATTGGGTGGGGCTACACCGAATGCACCACTTGCACTCGGATCAGGAGAAAGATCCCCATGATTCCAACAAGGGCTTTTTGTGGAGTCACATGACTTGCTGGTTCTATCACATTCCAGCCGATAAAGAAGTTGATCGCTTTACCAAAGATATTGCTGATGACAAAGTTTATCAGTTTTTAAACAAGTATTTTTTCCCGCTTCAAATTGGTTTAGGCGTTTTGCTTTACTTTTTGGGAGAAGCCTATTCTCCAGGGTTAGGCTGGTCATTTGTTGTTTGGGGTATCTTTGTTCGCTTGGTTGTAGTTTTTCACTGCACTTGGTTTGTGAACAGCGCCACTCATAAATTCGGCTACCGCACCTTTGACTCTGATGATAAATCTACCAATTGTTGGTGGGTGGCTTTAGTGACTTATGGTGAAGGCTGGCACAACAATCACCACGCTTGTCAATATTCTGCCCGTCACGGTCTGCAATGGTGGGAAATTGATTTAACGTGGATGACGATTCAATTTTTGCAAGCCCTCGGTTTAGCCACTAAGGTGAAATTAGCCGACAAGTAGTTCATAACGAATGGCTAATAGACAGTTGAGTGGGTATTTCTTGTGTAGAGAAACCCACTCTATTTTTTTGTTTGTTTCAAGGGATAATTCTCTATGTAGGCCTGACTATCCGCTGGTTATCATTTATGGTTTTACAAACTTTAAATTTTGAACGATAACGGAAGATTAAAGTATCAAGGGTTTCTATTTTTTATTGAATTAGATAAAAATATCATTTTATAAATTAACGGTTATAAAATTTTTGGCCAAGATGAAGTTAGCTTTTTCTAAATAGATTATCCGTTTATACGAAATTAGTAAATTGTATTATTTTTTGTCTGTTGTTCGCAATGTGCCGGTGAAAAAAAGTCAGTTCTTTTCTGACATAATTGCAAAAATCCTCCTTTTGGGGGATTTTGTATCAATATTTACAAATTAGAAATAGATTAGCTTAAGTACCAGGCTTAAGGTAGTGATTGGCAAAAAAGTCAATTGAGCCGGTGCATCCTTAATGATAAGCACAGAGTCCGCTCTCTCTACTCTGGGGATCTTGTCAAGCCCTCTTCAATGGCAATCCCATTGATTAAGCCTCTGTATAAAACAACCAAAGTCAGTTGATTTCAAATAAAACCTAGACAAGTCTTAGTTAATAGCTAGGGCGAATTTTTGCCAGAGTTTGACAACATTCTGCTAATCGTCTGTTTTTATATAAGTTCAAATACCTGCCTTAGTCAGATAAATAAGGTGGCCCTCAGAAAATGCATAATATAGATCGTAAAAGTTAAAAAGTTTTATAATAAAAATTCTAAAATCCATCTAATCTAAAAAGCTTTTTATTATTAAGAATAAAGTTTTTAAACTTCAGCTTTAGCTATAGCAATCCTAAATTAATTATCAGATTTATAGTAACCGAAATGCAAGCACAGCAAGCTTTTGGGGGCGGTGAGCCTTGAACAAAGCTCTAGGATTGCTAAAGCAATGGCTGAATGTTTAAGAAAAGAAATGCCAATTTGGCAGCTTATCAATAAATCAAAGCGCCATAATGATAATGGCTGGGCAGCCGATAAAATAAAAAGCAAGGCTAAAGCTCAATATCTATAATAATTTAAAGATTTAGATAGAGGATTTTAGCAAAACCTTTAAGGATTAAAGAAGATTGTGTAAAGTTTCCTAGTTTAAGTTGCAATTGATTAACAAACAAACAGAAAATTATCTCATTAGGGTGCAGCTACAGAACTGATGAACAGAGCGATTTATTAAGAAATAAAAGAGGAAAAATATGACAGTTTACACAGGTACTGCGGGTAATGACTACTTTATAGGTGGAGAGGAAGATGATTCTTTATTTGGATATGCCGGCGATGACACCCTAGATGGGGGAGGTGGCAATAACTATATAGAAGGAGGTGCCGGTAATGACAGTCTTAGAGGTGGTGATGGCAATGACTTTCTCGATGGCGGGGAAGGTGATGACACCGTATTTGCCGGCGATGGCTTTGGTGACGCCACTGTTATTGGCGGAGGCGGCAATGACTCGCTCAAAGGCGGTTATGGCAATGACACCCTAGATGGCGGCATTGGCAATGACACTATATTTGCCGGCGATGGCTATGCTATGGCCACCGTTATTGGCGGGGAAGGTAATGACTGGCTATACGCTCTAGTCGGCGACAACTACTTTGATGCCGGCACCGGCAATGACACAGTTGTGGGTGGGGACCACGATGGCTCTATTAAGGGAGGAGAGGGCGATGACTCGCTCGATGGCGAACGGGGGAATGACACCATAGATGGGGAAGCCGGCAACGACATACTGAGAGGAACGTACCTCAACGGCGGAGAGGGCAATGACTTGCTTTCTATCAGTGTTGGTGGTGCTGATGGCATTTTCTATGGCGGAGCGGGGAACGACACCTTCTATGACGGAGAAGGTTTTCACCAGATGTATGGCGAAGACGGTGACGATTGGCTGCTTGTTGGCCCTAGCGCTAGGGGTGGCTTCCTTGATGGCGGCAATGGCAATGACTGGATCGAAAGCGAGGGTGGCAGAGGCAGTATTACCGGCTTGGGTGGTGAAGGCAATGACACACTGCTCAGCGGTCTCGGTAATGACTCTTTAGATGGCGGGAATGGAAATGACTTGCTGTTTTTTAATGGGTATGGCGGGATCGGTTTGAGCACTAATAATACCCTCATCGGAGGAGCCGGCGATGACACACTGGTTGACGAGCAGCAGAGGAGCTACCTCGATGCTGGGGATGACAATGACTTGCTTTATAGCAGGGGATTCGACAGCACCCTCAATGGAGGAGCCGGCGATGATACCCTCGATAGCAATGGAGGTAACTTACTGGACGGGGGAGAGGGCAATGACTTGCTTTATAGCAGCGGCTATGGCAATAACAACCTGATCGGAGGAGCCGGCGATGATACCCTCAGTAGCTATGGCAGTAACTTACTGGACGGGGGAGAGGGCAATGACTTGGTTTATAGCAATTTTTATGGTGGTAATAACACTCTCATGGGAGGAGCCGGCAATGACAAGCTTATCGGAGACATTAATTCTGAGTTGCTTGAGGGTGGGGAAGGCAATGACTATATCGTCGGCGATTCGGGTTACTATGCCTTTGATCGTGACACCCTAAGAGGCGGAGGGGGTAATGATTTTCTCGATGGGGGAAGTGGCAGTGACTCGCTCGAAGGCGGGGACGGCAATGACACCCTAAACGGTGGAACTGATGGCGATGATACTCTCGATGGGGGAGCCGGCAATGACATTTTAAGAGGAGCCAGCGGAGGGGAGGCCGGTGGTCAGGCCACAATTTATGGCGCACAGGGCGATGACATTATCTATGGCAGCTCTTCAAAGCATAGTTCCAATGACTACTTGGATGGCGGCACCGGCAATGACACGATCGTTGGCTATGGTAGTAGTTTTGGCACAAGCTATGCAACCCTAATCGGTGGTGAGGGTAATGACTCTCTCGTGACAGGGGTGAATTACGGTGTGAGCAACCTGGATGGCGGTGCCGGCAATGATACTCTCATCGGTTCCTATGGCGATGACTACTTGCAAGGGGGAGCCGGCAATGACACTATCGAGGGCGGCTATAGCAACGATACCCTGATTGGCGGCCCTGGACTCGACAGCCTCAGTGGCAGTTTTGGCAACGATCTCTACATCGTTGAAAATGCCAACGAAATTATCAAAGAAAACTTGGATGCCGGCAAGGATAGCGTCGAGTCTAGCGTCAGCTTCACCTTGGGGGCCAACCTCGAAAACCTTATCCTAACGGGCACAGCCACAATTAACGGCACCGGCAACGCCCTTGACAATATCATCACCGGCAATGAAGCGAACAACGTCCTCAATGGTCGTGATGGCAACGATACCTTGATTGGGGGTGCCGGCAACGACAACTTAATTGGCGGCAATGGCAGGGACTGGTTGATTGGGGGAACCGGCAACGATGCGCTTACCCTGGGTAGCGATCAGGTCACTGACACCGTTGTTTATGCTACCGGGGATGGAAGTGATACGCTGAATCAATTTCTCCGGGGTGCTGGGGGTGATGCGATCGCATTTATTGACATTGCTGCGATTGATGTTGTCAAGAGTGGCAGCAGCACACAATTGCGTTTAGCCGATGGCATTTCTGGCAATAGCGGCTTTGGCAGTGGACAGGTGCTGCTAACTCTGGTGGGAAGCACGGGTTTCAATGCCGGCAATATGAGTGAGAATGTCGCATCTGAGAACACAGCGCAGTTCTTCTTTAGCTAACGATATCTGGCGGGTTGTTGCCGGCAGCTACCCGCCGTTTAAGCCGGTTGGGGTTGCCAAAAATCTGTCACGTTATACCCAAGTTCGCCAATCATGTGCCGCAGCAGTGGCAAACTCAGGCCAATGACGTTAGTGTGGCAACCTTCAAGTTTTTCGACAAAAAGACCGCCTTTGCCTTCGAGGGCGAAGCAACCGGCGCACTGAAGCGGTTCGCCGGTAGCAACATAAGCTTCAATTTCGCTATCGCTGACATTGGCAAAATAAACTCGCGTGATCTGGTAGCGCACGAGTGTTTTCCCTTGAGCCAAATCAATTAATGTATGGCCGGTGTAGAGTTCTCCAATCGATCCGCGCATTTGCTGCCAGCGTGCGATCGCTTCGGCTGAGTCAGCCGGCTTGCCGTGAATTTCACCTTTTAGCCACAAAACCGAATCACACCCCAAAATCAGCCAGGACGCCAAACTTGGTGCTTCTTCCAAGGTATGAGCCGGCAAATCCCCAACTTTCAAGCGTTCTGCAATGCTTTCAGCTTTCAGTTTGGCGAGGGTTTGCACCAATTCGGCTGGGTTGCTGGTTTGAATTTGCGACTCATCAATGTCGCTAGGGCAGACAATGGGAGGGATGCCGGCGCTTTGCAGTAACCGGCGTCGCGCAGGGGATGCAGAGGCGAGTAACAATAAAGGCAGTCCCATAAGAATAGAAAGGGGTGATTTGTCTAGTTATTCGGGGCGCTTTTGCTTGGCCGGCTGTAGGCGGTTTGCCGATATTGTAAGAGCGGGTTTATTGTAACCCACCCATACAAATTCCCAGCCGGTTGTGATGACCACTGAATGCTGAACACAGATATCTAATCAAGAGAGAAAGAATTGACGACTTGCTCAAACAACTGCTGCACTTTTGGCCAGCGTTCTTCTGTTGCTGAAGCGCTTAAGGTGTAGAGTTTACCCCGACCAATGGCCACACTGGCCAGATTGTGCCGTTGTTGAGTGGGCAGTTTAATCGTATGTTCCAATATATAGTAAGTCTTGTCGCCGACCTGCTTCTGCTCAGCATTGACTAATTCTGCTTCGCGTCCTGAGTTGGGAGGGCCAAGGCTGCTTTTGGAGAGTTTGTAACCCACTTCGCTAGGCGTTCCTAAATCAGCGAGGGTTTTATTTGCCGGCATTGGATTGATTACGACGCTGACGTTCTCGGTTTCCTGAATTAAGTCCCGAAACACAACATCTGGGCCGTTGTTGACTTTCGTTTCCACCCAGCCATTAGGATAGAGGAATTTATACCCATCGGTGGTATCGACGTAGCCTTTTAAGCCGGCGGTGGCGGTAGCTACGCAACCGCTTAGGGTTACGGTAAGTATGACGAGAAGTATTGCTGCAATTCGTTTGATCATGTCAGCGGTTGCCTTTATGCTGTGCCTTTCCTTGCGGGGGGCGATGTCAGACCAGTTTTGATTTTTAATTGTTAATTTTTGATTGACCCGCACCCCAGTCAAACCGGATTCAGCGCGTCAGTCAATCTTGCAATTTTCAAGCAAAATGGCACGCGGGTTTCCCCCCATCTAGGTTCATTGTCTCATCTGGTGTCGGCAAAAGATTAATGTTGAGGCAATTAAAAAAACCTCTGCCGGTGTGGTGGAGGCTGGCATAGTGCGCTTGGCAAATGCCCTTTGATCAGCTGCCACACATTTAATTTTTTTGATCAGATTGAGGGGGTGATGCTCAATTTGGGTTACAAAAGCTTTTTTTTAAGACGCGAAACCCTGATTAGACAAGGCCAACCGCTTGCTAACCATAATTGTATTCAGAAAGTTAACTCACTGGTTCGGGGTTTCCCTTAATCCAAGACTGATTTGTTTAACATTTTCTAAAATCAACCAAAATACCCAAATAAACCCAACCTTCATAACTATTAATTGCAATAATTTGTAATCTAAAAAATTATTACCTTGAATCAAATTTTTCAATATAAAAGAAGACAATCCGATAAACATCAGCCCTATACGAAGCCATAATACTGTAGTAATAAGTTTCGGTATTTTAAAAATAATTATTTTCCATAAGAATGCAAGTATAAGAAAGAAAATTCCGAAAATACATTCAATGCCAGCATCGATGTATAACAAGGTAATATTGCCTGGAATAGCTAGTGAAACAATAAACTTGCTATACCAAAATACTACATATAAGGAGTTACAGACCAAGCCTAAGCCGATAAAGAAAAAGAATATTCTCAATAAACCACCTGTCAATGTGCTAATTGCGCCTTTTTTAACTAGCACATCGTTGCGTTTTACCGTATAGTGATTTAATCCTGACAAACTAGCTTTAAAGGTTACGTCATACTTAGCTAATTCTCCACTTTCAGTGGCTTCAAATTGGTGGCGAGAGGATCGACCCAAGTTTCGTTTTTCAGAAACTGTTTTATTGTCGTAGATGATGCGTTCCTTCCCTCTTCCATCACGAACCAACTGTAGCTCATGGGCACCGAGGCTAAAGCGAGTTTCAGACATAAGTACACCTCCTTTTTTAGCTCAACCTGGTTGGGTAGCAATGAACAACACTGTAATCATACCAAATCCGGGATAATTAGCGACTGGTTAACCCTTATCTAATCAGGGTTTCGTTTCTAAAAAAAAGTCTGACAACCGGATTTAGTATGAGTGGTAGAGTGGGTGAGGAAGTCGGGGATTTTTACCCGTTCGGTTACAATCTAAATTAAATGCGTTTTAGCTTATTGAATTGAGTTGGATGGTTATGATTAATGTTTACGAAGTTACTTTTGAGCAGCGGACAATCTCTATAATTGAAGGCTTTTCGACTTCGCTGTCCTAGGCTTTCCCAAACGATTAATCATAAGTTTTCAACCGTAATTTGAGATTATTGACTCGTTGCCGGCGAACAAAGGCTTTGGACTGCTTGGTTCCAGATGTGGCGACCGGCTTCTTTTGCGGGTGATTCTCCAAGCGGAAATTCAGCGAGATAAGTTTCTTCATCAATGCCGTCAGAAATCAGCCGGCAAACTCCTTCGCCGGTTCGCTGAATGTCGCTTGCTGAAGTTTCCGATAAAATCGCCCTCGCATCTTCTGACATCTCGCGAGACAGAAGGGCTTCTTTAAACTGTGCGGCGCTATCCTGTTGCACACTATCTACAGGAGTTGGAAACTCGAAATTCGGATTATCTTGCTTGGCTGCAAAAGACGGGGTGGCAATGGCAAATAAAAGGCCGGCAGCGATAAATCCGTAGCAAAGGCGTCTCATCAATGTACTCCAAATGTATTTGGGTTGCTGACTTGAACACAGAAGTTAGCAATCGGTGCCCTAATCAGACAAATCTTTACATTAAATGAGTCAGCCTGTCTGCCTGATTGAGATTGTTCCCGGTAACGCTAACTGAAGGTTGGTTTAAGCTGCCGGCAACCCACCTTATCTGAATTTAAACATAAAAGTTTATTAATTTTTTTAATTTATCTGCCCAGGTAATTAAGTTTTGTATCTTTGCTGATGCAGAATTTTTGGACTCAAACCGTTTTTTAAGGGAATAAGATAAGCCGGTTTAAGATTCGGGCTTTTCCATTATTTTTTTAGCAAATAGCGGTGAGTTCAAGGTTATCTTGAGCTTTTTATAAATCGCTTTAAATTTAGAGAGGGTAAATATTTGTAGTAAGAAGAGAGGAGGCATACCCACAAAGTTCGCGCCTCTATCTGATTAAGTTTAGAGACGCGGTTGACTTGTGAGAGAATTAAACAAAATTATTATGCTGAAAAGTTATGAGCTATAGTCCGCTTTGCATGGCGACCAAGCCAATCACCGCAACGCTCATCAAAACCAGTAAAGCTCCCATTGAAAGTGATTGACTAAGCTGAGTATTTGAGATTTTCATATTTTAGTCTCTGTATTCTTACTGAGGTTCTCATAACAATAACAGAACTTCCTACAACTATACAAAACATTAA
The DNA here is from genome assembly GCF_014695715.1 of Microcoleus sp. FACHB-68. NCBI lineage: Bacteria > Bacillati > Cyanobacteriota > Cyanophyceae > Oscillatoriales > Microcoleaceae > Microcoleus > Microcoleus sp. FACHB-68. Next base: position 292,343 of record NZ_JACJOT010000013.1, read on the forward strand.
AATCTTTTAAAGAAACGTAAACTATCTTAAAAAACGAACTCGACTTTTATTGCGGTAGAGTTCGCTTAAAAGCCGAGTTTGGAGGGTTTAGAAATAGATTTTTAGCTGAAATAGGGCTGCCGGCACCGGCTTTCAACGTTCAATATCTTAGATGCCGGCACCGGCAACGCTTACTGGCTACTTTGTTAAGCCGTGTTCCAAGGCGTAGCGGACTAATTCAGTGCGGCTATTGGTGCCGGTTTTGCTAAATAGCCGGCTAACATACTTTTCCACATTGCGAACACTGGTTTCTAAGCGGCGGGCAATTTCTTTATTCATCAACCCTTGAGCAACCAGATCCAAAACACTTTGCTCTCTGGGAGTCAAGTCAATTTTAATCGGTGCCGGTGTCTGCGTAATGCCACTACGACCCGTCAGTAAAGACTTAATCTCAGCAATTTGACTGGCAAGCTCAGTAATATCAGGCGTTTCACCATCGCCAGTCTTTGCCGTCGCCTCTCGCCTCTCCAGCAAATTTTCTACAATTGCCACCAATTCATCGGGGTCAAACGGCTTAGAAATATAGGCATCACAGCCGGCTTGATAGCCTAGAATTCGGTCAGATGTCATGCCTCTAGCAGTTAAAAACACCACCGGCAACGCCTTAAAACGAGGGTCATCTCGCAATTGCTTGAGAAACTGATAGCCATCGACTTGGGGCATCATCACGTCCGTAATCACCAAATCAGGCCGTTTCTGCTGCACCAGTTCCCATCCGAGATTGGCATTACTGGCTACGTTCACACTAAATCCACTGTCTTCTAGATAAGCTTGCACTGCTTCGCGCAATCCAGGCTCATCATCGACCAGTAATAATTGTGCTGACATGGATGTTCCCTTTCTGCTAATTTATTTAACTTTAGCAACGATAAGGACGCGAAAGGATGCCGGCAGCTTGTTCACAAATCCGTCAGTAGCCTTGCCTTTCTGAGAATAAACGTCAGAACCGTCTCTTTTCTAGAAATAATATCAGCCGTGCCTTGCATCCCAGCTTGAATCGGACATTTGCGATCACCCTGAACCAAAGCAAGGTTTTCCGGCTGAACCGTCACTTCAAAAAAAGCAGCGTTTGAGGTGGGAGTTTGGGGAGATTGTGAATTGACGTCAGGCTTCATTGCATCCGGTGAAACTCCCGTCACCTTGCCTTTAAGGATGCCGTAATCAGGATAAGGACAGGCAGACACTCGCATTTGCACAGCTTGGCCGGCTTTCACGCGGCTGATATCTTCAGATGACACCAGCGCTTTCACCACCAAAGGCGCTTCACTGGGGGAAATTTGAGCAATCAGATCCCCTGGACGCACCATTTGAGAAGTGTTACGGAGATTAAGCTGATGAATCGTGCCAGAAACCGGCGCGCGAATCACAGTATATTTCAGTTCAGTTTCTATTTGTTGCAGTTCTTGCTGATCGCGGCCCAGTTGGCTTTGGAGTTCAACTTTTCGCTGAATTAACTGTTCTCGTTCCTGATTTAATCTCGCTAAGGTGGCAACACCGGCAGCTTTTTCCTGATCAATTTTCTCCCTTGCCATTGCCACGATTGCCTCACTCGGATCAAGGCCGGCTGATGCCCCTTGCAATCGCGCTTTTGCCGCCTCAATCGCTTGTTGTTGCCGCTCAATTGCTTGCTTTTGGCCGGCAATCACCGCTTTTTGCTGTTCAACGGCTTCTTCTTGTTGCTCAACTGCAAGTTTAACTTCCTCGAATTGATCTTGAGAAAGTCCGCCAGATTCAACTAAAGGCTGATACCGATCTCGCCTCGTCCTCGCTGACTTTAAAGCCGCCTCAATCGATCTCAAATTCGCCTCGGCTGACGTTAAATCTGCCTGCGCTTTTTGCAATTCTTCTTCAGAACTCCTTAAATTGGCTACAGCTTCGGAGACTCCAGCTACAGAGGTTACTTGCTGATTTTGATAGTCCCGTTGAGTGCGAATTAAATCTGCTTGAGCTGAGGCAACCATGCGGTTATTGCGGTCAGTTTCTGCTGCAACTTGACCGTCTATCGCCTTCATTTGAGCATCGAGTTGAGTGAGTTGGAGTTGGTTGTTTTGAATATTTCCTTGCAGTTGATTTTTTTTAGTTTGCAGTTGTGAATCATCAATATAAGCGATCACTTCTCCCTGTTTGACTGCTTGATTTTCTTTGATTTCAATTCGGTTAACGCTGCCTTGAGCAGCCGCTTGAATGAGTCGCAGATCGCCGGTGGGGCGAACTGTTGCAGCGGCTTTAACAGTAACATTGTATTTTGTGATAGCAGCAACGGTGACGCCAATGCCAAATGTTGCAACCAAAAAGAGTCCGCCCAGCCTTGTCCACAGACTGATAGGCGGGAGAAATTCGTTACTATTAAGTGGTTGAAAAAATTCTGAGTCTGATTCACTCAACATGATTAAAATAAAGCCAGTTATTTTTGAGACTGAGCGAGCAAAATATCCGCGATTGCATGGGAAATCGGTAAACCAGGGCACAATTCCAGCCAGAAAAACTCCCCGACTGGGTTAACTTCTAGGAAAATATGGCGACCGTCTGGCGTTAAGATTAAGTCAAGCGCTCCGTAATTTAAGCCAAAGTTGCTCATTAACTGTAGCAGCTTTTCTTCGAGTCTCTGGGGTAAATTATAGGGTTTCCAATCATCTATCAGGGCTAAGCCTTGCCTGCGCCAATCGTGACGCGCCTTCTCCGAACTTTGAGAATCAATTGAGGCGGTAAACAACTGCTTCCCGACAACAATTGTGCGTAATTCTAAGGCTTTGGGAATATGTTCCTGAAATGTCATCGGACAAAAGCACAGTCCATCAAGATTTTCTAGATCCTCAGCAGTTAAAGGATTGGTGAAAACGACTTTTTCTACACCCTCTTCATAAATTGCAAAATAGGAATGCATTTTGGTGATTAAATTTCCCTCGCACTCGTGGGCAAATTCTCGCACGGATTGGGGATTATTGGTCATTAAAGTGCGTGGCGTATCAATCCCCAATTCTCGTGCAACTTGCAACTGCAATTGTTTGTTTTCCGCCCGCCGCAGATGGGGCACTGGATCAAGGTGAAAAGCTTTAAGGCTAGCGATCATGCCTTGAACAGTCGCCCGTGATTCTTGAATCGAGGCTTGTCTGAGTTGGGCATCCATTGTGTTAGGAATTCGCCCGCCAATTCTGAGCCGGCGATACCAGACGGCGGAAACTTCACGCAGATCCAGTTGCTCTTGTTCAGTAGCGATCATTAATCGCTCTTTTCCGTTACTGTAGTAGATATCTAGCTGAATCTCTGTGGGAAATTGATCTGTGTTAAAACGAAATGCTTTGCCGCCTTGTTTTTCGATGGCGTCGATTACCATCGGGATGCTTTCGTTATCTTTACTATGGGTAATAATTAAAACTGTCATAGGATTTTAGATTTTAGATGTTTTCAAGCTTATTTATTTTTATTCGGCTCTATGCTTCCAGAATTTTAAGCCCCAGAATCAAATAATTTTGTAATGAGTATTTGAATTAATTTTAACAAACTTCTGTCATTAGCCAAGAATTTAAGCATTTGGCTTACCTTAGAAAGATGAAACAGCAATTACTTAACAAAATTCAACGCTGCTCAGATAATAAAGTATCTGCAATTGCCTCAGAAATTGGAAGGTTTAAATCTCGCTCTAACATTCCCCATTCCCCTGTCGGGTTAACTTCAAGAAAGATATATTCACCGTCTGGTGTTTGGATAAAATCGAAGGCTCCAAAAAGTAGCCCAAACTCTGCCATAAAAATATTAAGACCATCGGCAATTTGACTTGGGATTTCTGCCGGCTCCCACACACACTCTCCGGGTTTAGCATTACGCCAATCCATTGTTGTTGCGGAATAACGAGATGCATCGAGTGCCCCAGCAAACAATTTCCCTGCCACAAAGATCACTCGCAATTCTCTCAATTTTGGAATTTGCTCTTGGAAAACCATCGGACTATAACGCAGTGATTCAGCATCTGCCAGATCCGCTTCTTTAACTTCGCTGGTATACAGGAAAAAAGCGGAGCCTTCCATACTTGCTGAAAGGGGGGTCAAAAGTTTAGCCACCATTTTTCCCTTCAGTTGTTGAAAAAAGTCTCGTGCTTCTTGAGGATCGTTGGTAACGAGCGTTTGGGGAATTTGTAAGCCGGCTTTTCTGGCAATTCTAAGCTGACGCAACTTGTTTTCTGCGGCGGAAATGTGTCGCAAATCATCCACCCAGCGCACCTCACTGAGGCTGTCTAAGAAGCCGAGAAGGGCAGCGCGTGACTCTCGACGACAAGCGTACTGGTACTGTGGTGATAATTCTGGACTCAGCTTGGGTTCCCAAAGCCGGCGCATCCAAACTGATCGCACTTGCTCTGTGCTGATAGATTTGTCTTGATAGTGAAGCCGGTGATGCAGTCTTTCGCTATCAATTTGAGCTGAAAGTTGCAGATTCATTGGGAATTGATCGGTGTCGAGACGAAAAGGTTGTGCCCCGCGCTGAACGATGGCTTCGGCAACGCGATCAATCGTGAAGAAATCTCCACTGTGGGTGAGCAATAAAACAATATTGCGAGACAAACTCATGAAAAAAAATGCGGTGAGGTGGGCAAACAAAAAAGGTTGCAAACCCAAAAATCCGCAGAACTGATTAACTGGGAATCAGATAACTGCGGATTATAAGCTATGCAGTTATTACTTGTTGCAGTTTGCTGGTTTCCAAAGCCGGCTGTCTAATTGCATTAAACTCAGCTTGATCAAGCCATTACAGGCAGCCGCCGGAGTCCTCGGCATCAGACGGGTACTTCATTGTCACCATGACTTCCCCTTCATCTTCGGCATCAGATGGGTACTTCGTCGTTGTCACGTCTCCACCCTCTTCTTGGTCAGATGGATACTTTTCAGTTACAGCAATTCCGCCGCCGTTACATTTTGATTTTTTCCTGCATTTACCGCCGGCTGCGGCTTCCATATCCTCTTCAGAAAGTTCTTCAATGTTCTGGCTTTCTAGGAAGCGGGCGAAAAAGGGAACTGCTTTTTCGTTTGGCATTTCAGACATGAGTATATTACTCCTTTCTTTGTAGCAGTCAATTTTTGGATAGCAAAAATCTGGCTAGCTGAATACCACTCAGTTTCAGACTGAAGCCGAAAGACGTTTCTCAGGAATTGTGGGTTCCTTGTTTTAAAAAAATGTTACTTGAAATTTAGTAAAATTTCTAGATAAGTATTTTTACTTTTCTTCCGAAAAAACTGATATTTTCAGTAGGTTACACGCGATCCCCAGGACTTGACAATCGCATTTGCATTAAGATAGGGTTAAGCGATCAAAGTAATGATTTCCGCCGGCTAAAAAATCAAAACCAATTTTTTAAAGCGATCAGTGTTTGGCCAATAGCATGAAAATCCGGATGAGGAAGAAATACGCGCTCGGTTTCATGCAGTTATTTCAAGATTGGTAGTAGACAGAGAATTTTTAGAATGTGTGCTTTAATGCCAGAAAGTTTCCTAGGAATTATTTAAATTTTCTCGAATAGGGGAAAGTTGGGATAAGTTTGGATAGCTGAGTTGGCATATTTCTAAATTTTGTCAAGATTAATTTTCTACCGGCGGCTTTGTGATCCCAAGCAAATTTGCTTCAACCCAGGTCAATCAAAGATATTCAACCTAAGAGGTTTCTAGCCGGCTTGAGGGTTGCAATCTCGCTTCAAGGCAGGAACACTGAGAGGATATCTAAGACTTCTCTGACATCTTCTCAGCCAAGCCGGCATCTACCATCATTAAAGATGCGCTTTCCCTTAAAGACGAATGAAATACCAGGTTGTTTTACAGCACAGTGAAGAAGACTGTGGGGCTGCTTGTCTTGCCACCATTGCTAAACAGTACGGGCGCACGTTTACCCTCAACCGTATCCGGGAAGCCGTCGGTACCGGCCAGTTGGGAACGACCTTACTAGGACTGAAACGGGGTTCAGAGGTACTTGGTTTCAATGCTAGAGGCGTTAGGGCTTCACCTGAAATTTTAGACAAGATGAAAGAAGCCCCTTTGCCGGCGATCATTCACTGGATGGGCTATCACTGGGTGGTTTTGCATGGACAGCGGGGTAAGAAATATGCGATCGCTGACCCGGCTGTTGGCATCCGTTACCTGTCTAAGGAAGAGTTAAGGGAGGGCTGGGCCAATGGCTTGATGCTTTTACTTGAACCCGATCCCGTCCGCTTTTCTTCCCAGTCCGATGATAAAATTAGCGGTTTTGGGCGTTTCTTTAAGCCGGTGTGGGCTTATCGAGGCATTCTGGGTGAGGCTTTTCTAATTAATCTTGTTTTAGGGATGCTGTCTTTAACTTCCCCGTTTCTGCTGCAAATTCTCACCGATGATGTGCTGGTTCGTGGGGATACGCAGTTGCTTACAGGTGTGGTCATTGCTGTTGTGATTATGAACTTTCTCAGCAGCAGCCTCCAGCTCGTCCAGTCTAACCTGATTGCTCACTTTGCCCAACGGTTACAGTTAGGGCTAGTGCTGGAATTTGGAAGAGTCATTTTGCGTTTACCCCTAAGCTATTATGAAGCGCGTCGCAGTGGTGAAATTGTCAGCCGGCTACGAGATATTCAAGAAATTAATCAGTTAGTTTCCCAAGTCGTTATCCGTCTTCCCAGCCAATTATTCATTGCTGCGATTTCTTTGAGCTTTATGCTGTTCTACAGTTGGAAACTCACCATAGCTGCCTTTTTATTTGCACTTTTAATGACCTTCTCGACAGTCATTTTTCTGCCGGCACTTCAGCAAAAAACTCGAACCTTATTAGTTTTAGAGGCAGAAAATCAGGGCGTCTTAGTCGAAACCTTTAAGGGCGCACTCACCCTAAAAACCACCACAGCAGCCCCCCAATTTTGGGAAGAGTTTCAGAGCCGGTTTGGTCGCCTAGCTAACGTGACATTCCGCACAATTCAAATTGGCATTATCAATAATACCTTTTCTGGGTTAGTTTCCAGTATCAGCAGCGTTGCCTTGCTTTGGCTCGGCAGCAGTTTAGTGATTAGCCAAGAATTAACCATCGGTCAGCTATTGGCATTTAACAGCATGAATGGTAATTTCATCGGCTTCATCGGCACAATCGTCGGATTTGTGGATGAATTTACGATGGCTCAAACGGCTACACAACGCCTGACAGAAGTGATTGACTCGACTCCTGAAAGTCAGAACGACTATCAAAAGCCGATTGCTAAAATTCCCGGCAATGCTGACATTATTTGTACGAACCTCAACTTTTATCATGCGGGTAGAGTTGACCTTCTCAAGGAATTTTCTCTCAAAATCCCTGGCGGTAAAGCCACTGCTTTAATCGGTAAATCTGGCTGTGGCAAAAGTACCCTGGCTAAGCTGATTGCGGGTTTACACTCACCCCAATCAGGCAATATTCGCTTTGGCATTTATAATATGCAAGACCTTTCTTTGGATTGCTTGCGCCAACAGGTTGTCCTAGTCCCGCAAGACGCTCACTTTTGGAGCCGGTCAATTATTGAAAATTTTCGTTTGGGTAATCCTTACGTGACATTTGAGCAAATCGTTACGGCTTGCCAAATTGCTGAGGCTGATGAATTTATTAGTAAGTTACCCGATAAATATCAAACCGTTTTGGGAGAATTTGGCGCAAATATTTCTGGAGGACAGCGGCAGCGACTAGCAATTGCCAGAGCGATTGTTAATGATCCGCCTGTATTAATTTTAGATGAATCCACAGCCGGTTTAGATCCGGTCAGTGAGGCTGAAGTTCTAGACCGGCTGCTGTCCTACCGGCAAGATAAAACGACCATTACAATCAGTCACCGCCCTAGAGTGATTGAGCGTGCTGAGTGGATTGTGTTTCTAGAAAATGGTCAATTAAAATTACAAGGTTCTGTGGAGGATTTGCGAAAACTTCCCGGCGATCATATTAATTTCTTAACGCCTTAATTTTAGGGCTGGATAAATTGTTCAATTTCCCGCGCTTTTTCTGCTAAATTTGCTTCTCGTTGCCCCGTTGTTCTCGCCTGAAAACAAAAGAGATCGAGGGGTGTACTTAATAAATCTGCCAAGCCGGCTTTTCCCAGACTTGCTTTCACACTAGCAGCCGGCAATTCTTTCAACAACCACCGGCTGAGGCGATAAAGATATTCTTTCGCAGTCAATTCCCGCATTAAATCGATGCCGTGCAATTCGTGCAAATACTTGTTAGATTCACCATAACGCCGCCACTGACTTCGTAACTGCCGCAAAGTTGAGCGATGCCGGTGTTGCACAATCGCATCTGGGGCAAATTCTAGCTGCCAATGAGTTTGCCGCAAAATTCGCCAGCAAATATCAGCATCGCCGCCAGTCGTTAAATAAGGGCGAAATAAACCGACTTCTTCTAACACTTGCCGGCGAATTGCTAAATTTGCCGTTTGACCATAAGGACAAAAAGGATGAGCTAAGGTATGCTTTTGGGATAAAGTATCCTGCCGGCTGGCGTATTTTTCCAGCAGAGTTTCACCGGCAAGTGCCTCAATTTCACCGGCAACAATTCCCACATTTTCCTTGACAAATGGCTGAATTAATGTATTTAACCAGTTAGGGTTGGGCCGGCAGTCGGCATCGGTGAAGGCAAGAATGTTGCCGGTTGCAGCACGAATGCCGGTATTCCTAGCGGCATAAGAACTTTGAATTTGATTCTCGCTGAGGTGGCGGAAACCCTCACCGGCAGATGCAATCAGGGGGCCGGTGTGATCGCTGCTGTTATTGTCTACGAGCAAATATTCAACTAAATGCGTTGGGTAAGTTTGTAATCGCAAACAATTTAGTAAATCTGGTAAATCTGCCTCGCCATTGTAAATCGGAACAATGACGGAAACTCTGGGTAAAAAAGCCGGGTTGCTGAAGTTATTTGCTTGGCTGGGAGACATATTGATAGATTGAAGGTTTTCTGATGAATTTGGCACCCAGCCAAGCGTGCAGGCAGATTTTGTCTAACAGTTTCTCCGTTTCAATGCTGCCGGCGCATCTGTCAGCGTTTTAGTCATTAATGAAGCACCAGGGCGAGGAGAACGAGGATTGCGTTAATCACATAAAAAACGCCTACTATTTTGATTTCGCGCCATCCCGAAAGTTCTAAATGATGGTGAAGGGGTGCCATTTTAAACAGGCGTTTGCCAATTCCATCTGGGCCTTTTGTGGCTTTATAATATCCCACTTGAGCCATTACAGACAACGTTTCAACGATTAGAATGCCGCCGATAATAAAAAGACTCCAGAGGCTATTTGTGAGAATCGCCACAGATGCTAAAGCGCCTCCCAGTGCCAAAGAGCCGGTATCCCCCATAAAAACACGAGCGGGGTTGCGGTTATGTGCCACGAAACCGAGACAGCTACCGCTGAGACAGGCGCAGAAAATCGCCAAACCGGCAGAGGTTGGTGCAACCACTACAGCGAAACCCAGGAACGCAATCGCACCGAGTCCGCCCATTAGTCCATCCACGCCATCGGTGAGGTTAGTGGCGTTACTTTCTGCTACTAGCACAAATACTGCCAAGGGCCAAAATAGCAGCCCTAACGGAATCGCTAAACCGAGGGGTAAAAGAATTGTTGTGATACTTGCCGGCTCAACCGATTCTAGAAAGTACGTCTGGATGAACAACCACAGACAAAACAGCCCACCAAATCCCACTTGTAAGGCGAGTTTCATTTGAGGCGAAATGCCTTTATTCGATTTGCGGCGTAGGATTTGCCAGTCGTCCAGCCAACCAATAAAGCCATAGGCAAGGGTTAAGGCGGCTACAGCGATCACCGGCATGAAATCGGGCGCTGAGACTGCCGGCGAAAAACCAGCCCACAGCAGCGCCACCAGCACGCCCACCGGCACAAAAAACACCCCGCCCATTGTCGGAGTGCCGGCTTTTTTCAAATGTGCTTGAGGGCCATCTTCTCGAATAACTTGGCCGGTTTTTAGCTGCTGCAGTAGCGGCACCACCCAGTAGCCCAACCCCGCTGTTAGCAAGGCAGAAACTAACAGGGGCAACGTCAGGGAGAACCCTAAATTGAGAAACCTGCCGGCTGTCCAATCCAAAATCAGCGCTGCTGCACTCAGCCCAACGCCCAGCAGCCAAAACAGATTCGTGCCTGAAAGGTTTAATGCGTTGCCAGAAAATGATTTAGCGTCCACAAAGTTTTTATTTCACTCCACACACCAATAATCCGAAGACGGCGCTCAAGTCTCCGCTCAAAAAAAAGTGTGAGGGGTAAAGGGTTAAGGGTCAAGGATTTGGGATGAAAACTCAAGGCAGTGGGAGTTTGAGAGGTAGAAATTATTTGCACTCCACACTCCCCACTTTAGCCAATGCGTTACCTGTACGCTGGGTGAGCGAATACACCCCTCACACGTCGTTGTTTAGTCTTTATTCCTCCAAATCAAGCTCATCATCATCATCATCATCGAGGTCAAAGGTGCCCTCATCCACAGCCATCAGTTCAGAAATTTCTTCTTCCTCATCCAGATAGCCGGCAAGCTCGTGAGAGTCACGGGCGATCAAACGACCTGTGTTTTCCAACCAGTCTAAAAGGGAAGTCTCTTGATTCAATGGAATCACATCCGCCGGCTCATGACGAGATTCTTGACGCAGAGAAGGGTTATACATTCTTACACTCCCACGACTAAAGTCGATCCGCTATTGCAACTTGTGCCCTAAGTCATCTTACACGAGCCGGCAGAAAGTATGTTTATGATCAGTTGTCAGACTGTCAAAAAAAGATGTGAACGGGAGTCATCTGAGGATGAGTACGAGTTCGGCTGTTTTTTATATCAAGGATGGTTTCGATACGAGTGGTAAACAACTGCTCGGTCGTCAAGCGGCAGGTGAAGGTTTTCTTAAAGGTTTAGTCAAGTATGGAACAGCAGAGCGTCTCTACTGTTACACAGGGCACCGGCAAGATTTCAGCGATTTTTGCCAACGGATAGAACCTTGGGCAAAACGCCCCCGTCCTGTCCGGTGGCTACCGGCTGACAATCCCACAAGCCTTGCTGAAGCCGGTGGTATTTACAAACCCGATCCGAGCATTTCTGACTTGGTTTGGATGCGGCGATTTACAGATGAGCGTGCTTATAGTATTTGTGGGGTAACTCACACCATCGTTAGCAGGCCGGCAACCAAAGCAATTGGAGATTTACTGATAGCGCCGGTGCAGCCTTGGGACGCTTTAATTTGCACATCTGTTGCGGTTAAAACGGCGGTTGAGCGCCTTTTAGAAACCTGGGCTGAGTATTTAGCCCAACGCACCGGCAGCAAGCCTGTGACTGAGATTCAACTGCCGATTATTCCCCTAGGTGTTGATTGTGATGCGTTTCCCCAAAGCAGTGAGGCGCAAGAGATTCGCAGCCGGATGCGTCAAGAACTGGGCATCGCTCCCGATGATATTGTGGTTCTGTTTGTGGGGCGCTTAATTTTTTATGCAAAAGCGCATCCAGTGCCGATGTATTTGGCTTTGGAGCGGGCCGTTCAAGCAACCGGCGCGAAAGTTCATCTAATCCAGGCCGGCTGGTTTGAAGATGCGAGGGAAGAGGCTGACGGCAAAAACAGTCCTCAGCGATTTTGTCCTTCCGTGAATGCAATTTTTCTAGACGGACGTGAGCCGGCAATTCGTTCGGGCATTTGGTCTGTTGCTGATATTTTTATATCCCTTGCCGATAATATTCAAGAAACATTTGGTTTGACGCCAATTGAAGCCATGTCTCAAGGATTGCCAGTGATTGTTTCTGATTGGGATGGCTATCAAGAATCGGTGCGTCATGAAATTGATGGATTTAGAATTCCCACAATTATGCCGGCAGCGGCAGATGGCATCGATTTCGCATCTAGTTATCTGAATGACAATTTAAATTACAGTTCTTACATCGGTCATGCTGCGATGGTAACGGCTGTTGATATTGAGGCTTGCACTCGCGCATTAATTACTTTAATTGAGGATAGGGAACTAAGACAGCGCATGGGAGAAAATGGGAAAACCAGGGCAAGGGAGGTTTACGATTGGAAAGTGATCATCCCTGCGTATGAGCAGTTATGGCAAGAACTCGCTGAGATTCGCACTCAAAAGCCGGTGTCTTTTCCGACGCCTGCCGGTGCTCCACCTTATCCCCTGTGTGACGATCCTTTCCGGTGGTTAAGTCATTATTCAACGGCCCATCTGGACAGCAAAATAATTCTCGGTTTGGGTTCAATGGCCACGCCGGCACATCTAGAGGGACTGCGAAAAACCTGGAACACTAATTTTGGTGCGCCGAGAAGAACGTCGGCGGCCACTGTCGATTCAATTTTAGCTACCATTAAACAAGAGGGTTCTCTTTCTGTGGGAGACATCCTCAGCCGGTTTGCCCATCAAAATCCCGCACAAGCACAACATCTATCTCGCACTTTGGTTTATCTTTTAAAATTTGATGTCCTGCGCCTTCAATAATTTCATCTTCCGTAGGGGCACAATTCGCAGCGTGCCCCGACAAGAGGGAATTCCACCTAACAAGTAACAACAATTATGATAGGAAAATCTGACTTATTAGAAATAATTGCCGGCAAAAATCGCGGACTGCTGGCAACAGAAACAGATAAACTGGCCATTCTCGCGGCAGTCGCGCAACTGGAAGACCGTAACCCCACTCCCAGACCTGTAGAAGCTGCCGAACTGCTAGATGGAAATTGGCGCTTGCTTTACACCACCAGTCGGGGACTTTTAGGGATTGATCAGTTCCCTTTGCTCAAACTCGGCCAAATCTATCAGTGCATCCGCGTCAAAGACGCAAAAGTTTATAACATTGCCGAAGTTTATGGTGTGCCTTACTTAGAAGGTATTGTTAGCGTTGGCGCTACCTTTGAGCCGGTTTCTGAACGTAGAGTTCAAGTGAAATTCAATCGCTCAATTATCGGGATACAGCGCTTCATTAACTATCAATCACCTGAAGATTTAATCGAGCAAATTGAAGCCGGCAAAAAATTTATCGCCATTGATTTTCCCATTGAAAGCCGCGAACAGCAAGGTTGGTTAGATATTACCTATTTAGACGAGAACCTGCGGATCGGTCGCGGCAACGAAGGTAGTGTGTTTGTCCTGACAAAAGGGCGATAAATTCAAAATTCACCACTTCAAAACTGATATGCGCTTATCCCAAGGGCAACTAAATCTTTTAGAGACTTGCCCCCGCAAATTTCAAAACACCTATCTGGAACAATTAAGTTCACCGGCTTCCCCAGAACAGCAAGACCGGCAAGACTGGGGAAGCCGGTTTCACTTGCTGATGCAGCAGCGCGAATTGGGTTTACCCATAGAATCTTTGATAGAAGAAGACCCTCAATTAGAGCGCTGTCTGACGGCTTTTATTAATGCGGCACCAGAAATTTTAACTCCTGATCCTGCTAAAAAAAGCGGGATTTTCCGTCAAGCTGAGCATTGCCGCACGTTAAATTTTAAAGGATATTTACTCACCGTTATTTACGATTTATTAATAGCTGAAGCGAAAAATGCTCAAATCCTTGACTGGAAAACCTATCCCAGCCCGCAAAATAGAAGCCGGTTAGAAAAAAATTGGCAAACCCGATTGTATCTTTATGTTTTGGCAGAAACAAGCAACTATTTGCCCGAACAAATTTCTATGACTTATTGGTTTGTTCAGTCTCCTTTAGAAACGTCGGATCTGCCGTCTTTACAAAGCCTGAAATTTTCATATAATGACTCTTTGCACCAACAAACAAGAGCAGATTTAACGCACTTATTGAGCAATTTGGATCTTTGGCTGCAACAGTATCAAGAAACAGGAGAAGCGTTCCCTCAAGTGCCGGCAGCAAACGGTCACTGTACTTCCTGTAATTTTGGGGTTCGTTGTGAGCGCTCAAGAGAGACAGCAGAAGCAGCCGGTACTCTTAGCAACTTGCCAAATCTTGCTAATATTCAGGAAATTTCACTATAAAAAAAACCCTTTTCCCGTTTGAATTTGGCAAGGGTGAGTCATGAGTCTTTTAGAAGTTAGCATTGGAATTTTAAATTTACCCCTTTGGAAAGAGGCAGCTTTGGGCTAGATGAGATAAGATAAATCACCCACCTACTCTAGCTTAGAGCTTCGCGACAATGAAGCAAAGAATAAGCCAAAAAGGACAGATTTAACGCCTCTGGAAGTGCCGGCAACTGCCCATCAAAGCCGGTGTTGTGCCTTGACGATTTGTGATCAGAACATTTAAGAGAAAAAGGCAACAACAAGTGGTAATCTGACATCTTGCCGGTGATTAAAGACAAGAGAATAGTCGGCTAATACACTGGTAGAATAAAACCTGCATCGGAGTTACCTGGTGAACGATTTTTGGCACTTCCTGAACAACGGGTGGCACGGACTGAACTTACCTTCAGTGATGGCTTATCCGGCTCAAATTTTTCCCAAACCGATTACCGCTCCAGTGCCGGTTTTTTTGACCATCATGGCGATCATGCTAGTCGCGCCATTGTTGTTTGAGCGGATCAAATTACCGGGCATTGTCGGCCTAATTTTGGCTGGAGTCATTGTGGGGCCAAATGGTCTTGGCATCTTGGATCGTGACGTCACCATCGTCCTGTTAGGTACAGTTGGATTGCTGTTTTTAATGTTCATGGCCGGCTTAGAAACCAGCCTCGACGACCTCAAAACGAACGCCAATAAAGCGATTATTTTTGGGCTAGCCACCTTTATTATCCCAATGGTGTTGGGGACTGGGGCAATGTTGCTCTTGGGGTACGGCTACCTGGCGGCAATCTTGGTGGCATCGTGTTTTGCGACTCATACGCTTTTAGCACTACCCATCCTCACCAAGCTGGGAATTATGCGAACGCAGACGGTAACGGCAACGCTGGGTGGAACCTTAATTACCAACGTGCTGGGACTTTTGGTGCTGGCGGTTGTCGTCAAAGCGCATGGAGGAACCCTCACCTTAAGTTTTTGGTTATTTCTGATTCCGTCACTTGTCATCTATACCTTCGCGACTTTATGGGGAGTCCCAAAAATCGGGCGGTGGTTTTTCCGACGTTTTGGGCATGACGAAGGTGCAGAATTTACCTTCGTTTTAGCTACCTTATTTGTGGTATCTTATGCCGCAGAATTGATTCAAATTGAGCCAATTATTGGGGCGTTTTTAGCCGGCATTGCGATCACGCAACTGATTCCCCAGCTTAGTCCCTTGATGAACCGCATTCAGTTCATCGGCAATACTTTATTTGTGCCATTCTTTCTCATTTCAGTCGGGATGCTGATCGATCCGCTGATCTTGGTGAAAGAACCTCGCTCTTTGCTAGTCGCAGGCGTGATGATCGGTGCAGAAGTCCTCAGTAAATTTTTGGCGGCTTGGGGTCCAGGAAAGCTGTTTGGCTTTAGCTTTAACAGCACGATGGTGATATTTGGTCTGTCAGCCGCACAGGCAGCTTCTACCTTGGCAGCGATTACAGTTGCCTATGAAATCAAGCTGGTGGATCAATTAACAGTTAATGGCATTATTGCCATGATTTTGGTGACTTGTATTGCGTCTCCCTGGATTACAGAACGCTGGGGTAAAAAACTTCAGTCAGAGTTGGCAAGCGGACAGAAACCGGAGAGCAGCGCTGGGGAAGAGTTATTGAGTAATGCCGCAAGTATAGAGAACTTCACTTCACGGGTTTTGGTGCCGGTGGCTAACCCGAATACTGAAGATAACCTGCTGCAATTAGCAATGATACTCGCTAAATCTGCCCAAGGCACTTTGCTGCCGCTTCATGTCATATCCGATAAAGGAGGGCCAATTTCAGTTGCCGCTAAAACTCAACAAAATCAATTATTGGCTGTAGCAGAAACGGCGGCGCACGCAGCGGTAACGGCAGTTGAACCAATCGGTCGAATTGACGATTCTATCGATAAAGGAATTGTGCGTTCCTCAGAAGAACGCAATGCCAGCTTAATTATTTGCGGTTGGAAAGGCTACTCAAGTTATCAGGAAAACTTTTTTGGTAGCGTCATTGATAATGTGATGCGTCGCGCATCGGTGCCGGTGTTGATTTCCCGGTTTTCGCAACCCATTAAAAATACAACGCGCATTTTTTTAGCGATTGCCCAGATGGAAACATCTTCCTCAAAATTTCAGCAAACAGTCGGCATTGCTAAGATAATATCCGTGGAGCTTAAAGCTCCTCTGCAACTATTGTTGGTAGTCAACAAAAATGACAGTGGACTAATCGATTTAGAATCAGTTGGATTAGAGCAAACTACTCCGATTCAACTGGTGCGGGGAAAATTTGTGAGCAAAGTCTCAAGGATGTTACAAACGGATGATTTACTGATCTTAACTGCCGGCACCAATCCTCATGTTTTTGGGATGCCGGCTTTAGGGGTTCAACCAGAAGCGATCGCTCGCGCTCACCCAGAGGTTTCAGTCATTGTCGTTCACTTCCCCTAACAAGTGCTTACCGCTTATCCCGCTCGACAGCACCTTTAGCCTAGAGGAGCAACTTTCCTTCTTTTTTTAACAGGAGGCAGCCGGTTTGAACCCGGCATTTTTTATGGCAATTTTTAGTAATTTATCTAGCAAAGATGAGAGAAAGATTTCGCCGGCTTAAAACATGAATTAACTGCCGGCACAACCATTAGAGGTAATTTTTAGGGCGCTCACCGGCACGTCGGGCCGCACAGAGCAACCCCTTAACTGAGTACAATTTAAACAACGATATTGAGTCTAGCCCTGACATGGTACAGTATCAACCTGGAGTCTACCTCCCAAGCAGTGCTGAACTTCCTTGTTCCGATGACACGCCTGTGGATAACGAAGACCAAAATTTTGTCCCTAATTTCCTGTTGTTCTTGCTCGAATTTCTCTGGGCAGATCGTTTGGATTGGTTTTTTAGTGTGGATATGGGTATCTACCATACAACCGGCGTCAGCCCATTAGTGCCCATTGTTCCAGATGGGTTTCTCAGTTTAGGAGTGGAACGTCGCAAAGGAGGAAATTCAAGGTCGAGTTATGTCCTTTGGGAAGAAAATGGTGTTCCCCCAATTTTTGCTTTAGAAATGGTTTCTCTGACCTACGGGGGAGAATACGATAGCAAAATGGATATCTACGCCCGATTGGGAGTTTTATATTATGTGATTTATAACCCCAAATTTTGGCAGCGTGATCGCCACACGCCTCTAGAAGTTTATCGCTTGGTCAATGGGGCGTATGAATTGCAGATCGGAGAACCCTTTTTTATGCCAGAAATTGGGTTAGGAATTGGGCGAGCAATTAGAAGATTTGGGGGCGTGCAACGCGAGGTTCTCTACTGGTACGATGAGCGCGGCAGTCGGTATTTAGCATTAGAAGAAGTTGAGCAACAAGCACGAGAGCAACTGGCAATTGAACGTCAGCAGCGAGAGTTGCTTCAGCAGCAGGCTGATGAATATGCAAAATTACTTGAGCAATACCGGCAGCGCTTTGGTGAACTGCCGGCACAAGAGTAAATCCAACAGCGACTATCACCGGCTTGCCTTGAACCGGCAGCCCTTTCAGCGGATCATGAGTTGGCACAACTGGATATGCCGGCTTGACGTTAACATATTCTCTGATGGGCGATTTACTGGACTTGATATGAATTGCCAGTCAATCTCCTTTCCTATGCCATTTCACAAAGGAAATAAAAACTGATGAGTGAACTACGTGCTTTGATTTTTGACGTAGATGGAACTTTAGCAGATACGGAACGGGAGGGGCACAGAGTCGCATTTAATCGTGCTTTTGCAGAGGCCGGCTATGATTGGAATTGGTCAGACTCTTTGTACAGCGAATTGCTGGCGGTTACGGGAGGTAAGGAGCGCATCCGCTTTTACTTGAACGACTACCTACCTGATTTTCAGCCACCTGAGGATTTAGAGCAGTTCATTACCGGCATTCATGCCCTGAAAAATAAACACTACCAAGAATTACTCTCTGCCGGTGCGGTTCCCTTGCGCCCCGGTGTAAAGCGATTGATCGCAGAAGCGCGAGAGAATAACTTGCGTTTAGCGATTGCGACGACTAGCGCTGTGCCGAATGTATTGGCTGTGTTGGGAGAAATGCTTGACCCTGCTTGGTTCGAGGTGATTGCTGCCGGCGACATGGTTGCAACGAAAAAGCCCGCACCAGATATTTATTACTACGCGCTGGAACAGATGGATTTACCGGCTGCCGATTGCCTGGTGATTGAAGATTCCCATCATGGCTTTCAGGCTGCCTGTCAAGCGGGTTTAAAGGCTGTTGTGACGGTTAACGAGTACACCCAAGCAGAAGATTTTACCGGCGCGTGCCTGGTGGTAGATTCCTTGGGAGAACCCAACCAGCCTTTTCGGGTTTTGGCTGGGGATGCCGGCGGTGCTACTTATGCGGATTTAGCTCTATTGCGCCGCTTGCACGGTGGCAACGGCAACGGCTGAGCCGGCTGAAAAGGAGAGTTTTTAGCTATTTAAAAACTTTCTCGGTATTGAAAACATTTAAAACTTAAAAACTTTATTCGTTTTGTTTAAACTTATGAAGTAAATGTTTTTGCTGTTTTGGCTGTAGAATTGGGATTTCAATAATAAACTCTGTTCCTTCGCCTACTTCTGAAATACATTCCAATCGCCCCTTGTGTTTTTCAACCACAATTTGGTAGCTAATAGATAATCCTAAGCCAGTGCCTTTCCCCACCGGCTTAGTGGTGAAAAACGGTTCAAACAAATGCTGGCGCACAGATGCCGGCATTCCAATTCCGTTGTCAGCAATTCGGATAAATATCCAATTGCTGTCTAGTACGCCGGTGCGAATCCGAATCGTTGGGGGCTGTTCCTTGTTCAGCGCCACTCGCTCATTGCTACCAACCGAAGGCACAAAACTTTGAACCTCCTCCAGCGCATCAATGGCATTATTAATGATATTCATAAACACTTGATTGAGGGTGCCGGCATAACACTCGACTGCGGGCAAAACCCCATATTCTTTGATAATCTCAACCGGCTGAATTTTTGATTTAGGTTTTAGCCGGTGATGCAAAATCAGCAAAGTGCTATCGATGCCTTCATGAATATCAACTCGCTTCTTTTCTGCTTCATCCAATCGGGAAAAATTGCGTAAAGACAAAACAATTTTGCGGATACGTTCAGCCCCTAACTTCATCGAATCTAGTAATTTTGGCAAATCTATAATCAGAAAATCTAGGTCAATTTTCTCAGACTGATCGCTAATTTCTGGAGTTAAATTAGGATATGACTGTCGGTAAAGCTTTAGCAAGTGCAGCAAGTCTTTAATATATTGGCCGGCATAAGATAAATTCCCATAGATAAAATTAACAGGATTATTAATTTCATGGGCAATGCCGGCAACCAACTGCCCCAAACCCGACATTTTCTCGGCTTGAATAAGCTGAGCTTGGGTTTGTTGCAAATCTTGTAGCGCAGTTGTGAGCTGATCCGCCTTTTGCCGCAATTGAGTTTCCGATTGCCGCAGGGCATTTTCAACCCGCTGACGCTCGATAATGTCTTCCAAAAGCATAGCATTCGCTGCTTGAAGTTCTGCTGTGCGTTCCTCAACCTGTCTTTGTAAATCATCATGAGCTTGTTGCAGCGCTTTTTCCGCCCGCACGCGCTCTAAAACTTCACTTTGCAATCGCTCGTTTGTGTTTTGCAATTCTGTTGTGCGTTCCTCAACAGCTTGCTGCAAAGCCTCAATAATTCCATACATTTCTTTTGGATCAAGTGCTTGCAGCAAACTCGTCTGAGAAACAATTCCTACCAATTCCCCTTGATTGCCAACAACAACCATTCGCCGCACATGAAGGCGCTGCATTTCTTGATGTGCCAACCATAAAGAATCCGAAGGATTTAGGCAAAATAACGGTGAACTCATCACGTCTTGTGCCGGCATTTTCCCTAAATCCAGCGCTAATGCTTGAAATTGGACAATATCGCGCTCGGTGACAATGCCTAATGGTAATGGCGAAAGTGTGGAGAAACTTTCTTCCTCTTTTTTCCCTTTTTTCTTCTTTTCTGCTTTCTCTTGCTCTTGTGCAATAACGACACAACTGACACGATGCTCTGCCATGAGTTTGGCTAAATCTAGAACCGATGCTTCTTTTGATGCTTGAATCACTTGGGGATTCATCACATCTTTAACAGAGCGCAATCGAGTTAGAATGTTTGCCGGTTGCAATGCTTTGCGAATGCTTTCCGGCGTAACCATTCCCAATAACTGCCCCTGTTGATCTACTATTGGCAAATGGCGAATCCGATGCTGGCGAAACAGAGACAAGGCGGTAAAAATACCTTGAGAATCCGATTGCGTGAGAGTGATCACCGGCTTCGTCATCACATCAGCCACGCAAACGCTATTTAAGTCCATCCTCGCGGCAGTCAGGCGCACGATATCTCGCTCTGTGAAAATCCCTAAAATCGGTACATTACCCATCACCTGTGCACCAGGGACTTGACAGTGCATCCCCGCCGGCATCCCTGCCATCACCAGCACACAGCTTGCCCGAATCTCTGACAGAATCGTTGCATTGAGCGAGGAACTTGCCACCGGCAGTGGACAGCTACTTCTGACTTGGCTCATCAGTGCCAGTACATCAACCAAAGGCGTTTCAGGCGCAACAATCAGTGGTGATGGATCAATTGCACGATCTAGAGCAGAGGAATAAATGAGCGTGTCGTTGAGTGGCATGGTAGGTGTGGATACTTAACAGAATGTTAAGAATGCTTAATGATGAGCCGGCCAGAAAACCTTTAAACGAAAAGTTGTCGCACAATGTCTGCTTAAATCATGCTCTAGATGTTGGTTGGTTGAAAGCAAATTTTAAAATATTCAACAAATTTTTAAAGAATGTTAACAACTATAAATTTTAGGACAAGGTATCTCAGCCGGCCTGTATGCCTAATTTACTATTTATTCTGCCTGTAATAGAGGCATCTGGAAGATTGCTCTACACAAGTTCATAAGAACAATTTGCCGGCACCTGCTGCCGCCAAGTTTGCTAATTAACAATATTTAGGAGCAAACAGGGCCGACTTAACTGCATTATTTAAAGGGTAAGATTAAACTGCAACCAAACAATTAAATTTATATGAATAATTAGTTTTAAACTAAATTATAGCAACCAGATATTGTTTATAAATGCTAAAATCCCCAACTTTTATAGAAAAGCCGGGGTTCTCATCTGACGATTTTTAGAAATTAAATAAAAGTGTGATAACTGTAGGGGCGTAAAGAAATACGCCCCGGTTAGCCGGCAATTTAATTCGTGGTGTTAAATCTAGCCGGCAAAATATATTTGCAATTTTTTCAAGCTTGGCGGCGATCTAAAATTTTCTAAACCTCGAAATGGCTGAGAGTGAGCAAAGTGTTCTGACACCGGGCGCAGCGGTTGCCTTCCACACACCAGCATTCTTTCACCGTTTGCAGCAGAAATGCCTTCATCTGCCGGTTTTCTGCGAGTACCTTTGCAAAACGAGCTTGTGCTTGCTCGATGGATTGAGACACATAGGCTAAATCTTCATGGAGATCCTCTAGATGCTCTAGCGTGTCTTGGCTTAAAGCGTCACCAATTTCCAATTGAGCGTTAAGGACGATTTCACTCAGTCGGTTTGTGGGATTGGTTCTCATGGCTCTTAAAGTTAAAGATTGCTGAAAAACTGAAACCGGCTTTGTAGCACTTTTGCCTTGGGCTTAGATAGAATTGTAATAACCGGGTAATCGATAATCAGTAATGGGTAATGGTCATCTCCATTACCTGTTACCCGTTATCTATGCCGGGAGTAAATAAGCCGCACTTACCCAGCTACTTGGTATTAGTTGATACCCTTCCTATTTCTATCTATACAAAGTTCAACAAATGCAAGTCTGGATGGTAGCAGGGGACACCATCCAGACTGATGATTTTAGTTAACGACGCTTGCTTCCATTTCACTGACGTTATTATGGGGCAGCAGCATTTCGCTAGCGCCATTTCCATTGGCATGAGCCGCCATTAAGCGGACAATTTCATGGGGCGGTAAGTGATCCAGACAAGCCATGAGTTTTGTGCCTTCCAGATCCAGCAAGCGGGCTTGATTGTTTTCATCTTCCAGCGCGACTGCGACTTGATCGAGCCGGCTCCAAGCTTTATCGGACGTGGCATCTAGCTGTTTCAGCAGCGGATCAGAGACATTCGGGAATTTCGCGCCGCGCTCGTACCATTCCCATTTCAGCGAATAGTAATTAATCGGTTTCAAAATGCCGGTTTCATCTGGCTTTTGACCGGAGTGTTTAACGAAATCTGGCACAAAAATGCCTTCTGCCGGCTCAATGCCCCGCGCCATAATTTCTGTGACTTTGCGGTTGAAATCGCTCAAGGAGCGGCCTTTAATGTATGTACACATGACGACGCCTTGAGGCATATCGCCGGCTTCCGCAACAAACCAAATTTGTCCCCAAAGTGTATGGTGAGTTTGACCGAGGCTGCCGAAGAATTTGCTAAATTTTAAAATCGTCATCGCCAGCTTAGAACCATATTCCTCATCGCCAATTGTCCAGCGCCCAGACTGACAATTATTACGGACTGACAGGGGAAGTTCTGGGACAATAATTGCATCAGCCGGTTTGCAACCAAAGACAGAAAGTTTAGGATGTTCAGACATAAATTCAGTTCCTAGTTTATTGTTGTTTGTTTGCTGTTTATTTCGAGCTTGATTCGCCATTTGTTATTCACTCGCTCGCAATTGGTTACTTTTCGCGCCCGACTGGGTAAGAAACCAGAGGTTGATGGGTTGACACCGGCTTTGGATGCGCTGCATATTCGCTGCCGGCACCGACGCCTATCGCCTGTTCAGTTGCAGCACGCACCCGTTGCTCTGCATACATCTCAACTGCCGGCTGGCTGTGCTCAGTTGCGGCTGCTGACTGAGATTTGATGTCACGCAACACTTCAGTTAATTGCTCTAGCAGCTCAATGTGGGCTACGGTGAAGTGGATGCTGAAGCCTTGTCCATCCCGTGCATAGCCAGGACAAACGAGAGAAGCTGAACTTTGTTGGTCGTGCTTGGCGATATAAAGCCAGTCGCTCTCAGCCAGTTTGTAGTGAGTATCTGTCCAAGTTTTGAGCATTGTAATTCTCCCAAAAGAGCTGGGGACTTCTCCGTGTGCCGTGGCACTGTTTATTGATGGATGGGGCACAGCGCCGACGCTTCTGCAACTGATTGCGTCTCCACCCTGCGTGCTGCGCTTTGTAGCCGGTGAAATTTTGGCTACACTATATATAGTGTCTTGAGCGATTCAATTTTGGGTTATTACTCCACGGGTAAGGTCGATACGTTGATTTTCTCGTCAACTAAGCCTATCCTAACGCACGGTTGATTTTTTCGTCAAGGGTATTGTTGATTTTTTATTCAAATTTGCGTAGAATGCAGATGCAGTAAGAAAAGCAGAAGATGTGAACAAGACGTTTGGACAGTTGATCCTGAATGCGCGTAAAGCGAAGGGATACAGCCAGAGACAGCTCGCTAAGTTACTCTCGCTGGATTTTACATACCTATCCAAGCTAGAGAACGATCGCGGTGATTATGCTCCTAAAGAGGACGTGATTCGCGCTTTGGCACGGAATCTAGATTTAAACGAGGAAGAGTTAATTTTCCTGGCCGGTCGGATTCCCCAAGGGGACGAAGATTTTCTTAAGCAGAACTACAAAGATATGTCAGTTCTGTTCCGCCGGATGCGGGAAAATCCTGATTTTGCTCAACAAGTGTTCCAGGCAGCGACACAGGCAGATAACGGGGGCGAGTAATTGTGAGTCTATTCAAACCGTATCGCTTCTATTCCAAGGCAGAAATTGAGCGTCGGGCGAATGACTTGCTGAGGCGGATGGATTTGACGCCGAATTTTACTCCCAAATGGCCTTTTGAGGCGAGTTTGGTGGCTGATTTTCTGGATCTAGGGGTAGTTTGGGACTGCATCCCCCCCGATGAGGAAGGGGCGATCGCAGCCCGGATTCTGCCCTCGTTGCGGCAAATTGAGATTAATGAAGAGATTTTGAATTTGCCCCAAGGGTTTCAAGAATCTACTATTGCTCATGAAATCGGTCATTGGGTGCTTCACATTAATCATGATGAAGTGGATGGGGTGGCGAAGCAATTAGAATTGGGGTTGGATATTGAGCCGGTAGATCCGTTAGAGCCTTTTGTCTGCCGGGGTTCGAGCAATCAATCTAAAATTGAATCGATTGAGTGGCAGGCGCAATATTTTGCCTCCTGTTTGCTGATGCCCTGCTCTATTTTAGAAGAGAAACGAGAAGGGCGAAATTTAACGCGGTGGTCTGATTTGTACGCAATGGCTGATGAACTTGGCGTGACAATCTCGAATTTAAAACACCGGCTTAAGGATTTAGGCTGGATTCATGTTCCGAAAGGAACGCGCAAAATTTATTTAGGAACTGAAGAGCCGGTGGAACAACCAAAGTTATTTGCTCATAAGTAAGCAGCAAATTGCTGATGATGTAGTCTTGTTTTCTCGACATCTGGGGCATAGTGGTCAAATTACCTGACCAAATTTTAACCACTATCTTTTACTTGCAACTGAAACATTTATGTGGATCGTCAATATGCTATATAGGTAGAGCTTTTTGATTTATCCTCAATCACTCAAGGGCAATGGCTCCCACTGTATATTTGATGTTCTATCCCAAACCTGCTCTTGCCAAAGCACTTTTAGATAAATCAGAATTGCTTAAACAGCTATGGCCGGTGCAAGGGTTGCCTACGGCACGCTACGCGAAAGCATTTCTGATGAAACGCTGATGAGTGAGGGTCGCCCGTATGGCGGTAGACTATAGCGGTTAAAATCGTAGATGTCCCAACTAAGGTTTCACTATTCTGTACTTCTGGTACACCCATTCTGCCAGAGCTGGAGATCAATATGCCAAAAGCCCCAAAAATATCACCCAACTCAGAAATTACAGATGAACAAAGAGAAGCCGCAGAAGTCGAAATTCGAGAAAAGCAAAAAGTAGTTGACTATGACACAAAAGAATATCCAGTGGAAGTGCTTGTCAAAAAATACAGAGATGGGCTGGATGAAGATACCAATGAGTTGTATATACCAGACTATCAACGAGATATGATTTGGGAGGAACCTCGGCAGTCAAAGTTTATTGAATCTCTTTTGCTAGGACTACCCATACCATATATTTTTGTTGCTGATTTGCGACCAGAGCAAGAAGATGATGAGGATGATTTAGCTCGGTTAGAAATTGTCGATGGAACCCAACGTATCCGTACTTTAGATAGATTTCTCAATAACGAGCTAAAGCTGTGTGAACTAGAAAAGCTAAAGAAGCTTAATAACTTCAAATTTAGCGATTTGCCGCTAGCAAGACAGAGACGCTTCAACCGTGCTACCATTCGCATGATTGTGCTGACTGAGAAAGCTGATGAAGAAACACGACGGGATATGTTTGAACGCATCAACACAGGTAGCGTCGAACTAAATGATATGGAGAAGCGGAGAGGCATATCTCCTGGCCCATTTGTCAAACTTCTTGAAGAACTCGGCAAAAATACCAAATTTCGTAAACTATGTCCATTTTCAGAAGCACTTGTCCGCAAACGGGAGCCTGAAGAATTTGTGTTACGTTTTTTTGCATACTTAAATAATTATCAGAACTTTGAAAGACAGGTTAATGTGTTTCTTAATGAATATTTAGAAGAACACAACCATCCTGGAATTAATCAAGATGGTATGCGCTCTGAATTTTACAAAATGTTAGACTTTGTTGAAAAATACTTTCCAAATGGATTTAGTAAATCAAAAGGTAATGTAAAGACGCCTCGAATTCGATTTGAGGCAATTTCTGTAGGTGTTGCACTTGCCTTGAGGGAAAACAGCGATATTCAACCAAAGTCAATAAAGTGGCTTGACTCACCCGAATTCAAGGAATATACTACCTCAGATGCAAGCAACTCCAGACCTAAAGTAATTAAGCGTATTGAATATGTTCGCGATCAACTTCTCCGTAAATCATGACTAGCGCATTATTTCAGGATTTCAATGAACGCTCCAGAGAAGTGAGCAAATATTTTATGTTCTTAAAGAGTTTGGAGCAGGGAACTACTAAATTAAGTCTGGAAGGTAAGGGAGGAATCCCAAAAATCAAAGAAATTAATTCTGAGTTAATCAAGACCTTAAAAGCTAGTGGTTTTCTGTTGCTCTATAACCTAGTAGAAGCAACAATGCGAAACGCAATCCAAGCTATATTTGATGAACTGCAAACTCAAGGAGTTTCCTACGACCAAATTAGACCTGAACTGAAAAGAATTGTTCTCAAAAACTTAAAGAAGCGAGATCCTGACAAAATATATTTAAGCATAACGGCTATTTCCATTGATATTATTATTGCTGGGTTTGATAAAGAAGATCTTTTTTCTGGAAACCTTGATTGTAGAAAAATAAGAAGGACGGCAACTGAGTATGGATTTTCACATTTTACTGACCCTACAAAAACAGGTGATGGAACAGATTTGCTTATAATTAAGTCAAATAGAAATGATTTAGCGCATGGCTTTAAATCTTTTGCAGAAGTAGGAAAAGATCAAACCGCAGAGCAATTATTAGAAGTTAAGAATAAAACAATCATATATTTAAGGCAAATACTGCAAAATATTGAACAATATTTATCAAATCAAGACTATTTAGACTCATCTACTTTAGGCACTCCTTAACTAACCTGTTCAATATGATTTAGTATACTTTGGGCAATAACTTGACCAAGCTTGACAGGCACAGCGTTGCCAATTAATCGTCCTACTAGAGCAAACTTCACTGGTTCATCAGGGGCTACAAACTGATAAGCTGATGGAAAAGTTTGTAATAAAGCTGCTTCTCTGAGAGAAATAGCCCTATCTTGTTTGGGATGACCAAAGCGACCATTACCAAAACCAAAACACTGTGTAGTAATAGTTGGACTAGGTTTATCCCATTCCATTCTACCATATACTGCAGGATAGGTTTTACCACTCGTTTTTAAATGGCATTTTGCAATTAAGTCTTCAGGCCAATCTCGCCAACTTCCTCCCGGTTTGGAAGCACGAATACGGCGCAGATTTAGCGCAGAAAGCTTACTACTTCTATGGAGTCGATCTATTTTAGAAACTTGCCCCGCATAAAGGGATTCTAAATTTTCAATAGCTTGTCCGACTGTTTGGTAATTATTTGGGTCATGTGTGGGTGGAATTAGGTTAATTTGGCCAAATTTTGAAGCAAGTAATACTAATCGCTTTCGAGATTGAGGAATTCCATAATCTAGACAGTTAACCTCATAAGACTCAAAGCAATAGTTTAACTTTTTCAACCGGGCGATAAATCCTTCAAAAACTGAATGATGTTTTAACTGAAGTACATTCTCCATTGAAATAATATCTGGTTCGCACTCTTCAATCAGACGAGCAAAATCTTGCACTAGCTTCCACTTCGTCGAGTGTTGATCGTTATAACGTCTTGAATAACTTGAAAATGGTTGACAGGGGGCGCATCCTGCTAAAACTTTAATGCTACCTGCAGAAAAATGCTCAGCCAAATCAGAACCGCTTACATCTTCTACATTTTGCAATATAAATTTTGCTTTATTGTTGTGTTCGTATGGAAACTTACAGGCTGGATCGATGTCATATCCAGCTTTGACTGGAAGACCTGCTTGCTCAAACCCATACGTTAGTCCTCCAGCACCACAAAACAAATCTACTGTAGAGATGCTTTTAGCCATTCACTCCCTCTTGTTAGGATATCCGACCCAACGGGGTAGTCTAGCGTATTTGGATACGAACTACAAGCAGCGACTTAGCAGCTTACTTCTTGAGTACAGTCTTACAGATAACCTTGCAGGCAACTTAACTTTGAATGCCAACAGACAAGTTTTAAGTAAGACCTTAAACTCTGAAGAGCTTGTTTATATTCTAGATCAGTAAGACTCTGCAAGTTCCACTTCATCAAATTCCAAGCAAACTTCCCCTGCTCTTGAACCACATGAATCGCCTTAAAAGGTGCAAACCCTCCTTGAAGACCAGAGTAAACCTGTCCATTCCATCAAAGCACCGGCACCTAATGTCGTCAATAGAATACCCCATACAGCCACCAAAGAACATCAGATGTCGCTACCCTTATTAATTCCGTCTAACCAACCAGAGACTTCACAGCTTCAGCAATCTACCTTTCTTGTTTATCACCGGCACCCTCCCCATATTGCTATTCTCATTCACTTTGGGGTGAATTTTGAACTGATTGCTGGTAATATTCTTTCATAAGCTTAGGCCAAATTAACAGAAAAAAGCCCATCCAGGTTAACACCGGCACAGCAACAATCAAAGTTACCCAGATAATTTTAAAAAGGAACCAGCTACCACTGATCAGGGTGATGCCGGTGAGGAGAATTGACCAAGGTTGACACCACCAAGGTTTGTAGTCCCAAGGACTAAAAGGCTTTTGTTCTGAAACTTGTTTCATCGGAAAAATAAAATTAGTGCTGTTAGTGGTTATCTTACTGTAAATTTTTCCGTAGCGGGTGAGTCAGTCTCAAATTTCCTAATGCCGGCTCATTCCTAAGACATCTTGATTAATCCGGTTCCTTGTGGTTAATTCAACCTAAACCTAAATTTTTGCCAAGTTGTACGCTTCGCGGCGATAGGGTTGGAAAGGCATAGGGAATTAAATACTCTCCTTGGGTAATTTGAGAGTTTGTATTGTGATTCCTCACTTCATAACCCATACTGCGTAAAGATTTCAAGTAAGAAAATACATCCTTTTCCTTAACTTTCCACAACGCTGCCAATTTTTGAGCCGGCATTTGTGTTGCAACTCCGATTCCCCTCACGACGCATTGAACCACAACCCAGAAAGGATCGACGGTTAATGAGTGATGAAACGTTATTTCTGCACTGATGCGCGGAGGATATTGGTAATATCCAGAAAGTTGAACTAAATCAGCTTTACCTGTCACTTCAATCAATTTTTCTTCAAAGGCTTTCCAAAGGCAGGTATAAACAGATTTATTTAAATTTTTAGCACATAATTTAACCTTGCTTGTATTTAAATTCCAATTTTTACGTCCCAGCGCTGGGCAAATTTCTATTATATATTGATTTTCATTTTCTCCCTTTTCATCCATTCCTGCTGAAATGAGCCAGCTACATTCGTTCAAATTATAAGTTAAATCAATTTTGACACTATTAGGAGTTGCTTTTTTATTCCAATCAAACTCAGGAGATAAAAATCGCTCTGCTTCTCCATGAAAAGCTAATTGAGTTGATGAGCCGGTATTGAAAAAAACAGCAATTGCTTTCTGAGCTTTTTGAGCATATCTTTTTGTTAATTGACGCTTGCGCTTTCTAAACCCAAGTTCCCTGTCTGCCGGCAAGTAATTCATGGGGAATGGTAACTTTCTCCCCATCACTTGCTCTAAAATACTGAGTGCTAAAATTCGCCCTAGTTGTGGTGGGACTGAATTACCAATCTGTTCAATACAAACTGAGCGATTACCTACGATTTCATAAGCATCCGGGAAAGTTTGCAGCCGCTTCAGTTCTGCAATAGTGAATTGCCGGTTTTCCCAACTAAAAGGGCCGCTATATTGTCCTCCCTGTGCTTTAATTGTCCGCACCGGCATCTCAGGATCAGCTTTATATAAAAAATCAGAAAACTTCGATCTCCAGCTAAATATCGGCTGAGGATGTCCCATTTCCTCTGTATAAAAACTATAATTCAAACCCGGTGGAATATTTGCAAGAAGATGACCGTATCGACCGCCAATTTCTGCTGCTAATTCTGTTTTTGATATAACCGTGCCGGCAACCGCTTCTCCTGCTGTATAAAAAGGCTCATTGTTCGGAGAATCAGGCCCATGTGTTGGACAAGGAAATAAATAATTGCCTTCTTTCAATCCTACAATAAATAAGCGCTCTCGATGTTGGGGAACGCCATAATCAGCGGCATCGAGTATGCGATAATGAATTGTGTAGCCGGCATCCTTAAAAGCCTCTTGAATTTGTTTCCAAGGCTTGCCATTTTGAGCGCCAATTATCCCATAAACATTTTCAAATAAAAAGCCTTTGGGTTGCAATGTTTTAAGAAGGCGCACGTACTCTTTAAACAGAGTTCCTCTCGCATCACTGGTTCCCGAAACCCCAGATGCTCTCCGTCCTGCTGCTGAGAATGTTTGACAGGGTGGCCCACCAATAATAAAGTCTATTTTTAAATCGGAATTGGGGAAAAATTCTCTAATATCAACACACAGCGGTTGACAGTTTTCTAATAATTTCTCTGGCTGCGAATTTTTTACCAAAGTTTGTACATACTTAGCTTCAAGTTCTACCATTTGAACAATCTCGAAGCCGGCATCATGGAAAGCAATATCAAGTCCACCGCCGCCGGAAAATAAACTCAGCGTTTTAATGGGAGAATAATGAAGTTCGCTCAGCAACCGGCGCAGAGATTGGCCAAATTTATCCGGCCAAGCTGAACCACGACTAACCCCCAATGAATCCAACATCTGCTGAAACCAGATAACTTTTGCCGGCTCAGAATTCGGCAAATTTATATCCAAGGAAAGTGGTTGCATGAGTTAGATCAGCGTTACGATTGCTATTGCACTATCTTACGCCCTTACTAACTTAATTAGTCATTGCCATCACTCAATACAGCTATGGAAATCACTCAATGTCTTCACGCCGCAATTATCGTTTCTGAACTTGAACGAGCTGAGCATTTTTATGGGATAGTTTTAGGACTGTCAAAAGTAGAGCGAGTGCTAAAATTTCCCGGTGCTTGGTATCAAGTTGGAGACTTTCAAATTCACTTGATTGTTGCTTCAGATATTCCCTCAGCTCAAATCAATTCTGAAAAATTGGGACGCAGCGGGCACATCGCTTTCTCAGTTACTAATTTAGAAGCTGCGAAAGAGGGGTTAATCGCTCATGGATGCTCAATCCAAATGAGTGCATCCGGTCGCGCTGCTTTATTTACTCAAGATCCAGATGGTAACATAATTGAGCTGAGCGAGTGAACGGTGCCGGCATGAGATAATAAACAATCAGTCAAAAACCTCACATTTTACTAATGTTATGGTTCGAGCCATTCCAGCTAGTAATCTTTTCCTGGAATATTTGCAAGAAAAGTTCAATCTACAACGCACTTATAATGACCAATTTTTTACAGAATGGTCAACGAATTTACCGGAACTTTCTAATCTAGAAAAACAAACTTTAGATCGGGTTAAGAGCAATTATTTGCACTTGACTGAGAGTCGCCCTATGATAGAAAGCCTCGTGCAAATGGTGGTGCTATCGCCGCTGCTGGATCTAGCCGGCTTTTACCAACCTCCTTTTAAAGTCGAAGCAGAAGTGCCGGTGCAAATCTCTATTGAGGATGAAGACGAAGTTGTTCAGGGACGCATTGATGTTTTAATGTTGCGAAATCAATTGTGGTTACTCGCCATCGAATCTAAACGCGGTGGCTTATCCCTTGAACCGGCAATGCCACAAGCATTGGCTTATATGCTGGCTAACCCCGCCACAGAAAAACCCGCCTTTGGATTTATCACAAATGGCAGTAATTTTATTTTCTTAAAACTGTCTAAGCAAGGAACACCCCAATATGCCTATTCCTATGAATTCACGCTTCGACGAGGAAATGAAGATTTCTACAACGTCCTAAGCATTTTAAAGCGATTGGGTCAATTAATCTTGCAATGAAAATCATTGCTTATTCTTACACCGATCCTTTGTTTGAACCGGCACCTGATCGCTTTATCTGGGGTTGGGAAGTAGATCGCGTTTATCAAGACTTAGGCGAACGGGCACAACTTCAGCAACTTTTACAAGATTGCCAAACCGAAACCCCTGACTATTTATTAATTCGACGTTTAGAAGAATTGGGTGATTCAGTGCAGGATGTATGCCATCACCTTTCTGAAATTGAATCTTTGGGCATCAAATTGATTGCCACCAACTCAGAAATACAAACTCAGGACTTAGAACTTAAAAAAGCAGCCTTACTCCAACTGCTTAATGAAATCCAGCAAAATCAGCGTAGCCGGCGCATTCGTCAAGGACACGCCCGCAATCGCATTAAAGCCTTGCCACCTCCCGGTAAAGCCCCCTACGGATACCGCAGAGGTAAAGATCGCTACGCCCTTGATCGCAGTGCCGCGCCGGTGGTTAAAGACTTTTTTGAACAGTTTCTTCTCTATGGTTCCTTGCGCGGTGCTGTGCGCTATTTAGAGCAAAAACACGGTAAAAAAATCTCGGTTTCTACAGGCCGGCAGTGGCTAACAAATCCTGTTTATCGGGGCGATTTAGAATATCAAAATGGCGAAGTTATTTCTAACACCCACGTCCCAATTATTTCACGGGAAGAAGCTGCCCAAGTCGAGCGAATTTTGCGCCGCAACCGGCGGATGCCTCCCCGTACCGCCAGTGCTCCCCGTTCCCTCTCCGGCTTGGTTGTATGCGGGGAATGCCACTCATCAATGACAGTGTCTCGCGTTACCACCTTTCGCAAAGATCGGGAATATCTCTATCTGCGCCCCACCGCCTGCCCTAAACAACCCAAATGTAAAGCCATTCCTTATGAGCAAGTTTTAGAGCAAACAATTGAGGGAATTTGTCGGGATTTACCCCGTGCAGTTGCCGGCATCAATATGCCAGATATGGATAAAATCAAAAGTGGAATTGCCGGCACCATTGCAACTAAGCAAGACATCCTTTCTCAACTTCCCAACCTCACTGCCACCGGCATTCTCGACACAGAAACCGCAGAATTACGTGCCTACAAACTCCGCACAGAAATTTCCGAACTGCAAAGCCGGCTAGCTCAACTGCCGCCAGTGAATTTACGCGAGATTGCCCAAGCTGTTTCTATCCCGCAATTTTGGCTAGATTTATCAGAATCAGAGCGTCGATTTTACTTCCGAGAATTTATCCGTCAAATAGAAATTAGTCGCCACGAATCAACTTTGCATCTGCAACTTCTTTTCATCTTTTAACGTTTTTTTTTCACTAATTAATGATTAAGGATCGTTCCTCAGCCTCGCGTCTGTTAGACTGATACACCGGCAGCTCTACAATAAAAGTTGTCCCTTCACCCAATGTTGAAAAACAATAAATATTGCCGCCGTGAGTTTCCGTGACAATTTGGTGAGAAATAGATAATCCCAATCCCGTGCCAACGCCTATCGGTTTCGTCGTGAAAAACGGCTCAAATACACGGGTTTTCACTTCCGGATTAATCCCCAGCCCATTATCAGAAATACTGATCGAAATTCGGTCGGCACCCACCAGTTGTGTAGCAATCGCAATTTGCTTTTTGTTAGAAGCGCCGGCAGCAATTTCTTCATCCGACTGCCCATTTTTTGCCTCTTTTGCTAACAACGCATCAATCGCATTGCTGAGAAGATTCATAAACACCTGACTCAACTGGTTAATGTGGCACTCCACCGGCGGCAGTTCGCCGTATTGCCGTACAATTTCAATTTTTTGTTTGTAACGGTTGTGCAGCATTACCAGCGTACTTTCAATGCCGGAATTTATATCCGCTTCTTTCATCTGGCATTCGTCGAGGCGATAGAAATTGCGTAAGTTGAGAACCAATTCTCGAATTCTTTCCGCACCCAGCTTCATCGACTCCACAATACGCGGCAAATCTTCTAGAACATAATCTAGTTCCACCTCTAAAAGTACATCCTCAACCGCAGCATTTATTTGATAAGCCGACTGGTAAACGTCTATTACCTTTAACAGCGCTTCTATATGCTCCTCTACATACGGTAAATTCCCGTAAATAAAGTTAATCGGGTTATTGATTTCATGAGAAATACCGGCAACCATCTGACCCAGCATCGACATCTTTTCCATCTGAACCAGATGCTCCTGCATCTGCTTCATTTGTGTCATGGCTTCTTTAAGGCGCAAGTCTTTACGCTGCACTTGCCGGCTCAATTCAGCAACCTTTTGCTCCAGTTCGGCATTACGTTGCTCTAGATGTTTAGTTAACTCGTCCATTTCCCCAGCCCCCATCCTTAGATTGATACAAAGCAAAAGCCAGCGACCACAAATCAGAACTCACCTTTCAGATGCCTTAAAAATTATTACTATTTTGCAATTTTTTACTCAACTTGCCCCATTCTTTACAATTACTTTATAAAATTTATCCTTGGAGGACGAACCCGGCGGGTACTTGCCAATTAGGTACGCTATATTCTTGAGGATTATCCTCTGAGATGTCTTTAGCCGATTGCAGCAATTTGCGAGGAGGTTTCGTTCTGGCTGCACTCACAGCGAAGTCTTCGGCTTCTACCGTTGTTTTACCTAGAAGAGCTATTGCCTGACCAAAGAATGCCTCTTAACTCCCTAACTTATATTCACTTTATCGAGAAATATAGGGAGTTTACTGTGAGCTAGATCACGGATTAAGATGTTCTCTGTCAGGTTATGTCTTGACAAATTCCTATCGACTCTTCCCAGAAGCCGAATCTCTGGAGAATTTCCAGTCTTAATCTTTAGCTTTGTAAGTTATAACTCTATCGCGCGATAGAAGAAAAAGTTGTGAGGTTTCACAAGGGAAACATTTGGTAGAGAAACTAGGCTCACCTTTTACAATTTGGCCACAAATTTAAACCTCTGCTGGTTGCAGCTTGAAAGAGGAAATCTGACGCCGGCATTCCCAACCCTTTTCACTTTGTTTTTAATGACTGCTCAGTTACTTCAGGTATAATTTGCTGCTCATGTTTAGGGAAGTCTGATTTGCCGGTATTGCGGACATTCACAAGTTTGTTCAGCAAATTAAACCAAAAGGAGGAACCCATAGAAATCGCCAAGCCACTCACAATCCACCCCGCAATCTGCTTGAGATAAGGAATTTTCCATCCTTCTCTAAATTGTTGTCTCTGATTCGCTTTACTCCAGCCAATCGGGATAGAAACATCTGAAAGTGCCTCTCTCATTTCTGTTTTAAGCTTAGTTAAACCGGCTGCGGTTCCTTCTGGATTTCGAGTAACCACCTGCTCAGCATTTTGAACGATTGTTGCCCGCAAAACCGAATTTCTTGATAAACTCCCGACAATATGGAATGTATCGGTATTAGCAATTCCAGCTACGAGCAAGCCAATTAAAATCGCCACACCTTTGGCATTGCGTTTATAAACCCCAGAAGCTCGATCCATTGAGCGATCAAACCAAGTTTCAATTTGAATTTGCAATTGAGTTAGATCATCCTCAATGCTTGCACTGCCACTTTTAACGCGGTTAGCGAGTTCGGATATACTATCTTTTAGAGACTTGGGTAAGGTATCAATTAATTTTGAAATTTCTATATAAGTCGGACTCTCTGGATCGTTAACAGCTTGTTCAAATTCTGAATAAAGCTCAGGAGTTCTGGCAATGACTTGCATCACTTCTTGCAATTTTGGTTTAAGCGTTCCTAGCAATACTATTCTTTCATTGTCTCCAAAAATATCTTGTTTGAGTAATTGCAGCCGGCTCAAAAATATCTGGCTAGATGGATCATCTGCCGGCAACCCGATCTTGCAATTGCTAATATAAGTATCTAACTTATCAGACATCCGCTCAATGCTCATTTCCAAGGTAGTTCTTTCCGCTTTCAGATCCGCAACAATTGTTTCAAGGCTTTGAGCGAACTTATTCAGCTCTTTTTCAACCAGTGCTTTGCTGTCTTCTGAAATACCGGCTTCCCTAACAAGTGATCCAATTTCTTGAAGCAATCGATCTTGCTTAAATTTCTCAACTCTGGCAAGACTCAGCAATTGAGCCAATTTCTTAATTTTTAAAGTGTCAATTAGCGTCCGCGCAAACGATTCTGGCGGAATGTAAGAAGGGCCACTATCCTTATTACCAAAAATATCTCGATCTTTCGGCAACATCTGGCGACCCAGCTTAATGAACGTATCACTAATTTTGCGGAATGTTTTTGCCATCAGTCCTTTTGCTTCTTGATTAAGGTTTCTCAGCAAAGGATGATCGTAAAGTGAATTCGCCAGAGTTCGAGCTTTCTGAGCATTTTCATTGTCATTATTGCCGCCGGCAATTAACACTTCTATCGATTTTTTTAAATGTTCCGCTCTCCACTGTAATAAGGTGGAAATTAGTTCTTGAATTTCGGAGGCGAGTAAGCTTAATATCAAGTAAATAAAAATTAAGCCAATCGCAATATCTAAAATTAAAGGAATGCTCATTTGATTCAAAACTCCAGTCTGAACAGCCACCCGCACACGCTCGGCAGTTTGACGAGCCTTCGGTACTATACGGCAGAATGGGGAAAGTTCTTAAATAGTTTAAACAAAATTAAAGCCGGCACACCGTAGTGCAACCATTGTTCCGGCTTCCCAACTATAAAAAAACTAAATAAAGAGAGCAGTGCCGGCGCGATCCTGCAAGCAAGTATCATCACCGGCACTGGCAACTTAAGCGATAAACTCAGATCCCACCAGCATCGAACCGATCCCAGTGTCAGTAAAGATTTCTAACAGCAAGGCGTGGGGAAGGCGACCGTCGATAATATGAGCGGCTTTAACGCCTTGGGCAAGTGAACGCACACAACATTTTACCTTGGGAATCATCCCGCCGGCGACGATGCCAGTTTCGATCAAATCTCGTGCGTCTTGAATACTCAACTTGGGAATTAATGTGGATGGGTCTTTATAATCCCTCAAGATGCCGGCAGTATCGGTCAGTAAAATCAATTTTTCTGCACCTAAAGCAGCCGCAAGTTCACCGGCAACCGTATCCGCGTTGATATTATAAGCTTGACCTTCTAAATCTGCCGCCACACTAGAGACAACCGGGATATAACCGCCGTTAACCAACGATTCTAAAAGATTGATTTTCACACTGGTTACTTCGCCAACAAAGCCAATGCCTTCTTGACCTTCGGGACGTGCATTAAACAAATTACCATCCTTGCCGCACAGTCCCACGGCCTGTCCGCCGGCACGGTTAATCAGAGAAACCAGTTCTTTATTCACCCGACCAACTAAAACCATCTCCACAACATCCATCGTGGCAGCGTCAGTCACGCGCAAACCGTTCTTAAATTGCGGTTCAATGCCTAGTTTATCTAACCAGCTGTTAATTTCCGGGCCACCGCCGTGAACCACAACAGGTCGAATGCCGACACAGGACAAAAAAACGATATCGCGGATGACTTTGTCTTTGAGCGTGCTATCTTTCATCGCCGCGCCGCCATATTTGACAACAACCGTGCGACCGGCAAACTGCTGGATATAAGGCAGTGCTTCACTCAGCACTCGCACCCGCGTGGCTTCAGCTTGCTGAAAGTATTCGTGTTCGGAGAGCATGGGGTAACAATTATGCAAACAGGATTGAATTGCAGTTTATCGGCTGAGGGTGCGGCTCAACAATCTCTTGATGATGCAATTTATTGCGGATTAATTTGACTCAGCCGCACTCGCAACCTCTGATTTAAGAACTTTGCGAATTTCCTCAAGCACTCGCGGTGCAAGTTGTTGTGGCGTCTCACCGGCACCCGTGATGATGTGTACATCCGCTTGCGCGTACAGGCGTTGCCGGCTCTCGTAAAGGCTGTGCAGCTTTGCCAAAGGGTCAGGATCTCTTAACAAAGGCCGGGTGGTATCCTGGCGCAAACGCTCATAAAGTTGTTCCACCGGCACGTCTAGCCACACCACAATGCCGTAATGCAGGTAACTCCAGTTTTGCTGCCGCAGCACAATCCCGCCGCCGGTGGAGATCACTAACTTTTTATAAGCCGCCACTTCCCCCAAAACTTTGGTTTCCGTCTGTCGAAACGCTTCTTCCCCCTCCGTCTCAAACATCTCTGCAATTGACTGGCCGGCAACCTGCTCAACTAACTCATCCGTATCCACAAACCGATAGCCGAGCTGCTTGGCCAATATACGCCCCACCGTTGTTTTGCCGGCACCCATCATGCCAACCAAATATAAATTCACCCCTTTTAATAAGTCGCTCACAGACTTTATTTCTCCGTTAATGCTTGTCTTCTTCTATCCGTTTTTTTTATCTTATCATTATAATTTATTTGGTTTTTTTGAATTTCTTAATCTAAATTCAATTTGGATTTTTCCCGCTTAAAATATAAATATTTTCTATAATTAATTTAGTTTAATCCCAATCCAGCTACCTATTTTGAGTTAAAATGAAGTAGCCTGAACAAAAACTATCCAGTTAATCTAGACTAACCAGACACAGCTTATAATAAAAATTTTTCCCAATCCCTTGTCAATAAAATTTCAACTTTTAGCAAAGCGTTTAAGAGCCACCAACAATTAACCAAATTTGCGATGAATTCCGAAACTTTAGAGCTTGTCAGAACCGAATATGAAGCCGGCAAAATTGCCTTTGAGAGCGGCCAGTACCGCCAATCCGTGCAGCATTTACAAAAAGCCAGTGCCCTTGTAGAGCGCACTTCCAGCTTAGGGGGAGACGTGCAGATTTGGCTAGTCACAGCCTACGAAGCAGCCGGTCAACGTGCAGAAGCGATCGCCCTGTGCAACCAGCTAACCCATCACCCGCATTTAGACACCCGCAAACAAGGACGCCGGTTGCTTTACATCTTGGAAGCGCCTAGACTCAATACCCGTCCTGAATGGCTGGTTCAAATCCCTGACTTAACTGCCTTGGAGGAAAGTGAGGCAAATGCTCGCCAAACCAGCATTCCCCCGGCTAAAAGCTCCAAATCTCAACGCCCAAAAGCAGAAGTTGAGCCGGTCGATCTGAGCCAAGTCAATACAAAAGACAATCGATTTATCTGGCTGGCGCTGATTGTTACAGTTCTAACCCTGGGGAGCTTGCTGTTAATGAGCCGGTAAGCTGCAAACTCCTAAAGCAAACCTTCTAGCACTGCTGCCACCACCCGATGATCCTGATCCACTCTCAACCGGCTCAGGGCATCCCTTGCATCTGCATCGTCAAATCTTCTCAGAACCCTAGCCACTCGCACGCGAATGCGCCACTCATCTGAGCTAACTAACATTAGCAGTTGTTGCAATCCTGCCGCTTGTTCCGTCTTGCCGGCAAGCGATCCAAATCCATCCACCGCCCCTTCCTGTACCGTCAAATCTGAATCTGCCAGCGCCTCAATACACACTTCTAACAAAATATCGGGGTAGGGCATTTCGATAAAAGCAGCCAAAATACTGCGACGGATCAGCCAATGCGCGTTTGCCCGAAAGACTTGCAGCAGATACGGAACAGCGGCTTCCCCATACAGAGACAGCGAGTTTGCAGCTTCAGCCCGCACATTGTAATCGTTATCGTGTTTCACCAGATCAACTAAAGCGTCAAAAGCTTCTGGTGTTTGTTTGCGCCCTAATCCCATCGCCACAAACGAACGCACCAAAAATTCTGGATCTCGCAATTTGGTTTTCAGCAGGGGAACCGCAACCTCCGAATCATAGCCTCTCAATGCGGTCAGTGCTCTCATCCGGGCTTGAGAATCAGAACTCTTGAGGTCGGCTTTAATTTGATAAATATCCATACTGCTTTTGTCAAAAATTATGAGGTGCCTCTTTACTTTAGTTTACAAAACCGGCAGGGGTGATCGGCTTTTAGGAAGAGGATGCCAAAGTAGCCAGTTATACCCTGTCGGCAACCTGACCCTGAATCAAACCCGTTTGAGAGGATTGCCCTTGCCAAAATAGATTAAGGTTGTGCAACACGACTTGAGATGAGATGCCGGCTCTATCCCAGGCATTAAAAAACACCTCTAATGAGGTGTTCGATTGGCTCTAAAAGATCAATCAGCTTATGCTTCAATGGGCAGAGCCATTCCCGTGGTAATTATCTGTATCATAGAATCCGTTTTTCGTGCCAAAAAACAGTGTTGCCACGATAAACACACCCGTCAATACCAGCAGAATTAACTTGACATCCATGTTTTGTCCCAAATTCGTCTGTTTCAATTGCCCAGAGAAATTCTAGGTACTTGTGCAAAAATTCGCTCAAACTCTGTCGAGAGCAAAAGTCTGGCAATTTAGACAAGACCCGAACCCTTCAGGTACAAATTACTATGAATGTAACGCAGTCCGAGCGGATCGTAGAACCTTCGTGGTTGGCGCGTCCATCTACAGAAGTAGCACCAGACTTACTGGGTTGCACCCTGGTGCGGCAGTTGGCCGACGGGCAAACAATTCGAGGGATGATTGTAGAAACTGAAGCTTACGGGCCGGGAGATCCTGCCTGTCATGCTTACCGGCGACGCACTCCGCGCAATCAGGTGATGTTTGGGCCGGCAGGGATGAGTTACGTCTATTTAATCTACGGAATTTACCACTGCTTCAACATTGTCACCGATCTCGACGGCGTGCCCAGCGCTGTCTTGGTTCGCGCCTTACTGCTGGAAACGATGCCGCCTTGGATTGACGCACGGCAAATCACCAAACCCGATCGCCTTGCCGCCGGCCCTGGTAAACTTTGCCTTGCGCTGCAAATTGACCTGAGTTTAACCGCCATAGAGCTACGTGCCGGCCAACCCCTGTGGTTAGAGCATCGTAGCCCTAAATTTCAGCAAGATAGGGAATCTGGGGCAATCAGCTTTGTGCAAAAAACCCGCATCGGTATCACTGCCGGCGCTGAATTGCCTTGGCGGTGGTATGTCGCAAAGTGTCCGGCTGTTTCCAGACTTTAAAGCAGAATTTCTTTGCCTTGTTCAGTGAAACGAACAATTTTGATTTTCCAGTCTGGGTTACTGGTTAACGTTTTATTCAAACTGTTGAATAAGGCAAATTGTTCGCAACTTGATAGCGAAACAAGCTTGCGTTTAGAATCAGGCGCAACGCGAAAATCAACCGTAGCCACACCCGTTGCCGGTTCAACATTAACGCGATAACCGGCTAAATCAAAGTCGCCGGTGTCATACTTTTCTAGTACCTTTCCAACCGCAGCTTCTAGTTGTTGATCTGCCGGCACCGCAACTTTTTTAGGAAGTACCGTCTCACATTGACTGTCTGCTTCATAAACTGTCACATTCACAGTATTTTGAGACGACGCATTCAAAGGCTGGCTGCCGGTTACAGTTTTACCCTCAGATTCATCTGGGGAGGGCTTTGCTGTGGGACTGACTGAATTTGAGGGAGTGGGATTCTGCAAGGAATTATTACTGCCAAGGTTGCTGGGAGGAGGGGTGCAGCTACCCAAACCGATTAAAAGCAGGCTGGAAATCAGGGCCGTCAGATATTTTTGGGGAATGTTCATCGGTGCCTCAATAAAAAATGAGCGATTCGTCGAGCTGTTATTTAAGTGCTACAGCGGATTGTGTTGTAATCCCTAGACAGTTAGCATAGATATTAGCGGGTTCCTTCTGACGAAACCGATGTTGAATTTTGCGTATTTTATGAATCTAAGTCCATCATCTAACACTATTAAACTCCTCTAGCCTGAGTGGTCATGTCTCCCAGCGCGGGGGAGACGTAGGAGGTTTTATGGTCACTCAAGAAGCGCCTATTTCTATTTCCAATATTGCCGACTTAAATCAGTTGAAATCCCAGATGAATCAACTGCCGGCGGTGGATGTGGGAGATTACATTGTAGAACTGTCTCCAGAACGTCGGGCAATTTCATTTCGCTTGCGGAATAAATCCCAGGCAATTGATGTTTTTGAATATCTGCCGGCAGAGGTACAGGAAGAGTTGAGCGGTTGGCTGCACGATGTGCAAGTGTGTCAGATTGTAGAAGCAACGACCAAGATAAGGAAATTTTTTACTACGCCTACCTCACCGACAACAACCGCAAACTAATTCCGGTTGTGTCGTTGCGGCAGCTGTTGTTTTCCCATCCAACAGCCCAGATCCAGGATATTTCTAACGATGGCATGATCAAAATCGGCACCGATATGCCCCAGGAAGAAGTGGCGCAACGGATGAAGCGCTAGGACATAATTGTGCTGCCGGTGGTGAATCGCAAAGACCGGCTGGTTGGGATGATCACGATTGACGACGTGGTGGACATTCTGGAAGAAGAAGCCACGGAAGACATCCAAAAACTAGCTGGTGTCAACGGTGGGAACCAAGCGGCGCTTTCTGCCCCGATGGTGACACTTCGCAAGCGTCTGCCGTGGCTGTTGGGCATCATGGGGCTGTATATTGGCGCGGCGAGTGGGATTGCACCTTTTCAGACAGTCATCGCTCAAGTGCCGGTTTTGGCCGTGATTATACCCATTAGTGATGGGGATTAATGTCTTTGTTGCAGTCACTTTAGGAACGATTCTGCCAATGGGACTTAAGCGCTTAAAGCTAGAACCCGCGCTGATCAGCGGCCCTTTGCTAACTACATTATTAGATGCCGTTGGGTTTATGATTTTCCTGTCGCTGATTTGGGTATCTCTGAACATCCTCCATTTACAGCCCTGACACAAACCAGTAAAAAGAGAAAGGAAACCGCAAGAATTCTCCCTTGTCCCTTTTCCGTTTTCTCTTTTCCTTCATCCCTATTTTTGCATGGCTACAACGACTTGGACGCGCCGGCACATTCTTTCTCTGGCTGATTTTGTTTCAGAGGAATACAATACTGTCCTGCAAACGGCTGCAAGTTTTCAGGAAGTCCTTTCCCGACGCTTGAAGAAAGTGCCCACTTTGCAGGGTCAATTGGTGGCGAATTTGTTTTTTGAACCGTCCACCCGAACTCGTAGCAGCTTTGAACTGGCAGCAAAGCGGCTGTCGGCTGATACGCTGAATTTTGCCCCCGGTACGTCTTCCCTGACCAAAGGGGAGACAATTTTGGATACGGCGAAGACTTATCTGGCAATGGGATGTGACATGATGGTGATTCGTCACAAGCAAGCCGGTGTGCCTCAAGCGATTGCCGATGAGATGGATCGCCTAGACTCACGCGTTGGGATTCTTAATGCCGGTGATGGCCAGCATGAACATCCTTCACAAGGATTGCTGGATCTGTTCACGATTTGTTCTTTATTAGATCCTCAGCGGCCTCATTTAGAACTGCTTGCCGGCAAAAAAATTGCGATTGTCGGCGATATTTTGCATTCGCGGGTGGCGCGGTCGAATATTTGGAGTTTAACGGCAACCGGCGCAGAGGTGCATCTTGCCGGCCCTCCAACCCTCCTGCCCCAGCTATTTGCAGATTTCGGCACCGGCAGAGCGGGTAAACTCTTTCTGCATTGGACAATAGAGCCGGCTTTACAAGATGCGGATTTTGTGATGACATTGCGCCTGCAAAAAGAGCGAATGGATCAAAATTTGTTGCCAAGTTTGCGGGAGTATCATCAACGGTTTGGCATTACTCGTGAACGCTTGAAACTGTGCAAACCGAATGTCAAAGTTTTACATCCAGGGCCGGTTAATCGGGGGGTTGAAATCTCTTCTGACTTAATGGATGACCCTGAATTTAGCTTGATTTCCCAACAGGTAACCAGTGGCGTTGCGGTTCGCATGGCGTTGCTTTACCTGATGGGTGGCGGGAAAGCTTAAGGGCCGGCAATATCAAGGAATTGCAAGGGGAAAGGGTTATCAATTGCAGTCATTTAGGCATTAATCAAGCAAAATAGATCCACTAGCCCTTAAGTAGCTCAATGCCATGAATCTTGGAACCACATTTCCCCTAAGCGCACCCATTCAACCCCACGCCG
Organism: Microcoleus sp. FACHB-68; assembly: GCF_014695715.1. Classification (NCBI taxonomy): domain Bacteria; kingdom Bacillati; phylum Cyanobacteriota; class Cyanophyceae; order Oscillatoriales; family Microcoleaceae; genus Microcoleus; species Microcoleus sp. FACHB-68. The sequence goes on from NZ_JACJOT010000013.1 coordinate 335,982, forward strand.
GGGATAGTTTTGCCATCACGTTTGCGCCCCTGTCCCTAGAAGAAGTCTACGCCCTGGCAGACGATCCGGGTAATGGGGCGGTGGTTGTTATGAGTGGCATGGTTCGCAACAAAACCGATGGCAAGCCGGTGGTTGCCTTGGAATATCAGGCGTATGAACCGATGGCATTGCGGGTGTTTGAGCAAATTGCTGCCGAGATCCGCAAAACCTGGCCAGATGTGAATCGGGTGGTAATCCATCATCGCACAGGCCGGTTGCAAATTGGGGAAATCAGCGTACTGGTGGCAGTTGGCTGTCCTCATCGTTCAGAAGCCTTTGAGGCGTGCCGGTATGCTATAGATACGCTTAAACACCAGGCACCCATATGGAAAAAAGAGCATTGGGAAGATGGTTCGAGCAGTTGGGTTAGTATTGGAGCGTGTGAACAAAACTGCTGAGTGCTTGTCTAAAGGCTGCGGGAGTAAAGCCGGCACTGGTGGATCTTGTAGGGCATTTGTAGAGCAATTTGGCTATGCCGGTGGTTGACTTCGCCTACTCTACAAGGTCACTTGGTAGATTTTCCAAAATCTCCAAACTCTCATATTCATTGTGATGTTCACGAGCCATTAATTTCTCTTGAGCAAGCCAGAGCGATTGAACAAACACTGCATTTTAATCACAAACTCGGTTAGAAATCTATCGTCAAGCAATGGGGGTTCCTTGGATGACCCAGAGTGAAATTGCTCAATGTATTCCGCCGGCATTCACACGCTGGATTGCAAATCAACTGCTGAATCAATTGAGCAATTATGATATTTACAATCGTTTATGAATGAAAGGATTATTTATATTCATTCGTTTAGATTGCTCTACCTTGTGGCAGATGTGTAAGCCCGTCGGCTGAGTCCGCTGGAGCTGTCGTTACACCTAGGGGTGTCTCAGCATCATGTGAGCTTTGTGGAAAGTAGCCGCGCTCAACCAGAGCGTTTACAGGCTCACTATGGGGCTATTGGTAACTAATTGTTTCAAATCACAAATTCATTGTTTCAAAGCATAACGTTAATTATATTTTTTTTCGATTATTTGTTCATCGATTACCCCAGTAATTACCATGTGCTAGTTGTTGGCACTACCCGCAGGACATCAAAAAAACTTACACCACACACCTCGATAGGAAAATACTATGAGCAGCCAAAGCGGATGCCCGTTTACGGGCGGCGGTCAGAAATCTCAGCCTCGTCATAGGCCGTCGCACCGAGACTGGTGGCCGAATTATTTGAATCTGAGCATCCTCCACCAGCACACACCCCAGGCCAATCCTATGGGTGAGGCGTTCAACTATGCTGAGGAGTTCAAGAGTCTTGACTTAGCTGCCTTAAGGGCAGATATCTATGAGCTGATGACCACATCCCAGGATTGGTGGCCAGCCGACTACGGCCATTATGGGCCGCTCTTCATCCGGATGGCTTGGCACAGCGCCGGCACGTATCGTATTGGCGACGGTCGCGGCGGCGCGGGTTCGGGTAGCCAGCGGTTTGAGCCGCTCAACAGTTGGCCTGACAATGCCAACCTCGACAAGGCGCGGATGTTGCTTTGGCCCATCAAGCAGAAATACGGCAAGAAAATCTCCTGGGCCGACCTGATGATCTTCGCCGGCAACTGCGCGCTTGAGTCGATGGGCTTCAAGACGTTAGGCTTTGCCGGCGGGCGTGTGGATGTCTGGCAGCCAGAGGAAGACATCTACTGGGGTTCTGAGAAAGCTTGGCTCGGCAATGAGCGTTACGAAGGCGATCGCGTACTCCTGAATCCCCTCGCTGCCGTTCAGATGGGCCTAATCTATGTGAACCCAGAGGGGCCAGACGGCGAGCCTGATCCGGTCGGCTCAGGGCGCGATATTCGCGATACCTTTGGTCGGATGGCGATGAACGACGAGGAGACCGTCGCGCTCACTGCCGGTGGGCATACCTTTGGCAAATGTCACGGTGCGGGCGAAGCGACGCACGTAGGGGCTGATCCTGGGGGTGCCACCATCATCGATCAGGGTCTTGGCTGGAAGAACGCCTTCAACACGGGTGCCGGCGTCGATGCGATCACCAGCGGTATCGAAGGCGCATGGACCCCCACACCGACGCAGTGGGACAACAGCTATCTCGAAACCCTGTTCAAATATGACTGGGAGCTGACGAAGAGTCCCGCCGGCGCGTGGCAATGGAAGCCCAAGGGCGATGCTGGTGCCGGTACGGTGCCCGACGCGCACGATCCGTCGAAACGGCACGCCCCTATGATGACCACGGCAGACATGGCCATGAAGATGGACCCCATCTACAACCAGATTGCGAAGCGTTACCACGATAACCCGGATGAGTTCGCAGAGCAGTTCGCCAAGGCGTGGTTCAAGCTAACGCACCGCGACATGGGTCCCCGCTCACGCTATCTCGGCCCGGAGGTTCCCCAGGAAGAGTTCTTGTGGCAAGATCCCATTCCCGCAGTCGATCATGAATTGATTGATGAGCAGGACATCGCTGCCCTCAAAGCCAAGATTCTTGCTTCCGGACTGTCTGTCTCCCAACTCGTTTCGACCGCTTGGGCGTCGGCGTCAACGTTCCGCTGCTCCGATATGCGCGGTGGAGCAAACGGGGCGCGTATTCGTCTCGCGCCGCAGAAGGATTGGGAAGTCAACCAGCCAGAGCAGTTGGCAACGGTGCTGCAAACCCTGGAGGGCATCCAACAGGAGTTCAACAGCTCGCAGTCTGGCGGCAAGCGGGTTTCGATCGCTGACTTGATCGTTCTGGGCGGATGCGCGGGCATTGAGCAAGCGGCGAAAAATGCCGGTCACGACGTGACGGTTCCCTTCAAGCCGGGACGCACGGATGCGCTGCAAGAGAAAACGGATGTCGAGTCCTTCGCCATGCTTGAACCGGCTGCGGACGGGTTCCGCAACTACACTAGCGGCAAACACAGCGAATCGCTCGAAGAGCTGCTGGTTGATCGGGCGCAATTGCTGTCCCTGTCAGCCCCTCAGATGACGGCTCTCCTGGGCGGCTTGCGAGTCCTGGGTGCAAACTTTGGCGGGTACAAGCACGGCGTCTTCACCGACCAGCCAGAGACGTTGACCAATGACTTCTTCGTGAACCTGCTCGACTTGGGCACGACGTGGAAGGCGACATCTGAAGATGAGTATGAGTTCGAGGGTAGCGATCGCAAAACCGGCGCACTTAAGTGGACTGCTACCCGTGTTGACCTCATCTTCGGTTCAAACTCTCAGCTCCGAGCCTTGGCGGAAGTCTATGGATGTGTGGACTCGCAGCAGAAGTTTGTGAATGACTTTGTGGCGGTGTGGGACAGGGTGATGAACCTCGATCGCTATGACCTTCGCTCAGTCTTAGCGAAAACCTCTGCGAGGAGTTTTTAAGCCTAGTATCAACTACGCTAACTTGCAGTAATTTTGAACGCGAGTAGAAGCCAGAGACAAAAATGAGAGCGGCGTTTCAACTTTTCTTGAAACGCCGCTCTCGGCTTTATACCTTGATGCAAAGCTGCTTAAAAACTGCAATTAGGTTCTTGTTGGTGCCTAATTGTGCGATCGTTAACATGACCCAAAGCACACAGAAAATCCAATATATAAAATAGCTGTCCACAACGTTATGTGCAGCTGCATGCAGAGTAAATCTAACCTCTTGATGTACATCGCTACTTGTTCCGAAGCATAACGGTTCACTTGAGCGGCTGCAAGCATCTTCGCAATACACTAAGTCTACCGTCAGTCCGCTCCAAACGAATTGTTATACTGCTCAGTGGATTGCCTTGAAGGTTCAAGCTCATTTATAAGAGCATTAGTTTCTGCACTAGGAACCTCATCGCATACATCTACATCGAAGTCTATGATCTCTTTTGAGAAATCATGTAGATCTCGAATAATTGGATAGTTATTCCAATGAATAGAGTATTCAGTTTCATCAGAAATCGCAAAAACTAGCTCTGAATTAGGTAATCCAAGGAAGTTAAATGGTGCGATAATGCATGGCTCTCCAAAGACTATTTTTTGCCGCAACCCAAGCGCATGACTTGGTCCTTGTAAAAGCAATTCTTTTCCTGAGTAGTCTCGAAAAGTGTAAGCTATATAGCCCTGATTATTGGATGATCTTTGTTCTAGCCAAAACCAACTGGGTAAAAGCCTAGCTTTATCAGCAACTTCAACTGCTGAGGAAACTCGCGTCTCAAACGCAAACATTTTTTCAAGTGATGGAAACTCATCAGGATTTCTCTGATGATCAAGTCCATTACGAACTTCGGGGATACCAGCTTGGTTAATCTGACGAGTAATGCTACTTAAAACCACAGCATATTCGTTGAGGCTTTCCCTGGTACTATCAGCCCAAAGCTGTGTATGTTTAAAGGGAAATGGACGTAAAACTCCTTTATTACTCTTTGGAATATCAATGGATGTACGTTGGCAAGTATCTCTTAATCTGCTCTCAAGAGCAGAAACAGTAGTATTAAGTTCTTGTAGATAGCGTAAAAGTACACCAAATGTATTTGATCCATTAATGTTCCAAGCGACTGTAAAATCTTCTGAAACTTTTAATTCATCTCCGAATATTTCTGGAACTATACATAATGCTTTTTGTTCATTATAAGTAGAACAGGTGACCAAATAATGGTCTGAAAAAATCAGCCATGTGTTATAAGTAATTAATTTTTGTAAAAAGCTCTCAAGTGAGACAAAAAGATTAACTCCTGCCTTCCGTACTACTGCCCTACGTTCTTCAATAGCGACATCAGGAATAGATAGAAGAACAGCTCTAAATTCTTCTAGGCGACTTTTGAGAGTTGGAGTTGAATCATCAAAGGCTGGCTCATCAAAATCTAGCTTAAACAAGCATTGACTAATAAAATATGAATCATCTTGATCAGCCTTAGCTGGAATCTTCAACGCCCTTGAAAAGTAACGAGCAATTGTTTCTCTGCTCAATACAAGTTTTTCAAGAGTTACATATGGTCCGTTTTTATAAATAAATTCTGACAGTTTACTTTGATGTCCATCGAGAGAATTACAACGAATTTTCCATGATAGATCAGATAGTTCTCCAGACTCAGTATAACTTTCTACTAGAAGGCGCGTAAGTTTTACAGAGGGACTATCACCAGAAAGCCTAATTCCACGGCTCTTGAGTTCTAGAGTTTGAGTTTTAGATATTGTCACTCTTAGAGGAAACATTTTAGGACGACGAACTTCAGAAAGAGGAATATTTAATACCCCACAATTGCAAGCTTCATCAATCAATGAGACTAAGTCAGTATCCGAAATTGATAAAAGTATTTGAAGTTGCTCCCAAGGTTGCATTTTAGAAGCCACCTCTTCTGAATTTCCTCTATTCAGCTCTGTCTTTAGAGAATATTTTTTAAGAGTTTCACGTATGAATACTTTCTGGTTAGAATTCAATGCGAAAGCGAGTAGTTGAGTGCGCTCCTTACCCGGAATACAATCAGCTAAAAGCATAGGTAAAGCAGTCCAGTTGAAAGAATCAGAACCATCAACGAGACTAATTTCAGTAGCAAATGCTCGTCCCCAAGGAGAAGCATATCCTATTTCGTCTTTTGCAATACTAGATATTTGACTATATGCCTGCACGAGGGGAATGTCTGGAACATCAAGTGCCACTCTATGTGCGATAACTTGCCCATCTTCCTTAGAATGCCATAAAAAACCTAATCCAGGAGGTAGATAACGTTGAGCATGGCTATCTATTAATCCAAAGGGTCCGGATAATAAATTCCCGACTTGGAAAACTCCTTGAGGGGTTTTTTCAAGAAATTGATGCACCTCATCAGGTGTGAGAATTGGTTTTTCCCCTTTCGGAAACATTTCAGCAAAGCGATTATAAAGAATTCTGTCAAAGCAATAAGGAATTCTGAGCTTGCAATTAATTATTTCGGAATGTAGTATTTCTCGAATTAAATCGAGGTTTGAATTTTGAAAATCAACTAAAAGATTTTGATAATAAAAGTGCCCTAATAAAGCCATTCGTATATCAGCTTCTGGTAAGCTATCTTTTTCTACTCTAAGTCTGTTGGCAATAAGCTCTCCGTCATCCGTGAGTATTAAAGCATCGGTCCATCTAGTGTCTGCCAAATAGTTATTGGGATATCTTGCCAGTTCTGCAAATTTACTAAGTGCAAAAGTCAACATCAACTTATTTTTGTATTCATGTTCTGCAATATAACGGCGTAATTCCAATCTGTTACGAAGATTTCCCATGGCTATTTCTCAAAGTGAGATGATTCTAAAGGACGAGATTTACTCAATTTTTCAAGTAAGAATGAAAGCAGATCAAGAGTGTACAACCATGCTGAGTACAGCAGTATAATTATTTATTCTACGGAAAGTTTCCGTATAATCTTTTTCTCAATCCTAATACATCAAGCATTATAACGAATTCTTGCCTGAATCTACAGAAAATTTCTTTTTTACCCGCTTATTTAGGTATTATACAAAATTTTTCCGTCTAACCATCCTTTACAGGAGGATTATATGGAATTTTTTCGTGTATCCCTTGATGTTATATAGAAATTTTCCGTATAACATCCTTAGTTAGGATATTACACGGAATTTTCTGCACAACTTCCAATGGAACAACGTCCAAAGAAGCTCCTCGAACAGGTGCAAGATGCTATCAGGCTTAAGCACTATTCTTATCAAACAGAGAAAACCTATATCTATTGGATTAGACGCTATATCCTTTTTCATAATAAGCGCCATCCCAAAGATATGGGAAGTAAGGAAATTGAAGAATTTTTAACACATCTTGCTGTCAATGAAAATGTGGCTGCATCAACGCAGAATCAAGCACTTCATGCTGTTTTATTTCTCTACAAAGAGGTATTAAAACAAGATTTAGATTTGAAAGTCGATGCAGTTCGTGCAAAGAAATCTAACTATTTACCAACCCTTTTGACAAAAGATGAAGTTTTAGCAATTCTTCAAAAGTTATCCAGCGTATATCAACTTTTAATTAAGTTGCTTTATGACACTGGTTTACGCTGTGGCAATAATCCCGAATTTAGAGCGAGTGACTCTTGACCGTTCGCTGCATTTGAATAGTTAGGCTTCATCCTTTCTGATTAATGGCACCAAGTGCATCATGTAATCTCGTTTTCCAATTGGTACACCAGCCATGCGAAGAATATCGTAAGCCGTGACCATATGGAAGTAAAAGTTTGGAATTAGAAATTCATTCACGTAGGCATTACCAGACAACTCGACGTAGAGGCTCTGACCCAAGTCAATGCGCGTCACCTCAGCTAGCTTTGCATCTTCAGCGTTAACACCCAAAAGAAGTTCCTTAGTGTTTGCTATGTGTTCGTATGCCTGTGTGAGAGCTATGAGGTCTGGATCTAGATTATTCGCAGGTTTGCCATCACACCAGAGAGCAAAGTTGCGTGGTTGATTGCAGGTGAAAGCAATCTGTGTACCGAAGGGAAACATATCAGCTGCAATGCGCTTTTGAAGGAACGACTCGTCATCACAAAAATGAGTCTGAGCTGACTTTAATAGATGCTCAAGAGTCGCTAAGCGACTTTGGAAGAGGGTTCGGATTAAATCTATATTCTGACTTTGCATTTTGCGATCTCTCAAGACTTCTCGTATGAACTCTAGCTGTACTTAGAACAAATTTCAGCCGAACACTCTTGGCCAGCGGTTGCCAACACTTTATTTAACTCCACAAGTGGCCGCTGCGCTAGGGTTGTTATGCCGCGACCACTCCAACAGATATCAATCCTCAGTAGATTGCTTGCTGCTCCAAAAAAGTTGAAGCGCTGACTCATCAAATATGTAGGCGGACTCACCATCCCTAATCACTCGTTTACCAAGCCGAGGAAAAACGCCAACATCTAAGCGTCCTGCTTCTCCACCTATCAGATATACAAGGTCTTCATCGAATGGATTACGAAGATGATGGGGTTGTTGAGGTAGCCCAAAGCCCATGAAGTCTCCTGGCCCGACTTCGCACTCCACATCTCCAATTTCCGCAATACCTCGGCCCGACAAAATGTAAACCCATTCTTCTTCATTCTGGTGAGCGTGAAAAATGAAGGATTCCTTGCCTGATGGTACACGAGCAATCGTTACACCAATGCGTTTAAGACCGACAGCACGCCCAAGGAAGCGTAAATAAATTTCTGAATTGGGGTTAAGCGGATGATGAAACTCAAACGCATCCATTGAATTGATGTCTGATGCTTTCAGCAGGGAATGTTGTTCATCAGTCACGTTGATGTCCTCCTATCAAGTTGGTAAAGGGTCTGAACACCACAATAAAGCCTAAACCGCTCCGCAGACACCCTTCACCTGCCGGCCTACCGCAACCTCAAAATAATTCAATCCTAAGCATCGACAAATAGCCTTTTGGTTGCCTTTTTACCAGAGACTCAGCAGCCTAACTATATATTAAGCGTCAGCTCCGCTTGATAAGCCCCTTATAGTCGGTATTATCAAGCAGAACTACGGGATAATACCCAGCTTTTAAGGAATTAAACAGAAAATTTGACGAGTAATCCCGCAGATTTGGGGTGTTATCCAGCAGATCTGATGGGTGGATCATGGGCTTGTTGTGTGCTTTGCTGTAAATACTTAACTACACCCTTCCAAGGAACACACTCTTAGGTCAACACTAAACGACTGAGAAGAGCATCTTGATACTCAGAACTAGCGAGAGAACAGCGAATATCTTTTTCAAATGAGTCTCAGGTAAACGATGAGAATAGCGAGCACCATAGGGAGCCGCAATTGAACTCGCGATCGCGATTACCAAAAATGCCGGCACATAAATGAATCCAATCGTATAGGGAACGCTCAATGTTTGAGACCAGCCACTCATCATGTACCCAACCGTACCTGCGATCGCAATGGGAAATCCAATTGCAGATGAAGTACCAATCGCCTTTTTCATCTCCACATTCTGATAGCTGAGGTAAGTGACTGCTAAAAAACCACCACCAACCGCAGCAAGAGCAGATACCGATCCAATGCCTGTCCCCGCTAGAAATAAGCCACGAAACTTCGCCGGCTTTCGGCTAGCTTTTGGTCGCCAATTCAGAAACATCTGACCCGCGACCAGAGCCATAAACAGCGCAAAGAATATAGCGATGTAAGCTGAGTTGACCTTGGCGGCGATGCGGGTAATCAGAAAGGCACCCACCATAATGCCGGGTGCCATCCCGTAGACCACTTTCCACAATACAGTTCCTTGAGCAGCATGGGCGCGAATACTTGCGATTGAAGAAATAATCATGCAAGCCAATGTCGTTCCTAATGCCAAATGAACGACATTATCTGCACTGACGCCCTGCTTACTAAAAATGGATACCAGCAAGGGAACAAGTATTCCACCGCCACCCACACCCAGTAAGCCTGCCATCAAGCCGGCAAAGAAACCCAACAGGATGTATAACAACATCCATTCAATACTCAGCATATCAATCTCACTTTTTAGAATTTTTGAAGCAACCAAACCGTCTCAATTGATGCAACCTTCCCCTTTAATCCACCAGCGACTTCCTTGCTTTCAACAGAGTTCACTTGATAAGCAGACGCATAATGGTGTTTTATTTCTGCTTCGCTGACTGAGAACGGAGGGCCATCTATGAGTTGTTGATTGTATTCGTAACAAATCAGCAACTGCGGTGCCGCGTGGGTGATTTCCATCAGGTGTGACGTATATTGATGACGCATGTTTTCAGGCATTGCAACCAACGCTGCTCGGTCATATACCGCGTCAACCGGCCCAAGAACTTCAGCAGGCACATCAAAAATATCGCCAACAAATATGTCGATATCCTTAGCGCAGTAATGGGTTAATTCACCAACTCTAGAGATTTTTGGCTCCACTTCCAGGTCGTTAAACAATTCGTTAATTGCAAGTTCGCTCAATTCTGCGCCAACCACTCGATAACCACAAGCAAGCAACCATGCAAAATCACGCGTCTTGCCACACAACGGTAGAAATATACGACCACTCTTCGCAAGATTTAATGTTTCAAAATGTTCGACGAGGAATGGGTTTGCCTCACTCTGGTGAAAACCAATATCTCCTTCTTCCCATTTTTGCTGCCAAAAACTTGCTTCCATATCAATGCCTCCATTGCTCAAGATATCCATCACTTGCCACAAACTGATCGCGTCAGCCTTGTGTTTACTCGTGTTTGAAGATACGATACAACTTCAAGTCAACTTGAAGTCAAGCAGTCGCTGCGCCAAGAAAATCATGGATATCACTGAGGTCTCAAAGGCTTCTGGATTACCCGCCTCAACGATACGGTTTTATGAGGAAAAAGGGCTTATTCAGTCGAATGGCAGAAATGGTTTACGGAGGCTTTTTGATGCCAACGTCATACAACGGCTCGCTTTGATTTCATTGGGGCGTAGCGCTGGTTTCTCACTGGATGAGATTGGTGAAATGTTTACCTCTGAAGGCCCTGAAATTAATAGAACGCTGCTCTTAGCGAAGGCAGATGAGTTGGACAAAAAAATTAAAGAACTGACCGCAATGCGCGATGGTCTCCGCCACGCAGCAGCCTGCACTGCGCCCAACCATTTCGAGTGTCCAAAGTTTCTGCGCTTCCTGCGGGTTGCTGGTAAAAATCGTTTTAGACAACCTAATAAATTGAAGGACAGTAAGCTAGAAGCTCAGAAAAAGCCAAGCAAGCAATATTAAATGTTTTTAGAAATGCATAACATTGCCCATTGCCCGCCGCAAATAACCTTTGCATCCGCACCGAACAACTCTCGACGCTCGGTGTGCATGGGTACTGTTAGACTGCTCAAGCTCTGGAACAGCAGAAGCAGTTAATATGCTGAGCATAGGATGTTGGGCTTTATTGCATCGCACTAATCTACATTAAGTGACTTAGGGATGTAAACCTATCAGAAAATCAGGCATTTCTAAGCTATGAAGATAAACCAAAGCAGAAACAATAAGCGTGTAAAAGGTTGTACCCCTTAATCCAATTAGTAAATCCCGTCTAATGTTCGGTTTATCTTCAGTCAGGAACATATCCATTACGCCGAACTGCATCATCACAATACCCAAAACATTTGAGAGCCAGTAGCCAACAATCGTCCCAGGTAAAAACCAGTTCGAATTGATCAAAGTGACACCATAACCAAATACCAAAGCGATTGGCAGGTTAAAAAATAGATCATTCCACCAAGAGAGGGGAGACAGCAGGTAGCCAATGCCTATCAATGCTCCACCACTGAGCTTCTTAAACAGATTTACCATTCCTAACCGTCGAATTCATATTATTTGGTTGATGGCTTAACCTAGCCCTTTACAATAGGTTCAGTTATACAATTTAGTCCAATAACGCCCTAAATGTTTGCTGGCTAACGGCAAAAGTGAGCGACGGTAGATACAAGTGAAACTAAGCATGAGATCCTTTACACTATCCGCTTCATTAAAGTGTTAGCTTGCTGTCGTCTAAACGTTATTCAAGCCAGCGAAAAGCGCGCCGTAACTCAGCAGTACCGTTATTCTCATACCAACGACCGTGGGATAGGATAACTTTTTCAGGGTTCCACTGAAGTATTCGCTGTAAGCAGCTACGTGCCTGTTCCTTTTTGCCGAGAAATGTCATTCGCAAATCCAATGGGAGCTTTCCATCCGGATCGGCAACACCCCCTAACTTAAGTAGCCAATGCAGCTGCTGACTCACTTTATTTAGTTCAAAGTTTTCGATGAGATCGGCAAGGATGAGAGTGGCGCTCTTGCGGTGGAAAAAGACGACTTCTTCCATAAATCGACCGCCACGAAAGATTAATTGGTCTAGGTCTGCTACCCACTCACGTGGTGCTTCATCTTCCAAGTCAGCATCAAAATCTACTGCAATTTTCTGCTGCGCGGCACGATCGCGAACACCTGGAGATGCCCATGCTACAGCTTCTGGATAGGCGCTAGCCCAAGCACTGATATAGGCGTAATGGATTTTGTTGGGCGAAATGAGGTGACGCAGTGAACCGAGGGAGTCAATTTGAGCTTTCAGTTCTGGAGTCAATTCTGTTGGTGAATGGCACCATAGGTCACCATTGCTCAGTCGCACAATCGTCATTCGGGTTGGAAAGGGCATCTTTGCTCCATACATTGCCATCTGCACAATGGAACCATCAACGATCCAAATATCTTCGTCAACCTGTTTCAGAAGGTTGATTGGTTCATAAAGTGCGATCGCTTCGTTGCTCATAGCTATGAAAGGAAGGTAAAGGCTTACTGCTCTATCGTGGGGTATAAAAGTAGGCTAGCAGTGCCCGTCACCTGCCGCAAGTAACCTCTGCATCAAACCGATTATCTGTTGGTAGGCAGTGTGCCTGGACGTTGTTAGCTTGTGTCTTCCTTGCTAAAGCACTCGCAGTTTTATAATTGAAAGATGCAAAAGCTTACGATCACCCGACCTGACGACTGGCATTTACATCTACGCGATGGTGCAGCGCTGAAAGCAGTTCTCCCCCATACGGTGCGTCAGTTTGCCCGCGCTATCATCATGCCGAACTTGAAGCCCCCGGTACGCTCGGTCGCGGATGCTGCGGCCTATCGCGATCGCATCCTTGCAGCGATTCCGGCTGGCAAACGGTTTGAACCACTGATGACGCTCTACCTCACCGACAACACAAGTCCCGAAGAAATTATCCGGGCTAAAGAATCCCAGTTTGTCAAAGCGGTCAAATATTACCCAGCCGGTGCAACGACTAATTCAGACTTCGGTGTGACGGATATTCGTAAGTGCGATCGCGTCTTTGAAGCGATGCAGCAGGTAGAGCTGCCTTTACTCCTGCACGGGGAAGTGACCGCTCCAGATGTTGATATGTTCGACCGCGAGAAAGCGTTTATCGAGCGACATTTGATCCCCCTCAAGCAGCGATTTCCCAACCTGCGCGTGGTACTTGAACACGTTACCACCTCAGATGCTGTGCAGTATGTCCTGTCTGCCAACAATATCGCTGCAACGATTACACCACAACATTTATTGTTTAACCGCAATATCCTCTTTCAAGGTGGCATTCGTCCTCATTTTTACTGCCTGCCCATTTTGAAACGAGAGGAGCATCGTCTGGCGCTTTTGCAAGCAGCAACCTCTGGCAATCCTAAGTTTTTTCTTGGCACTGATAGCGCCCCGCATCCCCGCAATGGCAAAGAAAGTTCTTGTGGCTGTGCGGGTTGCTATTCGGCTCTGCATGCTATGGAGTTATATGCAGAAGCTTTTGAGAGTGTTGATGCACTCGATAAACTTGAAGCTTTCGCTAGCTTCTATGGGCCAGATTTTTATCAACTCCCGCGCAATACTGAACAGATTACCTTGACCAGAACGACCTGGCGCGTTCCCGATGAAGTTCCATTTACTGAATTCGGACTTGTGCCTTTACGGGCAGGTCAGGAGATGACGTGGCAAATGGCTTGACATAAGCTAGAAGAAGCTAATTGATTTAGATAATCGTGTTATGGACACGATCTTGCTCAATTATTAATGGTTGAAAAATTGGCAAGGACTCTCTACGGTGCAAAAAGAATCTGTTTAAGAGAAGGCGTTATGTGCATGAAGTTTCACTTCATAACGGCAGGTATAAAATGACTTACTCGAAAATGTTTGGATCACAAACATCTGACTTACTTATTGGCCCCGTAGATCCGTCTTCTAAACGACATTGACCGAAAAGACAACCATCTTCCGTATTACCCCATTTGAAAATTGCTCCGCTCGCAGGGTCTTTTGGGGGTTCCCCCCCCACCGTAAAATTATTAGACATCCATGTTAGCCAAGCATTTTCATTAAGTCCTTTGTTTTCTGAATAATCAAATGGAACTATTTTTCCGTTTTGGGAGCAATCCAATACTTTTCCCTTACTGCAAATATCCGTTAAAACAGTTTTTTATCCCTCTTTTGTTACTTCAGGGAGAGTAAAATCAGGGGATAACTCCCAAAACATTGCAATAATGGTTACACCCCGTCGCCCAGCCGCTCCCACACTCAAGTTCATTGATGAGTATTGTCAAAACTATCAAGAGCTGTTTTCTCAAGTGAGAAATTACGAAGCCTTTAAGCTGTTACATCTTGGACTTCTATCAGAACTCCCACGTAAGTCTTTGCCTAAAATAGCGAGAGCTGTTGGATTATCCAATAGTCAATCGTAACATCATTTTTTAAGGGATTCGACCCCGTCAAGTCAAGCTTTCACACAGCGGAGGTTACAGTTAATTCTTCAATTAATAGGAGAGAGAGAAATTATCTTATGTATTGATGAAACCGGCGATGAGAAAAAAGGCCGAGCAACAGACTATGTAGCTAAACAGTACATTGGCAATTTAGGCAAGACAGAAACAGGTTAAGATTTTTAAACCCAAAGGATGTCTGAAGCCAGGGGATACCGACAAAACCAAACCCCAGTTAGCCAGAGAAATCATCTCTGAACTCAAAGCATGGGGATTTCAATTTAAATTAGTTTTGGCTGATAGTTTATATGGAGAAAGTAGCAGTGTCATCGACACCTTATAAGCTCTCAATCTTGGCTTCATTTTGGCGATTCGCAGTAATCATAGCGTATTAGTTACTCCTGGAGAACGAGTGCGGTATAACCGATGGAAAGCTTACCAACAGCAACTGTCTCACCGTCAACCGCAACCAAGATTTGTGCGAGAAATTATTTTCGGTAAACGCCGTAAAGTTCGCTACTACCAAATTACCAAAGGGGATACTCCTGACCCAAATGGGGACAGGAGTTGGTATATTATGACAAATCTTGAGGGTCAGATTGATCTCCAAGTGGCCCAACTTTATAGCTTAAGAAATTGGATTAAATACGGCTTTAAACAAGTCAAGAACGAGTTAGGATGGGCCGATTATCGCTTGACAGATTTTGCCAGTATCCAACGCTGGTGGGAACTGGTTTTTAGTGCTTACCTCCTGGTCAGTCTACAGGCCCAGAATTTTCAAACTTTGGCGGATGAACCTCTCTCAGGTCAATCGACTCAGTTAACCGCTCCATCTCGGTTGATTGCCAAATTTCAACAACATCCTTGGTGGGAAGATGGAACAACTTGGAACAGTGCACTCAACAATATCAGATTAATTATCCAGCCCTGACTTTTTTACTGTTTAATCTCTCCTTGGTTAGAGGTCTTTGAGATTCCTGGATTTCGACGCTCGTTCGGCGAATTGCTGCAAATTTTGGACACTTTCCCCCCCTGTTTTACACCTTTCTGGGCTACCTATTCCGTTGCTGCCTAACTTTTACTTTCCCCAAAATAACAAAAGAGGGATAAGAAGCTGGAAAACGGCTGAGGACGGTGAATTCGTGGCTCAAGGAGCCATCGAGTTGTCGTTTAGAAGCCTACCACCGAAACCGCTCCTGGTGTCAGTCAAGCAGCTTAGCGGGGTAGTTTGCTTTAGCACGTTATTTTTCACCGATTTGGAAAAAAGAACTTTGGGCAGATGATTCGAGCAGTTGGGTGAGTATTAGAGCCGGTGAGGCAGAAAGCGCCGGCAGCTGCTAAAATCAGTCGATACACTGGGTTGGGGAGAACCTACGCAAACGCACTTCCCGCTCGTGTTTAAATGTATTTGTAACTTTCGCAGGAACTTCTTAGATATGGCACCGTCACTAAAGCTGGAATGTTACAGAGCCAATACTGCTCATGAGTCACTCTATTCCTTTATCTTGGTCAACGGGTGAGCCAACGGTTCTTCAAGTGCCAGTTCCACCTGAGAAACTTTCTAACTACGACTTAGTGCTGCGGTGTCAGGATGGACTACACCCTGACAGAGCTGCGTTTGCTGAACTGCTGCGCCGTCATCAGTCTCATGTCGAAAGAGTTCTATACCACTTGGCTCCAGATTGGCAAGATCGGGCAGATTTGGCTCAAGAAGTCTGGATTCGGGTATATCGTAATGTGAAGCGCTTAAACGATCCGGTTAAGTTCCGGGGATGGTTAAGTCGCATTGCGACAAACTTGTTTTACGACGAATTACGCAAGCGCAAACGGGTGCGCGATCCACTCTCTTTAGATGCCCCCCGGCTGCTAGAGGACGGCGAGATGGATTGGGAAATTGCAGCCGACAGCCCCGGACCCGAAGAAAATCTCACAACTAGAGAATTTTACGATCAGCTGCGAGAAGCAATTGCTGACTTGCCAGAAGTTTTTCGTACTACAATAGTTCTCAGAGAGATTGAAGGAATGGCTTACGAGGAAATCGCCGAGATTACAGGCGTATCCTTGGGAACCGTAAAGTCACGAATCGCTAGAGCGCGTCAGCGCCTGCAATTACAATTACAAAACTATCTGGACGGTAAGTAGGAAGGTTAGGTCTTAAGCGCCTAGTTTAATCGTTCCTTTGATAGATGACCCCAGATAGCTAACGGCTTCACTATGATCGGTAGTAAATTAACTTGTGTTCGTTGCTCCGGGTTTTTGCCCCAATTTGAGTTGGTGGTGGTGTTAAAATGACCCCTAACTTTGAGTTCCATGATGATTCTAAAAAGCAACCCCAAGGGGAGTCGCTGGATGGGAAACTTGCTAATCACGCTGAGTTGATGG
The DNA here is from genome assembly GCF_014695715.1 of Microcoleus sp. FACHB-68. Classification (NCBI taxonomy): domain Bacteria; kingdom Bacillati; phylum Cyanobacteriota; class Cyanophyceae; order Oscillatoriales; family Microcoleaceae; genus Microcoleus; species Microcoleus sp. FACHB-68. The sequence goes on from NZ_JACJOT010000013.1 coordinate 352,544, forward strand.
GTGCCGTGAATACGCTAAAACGAGACCGTTTTGAATTACTGAGTGCTTACCTTGATGGCGAGGTGACAGCCGCAGAACGCCGGCAAGTTGAAGAATGGCTGGCCAATGATCCGAGGGTACAGCAGTTGTACAGCCGGCTATTAGGTCTGCGCCAAGGATTGCATAAGATGCCGGTGCCGGCAGCCCAGCAAAGTGTTGAAGAAACGGTTGAGCAGGTTTTTGCCCGTATTGATCGCCGGCCAAAGCGAGCTATCCTGTGGGGCGGGGCAGCACTGGCGGCTATGTTTATCGCTGCCGTGTCAGGAATGATCCCCTCTCAGCAGTCTTTTGCACCCCAACTCGCGCAATCCCCTCAAACCAGTGTATCTGACGACAGCTTGATGATTGCTCTCAACAACCCGGTTGTAGAAATTCCCAAAGCGCCAGTGGCTACTCCAGAAAAATCGGTGATCACTCGCGCATTAATTGTCGAGTAAAAACACTTAATCTACTTTAGATGTGAGAGTGCGGATTTGCAATGAGCTTAAAAATCCGTTTTCTCATATTTGTTTTCGGGGAATTCACCGGCAACCCAGCAGCCAGATGCCACCGGCACGCCTCCTCGGCGATCAACCTGTTCGGGTGTCATTAAGTAAACCCAAGCAAGCTCTAACTTTTGACCGGATAAGTCAAAGACCTCAATTTGGCATCGGTTATATTCATTGTGAGCCGGCAGCCGGTGAGGATCATAATCTTCCAGCCGATCCAGGTCATGCAAGACCGCCGGATCACTAAATGAAAGCAACATACCGCTGATAGGATCGCCTCCCGCAGTCATCGCCGGGTATCCCACCGGCAGCGCGAATAGCCGGCCAAACGCAGTTGCCGGTTGTGCCGCTACAACCTTGCCGGCACAGTAGCGTTGATAGTTACATTGCCCAGGTTTGAGCGTTCCGTAAACAAATACCTTTAATAGACTCAAAAAACTCTCCTACAGTAAAATTAGAGCACATCCGGGACGCGAGAGCGTAAGTCAGCTTAGCTTGACAGGAAAATACCGCTCGGTGAAACTTGACGCCTGTATCTTCCGTCTAGCAGAATATCTGGGTCGCTCAGCAACTGAGATCAGCCCTGAAACTCATACAAAATTAACAAAAGTTGGGCTTTTTATCAAAAAAGCTTAAAGCTTTTAACTGTAAGCAGTTTTACGGTCTGATTCAGTTAAACTTGGCTTACGCGGGTCATGCATCCGCTCTGCAAAGTTCAACCCCAAAATTGCCGATGCGTTTTCAGAATGCTTAAACAGAGCTTCTATCGTCGCTCCCCAGTTGAGCTGTGAAACTTAGGATAATTTTTAGGTTGTTAAGTGCAATTCTGTTTTTTTATTACGGAGATTTAGCATCATGAGTATCAAATCAGTTTTTCGTTTAGCATTCGCCGGCTTCGTTGCCGCTCAAGTTCCCCTGCTAAGCGTTCAGCCGGCTTCTGCTCAGTCAACCAACTTACAAGCGTTTGAATGCCGGCAAGATGACTATTATGTGACAGTAGCTGTTAGAAAAAATGGCACCGTCTCAGATCCCATGATCGTTTGGACAACCGAAGAGTTTAGCGAGGCAGGGTTCCCGCCAGCAAAGCGCTGCGCCGAGGTGACGAGCCGGCTAAACAGCGCCATCGCTCAAAATAGTGGCACTCTGAACGGCTTGTATCTGACGGCAGGAAGAGTCAACGGTTTGCCCGTTATCTGCTCGGTAAACAACACAAGAGCCGGTTGCAATGGCAATAACGTGCTGTTTACCCTCAAGCGAGAAAACAATCCCAATACCGTCTTAGAAAAATTATTCAGCGCGAGTGGCACCGGCACCCCAATTCAGCAGTCTGGCGGTCAAAATTATGTAGATTTGAGCAAGTTGGTTAACCAACTTTTTTAAGTCGCCAAACTCTTCATTGTTGCGAAGATCAGCGCTAGGGTTTATGGGTCATTTGTTCTCTGTCACGGCAACAAAGAAAATAACTGATTGCTAACAACAAGTTAATTGCTTTCATTGCGTGACTTTGACTGGCCCTTTGAGCGCGTCTAATTAAATAAAGTCGCTTGGCCATCGAGCGGATGCCGGGTAGTTCATGGCCAACTTTAGCGAAGATGCCGGCAGAGAGCCTTCAACAGGAAGCACAGGACATTACAGACGTTTTTAGATCGGCAAGATTTGAAGGGATGCCGGCTGGGAGATCTCCAACTCCTAGCTTTCATTGATATAGAGAATTATAAATTTTCAGTACAACATAATTATTAAAATGATTTTCTTTGGCCGGTTATCCTCCTGTCTGGTTGGGGCAACTGCCGCAGTGGCAATCACGGTTCCACTGATGGCAGCTCAACGATTGACAAAAGAACAGGTCAATGCCGTTGCCTCCCAAACCACGGTCGTGATCGCCCAAGGTCTACAAAAGGGAGATATTGAAGCCAGACAGGAATGGAACCCTGGCTCAGGGGTGATCGTGGCCCGCAGCGATAAGACTTATTATGTTTTAACAGCGCTTCATGTTGTGCGGACGCGAGATGTGGTTTACGGGGTGCGAACCAGTGACGGGGAAGTTCACTTTGTTGATGATGTCAAAACTCACGAGAATATTCTCCCCTTCGGCACCGAGGACGAACAGTTAGGCGAAACCATTAAAGGATTCGATCTGGCAATTATTAAATTTGAGAGCGATATCAAGTATCCCGTTGCCGTAGTTGGAAAATCCAACCAGTTAGCGGAAGGAGAGCCGGTGTTTATCTCCGGTTGGCCAAATCCTGAAGATGAGAGCGCTCGCCGGGTGCGAGAGTTTTCCGCCGGCAACTTAAGTGAAATTGTCGCTCCACCCTCGCCGGATGGTGGCTATAGCTTGCTTTATAATAACCAAACGCGCCGAGGCATGAGCGGCGGCCCTGTGTTTAACGCACAAGGTGAGTTAATCGGCATTCACGGACGGGGAAGAGCACAGGACAACATCTACTGTATCGATCCAAGGTTGAGTGCCAACAACAGTTGTGGGATGCAGACGATACATTTTGTCAAGCAAGCGGAAGTGGCGGGACTACAGCTCGCCTTGAAGCAACCGCCGGTTGATCCGAAATTACTAGAAACTGGGAGGGGAAATCGGGAAAAAGCGGATGTGATTGAAAACATTTACGAAGCATTCACGTTTGATGTGCGATCGCTGCTGAGGGATGAACCTTCTGGGGGATGTGGCAGTCTATTGCTAGGTGACACCTGCGACTAAATTTAGAGGATTACCAGAACTTCGGTGATAAAAAATCTCCTAGATTTGTCAGTGAATCAGGTAGTGTGCCTTAGAGGAGCGAAACATTAACCTGTGTTTCTGGTATCTAGGTGTGAGGAGCGATCGTCAGCATGAAGTACATCTTTCCCGGTTTGGCAGTATTACTGTTCGCAGCACCGGCAGCAGCAACCCCCCAGTTGTCTGCAACGACAGGTTCATCTGAAGGACTAAAAACTGTTGAGGGCAGCTTTGGGGGAGAAATGCCGACACAGTCTTTACAGCCGAACATCCTCTCAGATAACCCGAAATTTGGGTTATTGCCATCAACCCATAAGAGTAAACCGGCATCCACTCGGCTGCTGAGTCGCAATCCAGGTAGCCAAGCAAGTGCGGAAACGCCACTAGATAAACGGCTTAGTCAGATTGAAACTGAGCCGTCTGAAATCGTTTCCCCTGACAGCGCGATGGATCAGGTAACTTCCGTATCGCAATTGCTGGATGTGCAGCCGAGTGACTGGGCATTTGGGGCGTTACAAAACTTAATCGAGCGTTATGGTTGTATTGCCGGCTATCCCGATCAAGTTTATCGGGGCAATCGAGCCATAACCCGATATGAATTTGCTGCCGGTTTAAACGCCTGCTTAGAGCGTATCAATGAATTGATTGCAGCCGAATCTAGGGAAGACTATGTTACCCAGGAAGATGTGGCAGTTTTACAAAAACTGCAAGCAGAATTTGCTGCTGAATTAGCCGGCTTGCGGGGTCGGGTTGATGTGTTGGAAAATCGAGCAGCGCAATTAGAAGTGCAGCAATTTTCTCCCACAGCAGTTTTTGGCGGCGAAGTGATTTTTGCCCTATCCAGTGCTGCCGGCGGCGATCCTCCAGGCAAAGGAGACGGCGACACGGTACTCACTCATTTAACGCGCTTAGGCATTGTCACATCTTTCACCGGCAAAGATCGGCTACGGCTGGAATTAGCAACGGGGAATTTTGATGATCGGGGATTTGCGAACCCTGAGATTTTTAATAGCGATATGACATTGCTATCTTACCAAGCTGATTTAGATAATCAAATTAAATTAGATAAGCTGGAATATCGGTTTGCTGCACTCAATGATCGAGTTGTTTTTACGATCAGGCCGGTGGGATTTAGTTTAAGCAGTGTTTTAACCGCTAACTCGCCTTATTTTGATGCCGGCAGAGGCGCGATTTCACGGTTTACTGAAGCCAGTCCGGTGTTTAAAATTGGCAATTTAGATGCCGGTGTTGGGTTTGATTGGTTAGTGGCTGATCCTGTGCGTTTGCAAGTTGCCTACGGTACGGGAGATAGCAATCGTTCTGACCCTGGTGGGGGCGTATTTGGAGCAGATCGCAGTGCTTTGGGGGTGCAGTTGTTACTCAAGCCGGCTGCCAATGTTCTCACCGGCTTGGCTTATGTAAATGCCTACAATAGCGATGGCCGGTTAGATACCTTCACCGGCAGCTTTATTGCCGATACCAATGGCTTTATGGATGAGCCGGCTCAGATTCATGCAGTCAGTGGTACTCTACAATGGCGTGTCAATCCTAGAATTACTTTCGGGACTTGGGGGGGATTAATTTTCACAAACTCCAATCAATCATCTGCGTCTGCAACGACTTCCACTTATCTGTTTTCGGTTGGCTTATCCGATCCGTTTGGGAGAGAGGGAGATTTGCTAGCGTTTTTATTCGGTCAGCCACCTAAGTTAGTGAATGGCAACGGTCTGATTTTGGGGGAAGATGAGGATACTTCTCTGCATTTTGAAGCGTTTTATCGCTTCCGAATTACTGATAATGTTTCCATCAGTCCCGGTTTTTTTCTGATCACGAATCCAGAGCATGATTCAGATAACAGTGATATTTTTATCGGAACGATTCGCACAACTTTTCGGTTTTAGGAGTTAGATTTTATGCGATTTTTTTTGCCTGTCTTAGCTTTTTATTTTTTACCTTGTTTAGCGGTTTATGCCGGCGAATTAGATGCAAGCCGGCAATTTCGGGCAAATAATCACTTGACTCAAGCGGTGCCGGCGAACCCCTCAACTCAGCCGGCACCCCGGCGACTGAAACCGACTTTCTCTGAAGAAGAAAGAAGAGGTTTTGATCAGCGAGGATTTAAAAATACCTTCTTAATGGATTCACTCAATGGTATGAGCGATCCGTTGGGAGGTGGCGCTGCCGGCGCTGAATTTACAGGCAACGAAGGCTTATCACCGCTTTCGCCTCAAAATCGGGGTATTTTTCCCGGCGTTGACCCTACAGATGTAATTATCCCCCGTTCAGGAGTTAGAAGATAACGACTTCAACCCCTGAACAACGTAGGGGATATTTGCTCGGTTTTTTAACCGAGTTCGATGCTATCAATCACAATTTTGTTAGCCACATCGCCAAAGGTTACGGATCTGGCAGTTCCTGAAAATGGAATTGTTACTTCATTAAATGTGCTGTAAGCATCGGGTAATTCACCGGCAGGGGTTCGAGATAAAGGAACAGAAGCCAAAATATTGCCGGTGCCACCGGCACCCGAATAAATAATTACAGTGTGATCCCGGAAAGGTGAAGCGTAGAAAAACGAAAGTTGGCTGTCAAACCCACCGTTGACATCCATCACAATTTCAGAGCCTTCACCATAGGTTAAAGCCGTAATTCCACTTGGTGGTGTTCCAAAGTTACCGCCAAATTCATCATTTCTTCCCAAGGCATCTAAGGCATCGTTATCAATAATTCCTAAAGCATTTGAAGAGAAAGAAACCCCTTGTACTGCATAAGTATTGCCCACATTTTCTAAATTTTCTACAGCCTCAAAATCTAATAATGCCGGCACATCACTTCGCGCAATCGTGAGAGTTGCGGTATTCTGCGCTCCTAGGATAGCACCGCCGGTAGGATTAACTAAGGAAAGATTAACCGTTTCTGGAACTTCGATTAACGTGTCATCAATGATCGGAATATTAACCGTTTTAGACAGTTCTCCTTCAGCAAAATTAACAGTTATTGGGTTATCCCTGTAATCTTGAGATGCAATTGCTGTGCCATTTGTTAATGAAATTGTCGCGTTAACTTCCCCACTGCTACCGCCGCTGCGAGTCACTGTGACGGCTGTTATCGGAGTCCCATTTTCATTAACTAAAAAACTCGCTTCACTAAACTCTAAGGTGCCTGGTGCTGACGGTGAGGGTGAGGGTGAGGGTGCCGGCGGTGCGGTGTCATTATCAACAATTTCGAGAACGGCAACATTATTATTGCCAATCAGTGCGTTTTGCTGGGGATTGCTTAAGGTTAAATTAATCGTCTCAGAACCTTCGACTAAGTTATCATCAACGATGGGAACTGCTAAAGTTTTACGGGTTTCCCCAGGAGCAAAGGTGACTTCTATAGGGCTATTATTGAAATCCTCTGGGGACGTTGCTGTACCCTCAGTCAGAGTAATGGTAGCAGTCACTTCTGTATCGAGGATGCCGGTGCGAATGATTCCGATCTCTTGAATCGGTGTGCCGTCTTCATTTACCCTAAAAATGGGGGCGCTAAATTGTAAAGCAACATCATTGTCTAAAATCGTTAGATTTGCCGTACTTTGCGCTCCAATTGTTGCACCACCTGTGAGGTTTTCCAAGGCTAAATTAATCGTTTCTGATCCTTCCACTAAGGCATCATTAACAATGGGAATTGTTACGGTTTTATTTGCTTCTCCTGAAGCAAAGTTTAGCTGGATTGGCGTATTGTCATAATCTTCTGGGGCGGTAGCAGTGCCATTTGTCAGCGTCAGGGTGGCACCGACTTCTCGATCCAGAATGCCGGTGCGAGTTACCGTGACTTGGGCAACAGGTGTGCCATCCTCATTAACACTAAAGGAGGCATCACTAAACTGCAAGGCAACATCATCATCAAAGATGTTGACAGTTGCAGTATTTTGCGCCCCAATGGTTGCCCCTCCGGTGGGGTTTACCAAGCTGAGATTTATGGTTTCTGTATTTTCAACGGCGGTATCATCGAGTATGGGAATGGAGACGGTTTGCGTCGTTTCTCCCTCAGCAAAATTTACCTGGATAGGGGTGTTGATGTAATCTTGAAAAGCTGTGCCGGTGCCATCGCTTAAGTTAATCGTTGCGCTGACTTCTCCGCTAGTGCTACCAACCCGATTCACAGTCACCACTGCCACCGGCACCCCATTTTCATTAAACGCAAATGTGGGGGCGCTAAATTCTAAGGCACTGCTAATGGGGTTCACCGGCACCAATAAATCGCTCAGATTAGACAAGTCTGGGGCATCGCCTTGATAACTCAACTGTGCCAAAACGAGAGGCCGACTGTTGGTTTGTTGCAAAAAGGTAATTAAAACGATGCCTGAATTTGAACTGACGGGAAGAATTTGTGTCCTTACTTGAGTCAGATCAATGTCAGCCGGCAAGCCAATTTTGTCTACACCAAACTCAAAGTCGGTAATAATATCTTGCCCTAAATCAAGAGAAAAGCCGAGTGCGAATACATCAACGCCGGCACCGCCGGTTAAGGTATTATTTCCTTCGCCACCATAAAGAGTATCGTTGCCGTCGCCCCCGTTTAAACTGTCATTGCCGCTGCCGCCGAGTAAAACATCACTGCCGGTGCCGCCGGTTAAGGTGTCATTACCCTCTTCGCCAAAAACAATATCATTGCCAAATCCCCCTATTAAACTGTCATTGCCCTGATCACCGATGAAAAGATCATTTCCAATACTGCCGATTAACGTGTCATCTGTATCATCGCCTAAGAATAAAGCCATCGTTTAACACTCCTCTCTACAATTGGTTTGCTGAAAATTACCCTGTAGATGCCTCTTGCTCTGGCTGCTAAGCCTTCACGCAAGGGTATTAATTAACTATAAAATTAAACGTTGCCCTGATTAATAAATGATAGAATAAGCAAAGCAATATTGACAAATAAATTATTACTTGCCTTTTTAGTTTTTACTTTTTTAGGGTTCATCTTCACAGTGGCAAACGCGTTAGGGCGATCCTCCTACTGACAACCAAAAAAATTACTCTCCTCAAGCGCCGGCTCTTTAATTTGGCCGGTTATTTGGATAGGAGATAGCACAGAGGCTAAACCCTGCTAATAATTTTAAACAGATGCTCTCAATTGTACCAATTCCAAGCGTTGAGCTACTGGCATTTTGCACCAGTATAAACTTTCGGTTTGTGGCCGGCACCAACTGATGAGAGAAAAGGGGATGAAGTAATTAAGATAGGGCAACCTCCTGTTCTAACCCTAACTATATCTATCTCTATAACTAGGGTTAGAGTTCCGTTGAATGCAAATTCAAAAAGTCTCAGGGTGTTATAACCAAAATTGGCGATCACCCTCTAATAGACTCGGATAAATCCCGTTTAAGCGCAGATAAGCCATCCGATCTGAGCCATAAAGTGGCATTGGCAATCGAGGAGTTTTTAATGCTCCGTGATGTAAAAGAGTGAGTTTAAGAGTAGTATCTACCACATCCTTAATTGATGCCGGATGTCCTTGCTCGTGAACTGTCAAGCGCAGGGGACAAGCCAAACCCACATTTTCAGGAACCTGAGTTGTTACCAGAACCGCTTCGCGAGAGGACAGGCGAAGCGCTAAGCCCAGTGTAGGTGCCGCCAAAACTTTTTGATTTAAGTTATACAGTCGAGGGATATGAGATTTTCTGCACTCTACCAGGATAAATTTGGCATCGATTGCTTTAGCTCTTGCTAAGAAATTATCAACTTCTTGACCGCAAAACCGCCCATCTCGATAAATTAAGACAGTTTTACCTCCTAGATCGGCAGATGGAAGCAACCTTTCTAGAAGTCGCTGAGGGATTTCTTCTCCTTCAATTAAATCGCCTTCAAGTCGGTAGCGATGAAACTCTCCTCGTTGACCGTAAAGACGTATACTGGCACAAGCATTCAAAGTTCCCGATAACTTTTCTTTAGAAGACCTGGAAATATCTAATCCAATAAAATAGTCAGCAATGGTTAAAGGTTCTGCTAAAACGAAAGGTAGATTACCCAACTTTGCTAGAATTCCTGGAACCACTTGATTGAGGATGTACTTGGACTCAACATCTTTTAAAGTGTCTTCATAGATTACTTGACTGGCAATGCGACGATTAAGTAATAGTGAATAAATTTGATGATAAAAACTCCCCTCGTCGCTCCGATCTGTGTTCCGATCTTCTTCTGGAAGAAACGTTAAAACAATGTCTGGTGTAATATTTACTAAGTCATTAACAGCTTTCTCAACTTCTACTCTAAATTCAGCTCCGCTCAAATTATTGCTCGATAGGGCTTTTTTATCAATAATATGGCTTTCAAATCCATACTCTTTCAGACGTTTCTGAACTTCATTGAGAAATGGAGCGACTTTCGTATTGCACAGTTTCAAAGCAGCGATGCTAACAAATCTTGAGGAATCGCGATAATCATCATGACGGCGATAAACACCACCTTTTTTAAGGCCCGTAAGGATTTTACTTTGAACTTCCTTAAAATTTTTACCAAAAAGAAGAAGAGTTTCTGAGAGAGGAACTTCTGGTTGCCAGAATAAATCGGAATATTGATTGCTGTTAAGACACTTAGATGCTAACTGGATACCATAAGAAGCTAAAGTATTTTCAGCTACTTTTTTGTAATTAAATAAAAGTTCCTGTCGTTCCCTATTACGAATTTTAGTCGCCTTGAGAAGTGAGCCATATTCTACTCCAAACTTGTTAGCTGTTTCAGGCGTGACAGCAGGACGGAGAGCAGCCATTGCATAGTGAAACTTTTTTTTATTTTTGCCAAATTGTACGGCTACAAGGGGCTGGTTGTCTGGCGCATTTTTCAATTCTTCTTTACTCACTGAACCCGTTGCATTTTCTATTAACCTTTGTCGGTGTTCTCCTACTGTTCCCGCTAATTCGGTGATAGTAGCAATATTCCCTGATTCAATATCTTGTACTTTTAAACCAATCAAAAGCTTATCAGGCTCGTGTCGATAGGGATGATTCTGATAAAATTCAGCTAAATTTTCTTTGGATAGAATGCGACTGTGTAATGTTAAAGCTATGGCAGGCTCTAATGTTCCTTTTAATTCAATAGTTTCTGGCCAAAAATCGACTTCACGGCTGACATTAATTCCATTGTCTGATAAAACAGGTACAGGTAAAAAGCGTCGTTCTGTTTTTAGAACTTGAAAAGCTAGTTGAGCCAAAATATATGGAGTTACTGACGGCTGACGTACCCATTGGAATGACCAGTAGCAAGTTCTGAAATCTTCCACTTCCTCTTGGATCTTTTTTAAAGCTTCTTTCCAAGCATTTGAGGGGGGCATTTGTTGATTTGGTTTCCCTAATACCCAAAACGATTTATCATGCCAACTAACAACTATGCCTGGAAACTTCCGGCAAAAATGGAAGCTTAAGCGGTTGCCTACCTCCCGGTCAACTTCTGGACTCAATCGAAAGCCCATTAAATTTGCTTGTCGGATAGTAAGCAGGAAAATTTCGCTTAAAAATGTGGGAACTTGGGAAACAGGAACATCAGCAGTCATGCGGAAACCTCAAAAGTAGAAAATTGACAAATTGAATTGAACTGGCAGTATTGGCATGGAAGTCCGGGATTCGGTGGAAAAATTGTTTCAAAGTCGGCTGGATTTTGTCGATAACGCCGTAAATCCCCTTGATGCTGTTGAGAAATTCGTGCCAGTTCCATCTGAACAGCGTCAAGTTGGACAGAGGTTGCAGTGATGGGGTCAGACCAATGGCCAGTTTCCAAGTTATAGAATGAAGCAACAGCCGGTTGCTTTGGATAGAGATAGCGAGCAGCTAACAGGTAAATAAATCCTTGCCGGCGGTCAAATTCCGATTTACCTGTCTTCAAATCTAAAATGTGCAGCTTGCCATCAGGCTCTAGAAAAATGCAATCAATCGCAGCAAAAAAATTAAATGAGTAGTTGCCTTGGTGAAGGAGAATTGGCTCTGGAAACCCTTCATCACCCCGACTCAGCTTGATAAGATTTTTTCCAAATAGAATTGGGGTTTTATGGTAGTTTTCTAGGCTATGGGTAACTCGTTTTTGGACTTCAATTGATTCCTGATTCAATTGAATAATCTCTGCTACTCGCTCTATTCCGTCTGATGAGTCTAAGAGCTGTGTGTCTCGATGAAATTCATAAACTCCTTTTTGTGCTAGTAGCCCAATTTTCTGCCAGGGGGTATCTTGCTCCAAAAGAGTTTTAACTGGGAGTTCTTTTTTTCGAGCTTTAGTAAATCCCCGTTTCATATCACAGTGCCAGTGTTCTTGGCCTACTGCTGGGGAGAATAAAGACAACAGATTGTAGCTGGCATACTGCCAAATTTTCTTCATGTTCAAATTTCTAGTAGTGATAGTTTTAATTCTGCTTTTGGTTGTGGAACAATCCAATCATGCTGGAGGGCCACTCTTTTTAAAACAGACATAATCGCTCGCGAAGAAGCAGAAGTTATCAGAATACTCGGATAAATGCCACTGCCCCAACTGGGATGCTCTAACACAGAGCAGCGATTGTGAATGACTGGGAACCCTAACAAAGCTTTGACGGCGGCAGTGTCGTCGTGGGCGATTTCTCCGGGACGTGAGAGTAGGGGATAACCAGTACGAGGATCGATTAGGTCTGTTAGGAAACCGCGAGCTCGCAAATGGCGTACTACATCTGAACCAAAGCTGATGAACCTTTCCCGCAAACGGTCTTTCTCCCTCTCGATATGGGGTGCCGTTTCCGCCAAGGGGTAGCGGGATTGTTGGAGAACTACAATCACTCGGCAAGTCGTTACGGGTAAAACCCAGTCGGGAAAGACCCGCTCTAGGTTTTGGGCAACGAACGGACTGCACCGATGAACTGACATCTCAACTGCCTGTCCTGTCTGTGTGACTCTCTCGATTGGCGACTGTTGCTGGGATGCCTTCAATGTTGGCTGTTCCGCAGACAGTGCTTCATTTCCAGCTAGTTGTCTTGCATACACCATATATAGTGCCCTTGTTGAGTTGTTGTAATTCGTCAACCCTATTTTGATACTAACTAAGGTTGACGAATTACGTCAACCCCCATTACGATTAATAGGTAAGTAGGAAAAAAGCTGTGAGTAAAAGTTTTGGTAAGCGTATCCGTGAAGCTCGACAGAATAAGGGATTCAGCCAGCGCGATTTGGCGGCGTTGGTAAAGGTGGATTATACTTACCTGTCCAAACTAGAGAATGATCGCGCAGAGTATCCGCCTAAAGAGGAGGTTATTCAGTCATTAGCACATCACCTAGATTTAGATGCGAAGGAGTTACATGACCTAGCGGGTCGGATCGCACCAGAAGATGTCAAAGTTGTTCAGGAGCTTGTCAAAACCTACCCAAAACAGATCCCTGTTTTATTCCGTCAAATGCGGGACAATCCTGAACTTGCTCAAAAATTTATTCGGGAAGCTACACAAGCAGAAAGTGAGGAGGAATCAAGTTGAGTGTAATTAAGACTTTTCAGTTCTTGTCCAAAGAAAAGATAGAGGATTTAGCTAATGATCTTCTCATGCGTATGCAGGGAACACCAAATTTCCCAAACTGGCCTGGGGTAGCTGAGCGTGCAGTTGATTTTCTGAAGCTGGGAATGGTTTGGGATAAAATTCCTAACCAAAATGGCAGACCTGTAGCGGCTAGAATTTATCCAACACAACGTTTGATAGAAATTAATGAAGATATACCGAAGCTCCAGCAAGACCCAGGTTTTGTAGAGTCCACAATTGCTCATGAAGTTGGGCATTGGGTACTACATATTAACGAAGAAGAAGCTGATGGTATTGTAGAACAACTAGAGCTACCTCTAGATTGTGTGACAACAGAACAACCATTTTTGTGTCGTGATGTTGGTGAGCGTATGGCTCTTAGTAGTCCTAAAACTCAAGCTGATTGGGTCGAGTGGCAAGCTCAGTATTTTGCTAGTTGTCTGTTGATGCCTCGGTATAAGTTAGAAGAAGCTCGAAAAAAGTATGATTTAACCAAGTGGTCTCACCTTTATGCTTTACGAAAGGATTTAGGTGTAACGATATCTAATTTTACAAACCGCTTACAAGACCTCGGCTGGATTGATATTCCCAAGGGTTCTAAGCAAATCTATTTGAGGAACACAGGCTTTAATAGGTAGAGAAGGCTGTTGAACTGCAATTGGCTGAAGTTACAAAATAATACTTTTGGACTGATTCAAGATGTCAGGCTATTAACAATTTTGCCTAAAAAAAACCAAACCGGCTGGCAAAAAAATCCATCAAGTTGCTACACATCCAAATTTAAAAGCACGGCAATAGCCGATGGGGGGACGCACACCGGCACCACCCTATCTCCCTAAATCAGAATAGTCGCACCGGAGCGAGAGTATGTAAAAATATCAAGGCGGATAAACAGTATTAATCATCGAGGAGTTCCGTTCGTGGAGTCCCGTTACAACCCCGGATCTATAGAACAGAAGTGGCAACAGACTTGGACTGAGCGAGGCTTAGCTGAAACACCGGCAGAGACAGAGAAACCGAAATTCTATGCCCTGTCTATGTTTCCCTACCCTTCAGGCAGTCTGCACATGGGACACGTCCGTGTCTACACCATTACCGATGTGATTGCCCGACTGAAACGGATGCAAGGGTATCGGGTTCTCAGTCCAATGGGTTGGGATGCCTTTGGACTGCCGGCAGAAAATGCGGCGATCGAACGCGGCATTCCCCCAGCAAAGTGGACGTATCAAAATATTGCCCAAATGAAAGGGCAATTGCAAAAACTCGGCATCTCCTTCGATTGGAGTCGAGAAATTGCCACCTGTTCGCCCGATTATTACAAGTGGACGCAGTGGATTTTCTTGCAATTCTTAAAAGCCGGCCTTGCTTATCAAAAAGAAGCCGCCGTTAACTGGGACCCCATCGATCAAACTGTGCTAGCAAACGAGCAAGTTGATAACGAGGGCCGTTCCTGGCGTTCCGGTGCTAAAGTAGAGCGCAAATTGTTGCGGCAGTGGTTCCTCAAAATTACCGACTACGCCGAACAATTGCTCAACGATCTCGATAAATTAACCGGCTGGCCTGAACGGGTGAAGTTGATGCAGGCTAACTGGATTGGCAAATCCACCGGCGCTTATTTAGAATTCCCGATTATCGGATTCGATGAGAAAATCGCAGTCTTTACCACGCGCCCAGATACCGTTTATGGTGTAACTTACGTGGTTTTGGCACCCGAACATCCTCTCACACCCCGCGTCACCACCCCAGACCGGCAGGAAGCCGTAGACGCCTTTATTAAAGAAGTATCCGCTCAAAGTGAATTGGATCGCACCGCCGAGGATAAGCCGAAACGCGGGATTCCCACCGGCGGCAAAGCAATCAATCCCTTCACCGGCGCAGAAATTCCCATCTGGATTGCCGATTATGTGCTGTATGAATATGGCACCGGCGCAGTCATGGGAGTGCCGGCCCACGATGTGCGGGATTTCCAATTTGCCACGCAACAAAATCTCCCCATAAAAGTAGTGATTGTGCCGGCAGATGCGGCAGACCCGAAAGCCGCCCCGAAACAAGCTTACACCGAACCCGGAGTGGTGATTGAGTCCGACTTATTTAACGGGATGGATTCAACGGAAGCTAAATCGGCAATCGTCCAGTATGCCCAAGAAAAAGGATTCGGGAAAGCCCGCATACAATACCGACTCAGAGATTGGTTAATTTCACGCCAGCGGTACTGGGGCGCACCGATTCCGGTGATTCACTGCCCCAACTGCGGGATCGTGCCGGTGCCAGACGAAGACTTGCCGGTGCAGTTGCCAGAAGATGTCGAATTTAGCGGGCGCGGCGGTTCTCCCCTGACTCAGTTAGAAAACTGGGTGAATGTGGCCTGTCCGACTTGTGGGACGCCGGCAAAGCGGGAAACCGACACGATGGATACCTTCATCGATTCCTCGTGGTATTTC
This sequence comes from Microcoleus sp. FACHB-68, assembly GCF_014695715.1. NCBI lineage: Bacteria > Bacillati > Cyanobacteriota > Cyanophyceae > Oscillatoriales > Microcoleaceae > Microcoleus > Microcoleus sp. FACHB-68. Next base: position 367,756 of record NZ_JACJOT010000013.1, read on the forward strand.
TTGCGCTACCCAGACGCCCAAAACTCCGCCCAAGCCTTCGATCCAGCAAAAGTGAATGATTGGATGCCGGTGGATCAGTATGTCGGCGGCATCGAACACGCAATCTTGCATTTACTATATTCCCGGTTTTTTGTCAAGGTGTTGCGCGATTGTGGCTGGCTCAACTTTGACGAACCCTTCCAGCGCCTCCTTACCCAAGGCATGGTTCAGGGCTTGACTTACAAAAACCCCACAACCGGCAAATACATTCCCTCGACAAACGTCAATGCCGGTGCGCCCAAAGATCCAGAAACGGGGGAACCGCTGGAAGTCTTTTATGAAAAGATGTCCAAGTCAAAGTACAACGGCGTCGATCCCCTGGAAGTCATGGCCAAATATGGGGCAGATACGGCACGGATGTTTATCCTCTTCAAAGCCCCGCCGGAAAAAGATTTAGAGTGGGATGACGCAGATGTAGAGGGTCAATCCCGCTTCCTGAATCGCGTTTGGCGCTTAGTCACCGAGTTTGCCGGCAGCACTCCTCCAAAACCTTATAAAGGCGGGGATCTGAGCAAAGTTGAGAAAGACTTGCGGCGGGCAATTCACACGGCAATAGAGGCGGTGACAGAAGATTTGGAAGGCGATTATCAATTTAATACCGCCATTTCAGAACTAATGAAACTCAGCAATGCCCTCTCAGATGCCGGCTGTAAAACGTCGCCGGTTTATGCAGAAGGCATTGAAACGCTGATTCGTCTCTTAGCCCCCTTTGCGCCCCATATTGCTGAGGAATTGTGGCACGAAATTGGTCATACTGATTCAGTCCATGAGCAAAGTTGGCCAAAAGCAGAAGCTTCTGCCTTGGTGGTGGATGAAATTACCTTGGTGATTCAAATTATGGGTAAAACCAGAGGCACCATTCAAGTGCCGGCAGCCGCTGATCGGCAAGCTTTAGAGCAATATGCCCGTGAATCTGAAGTAGCGCAACGTCATATCGAAGGCAAGGAAATCAAAAAGGTGATTGTGGTGCCTGGAAAGCTGGTGAATTTTGTGATTGGTTAATTGTGCCTCAACTAACACCCATCTCCTTCTAGAAGAGGGGGAGATGGGGAGAAAGAACACGAAAATTAATCAGCGCCCGTGCCTCAGTTTGAGTGAGCGAAAAAGAGGGAGAGGGGGAGAAAGAACAGCCGAGATCGCAAAGAAATTAAATAAATGGGGGAAAATATAAAGTATTGATAAAGCTTGCCAGTTTGGCAACATCTTTAACTGGCTCAGTGTTTGTATAACTTTACATAGCTAGGTTTTATTAATGTTTCTCTCATTCACAGAGAGCCGGTGTTTAAACAGCCCCGTCTTCGTGAAGCAGGGCCGGGGAGTTTATTAAGAACGATCGTTTTCCCTAAAAAATAATGTCAATTGCTTATTTAATCAATCAGTATCCCAAGGTCAGCCATAGCTTCGTCCGCCGGGAGATTGCTGGGGTTGAGGCTTGCGGGATTCCAGTGGCGCGGATTTCTATCCGTTCCAGCGCATCTGAACTTGTTGACGAGGCAGACAAGCGAGAACTAGAGAAAACCCGGACTGTCTTAGGAGGTGGGGTCGCCGGCCTGCTATCGGGCTTACTCCGGGCCGCCATAACCCGACCCATTCGGCTGCTGGGTGCTTTGCGACTGGCGCTGAAAGTCGGCTGGGGTTCAGATCGCGGCGTTTTGCTGCATCTGGCTTACCTAGCAGAGGCTTGCATTCTGCTGCGCTGGTTCGCAGAAATGGGGATCAAACACGTTCACGCCCACTTCGGAACCAATTCAACCACAGTGGCGATGTTGTGTCACGCCTTGGGTGGCCCTTCATACAGCTTCACGGTGCATGGCCCAGAAGAGTTTGATAAACCTGACGCGCTGTCTTTAACGGAAAAAATCAAGCGATCAGCGTTTGTGGTGGCGGTGAGTTCCTTCGGCAAGAGCCAGCTTTATCGCTGGTGTGATTACGACCAGTGGCCCAAAATTCATGTGGTTCACTGTGGTGTAGACGAGATGTTTTTGAAACAGCCTCCGACTGCGGTGCCGGCAGTGCCTCGTTTAGCCTGTGTAGGCCGGCTTTGTGAGCAGAAAGGGCAGTTGCTTTTAATCGAAGCAGCCGGTCAGCTAGCTGCCGAGGGCTTAGAGTTTAAGTTAGTGTTGGTGGGCGATGGGGAACTGCGCTCTCCCATTGAAGCGTTGATCGCCAAACTGAATCTTCAAGATCGGGTGGAAATTACAGGTTGGGCGAGCGGTGCTGAGGTTCAGCAGCAGATTTTGGCCGCTCGCGCGATGGTACTACCCAGCTTTGCAGAAGGACTGCCGGTGGTGATTATGGAAGCGCTGGCTTTAGGCCGGCCCGTAATTAGTACCTACGTGGCGGGAATTCCTGAGTTGGTAGAACCTGGAGTTTGCGGTTGGTTGGTGCCCCCCGGATCGGTTGAAGCGCTTACCGAGGCAATGCGGACTGCCTTGCAATTGCCGGCGCAACAGCTAGAAGAAATGGGCAAAGAAGGGTCTCAACGTGTGGCAAAACAGCATGATGCGGCGATCGAGTCCAGCAAACTTGCTGCTCTGTTTCAGGCTACTATCGAGAAGTCTCAGGAGCGGGCCATTGATGTATCGCCAAGCCTCCCCTATGCCGGCATCTCCTCCGCTAAGAGCAATTAACGCCTAAATATCCTTATGTCCACTCGCCAAAGTCATCATGTCATCACTTAAAAAGCTTGCTATCCGAGGCGCTGTCTGGACAATTGTTAGTTACGGCGCTAGTCAGGTTATGCGATTTGGCAGCAACCTGATTCTGACTCGTTTGCTTGTGCCAGAATTATTTGGTCTGATGGCTTTGGTCACGACCTTTATTGTTGGCCTAAACCTGTTTTCAGATATTGGTGCCGGTCCCAGCATCATCCAGAATAAACGCGGCGATGACCCAGATTTTCTCAATACTGCCTGGACTTTGCAAGTCATGCGCGGTTTTGTTTTGTGGGTGTGCTGTCTGATCATCGCTTGGCCGATTAGCCAGTTCTACAGAGACCCTCGGCTGCTTTGGTTGATTCCACTGGTGGGTGCGAGCACGATTATTTCTGGGTTTAGCTCCACTGCTGTGTTCTCGCTCAACCGGCACATGGACATTGGTAAGCTGACAATTTTTCAATTTACGACACAAGCGCTGTCCATTGTCGTAACCATTGTGTGGGCGTTCTTCAGTCCGACAATCTGGGCGCTCGTTGGCGGCCAGCTTTCTTCATCCTTAATTAGAATGGTGTGGAGCCATTTTTTAATTCCCGGAAAACGCAACCGTTTTGCCTGGGATAAAGATGCCCTCCAAGATTTATTTACCTTTGGCCGGTGGATATTTATTTCAACAGCAATGACATTTTTAGCCGGCCAAGCTGACCGGCTGATTTTAGGGAGATTGCTTTCATTCCAGATGTTGGGGGTTTATACCGTTGCCTTTACCCTCTCGGATATGCCGCGTCAGATTGTTGGGGCGATCAACAGTAAAGTGCTTTTCGCCGCAACTTCAAAGCTTGTTTCCCTACCTCGCGAAACTTTTCGGGCTAAAATCCTGGGAAAACGCAAGCTAATTATTGCGGCGTTAGCCTTAGCCTTGGCAGTGCTGATCACGGTTGGAGATTTGTTGATTCTGGCACTTTACGATGACAGATATTCTCAAGCCGGTTGGATGCTGCCGATTCTGGGCCTAGGTCTTTGGCCTCGCCTGCTATCTCAAACAATTGATCCGTCTCTTCTCGCCCTTGGTAAGCCTTTCTATGTAGCAACCGGCAACTTTCTCAAGTTTGTGTTCATGATCATCGGTTTACCCCTCGGATTCTATTTGGGCCAAGTTCAGGGGGCGATCATCGTGATTGCGCTGAATGATATTCCCTATTACGCCGCTGTAACTTACGGCTTGTGGCGTGAGGGAATGAGTTGTGTGTGGCAGGATCTGCAAGCGACCGGCCTGTTTCTCGCGGCACTCGCACTTCTGCTATTTGGCCGACATCTTTTGGGTTTTGGGTTGCCATTTCAAATCGCTCTTTAGGGGGTTGAATCAACACCTCTTAAACACTTACCCTATTCAAGAAATTGTTTTAAAAATTGATTCACTTGTAGGCATCACGAGGTTTCTGATAGATGGTTCAACCTGTAGACTTGCTGCTCATCACTTGGAACCGTCGGGAGTATGTTGAAAAGACGCTGCCGACGATCTTCAACGATCCTTCAGATTTTCGTCTGTACTGTTGGGATAATGGCTCTCAGGACGGAACCGCAGACTTAATCGCCTCGATCAACGATCCGCGTGTTGTCAAACGGCAATTTAACTCGGAAAACGTCGGGCAGTACAAGCCTTGTATGTGGTTTTTTGAAACGGCTGCCAGTGATGTGCTGGGTAAGGTCGATGATGATATTCTGCTGCCTGCCGGCTGGGTCGATCGCATCGCGCCGATGCTTCGCAAAGAACCCAAGTTTGGGATGCTGGGATGCTGGATTTTTATGCCTGAAGATTGGAACGAAAAACTTGCCCAGCATAATATTGTTGAGCTATCGGGCGAACGGGTATTTCGATGCACTACGGTGGCTGGGCAGTCGTTTCTAGCCCGAAAAGAACACTTGCTTCGCTATAGCATCGCAGACGAACAAAGCTACAGTCATGGCTTGCCGATTAATCGCGTCCAGATGACCCTCGATGGTTTAATCAGTGGGAACCCGTTGCCGATGCTGTACGCCCACAACATGGACGATCCCCGCTCTCCCATGAATGTCAAAACAAAGTCTGGCAATCTAGGCTCAGATGCGGCGCTAACTGCACGGAAGCTTAAGTTTGAGTCGGCGGAAGATTATGCTAAATGGATCGCTGCGGATGCCCGTCGCCGGCAGGAGTTGCCATTTAATACGCAAATTGAGTGGGAGTTGCTTCGCCGAGACAATTCTTTCATGGGAAAGATCAAACGAAAGCTGCTGAAGACGTTTGTGATCAAATAAAGTCGCCCGCTTGGCGACAACTAGAATACCAACTGTTATCACCTTTGGATGTTCCGCTTGCCGGCTGTTACGTGTGTTTAATTGCTTCTCAAGAAAAATGTTCGTTTCTTGATCAAATCAGCGTACTAGGAGGCTGTTATGAATTCAACAACATCTCTGTTTTGTCTTGATGAAAACCGCTTAAATAATCTAGCGAGTCAGTTCAGTCAAAGCTACGCTCAAGCAACACCGTTTCCACATATCATCATAGATGATTTTTTACCGGCTTCTTTATTAGATAGGATTTTAGAGGAGTTTCCCCAGCCCGGTACAATTGAGTGGCAAAAGTTTAATAATCCTGCGGAAAAGAAACTGGCTTCTAACTTGGAACTGCAAATGGGAGAGTGGACACGAGTTCTGCTCTATCAATTGAATTCTTCAACGTTTATCAAGTTTTTAGAAAGCCTCACGGGGATTGAAGGAATTATCCCTGATCCGCACTTTGCCGGCGGAGGTCTGCATCAGATCGAGAGAGGCGGATTTTTGAAAATGCACGTTGATTTTAACCGGCACAACAAACTGAAACTTGACCGCCGGTTAAACCTCTTAATCTATCTAAACAAAGATTGGGAAGAAGAATATGGCGGTCATCTAGAACTTTGGGACAAGGATATGACTCAATGCGAGAAAAAGATCCTGCCAATTTTTAATCGATGTGTCATCTTTAGCACTACAGACTTTTCCTATCACGGGCATCCCGAACCGCTGACCTGTCCCGAAGGGCAAACACGAAAATCTTTGGCGCTTTACTACTACAGTAACGGACGACCGGCTGAAGAAGTTTCTGGGACGCACACAACGGTATTTAAAGCCCGACCCGGCGACGAGCTGCAGGTAGAAAATCCTTCAGGGGGTGGCGTTAAAACTTTCTTGAAAAAGTTAGTGCCCCCAATTTTGATTGATGCCAAAAATTACCTGAAAGATAAACAGAAACCTGGCGATCACTAAACTCAACTGACCTTTAAAACAAGTGTAGTAAAGCATGAGTCCTACAGTAATGCTGGCTCTGTTCGGCCTGCTACCGTTTACCATTTATATGTTCATACGGTATCCTTCTCAACGGGCCGTTGTGATAGTTTTTATCACGGCGTTTATCTTCCTGCCGGTTGCGGCCTTTAAATTGCCGGGGATTCCAGAGTACAGCAAAACATCGGCACCTTGCTACTGCATTTTACTGGCAACATTTATTTACGACCCTCAACGCTTTAGTTCATTTAAATTTGGCTGGCTTGACGTGCCAATGGTTTGTTGGTGTCTTAGCCCGTTTGCTGCATCCATCACTAACGGCTTAGGGCCTTACGATGGGTTTTCAACAACACTCGCACAAACGATGGCGTGGGGAGCACCTTATTTTTTAGGCCGGATCTACCTCAATAACTTAGAAGGACTGCGCCAGTTGACATTGGGCATTTTCGCCGGCGGCCTGATCTACGTTCCTTTATGCCTGTTTGAAAGTCGCATGAGTCCGCAACTGCACCGGATGGTTTACGGTTTTGCCGCCCGTAAAGACTTTGCCCAAACAATCCGCTTGGGGGGATACAGACCAACCGTGTTTATGGTACACGGCCTTTGGGTCGGTGTGTGGATGATGTCAGCGGCGTTGATAGCAGTTTGGTTGTGGAAGACGGGAACCATCAAACGATTCTGGAATATGCCAATGGATTGGCTGGTGCTAACGTTGCTGGTCACATTTATTATGTGCCGATCTACGGGTGCCTATCTCTACTTTGTGATGGGGCTCTTTATCCTGTTTGTTGTGAAATACTGCCGCACGGCTTTGCCGATGTATCTCCTAATGTTTGGGTTATGTTTCTACTTATACCTGGGAGTAAGCGGCGGTTTTACAGGAGGTGAAGTTGTTTCATTCGTCGCGGATACTATTGGCCCAGACCGAGCGCAGTCTTTAGAGTTTAGATTTATCAATGAAGGGCCGCTTGCAGAAAAGGCGCGGGAGAGAATGTTGTTTGGCTGGGGAGGATGGGGCAGAGCGCGGATCTTTGACGAATGGGGTGAAGATATCTCCGTTACCGACAGCTTGTGGATTATTGCCTTTGGCAACCAAGGTTTATTTGGCCTAAGCACTTTTGTGACCTCTGTGCTACTTCCTAGTTTAAGTTTTTGCTGGTTAGGATATCCGCCCAGTACGTGGACTCATCCCAAAGTTGCGCCGGCAGCGGTGTTAGTGGTGCTACTACCTTTGTTCATGCTGGATTCGGTATTGAATGCAATGGTTAACCAGATATTTATGCTCGCTGCGGGAGGACTCACAGGACTGATGCTGAGCAAAACAGAACCCCAACAGGCAACAAGCGCTCGCTCATCGCCGGCGAGGCGTTCTACAGCCCGACAGAGGTGATATTAGAATACTGGAACTGCTCGTAACCAATTCTTCATTTTTTGCAACCAAACAATTCTGATAGGGCAGCAATTTTTACCCCTACAAATCAGAATTCCTTACCCAAAACATAGAGCGCATTGTTCGCACTTTTTCTACTACATCAATAACGAGATAGGGCATCTTAAGTATGGTCGATTCCATGCAAGCTAAACCAGAAACGACGAAAGAGGACACCACCGTTATGTCTGATGCCATTGCGTCAATCAACCCTCCTCTTTTACTGGTCGTGATTCTTAACTACCGCACGCCGGTTCTCACCATTGAATGCTTGCGTTCCTTGGTGGAGGAAGTGCAATCTTTACCAGGCACCCATGTGGTCGTTGTTGACGGCGCTTCTGGGGATGGTTCCGCTGAACAAATTGCTGCCGCGATTGAAAATGAAGGGTGGGGTGAGTGGGCCGAACTCATGGCTCTAGAACACAATGGCGGATACGCTTATGGCAACAACGCTGCCTTGCGCCCAGCCTTGGAGGCACCCAATCCACCTCCCTATTTTCTATTGCTCAACCCAGACACGGTGGTTCGCCCCAACGCCCTAAAAATCCTAGTGGATTTCATGGAAGAACATCCCGACGTGGGGCTTGCCGGCAGCGGTTTGGAAGACTTGGAGGGAAATCAACGGCGCAGAGCATTTCGCTTCCCGACAGTGCTGAGTGAGTTAGATTCTGGGCTGCGTCTGGGGGTAGTGTCGAAGTTATTGTCAAAGTGGGCGCTGATCACTCCTATGCCTGAAGAACCCGCTGAAGCCGAGTGGGTGCCTGGGGCGAGTCTGATCGTCCGCCGCGAAGTGTTTGAGTCTATCGGATTGATGGATGAAGAATATTTTCTCTATTACGAAGAAACAGACTTTTGCTTGCAGGCAAAGCGGGCCGGCTGGTCTTGTTGGTATGTGCCGCAAAGCCGAGTTGCCCATATTCCCGGACAAAGTACCGGGGTGACGGCTGTTGGTTCACGGAAGCGAATACCGAAGTATTGGTTTGATTCCCGGCAACGATATTTTCTCAAAAATCATGGCTGGGCGTATACTGCCCTTGCCGATCTCGCTTGGGCTTCAGGTTTTATCTTATGGAGAGGGCGACGGGTGATTCAACGCAAGCCTGACGAAGATCCGCCCTACCTCCTCAATGATTTTTTGCGGAATAGTGTGTTATTTAAAGGCTTTACCAAGCCAACAGAAGGCTGATCACACTTTCTTTTATGTCGGTTCTCAATCCCCCACGCCTTTCTTAATAAATTGGCTTGGGGGATTTCATATTATGTCGGTTTGCTGCAGAAGAAAAACGGTTTGACTTCTTCCCATCACACCGGCATTCAATCATAAAACAATAAGGGCGGTGCTTTACGCCCGCCCTCATACTAAGAAAATTTGCTTACACGCGCTTATTTAGAAGCAGATTCTTCAGCCAAAGCTGTATGAATGTAAGCATTCAATTTTTCTGCCATTACCTGCACATTCGGGTCTTGCAGCATACTCGAATGTCCGCCCGGAATATCGTAAACCACGACTCCTTTTGTTGCGCGTTTACCCCAACCAAATAAAGGATCATTGGTGAGGTTAATTGCCGGCTCCTCTATGCCTTCTCCTTCAGTTGCCCGGAACAGTGCTAACTGACCTTGATAACCTTGGGGCATATATTCTTTGGCAGCAATTCGGTAAATTGTTCGCACAGTAAGGTCTTGCAAAAATTGAGGTGCCGGCAGCCCTTTATCTAGGTAATACCTGTAAAGCATCACCTTAAATTTATTGCGGCTGCTCTCAACTCTTGAGCCGATTTCATAAGCCAGCCAATTGCGTGCTTTCTTAGAAGCTTTATTCACAATAGCGGCAAAACGTTCTAGCTTATTCATCTGCCGGTCTTGATTGAGAACTTGTGAAAAACTACTCAAACGTTGTTTGGCAACGCGAGCAATTTTCCTCGGTGCATGAACATCAAGTGAATCAATCAAGGCAACGAGGGCAACTTTTTCACCTTGCGTTTGAAGTTCCTCTGCGATCGCATAAGCAATCACGCCGCCGGCACACAAACCGCCTAACAAATATGGCCCTTCAGGTTGCACGCTACGGATCTTTTCGATGTAGTAATTCACCATCTCTGACAACCGGGTGTGCAAAATAGGGAATCCATTTTTGCTGTAAGGACGCAACCCGTAAACTGGGCGTTCTGGGTTCAGCAAGCGTGCCAAATTCAAGTAGAGCATGGTTTCGCCATCGGCATCATGCACTAAAAACAGCGGCGGATAAGCCTCCCCAGACTTGATCGCCACGAGGGAATCGAAGCTCACCGACACCTCAGAAGGGCGGAAAATATTCGCCAATTGCTCAACTGTTGGGGACTCAAACAGCGTCGCTAAGGGCAGCTTTTGGTTAAATTGCTCCTCAATTTTGGCAAATAGCTGAATCGCTAATAGGGAAGATCCGCCTAACTCAAAGAAGTTGTCATGAATTCCTAATTCTGAAACGCTTAACACTTCCTGCCAAATACCGGCAAGTTGGCGTTCTATTTCATCCCTCGGTGCAACCCGTTCAGCCGTCGCACCCCGATTGGTTGCACTGAGCTGCGCTTTGTCGATTTCACCCGATTCTGTCACCGGCATTTCTGCAAGTTGCCGGTATTTGCAATGGCTGGGTGTTCCGAATTGATCGCCCACTTCCTGCGCCGGCAACTGGGTGGCGGATAAATCCTTGACAGCAGCCGTAAAATATGCGTTTAACTTCTGCAAAGGATAGGCATCCGTCTCCATGTAGCGCAACATCTGCGGGTTGCTGCCATCCAAACCCACAATTGTGCCTGCTTGGTGATGTTGCAAAGCAATCGGAATTGAATGCAAACCTTGTTCGGCGGAAATTAAATAGTAACCGCGAGCACGGGTGAGTTCTTTCATTTCGTAGTTACGACTCATCCCCATTTCATCCCACATACTCCAGGCAAAGCAATAACTTTGCAAGGAAGTTTTATGGCGCTGGTAATGGCAGAAGTAATCTAAGAAATTGTTCGCTGCTGAGTAAGCGCCGGCACTAAATCCGCCAAAAAATCCGTTTACAGAAGAGAAGGTGATAAAAAGACCATTTGGCTGATTTTTGAGCAGTTGATGTAGCACCCATGTGCCGTGAACTTTGGGACGAAGCGTGCCGGCGACACTGTCTTCTGTCTCCTCACTGAGCAAGCGTCTGGATGTCACGCCGGCTAAATGAATCACCCCATCTAACTCACATTGCCAGCGAGATTTTACCCCTTCAACAACTTGTTGCATCCCAGCAAAATCGCTAATATCAACGGCTTCATAAGCGATTTCACCGCCTAGCTTTTCTAGCTCTAAGTAAGCTTTAATTCGCTCAGAACCGGCACTTGACTGCTCTAATTTAGACTCCCAAGTGCTTCTTTCTGGTAGGGGAGTTCTGCCGATTAACAGCAACCGCGCTTGATAATTTTTCAACAGATATTGGGCAATTTCTGTCCCTATGCCGCCTAAGCCGCCGGTGATCAGATACATTCCGCCGGCTTTAAAGGGAAGTGCTTGCTTTTCTTCTTGGGAAAAATCGCATTTCTCTAAGCGAGAAACCAAACGCTTGCCGCTGCGATAAGCGACTTCTGACTCCCGTTGAATTCCTTGGAGTTCTTGAAGAATGCAGCCGGCATTTTCTTCATTTTGCTCTGGGGATAAATCAAGATGCCGGCAGTCTATCCAGGGAAATTCTTGCGGGATGGTTTTAACGAAACCTAATATGGGGGAACGCTCACAAGCAATCTCATCATCAGGTTCCACCGGCTGCACATGGCTGGCAATCACATCTAAGCGCACAGGTGTTTTAGAACCCTGAACTTGAGAAAGTGCTTGAACCAAGAAAAGCAGGCTGTAGATTCCCTGATTTTGGGCGGTTTCTAGCGTTTCTAAACTCTCAATTTCTCCTTGATATTTGTCATAACTCCACAGGTGCAGAATTTGCTCTATTGGGGCGTTCTCTTTAACAACCTGCTCCAATAGTTGCTGATAGTGGTCGGAGTTTTTGGGGTCAATTCGATAGTGGTTATCTGCAAGTTTGGCAAAATCGGTGCCGGCTTCCACTGTTACAACTGATGCATTATTTTTGCTCAGTTCTTTTAGCAACAATTCCCCTAACCCCAGCGAGTCGAGAAACACTAAAGACTGACCGGCTTTGGGTTTAGTCTCGAAAGCGGTTATTTGCTTAGGACGCCAAACTTTGCGGTAAAACCAGTCTGGAAGCGTATTTTTATTGCCAAGCAGCACATCAATTCGCTTGATAATGGCATCAAATGTCCCAGATTCAAAGCCTTGTTTGAGTTGGGAACGCTGGATTTTACCAATCGAAGTTTTGGGAATAACTTCCTTCTCAACCGGGATCAGATAAGTCGGACTGATACCCAGCCGGCGCACCACAGTTTTCTGAATGTCTTTGAGCAGTTCTAATAAGCGCTCATCTTCAGAAATTTCCGTGTTGAAAAAGACAATTAATTCATCGGTATTGCTTCCCGGTTTTCGCGTTGCACAAGCCGCCGTATAAGAAACTTCAATTCCGGCAACTTCTTCAACGACGGCTTCAATTTCATGGGTGTAGTAGTTGCTGCCGTTGATGATGATAATATCTTTGGTGCGGCCTGTAATCGTCAGCCGGCCTTCATGCAGAAATGCCAGATCGCCGGTGTTAAACCAACCATCTTCCGTAAACATTTCTTTGTTCAGTTCCGGGTTGTTATAGTAGCCGGCAGTTACCGTAGAACCTTTGACTTGCAGATTGCCGATGGTTCCTTCTTCAACCACTTCATTTTGAGCGTTAATAATCCGCAAGGAAGTGCCAGGAATCGGACTGCCTAAATCGGCAAAAGAAGCGCTTTCTTGATTCGGTGTTGAATCGATTAAATATCGGTCATAAACTGTGACGCTGGAGGCGGTTTCTGCCATCCCCCAAGAAGATTGCATCGCCGTAGCTTCTAAACCATAAGGGGCCAGAAGTTCAAGAAACTTTTTCGCGGTCTGTACGGCAATCGGTTCGGCTGTATTTAAAATAGAGCGAACTGAGGATAAATCCCACTGCCGCTTTTTAATCGTTTCCGCGCGATCATTCACCAGCGCGTATGCAAAATTGGGTGCCCAAGTGGTTGTAACCCGATAGCGTTCGATCCAGTCGAACCATTTCAGCGGATCTGCCAAAACAACGCCGGTGGGGGCGTGAATTTGCTGACAGCCTAAAAAGGTGGTGCGGATGACACAGCGGACAATTGGGCCAGGATGGTCGAGGGGCAGCCAGTTCAACGAGACATCTTCTTGAGTAAAGTTACTCATCGCAGAGGTGGCGGTGACGCTGCTGATCAGGTTGCGATGTCTGAGGGTGACGCCTTTGGGAACGCCGGTACTGCCTGAGGTGAGAAGCAGCAAGGCGAGATCCTCTGGCTGGCTATTATGCCAATTCAGATCCGGATCGCAGTCTCGGAAATCATCGATTGCCGCAACTTGAAAGTTCTCAAGATTTAATTTATCAGAGAGGGAGCGGACTTGCGGGGCTAAACTGCTGTTGGTGAGTACGAGAGGCCGATCCAGCATTAGCCAAGCGTTTTGCAGCTTTTTAACGGTGCTGTTGGAGGCTTCGTAAGCCGGCGCGGCGGAAATGGGAACGGGAACGAAGCCGCCTAAGGTGCAACCCCAAAATGCTGGAAATAAATCTTGATTATTATCGAATTGAAACAGGACTTTGTCTTGCGGTTGCAGTCCAAGTTTTCTCAAGCCGGCTAAAATTCGCTGGGCTTTTTCTAATAATGCAGGATATAGCTGAACGGTTTCAGATCCGTCACTGTCTAGGTAAATAATGCCTTTATTCGGCGATTTTTGGGCGGTTCTGGCGAGGGCTTCTGCCAGGTTTTGCGGGGCATCGGCTTCTTCAGTGAGGGGTGCGCCGGTGCTAATGGCGAGGGGTTTGGGGGCTGAATCTTCTGCTTTGCCGGTTGAGGCTGCCGGTGTATCCACCGCCGTTGAAACTGCCGCACTTTCTGAGGCGGTTTTCCAGTTGGGCAGCAGATCCGACAGATGGAGCGGAGAAATTTTTTCCGTGTGATCTTCTAACACCACGGCTGCTTGTTCAATTTCTGGCAGTGATCGCAGCCGGTTTTCCCATTCCTGCACTAAGTTATCGTCAATAACCGGCATCTGGGATAAGGCTTGCCGATCAACTTCACCTTCAGCAGTCAGAGGCAGTGTCGAAACCGGCACAAAGTAAATTTTTGGCAAGGCAGTGCCGGCAAACACACTTTCTAAGTGGCTTTGCAGCCGATCAGGTGAGAACTGTCCCGTGAGGACTGTGTAAGCAACGAGGGCTTCCTCGCCGGTTTGAGATTGGCGAAGCATTACTACACAGTCATCTACTGACAGATGAGTCAGCAGTGCTGCTGCTACGCTTTGCTCATCAATCTTTTCGATGGCTATTTTCGTCTGTAATTCCATGAGTGACGAACTATCTACAACTTCTGTAGCGAGAACTTGTGTAGCCATTGAAGATTTTGCTGGCTTAACGCTCATCTTTTTTCTAGTATCCTTATGTTTTGAACTTAGCCTTCAACTACTGAATGTTTACTGCCATACATCCCCTAGCAATTATAGCAGTCCTCAGCACGGGGGAGTCTGCCAAAATGGCAGGAATCTTATCAGGGCAGGAGTGGTTGTAAAGGCGAGAAGATTGCTGCTGCGCTCCTGTACATTCTTCATTTTGCTAAACCAATGCAATGACAATGCACCTTAATTGCCTTACGCATCCTTTCTGCCTTTGTGTAATTGTCATCAATTATTCTTGAATGCCTGAAATCTAGTCAAGGTCAGGATTTGCTGCAAGCGCCGGCTGCCGCAGTTTCATCAATTGCTGCCGGCCAATACTGATTCCTAAAGTTTGAGCATTTTTTTAAATATATACCCTAAGATTGATGCCAATACTCCTCAATGGTTACTATACCTGCTAAAACGCTTGGGATATTTAGTTAGTAAAAACTTTGCAGATTAAACTGAATCAGTTATCTTAAAAGGCGAGTCCACTGAGAAATCAGAGATAATCTCAATCCTGGAAATTTTAGGCAAGCCGATGAAAAATTATCCAACGGTCACTCATGAAATTCCTCCTTGATTCAGTTCTCAGCCGACAATTTTCTGTCAGATAAGTAGATTAAAGTGATCAGGGACGGCTTAATCAGGGAAAGCTCAGCAGTTTACAGACAAACATTTTTTTATGCCAATATGGCAACATTTTTACCTAAGTTTGGGCGATAATTTGAATTGAGTCCTTGCCATTAATCCCTTAAAGAGTCGCGGATAGTAAGATCTGGCTTAAGGATATCTGTCAGAAGCCAACAGGGTAAGCACGCAGAAGTATCGTAAAATACCGAAAATAAAACAAAGTATAAGTTTGTGAAGTGCTGAAAAAATTAGGTGCTGTTGAAATGCCGGTTTATATTTTTTAAATCTCCAACTTCCAGGGCAATGCTAGTTAGAAAACGCACATTAAAGGTGCGTATCCCTTTTGGGATTGTAAACACTGCTCAAGATTAAAGTGGGACTGGCTAATCATGCATGAAAAATCCTCGCACATTGCCATTTATCTCCATTGCCTCTTCAATGGTGGAATTGAGCAAATGATGCAGAACTTAACGCGCAAGTTTATTGAGCGTGGATTGAAGGTGGACTTAGTCCTCAACTTTCCAGGAGCCGTCGAGCTGTGGGATTTTCCACCAGAAGTCCGAATTGTAGATTTAGATGCGCGACGGGTAGCAGCAAGACTTCCAAACTTAATCCGTTACCTACGCCAAGAGCAACCTGTGGCGCTACTCTCAGCGAATCACTACGCCAACGAAGTTGCATTGTGCGCCAAGCGCCTTTCTGGAGTTTCCACACGGGTTGTGGTGTCTGAACGGACGATGATTTCCGTTGAAGCAAAACACGCACCGCCTTACAAGATGAGGTACTGGGCACCGCTTGCGGCAAAGTTGTTTTATCCGATGGCGGATGGCATCGTCGCAGTTTCTAAGGGAGTGGCTGAAGACCTCACCACGATCACCGGCTTGCCGGCAGAGCGAATTCAAACGATTTATAATCCAGTCATCACGCCGGCACTTTTGACAAGAGCCAAAGAACCCGTCGATCATCCCTGGTTTGCTCCTGGAGAGTTGCCGGTAATTTTGGGCGTGGGAAGATTGGAAGAACAAAAAGACTTTTTCACTTTAATTCGCGCTTTTGCAAAAGTGCGACAGGTAAAACCGGCTCGACTGATGATTTTAGGGCAAGGTTCGCAGCGCTCTCGACTGCAAGAACTTGTGCGTGAATTAAACTTAGAAAATGATGTTGCTATGCCCGGTTTTGTTAAAAATCCCTATGCTTATATGGCAAAAGCAAGCGTTTTTGCTTTGTCTTCAGCTTGGGAGGGTTTTGGCAATGTCGTGGTCGAAGCTTTAGCGGTGAACACTCCGGTGGTTTCTACAAATTGTCAGAGTGGGCCGGCTGAAATTTTAGATCATGGAAAGTACGGCGAACTCGTGCCGGTGGGAGACAGCGAGGCGATGGCAGCCGCAATTGTAAAGGTTCTCTCTGGTCAATCTAAATCAGCCGGTTCAGATTGGCTGAATCAATTCACGTTTGAAAATGCCGCTCGAAAATATCTCGATCTGATGGGAGTTACCGCTAACCCAGAGGGCGTAACTTTGGAGGAGAAAAAAAGTGAGACGGTGACAGGATAAACCCCCTGATGCCAGCCAATTTTTACCCGACAAGTTAAAATCAGAGTTGGGAAAAATGTAGCCGGCAGGGGGCTTCCCTCCATTATCAACCCCCAAGTTTTCCAAGGATTTGAGATGAAAAACAACCAACAGCAGCACAAATTTAGTAACTTGTGGGAACAATTGAGTATAGGGAATGCCGGCAGCAAAAAGCGCTTTCATTTCAATAGATTAAGAGTTCTGAGAAAGAACCCGGTTGTCACGGCTATCACGGGCTTTATTTTGGCCTTCATCGCTGCACTCGTCCTCAACATGAATGGCATTCACGGACTTAACCCGCTAGCTTTGTCTGTTGTGAGTTCTACACCCGCAGCAGAAACGAATATGTCGGTGGGGATACAGGTTTCTTCCCTAAGCGACTGGACGCCGGCGATTCCGTTTAAGAATCTATTCAAACAATCTCGGCCTTGGTATGTGGTCGATGCTAATCTCAAAGCTGGAGATTGGGGACGCGGCGGGATTCAGCGAAATAAGGAAAATGACGCCTATTTTGAAAAGCTTAAAAACAATTGGTTAGATGAGGACGGCTATCCCAAAGAAGTTCCCTACACTCTTGAGGGATATAACGATCCAGAAACCGGCAAGCCAATGCCGTTAAGAGTGAGAACAGTGATGCAAGCCGATAACAGCAATTATCCGGCTGGAATCTACACCCTCAAGTTTGAGGGAACTGGAAAAATTGTGATCAGTCAGGATGGAGAATTAGAAGTCGAAGGGAGAGGGGGAACAACAACCGCTGAGTTTAATGTCACGCCTAAAAGGGGAATTGCGCTGGATCTGATGGAGTCAAACGCTTCCGATCCGGTGAGAAATATTCAAGTGATTTTGCCGGGATATGAAAATGACGATTTAACCCAAGCACCGTTTAATCCCCTCTATGTTGAAAGGTTAAAAGAATTTTCGCCTTTAAGATTTTTTGGCAACGCAACTAAACCTGTTTTTGCCAATGCCCTACCTCAAAAAATCGTTGCTTGGGCGGATAGAATTCAACCCAATGAAGTTCGCTACCCCGATGGCGGAAAAGGCGGATGGGGCGAGGGATGGCCTTTAGAATATATGGCTGAGTTATGCAATGAAGTCGGCGCGGATTTGTGGTGGAGCACCGGCTATGCAATTAGTGATGAATATATTAGAAATGCTGCCGAATTACTAAAAGAACGTCTCGCTCCCAACCGGAAGATATATTTAGAATATTCAAATGAAATTTGGAATGGCCGGTTTCCGCAATTTCGCTATGTTACCGAAGCAGGCGTCGCTCAAGGATTGGGAGAAACGCTCAATAAGCAAGGAAATAAAGAAATTAGTGAAAAGCTAGCAAGAATTGATTTAACGGTTAAAAGATCCCTAGAAATTTTCCAAATATTTCGGGAAGTTTTCGGATCGGATGAAAGATTAGTGGAAGTGATTCCCGGTTGGAATGGGGCCCCAGATTATAATGAAAAACTTTTAGCGGCGCTTGATAATCCGAAGGTTAATGCCGGCAAACTACAGCCGGATGCTTTAGCAATCGCCCCTTACTGGGGAATTCCCAAGGAAGATTTAGAAAAATTGTCAAGTTTGACCGTTGATAGCGTCATTGAGATTGCAGAAAATTACTTCAAAAAAGACGACAACGAAAGATATAACCGAGTGCTAGAAAATGTATCGATAGCCAAGTCTCGCGGTTTAGATATTCTCGCCTACGAATCCGGACAACATTTTGCGGCTCCTCAAGATTCTAAACGGGCAGATGTGTTTGTTAAAGTGAACCGAGATCCTCGGATATACGAACTGTATCTTTTATATTTCGGTCGGATGAACGCTTGGGGATTTAAAACGGTTAGTCAATTTAATTATGTGGGTGGCTTTGGCAAGTATGGTTCTTGGGGGGCGTTGGAATATTTGAACCAACCCCTTGAGGAAGCTCACAAATATCGGGCGCTTTTGAAACTGAACGAGCAGTTAGAGCTGACTCCAACAGGTGTAACGGTGACGCGTTCAGATAATTCAGTGGAGATCAATTGGCAGGGCGTAGAAGCGGCAACGTCTTATCAAGTTTATCGCCATACTGTTAACAATCCAAGTAATGCCACCAGCATTGCAACCGTGCCGGCGCAGACGACTACTTTTACCGATAAGGCAGCCAAGCCGGCAACCAATTATTATTATTGGGTGAAAGCTTATAAAGGATCTGATGAGTCAACTTATTCAGTGGGTCAACAAGTTTAAACTTGAAACCTGCTCGTATCCATTGGAGAGCAAAAAATAGAAATAGATTCCCAATATCAACTTTAGATAAAAGCTTTTTAAATAAAGCTTGCGAACTTCTCCATGATCTCGTGACAGACGGCATTTTTTATTTGGAGAAATCATTATTTTACTTGCTATTTAAAAAGAAATATCGTAAAATCTTGACATCTAGACTAATAAAAATACTTGATTAAAAGACATGAGCCGCATCGGTGTAGTCACCATTGGAAGAAATGAAGGAGAACGACTGGTTCGTTGCCTTAATTCACTGAAAGGGCAACTTCCCGAAGGCGTAGCGATCGTTTACGTTGACTCCGGCTCCACCGATGGAAGTTGTGAAGCCGCTCGCAATCGCGGGGTGGATGTTGTCGATTTAGATATGTCGCTGCCATTCACCGCTGCCCGCGCTCGAAACGCCGGCTTTGAGCGGCTGCAAGCCTTGCATCCTGAAGTAGAATATGTCCACTTCTTCGACGGAGATTGCGAAGTGGTGGCCGGCTGGATCGAAGCAGCGACCGAAGCGCTAGACGCCAACCCGGAGGCCGTGGCTATCTGTGGCTGGCGGCGCGAACGCTACCCAGAGCGCAGTCTCTATAACCAAATCTGTGACGTAGAGTGGCGCATGGGCGGGGTCGGTGAAACCGGCAGCTTTGGGGGAGATGTCGCGATCCGCGCAGCCGCACTCGCAGCAGTCGGAGGCTACGATAACAATGTGATCGCCGCTGAAGATGATGAACTCAGCGTACGCCTGCGCGAGGCGGGCGGCAAGATTCTGCGCCTTGACCGGGATAGCACGGTGCACGACGCAGATATGCACCGTCTGTCCCAGTGGTGGCAACGGGCGAAGCGCTGTGGGTACGCCTACGCCCAGGTTTCCCAGATGCATGGAGCCGGCCCAGAGCGCAAATTTGTCAAAGAAATTCGGCGCACCTGGCTTTGGGGAGCGATCATACCCTTTGCCGCACTGGCTTTCGCACTTCCCACCCACGCACTTTCCCTGATTCTCTTGGCACGTTACCCACTGTCAGCATTGCAAGTGATCAAAAAGACGCGGCAGCAGGGATATTCTTGGTCTGAGAGTGTGGCGTGGGGTTTATCCTGCGGATTCTCAGCAATTCCCGGCGCGTTCGGAGTCGCTAAATACTTCCTAGATCGCTGGGGCAACAAACAACATGAAATTATTGAATATAAGGGGCCTCGAACACCTGTGACAAATACGATCCAACCAAGCGGGAGATAAGCCAATGGCGACTAGCAACGGAAATAACAATCCCGTAGCCGTGGCCCTCCTCGGTGCCGGCTACATTTCTGACTACCACCTCAACGCACTGCGCCAACTGCCCAACGTAGATGTGCGGGCAATTTGCGACTTAAACCGGGGACTGGCAGAGCGCTTCGCGGCAGCTAAAGGCGTGCCAAACGTCTACTCAGACTTGGGTGAAATGCTCTCAACCGAGAAGTTGGATGTGGTTCACGTCCTGACACCGCCCCATGTCCATTTTGTCACCGGCTCTCAGATTCTAGAAGCCGGCGTTGACGCCTTTATTGAAAAGCCCCTGTGCCATACCGTTGACTACTGCCAAAAGCTGCGTCAGCTGGCAAGCGATCAAGGTCGCTCACTCGGCGTCAGCCACAACTTTCTCTATTTCCCCGCCTATGAAAAACTGCTAACCGACTTGCGGAGTGGTCGTTTAGGCCGGCTCGATCAAATTGATATCGTCTGGAACAAAGAACTTGGACAGCTCAAAGGCGGGCCGTTCGGGGCATGGATGCTAGCCTCACCAAAAAATATCTTATTCGAGGTCGCCCCCCACTCCTTCGTTCACCTCGTCCACCTGATCGGTTCCCCCGACTCGCTTTCCGTTGATGTCCACGACAAAGTAGAACTGCCGCGCGGACTAGAATTTTACCGGCGCTGGGAGATCCGAGGGTGGAAAGACAACACCAGCATTCGCATCCGGTTTTCTTTTATTGATGGATATCCCGAACACTATATCCACATTCGCGGGACAAATGGCGTCGCAAGGGTAGACTTCGAGAACAACACC
This sequence comes from Microcoleus sp. FACHB-68, assembly GCF_014695715.1. Classification (NCBI taxonomy): domain Bacteria; kingdom Bacillati; phylum Cyanobacteriota; class Cyanophyceae; order Oscillatoriales; family Microcoleaceae; genus Microcoleus; species Microcoleus sp. FACHB-68. The sequence goes on from NZ_JACJOT010000013.1 coordinate 388,223, forward strand.
TACGTCTGCAACGAACACACCCCCTACCTACTAGATGTGGATCGCTACGCCAATGTCGTTGGCAGCGCCCGCGACTCGGTATTGCAGGCAAGCGGCACCCTCTCTAACTTCGTGCTCTCGAAGATGCGCCTATCTAAGGCGGAAGGGCCATTTCCTTACAGCATTGCCCGGACAGTGGAAAGCTTCTACAACGGACGCGGTTCCGTCCTCGACGAACGCGTTGAAGCATCAATAGGCGAGGCAGCAGTGGCAGTGGCCGAGTGGGTAGCACGGGAAGCCAATCTCCCAGAACCTCAAAAAACAGCGTCCGCGCCGGTTGAAGCAGTGGAACCGCCGGTTCAGAAACCCACAGTCCTGGTGATTGGCGGCACCGGCTTCATCGGCAGGGCGCTGGTGCGGCGGCTACGGGCGGACGGGCGCGGGGTTCGCGTCCTCAGCCGCAACCCTAGGGACTGCCCGCCGGAATTACTTAAACTTCAAGTCGATATCGCAAAGGGTGATTTCACCGACCCTGAAGCGCTGGAAGCCGCCCTGGAAGGCATCCGGTATGTTTACCACTTGGGGCGCGGCTACGGGAAAACCTGGGAAGAATACCTGAAATATGATGTAGAACCGACGCGCAAGCTAGGAGAACTCTGCATCAAACACGGGGTTGAGCGCTTGTTCTACGCCTCGTCAATTGCGATCTACTATGCCGGCGAGAACGCCTCGACGATTACTGAGGAAACCAAACCCCATGAGGGCGTGATGCGTTCCTCCCCATACCCGCGCTCAAAGGTAGAAAATGAGCGCGTGCTACTGGAACTTCACCGGGAACAGCGACTGCCGGTGGTGATCTTCCGTCCTGGTATTGTCCTCGGTGCCGGTGGTAGTCCTTACCATTGGGGCGTTGCGGCTTGGCCTTACAACTCGGTGGCCGCCCTCTATGGTAGTGGCAACAACCGGCTGCCGATCGTCCTCGTTGACGATGTTGCCGATGCAATGGCGCGGGCGATTGATTTGCCCAATATTGACGGAGAGTCGTTTAACCTCTGTAGCGCCCCTTGTATCACGGCGAACGAGTATCTCGACGAGTTGGAAAATCGCGCCGGCATTAAGTTGCGCCGCGTACCAACCCCAGGTTGGCGTGCTTACACGGAAGCAGTTGCGAAGTGGGCGATCAAGAGCGTTGGACGCGATCCGAACGTCGCACTTCCTAGCTACGCCGAATGTGAAGGTCGCAGTTGTGCTGCCCGGTTCGACGCTTCTAAGGCTGAGCGCCGCCTTGGTTGGTCGCCGGTTAAAGACCGGGAAACCATCATCTACAAAGGCATATACCTGCCTGTGGATGAGTTCTTTGCCTAGGGTGGGTTAAGCCGGTGGGAACGAGGGTGAAAATGTCCGCTCTCGTTCCCTCACCAAGGCGCGGTAATTGCAGACGCTTGATAAGGAAAAACAATGGAAATCTCAGATATGCGAGTTTTAATTGTTGCTGAACACGCCTCTGCTAAATTCGGTGGGGAGGCGTTTCTGCCCCTGCACTATTTCCGGTTATTTCGTTCGCGAAATATTGAGACATGGCTGGTAGTTCATGCCCGTACTCAGGCAGAACTTGGTAAGCTTTTCCCGCATGAGGGTGACCGGCTACACTTTATCCCGGATACTTGGCTACACCAGCTGCTGTGGCAGTGGGGCCGGCGTTTACCGCAACGGGTGGCGGAATTAAGCACCGGCGCGCTCATGCACCTCCTGACTCAGGTGATGCAGCGCCGCATGGTGTGCCGGCTGGTGCGTGAACACAATATCGATATTGTTCATGAACCGATCCCTGTCTCACCGAAAGTGCCTTCTCTCATGTTTTCTGTCGGTGCGCCAGTTGTGATTGGCCCGATGAATGGGGGAATGGAATATCCGCCGGCTTTCCCCGATTATCAAGGCCGATTGGCAACCGTGATGGTGAACCAAGGACGCCGGTTTTCCAATTTGTTTAATCGTCTGCTGCCTGGGAAACTCAAAGCAGAGACGCTGTTGGTTGCTAATGAGCGGACAAGACAAGCGCTGCCGGCTGGGGTAGGCGGTAAAGTCATTGAATTGGTAGAAAACGGCGTTGATTTGTCGGTGTGGAATTCGACAGATTTAGCGGCGAAGCAGCCGAAACCAACCGTTCGTTTTGTGTTTGTAGGCCGGCTGGTGGACTGGAAAGCGGTAGATTTGCTGCTGGAGGCGTTCAAGCCGGTTGCCGATGAAACAGGTGCCGTTTTAGAAATTATCGGCAATGGGGCAGAACGTGCCGCACTAGAAGCTCAAGCCGCTCGGTTAGAACTACAGGGTAATGTTATATTCGTCGGCTGGCTTTCTCAAGATAAGTGTGCGGTTAAATTGCAGCAAGCTGACGCACTGGTTCTTCCCAGTTTGTATGAGTCTGGGGGGGCAGTTGTTCTCGAAGCAATGGCAATGGGGTTGCCGGCAATTGCCACGAAATGGGGTGGACCGACTGATTATTTGGATGCTACTTGCGGAATTTTAGTTGAGCCGGCTTCGCGGGAAGTGTTGATCCAGGGACTCACTGAGGCGATGCTGAAATTAGCCCGCTCTCCTGAATTACGGCAACAAATGGGTTTGGCTGGGCAAGAACGCATCCGGCAGCATTTTGACTGGGAACGCAAAGCGGATCAAATGCTGGAAATTTACCGACAAACGCTTGCCACAGCGCCTAAATAACTTATTGATTTTCGGCAGGTTTCTGTAAATCTTCGCAAGTGCGGGATGCTTGCTGCGCTTTTTCAGATCCAGAAGCCTGCCGGAATTACCAGCTGCACGATCAACGGTAGGGAAATTCTTTGAAACAGGGTTTATTTTTTTTGCGCCGCCGTTGTTAAAGGGAAAAATTTGTTTGGGTCTGTCAGGAATTCCTAACTTTAAACCTAATCTTGACTGCACAAGCTACGCTTTCTGTAAATTCTAACGACTTAAGTGTTAATGAATACTTCTTTAAGTGAAAAAAAGGTTTAGTATGGGCGCACATTCCACATAATTTTCCTTATAAAAATAGGTGGGGTAGTTTCAAAGGTTTGTGATTTAAGTATCCGTAACGCTTTGATGTTGGGGAAATTTTAGCATCTGCAGCTACCCAACTTGAAAGCGTAAAAGTTCCAGGCGAAGAGTTAACCAAAAGCATTTTGTAAAAGATTTCGCTGGCTATTTTCAGTTGAAGCGGAAAAAACCTTTGCGACTAAAACTTGAGAATTTTTAGTTTAGTAAATTGACTGAAACCCTGTGGTTATTTGTTTTCGCTTCGATTGAAAAATAGCCTCCAGAATTGCTTTATATCCAAATACAGGTGAAACGGCAAGGAGAATGCAGTGAAATACCATATCGCATTAGGACGTCCGCTCAACCTAGAGGAAATTAGCAGGGATGCTGCAGAGAGAAAACGCCCCAGACACGTAATGTGGGCCTTAAGCCAGCGATTGGGGGCAACGGTGCATGAACCGGGGTCAGAGCCGGTGTTGCCTTTAGACAAGCTGCGGGCTAAAATAGCAGGCCAGCCTGAACACTGGGCGATGGCGCGGGCGTTGTCTTCGCAGCTAGGCAGTGAGGATGTGGTGTTCTGCACCGGCGAAGATATTGGGGTGCCGATAGCTACACTTTGCGGCGCAAAAGCAAGCCGGCCAAAAATTGTTATGTTTGCCCACAATTTAGACCGGCCAAGAGGTCGCGCTTCATTGAAGTTATTTGGCGTGGCGGATCGAGTTGATTTGTTTGTAACCAACGCCGGCCTTCAATCCGATTTTCTGCGCCGCTTCCTGAAACTGCCGCAAGACCGGCTGTGTATGCTGGGCGACCAAACAGATATGCAGTTTTTCACGCCCGGTTCTGCCTCACCAGACAAGCAGAAACCAACGGTTGTGGGGGTCGGTTTAGAAAAGCGAGACTACCGGACTGTTGCCGCTGCTACTTGTGATTTGGATGTTGATGTAAAGATTGCCGGTTTTTCTCAAGATGTGCAGTCGTTGGCACAGGCGTTCCCGGAAACGATGCCGATTAATATGTCGAATTGCTTCTACGAATGGCCTGATTTATTGCAACTTTACCGCAATGCAGATGTGGTTGTGGTTAGCGTGATTGATAACAAGTTTTGTGCTGGAGTGACTTCGATGATGGAGGCAATGGCTTGCCGCCGCCCAGTGGTGGTCACTCGCACTCAAGGATTGAGTGATTATGTCGCGTCTCCAGGAATTGCCAGTGTTGTGAATCCAGGGGATGCTGGGGCAATGCGCCAAGCGATTGTGAATTTGTTGCAAAATCCTCAAGAAGCTAAAGCACAAGCCAAGCGCGGCTATGAATATGCTTTGAAGCACTACAACAGCGATGACTATGTTGAGGTGCTTGCGTCGCAGTTGATGCGAGTGGGTGGCGAGTTGGGTGTGACTTTGAGGAGGCAAGCTCAAGCGCTTCCAGTTTGAAAGCCGGTTTGAAACTTGTATTTTGAGTGCCGGTGGTGTTGTGGCTGCCGGCATTATTTTTAAACGGATTGCTGTTAGAAACAATTGCCTCGATTCTCGTTTCAGTCCACTTGATGCGATTCAGTTATTAAAACTTAGTTAGCCCTTCTTCCACGCCGGCAGCTTAACCGGCACTTCAATAATAAACTCTGCACCGCGATCCGGTTCCGAAACACACGTCAACTGACCACTGTGTTTTTCTACAATAATTTGATAGCTAATTGACAGCCCTAAACCTGTTCCTTTTCCTGGGGGTTTTGTCGTAAAAAACGGATCAAATAACCGGCTGCGGATTTCCTCTGTCATACCTGGGCCGTTATCCGCAATACTAACGCGGACAAAATATTGAGAATCCAACATTGAATTTTTGTCTTCTTTTTTCGCAATCCATGCTGCACTTTCAATCAGCTTAGTGCGGATCGTAATCACACGGGGTGCCGGCTGATTTTCTAGGGCATCTAAACAATTGCTGCAAATATTCATAAACACTTGGTTTAACTGCCCTGCATAGCACTCCACCGGCGGCAAAACCCCATAATCTTTAACAATCTGAATGCTAGGGTGTTCTGGCGTTGCTTTCAAACGATGTTGCAAAATCAGCAGCGTGCTATCAATTCCCTCATGCAGATCAACCCGCTTTTTCTCCGATTGATCTAGACGGGAGAAGTTTCGCAAGCTTAGAACAATTTGACGAATCCGATCCGCCCCGACGTGCATCGAAGATAAAATTTTCGGTAAATCTTCCTGCAAAAACTCTAACTCAATTTCCTCTGCGGCTTCCGAAATTTCAGCAACCGGCTTGGGATAATTTTTAGCATAAAGTTCCAGCAAATACAGCAAGTTTTTCACATGATCTCGCGCTGGGCTGACATTCGCATAGATAAAATTAACTGGATTATTAATTTCGTGAGCCACCCCAGCCACCATTTGCCCCAAACTCACCATTTTTTCACTTTGCACCAGTTGAGTTTGCGCTTGCTGGAGATTTTTAAGCGCTTGTTCTAAAGCTAAGTTTTGCTTAGCTAGCTGCTGGCGCTGCCGATTTTCTTGCTCTCGGATTTGAGCTTGAAACAAAGCAATACTCACCTGATCTGCTAGTTGTTGCAACAGTTCAATTTCAAAGCTCGTCCATTGCCGCGTATCCCCGCATTGATGAGCAATTAGCAATCCCCACAACTGAGAATTAAGTCTCGCACCATTAGGATTAACGACCTTTTCTTCATTCTTGATTTTTAATTCTTCATTAACCAAAATGGGAACTACTAAATTAGCTTTGACTTCAATTCTTTGTAGCAAATCAATATGGCATTGTAGCAAATCCGAGTTTTCCAAATCAGCAATCGCTCTCACCCGACCGGCAGCATATAAATGTAAATACTTTTCCCCAAAACAAGGGTCTGAGATATTCTGTCCTAAAATCGCTGGAAACCCCGGACGCACGGCTTCTGTAACCACTGTTCCGGAGTTATCGGGTAAAAGTCGGTAAATTAAAACCCGATCCGTTTCCAGTAGATTTAGCACTTCTGTAACCGTGGTTTGAAGAATTTCTTCTAGTTGAAGAGATTGGCGTATTTTAAGTGTAATTTCCGCTAACAATTGCGCTCTTTGATGCTGCTTGAGAAGGTCATTTTCCGCTTGCTTGCGCTCAGTAATATCTTCACAAATTGCTAAAAGATATTGAGGGGTGCCGGCATCATCGAGGATGGGAACTTTTTTAGTATGCAATAGCCTTACCCCTTGATGCGGAGTATGAACCGGCTCAGCGGCTATGTCTACAAGTTGACCCTTGGCTAATACTTCTTGATCTTTTGAGGTAAAGAAATCAGCTTGCTCTTTGGGAAAGAAATCATAATCATTTTTACCGATTGCTTCAGCTTTAGAATAACCAAATAGTTTTTCACTCGCTTGGTTCCAGCCGGTGAACCGCAAAGATTCAGCTTCTTTAATTAACACGCAAACCGGCAAATTATCTATCACAGAATTCAGAAAGATTTGAGTTTGCTGCAATTCAGCTTCGCTATGCAGACATTCGCTAATATCACTAAAGCTGCAAATCACCTGCTCAACTTCGCCATTAGCTGCAAGCAGAGGATTCGCATTCACTTGCAACCAAATAATTGAAGCGTCAGCAGTCGAAAATGCTGCCTTAAAACCGGCAGCAGCTTCTTGCTTTTCACACTCCTGTTTTAACGCTTTACTTCTCTGGATGCCGAGAACAACATTCCGCACCGGCACTTTCGTGATCACTGCTTGCCGTACAGGTTGGAACTTGCTGGCAAACGGGGTGCCGTCTTGCTGAAACACTTGCCAGTCGCTATCAAAAGGGATCTGGCTGAGTAATTCACTTTGGCTTAAACCCAGTAACTCTGCTGCCGCTAAATTAGCGAATTTCACCTCTAACTGTGGACTGAGGAGTAAAACCCCAACTTGCATTTCATTCACAAATGTCTCCAGCAGAGACAGTGCTTGTTGCTGAGTTGACAGATGCCGATTAAGCTGGGACGTTACGAGAGTCACAACTAAAATTATTAAGACCGTGATGCAAACTGCCCACCCTAGCAATACAGGATTAACCGGCAAGGCAACTAAGCTGGGATCATAACTGCTGAGCAATATTTCGCCGGCATGGCTTATTTGAGTCAATTTAGGGCTGATGTAAATCACAGTTCAACTCAATCCTTACTGACACGTCATATTTTGAAAGATTTAAACCTAACCGTAGCAAATCAGTGAATTATGATGGCGGAAGCGGCTTAAATTCATTGCCTATAATAGCGTTGAGCAGCAACTGCAAACTCTAAATTGCAACCCTTAAAAATTTATTGTTTCAACAGCAGTGCGGCTTTTTGCTAAATTTCAATTCGGCAAAATTTTGAAAAAAATTAAACTCCTTTGAGTTAAAAAACATGAAAAAAGACTTGAAAAATAAAATTCCAACTTCATCAAATGTGATTCAGCGTCTCTACCCTGCCGGCTGGAAAAAATGTCCTGTATGAAACCAAGGGTAGAAAAATCAAAACTTTGAATTGCTAAGGCTGCTTCTGCAGGACACGCACCCTCATGAAAAAAATCTGAATCTGAGTTTTTTATAGCATAACTTAGAAATTTTGACAGTGGGGGTCAACACGAATTCGCGCTGCGACAGATGAGAAGCGCAATCAGCACTAACTGAAGATGATTGAGCGGCTTAGCAGCGAACTTTTGCAAAAGCGATTTCCAGCAAATTAAAGGTTGACTGATTGCTGGATAGACGAAAAAAAGCGTCCAAGACCCTCTAGATGCATTAGCAGCGATTGTTGCAAAACCGGCCTTTGCAAAAATTGAGTTTTTTTGGACAAAGGATGTAGGAACACTATTTTTTACTCATAAAAACTCGTAAAGTCAGGATGATATGAGCCAAGTAGCAGCAAAATGCCAAAATTTGCGTCGCCGGCAAGCAATTCAGTAACGCGAAGTCCTCCCCCTCACTTCCCCGTTTAAAAGGTATAAGAATGGCATTCTCCTAGCCATGAAACGTCCCAGAATGCAGCTAAAAAAAGAATTATAATATACAAAAAAGCTAGAAAAATAAAATTTACTAATTGGCAAGCGTTGGACGAAGAGGCCGGTTCAATCAATCAAGAATAAATGGCTCAAACAATCCAAAATGCAATGCTTCACCTCAAAAAGTTAGCACGCAGAAAAAGACAGTATTCAGGCGAGCTGAGCAGGAAAAGAAGCGGATTTGCTTTTTTCAACAGCACGGGCCGATTGGAAAAACAATTCTCTTTTTTCATTGACAAATTCAAGATAAAATGTTATTTGAATCTGAATGACCTAAAACCTAAAGCCTAAAGCTTAAATTCCCGCGTCTGATATGAGATAGATTTCACCGGCAGCGAAAATCTGGGAAATAAAGGCAGTAGGACAGATAAAATTGCGGTTTGTTATTAGTTGTTGAAGAACGAGGTCGTTGCAGCCCGAATTGCCGAATATTTGACTAAAGTAGAGTTATGTCCTGTATCGCCGTCAGATAGGGAAAATCTATGACTTCATTCTTAAAGCAGTTGAGCGTTTATGTCAGTTTGCTAGCCATAGGCGGCGGTGCGGGATTTTTAGGCAGTCGCTATCTGGAAGCTCAGAAAAACGCCAACAGCCCGCAAACGTTGCCCGTAGTGCTGCGAACACCGGCACGAGCGCCATTGCCGGCATCCAAATCCGCATTAATTGCGCGAGGAAACCCTAACTTTGTAGCCGAAGTTGCCCAAAAAGTCGGGCCGGCAGTCGTGCGGATCGACTCAGCCCGTAAAGTTGCCTCACAAATTCCCCAAGCTTTAGATAATCCCCTGTTCCGGCAGTTTTTCGGTGAAGATACCCCAATTCCTGAAGAACGGTTTGAGCGCGGTACGGGTTCAGGATTCATTACCAGCAGCGACGGAGAGATGCTCACCAATGCCCACGTTGTTGCCGGCGCAGATGTTGTGGATGTCACACTCAAAGATGGCCGCACATTTAAAGGCAAAGTATTAGGCATCGATCCCCTCACAGATGTCGCTGTGGTGAAAATTGACGCCAAGGATTTACCCACAGTCCAACTCGGCAAATCTGAATCCCTCGTTCCCGGACAGTGGGCCATTGCCATTGGCAACCCCCTAGGCTTAGACAATACGGTTACCGTTGGCATTATCAGCGCCACCGATCGCTCTAGTTCTCAGGTAGGAATTCCTGATAAACGCGTTCGCTTCATTCAAACCGATGCTGCCATCAACCCCGGAAATTCAGGTGGCCCTTTGTTAAACGACCAAGGGGAAGTGATTGGCATCAATACTGCGATTCGGGCGAACGCTCAAGGTTTAGGTTTCTCGATCCCTATTGAAACCGCCAAACGCATTGCTACAGACTTAGCCACCAAAGGCCGTGCTGAACATCCCTTTTTGGGCATTAAAATGGTACAGCTCACCCCCGCGCGGCAAGAAGAAATCAATCAGCAAGCAAAAGGGAACTTCAAAATTACCCAGGACAAAGGTGTGTTGATTTTAGGCGTTTTGAATGACTCGCCGGCACAGAAAGCCGGTTTGCGCGAGGGAGATATTATCCAAAAGATCGACGGCGCTGCCATTGAGACGACAGAAGAAGTACAAGATCGCGTCGAAGCAAGTGGCGTTGGTAGCGAACTCAATTTGGAAATTAACCGCAACGGGAAGATCCAGCGGATTGAAGTGCGGCCCGAAGCCTTTCCCCTCAAACAGCTAGAATAAGTTGCCGAACGCGAACAGTCTGCGCCGGCTCACTGGCAGTGAACCGCTGGACGCTAAACGTTAATCGCACTCGGATTCTCCACCGGCAGAGGAATCGCGACGCAGGGAGACACAATCGTCTAGACTTTCATCTAGTTGCATTCGCTGTTCCATCTGCCGCAGAAAATAGCCGGTCATCATGGCGGAAGCCAGCAACCCTGCTAAGTTTTCGCGGTTGGTGGTGATATGAACATCAAAATGATCGGAGGGAAGCAGTCCCACGAGTCCTTTGACGTTTTGAGAAATGATTTGCTTAATTTCGGGACTGGCGGACTTGGCCACACGGGCCAAAACCTCAGGGGGTTGGTGCTGGAGATATTTCAGCAGCGGGTTCGTTTCGCTGTCGTCAGTGTCGGATTCGTTAAAGTCAGGGTTAAACACCATGTGGCCTCTAAATGTCTGCCTTTCTTATTATCTACTCTAGACCATTCTGATAAAATGACGCCTCTGCAAGCTAGACGTACTCCGCTGTTGTGGATGAAAAATTCCAGCGTCAGTTAATGCTAAAGATAGATGTTTTATTCTTCTTCCAAGTTTTCCTCTTCGCTGAGGGGGAATTTCAGTTCTAGCTGCTGCGGCAATTGATCAACTTGGAAATATTGATGAAACTTATCGGTTATCTGCAACCAATAAGACCGGCCATCGGTTTGCCGGCGTCTGCGAACAAAACCCAGTTCCAAAAGTTCTTGAACGTGCTGATAAGCGCCAGAACCCCGCAGTTCTACTAATTCAGTTTGCGTAATCGGCGCTTTTAGAGCGATCACCGCCAAAGTCCGCAGTGCGCCCAACCCTAAATCTAAGGGAATAATTGTTTGTACTAACTCTTGGAAGCTGTCTCGCAGTTGCAAGCAATATCCAGCCGGCGTCTCAACGACTTCTAAAGCGCTGTCGCGGTGCGCGTAGTCGTTCATCAATTCAATCAAAGCGTCTTCCGCGTCGTCTTTCTCACAACCGGCATATTCAAGAATTTCTGCAAGGGAAAGGGGTTGACCCTTTAGGTAGAGAATGGCTTCTATTTTGGTTGCTAAACGATGCATTGAGGATTTTAGATTTTAGATTTTAGATTTTAAATTTTAGATGAGCGAATAATCGAAAATCTAAAATGGGTAGCCGCTTGGTTAGTCTAACTGGCGTCCTGTGAGTTCCACAAAAATATCTTCCAAATTGGAGGGGCGCACCATCATGCCGGTTTTATCGCTTTGCTGCTCAAGATAGGCATTTGCTTGTTCCAAGTTCGGGAAAAACACATATTCCCAGCGATCTCCAATTTGCTTCATCACCAGTCCTTCGCCGTGTTTCTGCCGCAGTTGTTCCAAAGTGCCCAATTCAATCAGCTTGCCGGCATCCATAATTCCGATGCGATCGCATAAATACTCTACCTCATCCATATAGTGAGTGGTTAGCAGCATCGTCATTCCCTGCTTGTTCAAATCACGAATAATTTCCCACAGCCGGCGGCGAGTTTGCGGATCGAGTCCGACGGTTGGCTCATCGAGAAATAGAATTTTCGGTTCATGCAACAGTGCTCTAGCAATTTGCAGCCGGCGCTTCATCCCTCCCGACAAGGTTTTAACCAGATCATCCCGCCGATCTGCAAGTTCCACATATTCGAGCCACTGGTTAATCAATTTCTGCCGGCTAGGGTTGGGAATATGATGCAACCGCCCGTGAAATTCCATGTTCTCCCACACAGACAAATCGTTGTCAACACTAATTTGTTGCAACACAACGCCAATCGACTGCTTAACTTGCGCTGCTTGCCGCGTGACATCATAACCGGCCACTTCTATCCGTCCACTCGTGGGGCGCGTCAGAGTAGTCAGCATCCGAATCGTTGTAGACTTGCCGGCTCCATTTGGGCCAAGCAAACCGAACATTTCGCCGGCTTCGAGGGTAAAAGAGAGTTCGTCAACGACGGGGACGTTGTTATAAACTTTGTGAACGTTGTGGAGCGAGACGGCAGCACCCATAAATGTTTATCGAAGATTAATCAACCGTTACGGTCTTTGTGAGATTATCGGCAAAAGTGGTGCCGGCTCCCATTATTAACCTTAATCTGTCAAAAAACACAGCGATGAACTTCTATCTCGGTATAGATTTCGGCACCACCGGCGCACGGGCAACTGCAATTGATGCTGCCGGCACCCTTCACGCCGAGGCGCAATATCCTTTTGATGGCACCAGCGATTTACAAAATCATTTGCCGGATCTCTGGCAAACGGCGTTATTTACCTTAATTTCCCAAATTCCCCAGGAAATCTGCCGCGATCTTAGGGCAATTGCGATTAATGGCACCTCTTCCACCGTTTTGCTCTGCGATGCCGGTGGCAAAGTGATTGCTGAACCGCTTCTCTACAACGATGGGCGGGGAGTCGCGGTGATGCAGGAGTTAAAAGCCATTGCCCCCGCAAATCATCCGGTAATTAGCGCCACTTCCAGTTTGGCTAAACTTCTGTGGTTCAAGCAAAACGCAAACTTGCCACTGCAAAAGCATTATTTCCTGCATCAGGCCGATTGGTTAGCCTTTTTATTACATGGCCGGCTTGGTATCAGTGACTATCACAACGCCCTGAAGCTGGGTTATGACCCTGAGCGTTTGTGCTATCCCAACTGGTTATTAGATATTAAATCACTACCACATTTACCAGAAATTGTCAAGCCAGGGATGCCGGTGGGGGAAATCACCGCAGAAATTGCCGAGCGGTTTGGCTTGCCGGCAGATTGCCAGGTATGCGCCGGCACCACGGACAGCATAGCCGCATTTCTCGCAAGCGGTGTGCAATCCCCCGGAGAAGCGGTAACGTCCCTCGGTTCCACCCTGGTGATCAAGCTGCTCAGCCAAACTCGCATCGATGATGCTCGCTATGGTATTTACAGTCACCGGCTAGAGGATCTGTGGCTAGTTGGCGGCGCTTCCAACACCGGCGGCGCAGTGCTGCGGCAATTTTTCACCGATACCGAGTTAGAAAGTCTCAGCCGGCAGATTGATCCTCAGCAAGAAAGTCCGCTTGATTACTATCCTTTGACCAAAGCCGGTGATCGCTTCCCGATTAACGATCCCAATTTGCCCCCACGATTGGAACCGCGCCCGGATAATCCAGTAGAATTCTTGCAGGGTTTATTAGAAAGTATTGCCCGAATTGAAGCGCAAGCCTATCAACTTTTGCAAGAGTTGGGTGCGACTAAATTAACGCGCGTTTATACTGCCGGTGGCGGTGCTAAAAACCCGGTTTGGAGTGCAATTCGCGAACGTTTATTAAAGGTGCCGGTGGGGGTGCCGGCACATACTGAAGCAGCTTATGGCACAGCATTATTAGCAATGCGCGGGCTAACTCAATAAAGCATTCACTCAGCAAATTCCGATTACATATTTTGAAGTCATTTAAAATCACCCAACTGGATGACCTAACAGAAGGAAGTGCCGGCAATCAGATAGCTATAACATTAATAGTTACCTTGATTGACACACTTCGATGGTTGCAGCACTTAAATGCAACCATTTTTTTTGTGGGTGCTTTGGGGAAAGCACCCGTAACGAAGGTGAGCATTTATCGCCTTCTCAAATTTGGGTGAATTGTGCCGGTGAAATTATCCTTTATTCCAAACGTTGCAGCGGCGCAGTCTTCGGATCGATAATCATCAAATTACCACCGGAAAACTTAATCCCTAAGGTTCTTTTCTCCCCCGATCCCAAAAGATGAGTCACTTTCCCAACCCCATGTCGCCCATCAACCACGCGATCACCCACTTTCCAATCTAGGATTTTAGCAGCATTTTTGAGCGTAAATTTCTCCCCCGCCCCTTTAGTCTTCTGCATCCCCGCACTCATACTTTTTGCTTTACTTCCACTCAGAAACTCTTTAGGTAATTCTGAGAGAAATAACGAAGGAATCGCCGGCTCCCGGTTTCCCCAAGTACGCCGTTCACTGGCATGAGTCAGAAACAGCCGTTCCTGTGCGCGAGTAATGCCTACATAACACAGCCGGCGTTCCTCTTCTAAAGAAGCCGGATCATCTAAGCTGCGGAAATGAGGTAATAAACCTTGTTCCATTCCTACTAAAAAAACCACCGGAAATTCTAAGCCTTTAGCAGCGTGCAGCGTCATCACTGAAACGCGAGATTCTTCTTCTTTCATATTATCCATGTCAGAACTCAGCGCTGCATTTGCCAGAAAATCTTCTAGGGTGGCGTCGGGATTTTCTTCTTCAAAGTCCAACACTTTGTTATAAAGTTGCAACACGTTGGCTAAGCGATCTTCACCTTCCTTGCCTTGCTCTTTCAAATCTTGAACGTAACCAGAATCTTCTAAAATACCTTGCACAATTTCCGACGGACTGGTGGGTTTACTTCCTTCCTCAACTTGCGCTTTTGCCTGCCACCCGCACATCATTTCCACAAACTGAAGAATGGGCTTTGCAGTCCGTCCTGCTAAAGTATTCACCGATTCTGCATCTGTAAGAATTTCCCACAATGGGATCGTTAATTGTTGGGCCGCATTTTGTAGCCGATCTAAGGTGGCTTTTCCAATTCCTCGGCGGGGTGTGTTGATAATTCTCTCCAAACTCAGCGTATCGGCTGGGTTCACAATAAATCGCAAATAGGCAACCACATCTTTAACTTCTTTGCGGTCGTAAAACTTTAACCCTCCAACCAAATTGTAAGGGATATTCCATTCTACCAGTGAGTCTTCAAATACCCGCGACTGAGGATTTGTGCGATATAAAATAGCAAAATCTCCCCATTTCAGTTCAGGGTGCTTGCGAACCAATTTTCTAATTTCGCCCACAACAAATTCAGCTTCTTCAATTTCATTACCGGCACGATGCAAATAAATCGGTTCACCTTCCCCACGCGTCGGACGCAGCACTTTATCAATCCGCTGGGTATTCTTTTCAATCAGGTGATTCGCCGCGTGCAGAATATTATCTCTAGAGCGGTAATTTTCCTCTAGTTTCACCATCGTGCGCGTGTCATCATCTGGCAACCCGTCGCCAAAGTCTTGCTGAAAATCCAGCAAAATTTTGAAATCTGCCATGCGGAACGAATAAATTGCCTGATCCACATCCCCAACGACAAAAACTGAGCGATTTTGCCAGTTATTAAAGGTTTTGGGGCTTTCGTTGTTCGTTACCAGCAACCGAATTAAATCATACTGAACTCGGTTCGTGTCTTGATATTCATCGACTAAAATGTGGCAAAACTTTTGATGCCAGTAACCCAATACCGTCTCATTTTGATTAAATAGCTGCACCGGCAACCGAATCAAATCATCAAAATCAAGGGCGTTATTAGCGGCAAGCGCGTCTTGATAAAGGCTGTAAGCGTTAGCAATGACCCGCCCGCGCATATTCGGCTGTTCTCGCTCAAGTTCTTGCGGGTTCAATCCCTGGTTTTTGGCATTACTAATCGCATAACGGACAGAACGCGGATCAAATTTTTTGTCATCCAAATTTAGAGTTTTGGTAACAATTTGTTTAATCCGGCTTTGCGCGTCCGATTCATCATAAATAGAAAACGTTCGCTTCCACCGGCGACCCCTTTCATCTTGATATTTTTCAATATCATAACGGAGAATCCGCGCACACAAACTGTGGAATGTACCCACCCAAAGCGGTTTAATATAAGTTTTGTACACCCACGAACGCAGCCTTGTTTGTTCATCGGGTGCTAAAGCATCAAAAGGCTTGCGGTATTTTTCGATTGCTTGCTGCTGGGCGAATAATTTCTCGATGCGTTCCTTCATTTCCCGCGCCGCTTTGTTGGTGAAAGTCACCGCCAGAATATTTTCTGGATCGACTCGGTGGGTGCGGATTAAATTTGCCACCCGAAAAGTTAGCGCCCGTGTTTTGCCAGAACCTGCGCCGGCAACAACCAATAATGGCCCGCAGAAATGCTCAACGGCTTGGCGTTGGGATGAGTTGAGGAGGCTGAGAAAGTCAGTGGTTTGAGTCATGGCTAGCCGGTGAAGTGCGCTCACATTGCGGGAAGATGCCCATTATATGCGCTTGAGAAAGCTATTATAGTGTAACGAAACTTGCTGACGACTCCCCAGCGTCTTAGGGTGCGCGAGTCACGCACCCAACTCTAAATCGTGAATTGACTGCAACCGCAGCAAAGCCACCCTCGCGCCACAGGAAAGCAGCAGAACAGAAAATTATTTGTTGCTCTACACAAGAAAAGGGCGAACGATGGGACTCGAACCCACGAGTGGTGGAACCACAATCCACTGCCTTAACCACTTGGCTACGCCCGCCATTGCGCTTCTTACTATAGCACTTCTTTCGGGTTGCGATCTACCCCTGCGTTCAAAATTCTCCATTTTTGTGATTATTTTTTTAAATTTCTATATTTTCCGCTTTGTGCTAAAATCGCCCACGACAAGCTGGAAGCTTTGCAAGTAAAGGATTATCCCAACAAAATTCCTCGCCAAAATCTCAAATCTGCGTCGGCAAACTCAGTCTAATGCGTAATCGCTAAAAGAAAACGGGTAGTCTTAGCTTAGAGATTCACAGCGGAAGACGTATGAAGGGTTTCAAGACTGCTGCAATCGTCGGGGGAGTTGTTTTGGCAGGAGTGGGAGTGGCAATGGCTGTAACCAATCCAGATCAAACTGCCTATGAAGAGTATGCCGTTCAGAAATTGACGGAGTATGTGAAGGGCAACTTTTGTCAAAAAGCCGGCTTTTTTGAAAATCGGTGCGCTGCAATTGTTGATTCTGGACAATCTGAGTTTAAGCAAGCCATCGCCCAGAACACACAACGACAAAACTTTATTTTTTTTAGTATTTATACAACGAATTTGTCTGTCACTCCATTGCTGCCTTCTAGACTCACATCTGTGCTGCCGGCATTACCCTCTTACCAGTTTGAAACTGCTGGAGTGCTGCAAAGCTTTTATACTTATCAAGCCAAGCAAAAATAAAGGAATTGGCTACTTTTCAGCTAAGCGACCAAGCTAGAGGTTATCCTAGGAACATTTAAGCTTTACGCACCGGCATTGAGCGACTTCCTATGACTTACTGCGTTATCCCAGGATGCCAGCACCCCCACAACTGTGATACAGCTAAAATTTGCCAGAGTTGCGGTTCTAAGCTGTGGCTCAAAGATCGCTACCGCCCGATTCAACAAATCGGCCAAGGAGGGTTTGGCCGAACCTTTTTAGCCGTTGATGAAGATATCCCTTCTCAACCGCGCTGTGTGGTTAAACAACTTTACTTTTCACAAGATAGCAATAGCAACTTTCAAAAAGCGATTCAGCTTTTTCACCAAGAAGCCGTCAGGTTAGAACATTTAGGTACGCATCCACAAATTCCGTCTTTGCTAGCGCACTTTGAACAAAACAAGTGGTTGTATTTAGCTCAAGAATTAATTGAAGGGGAAACACTTTCACAGCAATTGAAGCAACAAGGTGTGTTTAGTGAAAAACTGATTCTACAATTGCTACAAGATTTGCTGCCGGTGTTGCAGTATATCCACGAGCAACAAGTAATTCACCGGGATATTAAGCCGGCAAATATTATGCGCCGGCGCAGTGATGGTAAATATATCCTGATCGATTTTGGGATTGCCAAATTGTTTGCCGGCACTAATCTTTCCCAAACCGGCACAATCATTGGCAGTTTAGAATATATGGCACCCGAACAAACGCGAGGTAAAGCCCTTCCTGCCAGTGATCTTTACAGTTTAGGCGCGACTTGCATTCACCTACTCACCGGCATTGCCCCCTCTAACTTATACGACACAACCCGCGATCGGTGGGCGTGGCGCGATTATTTACCCACCGGCACTGACTTGGGTGGAATGACTTCGCCCGCGTCTCGCATTCGCTTGGGTAAAGTTTTGGATAAATTGTTGCAAAATGCCCTCAATCAGCGATATCTTTCAGCGGCTGAAGTGTTGCAAGCGCTGAATGAGCCGGTAAACCCCCCTGCTCAAAAAACCGTTCGTCAATCATCCTTAAAAACAGCTTGCCCTTCGATTAAATCTTCTGTGCCGGCTGTAGTAAAATCCTCACTTCCCCGCCAAAATCCTTCATTTTTAAATAAACTATTTCGCCGCGTAACCCATCAATCTCAAGATAATGATTCGCTCACCTCAGAGGTGGGGGTTGACTATACAAAATTGCGCGATTTACTGGCAGCGCACAAATGGCAAGAAGCCGATCAGGAAACGAAAACCGTTTTATGTCAGGCTGCCGGCAAGCGAGGCGGTTATATCGATACCCGTAATATTGAACAATTGCCCTGTCAAGATTTGCAAACAATTGACCGGCTATGGGTGAAATACAGCGCAGGTCGCTTTGGCTTTAGTGTGCAGAAAAAAATTTATGACAGTGTTGCCGGGGACTACGCAATGTTTTGTGAACGCATTGGATGGCCGGCTCATAACCCAACGATTCCCAATAACAGCCTAAAATTTAAATCCTCAGCGCCGGCGGGACATTTGCCCTCGCGGATATGGGTTGGGGGAATTTACTGGTGGCAACACGCCGGTGCAATGTCTGAAAAACTTAGCAAATGTGACACTCTTTAGTTTTTTCCAGCCGGCAGTAATGCCACATTCGCAACAGCACGCTCGGTTATTGATCAAATACTCATTGATTCCAAAAAGCTCAAATCCTTTGATTTCAGAGGTTTTAAAAGTAGAGTCTGGCTGCTATTTATATCTGATTGCTATAGCAATCAGGAGCCGGTTAAACCCGTCACTGTCCTATCAATCTAAGATTTAAAATCCATAAATCTAAATGGCTCTATCTTAAAGCAGAGATCGCATATTCTTCATTTGTCTCTGTAGATAGACGTACCCATTGCCATCAAAAAAGACAATGAATCCAAGACAAACATTTAAAGCCAGGTAACGCTTCAAGCAGCTTCCCTGGTTAGACACCTGCCGAAAAAAAGCTCAAAGAGGTATTGAATCGTGTTTTTTCACAAAAAAGAACTCATTAAAAAAGATGTGAAAATTGAGGCACCAAATCCTCGTTTCGCCCAGTTGCTACTCGAACAATTTGGCGGGGCAACCGGCGAACTGACCGCAGCTTTACAGTATTGGGTGCAGTCCTTCCATGTGGAAAATCCAGGCATCCGGGATATGCTTCAAGATATTGCCATCGAAGAGTTTAGCCATTTAGAAATGGTTGGCAAACTGATTGAAGCCCATACCAAAAATACAGACCAAACAGACGCGTTCAAGAGTACACTCTTTGCGATGCGAGGCATCGGGCCGCATTTCTTAGATAGCCAAGGCAGTGCTTGGACAGCAGCTTATATCAATGAAGGCGGCGACGTGGTGCGCGATTTGCGGGCTAATATTGCGGCAGAAGGCGGGGCGCGTCAAACTTACGAACAGTTGATTAAATACGCTCCGGATGCGGGAACGAAGGATATGCTGGTTCATTTGCTGACCCGCGAAATTTCCCACACCCAGATGTTTATGAAGGCGCTGGAATCACTGGGTAAACTCACAGATCCTTTCTTCGGTAATGTTCAGCCCGATCAAACTGTAGATATCTACTACAATTTATCGACAAATGGCGCACAGGATGAGCGCGGCCCCTGGAACTCTGAACCAGATTTCCGCTATATTGCCGATCCGTTGAATGCTAAAGCTTAATCTGCTTTAATCGCTCCTAGCTTGTTCTAAAATGAGTCAGAAGTAACTTTTCTTCTGGCTCATTTATGTTTTTATAAGTACAATGACTGCGGATAGATTGCAAATATCTCAGTGATTGTTCATTTAAAGTTTACAGGCACCATCAAGAAATTGTTATCTGCTTATCTATTGGTATTTCACGGCAGCCGCGACCGGCGCTACCAGGTTGCTGTCGAGCAACTGACTCAATTAGTCTGCGATGTTCAGATGCACCGGCCGGCTTCTGGACGCTCAGGATCGGGAAATTTGGCAACGCATTCGGCAGAAACCTTCGTTGGGATGGGTTTGTTAGAACTGCATCCCTTGCCTTTGCATGAGCAAATTCGAGAATTCGCTGAGCGTTCTTTTGCCGCCGGCATCCACTCTATTCAAGTGGTGCCGGTGTTTTTACTTCCGGGTGTTCATGTCATGGAAGATATCCCGGCAGAGGTCGCCAGAGCGCAACAAGCTTTAGGCTCACAGGCGAAAATAGAGATCAAGCCTTACTTAGGTAAACATCCGGGTCTTACCGGCTTGCTGTCGGCACAACAGGCAAATATGGCAGCTGATGCCTGGATTTTGCTATCTCACGGCAGCCGTCGTGCCGGTGCCAATCAACCGATTGAGGATATGGCCATTAAGTTAGGTGCGGTGCCGGCCTATTGGTCTGTACGATCAAGTTTGGAAAAGCAAGTGGAAGCACTCGTGAATGCCGGCCACCGAAGGATCGGGATTTTGCCCTATTTCTTATTTGCTGGCGCGATTACCGATGCGATCTCCCAATATGTCAGTGAGCTTTCCCAGCGATTTTCCGCAGTAGAATTACAGTTAGCTGAACCTTTAGGAGCCGGTATTGCGCTGGCACGTTTGATTTCAGATTTGGCTGGAGAATAAACCGCACAGGCTTGGAGCCGGCACAACCCATAAAATTACTATCGGGATCATCTCATTGTTTAAAATTTTTTGTAGTGCCGGCATCTTGCCCGCTTGCTGTAATCTAAGGGAGCATATTGCTCCTACTCCTCGAATGTTGTTGTCGTCATCTTAAGGAGTGAGAGCATCTTGCTCCTTCAATGTTTTTACAAATTAAATTTTAATAATAATTTAAATATCTTCTAAATTAGTTATTTATATTAATTCATCTTTTATAAAGCTATTTTAATTTTTATTTAAGTTAATCTTTTGTCTAATAATTTTATTCAAGCGCTTTTTTTTAGAGCTTAGCCTATTTTTAACAGCAGCAGTTGCCTGGTAAATCAGGCCGGTAGACTTGAGACTCTAAGTTTAAAGTTAGCTTTTGTTACGAGTAAATAGCTTACCTATCTCTCAATTTATTTTCAAGCTTATAATAAATAAGCAACAGATGACCGAGATTGGAACCCGGTTAGTGATGCCAAGTTACGCTCAGATGTATTGGTTTTGAAGGGGAAGGACGTAAGCCTGTGCCAACATACCCTGCCCGCCGATTGCCTAGAGTGCGCGACTAGCCGGTTTTGCATTATTGCTTTTTAGTTATATTTACAATCTTAAAAAAGGGGGAAATAAAATGCAGTACAAAGTTGCAACGATGAAACTCAGTAAAGTCGTTCCCTTGGGATTTTCAGCAATCATTGTGGTGATGGCGATCAATGGTGTAATCTCTAAATTAACGGTTAACAGTCTGGTTTCAACAGCGAGTGAGGTAATGCACAGTTATCGAGTGCAAACAAAGCTGCAAGAGTTAGAAGAAACGTTAGTTGATATTCAACTCGGAGAGCGAGGTTTTATTCTTACTAAAAATGAAGATTTCTTACAACCTTACAGAGACGCACAAAAAAATCTAGCTAATAATTTTAAAGAAGCTAAGTCTTTGCTTAAAGATGATCCGGTTAAAAGTCGAGCTCTTGAAGAAATTGAAGAATTATCTCAACAAGGCATAAATACTTTAACCAAAAATATTGCCCTGACCAGAGCAGGTAAATCTCCATCCCAAGCAAACTTACTTGAAGGTAAACGCGGGTTGGAGATCCTGAGGGACAGAATTAATAATATGCTCCAAGCAGAAAGTGATTTATTAGCAAAGCGTCAGCAATCAGTGAGAGAAGCTGAAGAATTTTCGAGTTTTATTACTTTAGGGGGAACAATTTTAGGTACAGCTCTTGGTTTTATAATTGTATCATTTGTTGTTCGTAGAATTGTGAAACCAATCGATGAAGTTACAAAGATAATTACGACCTCCTCAACAGAAATTGCGGCGACCGTAGAGCAGCAAGAACGGACAGCATCACAGCAATCGGTCGCGGTGAATCAAACCACCGCAACCATGCATGAATTAGGCGCTTCTTCAAGAGCAACTGCTGAGCAAGCTGAGGCGGCAGCGGCGGGAGCCAAACAAGTGTTAATTTTAGTAGATAGCGACGCTGAATTAAATAGGCAATATGGGAAATATGTTGCTTCCGAATCTAGTTTGAGAGAGCGAGTTAGACAGATTGCCAGAGAAATTCTCCGCTTAAGCGAACAAACCAATCAGATTGGCACAATTTCAACTTTAGTGAGTAATTTAGCGAATCAAACGAATATGCTGGCCTTAAATGCAGCAGTGGAGGCGGTACGTGCCGGCGAACACGGAAAAGGATTTGCCGTAGTTGCGGCAGAAATTCGCAAACTTGCTGATGAAAGCCACAAATCGGCAGAGAAAATTAATAGCCTAGTTATTGAGATTCAAAAAGCCACGAATTCGACTGCAAAAGTCACAGAAGAAGGCACAAAAACCGTTGAAAGTATTGTGGAGGCAATTGAGAACATTGCCCTTAACTCTCAAAAAATTTCACTCACGGCTAAAGAACAAGCGATTGCAATCCAACAAGTAGCACAAGCCATGAATACGATTGAGCAAGGTGCATTACAAACAGCGAGTGGCATCACTCAAACGAAAAATGGCACCCACAAGCTTAACGAAGCGGCAACCACACTGAAAGCAGTCGTTTAAATAAGGTAGAGAAAGGGAAAGATGCCGCCCCCCATCCACTCATCTCTGTTCTTTTCGCCTTTAACGCACACCCAAACTTTTTAAGTTATGAGCGGCTTCGTTGAGTTTTTGAGTTCCGACTTTCGTTTGAGTAATGCCACTCGCCGTTTGTTGAGAGCCGGCGTTGATAACATTCATCGCACTAACTACTTGCTGAATCGCTACAGCTTGTTGTCCTGCACTTAGAGCAATTTGTTGGTTATTGATCACCACTTGGTCGATTGCAATAGCGACTCCTTTAAAAGCATTGGCGGTTTTTTGAGCAATTTTAACGCCCTGTGTAACAGTTTTTGTTCCCTCCTCTGTCACTATTACGGTTGAGTTGATCGCCACTTGAATATCTTTGACAAGTCCGTTAATTTTATCTGCAGATTTTTGGCTTTCGTCAGCAAGTTTGCGAATTTCTGCCGCAACCACTGCAAACCCCTTTCCGTGCTCGCCGGCACGTACTGCCTCCACGGCTGCATTTAAAGCCAGCATATTCGTCTTGCTGCCTAAATCACTCACCGTACCGGAAATGCTGCGAATTTGGTTAGCTTGATCGCTCAAGCGCATAATAGAGGACGCAATTGCACCAACCTTTTCTTGCAGCGTCGCCATGCCTTTTAAGGTTAATTTGACTGCGTGAGTTCCCCCCTCAGAAAGGCTAAGTGCCTGCTGTGCGCTAGCCGCTGCCACCCCAGCTTGCTCGGCTGCTGTTCTTGAAGAAGTCTTCAACTCCTCCATCGTACTGCTCGTTTGGTTCACCAAAGCTGCTTGTTCTGAAGCAACATGTTCCTGCTGTTCAACTGTAGCGGCAATTTCGGTGGAAGAACTAACAATCATATTAATAATGCCGCTAATCGCTTTATCCAGAGGTTTGGCAATCGCCGTACTTAAAAATATCCCTAAAACAATCGCCGTAATGGGACCCAACACCATGCCTAAGATAACCCAAAAGTTAGTTTGAGCCACATCTCTTTCAGCGGCTTTCTGTGCCGCTTCCCCATATTCCTCGTTGTATTTGATTAGGCTTATCACCCCTTCTGTTGATGTTTCAAACGAGGCTCTTTCTTCATTAGCCGCGAAGTTGCTGATTTTATCTAGCAATGCATCGGCGGCTTTTGCTGTTGTCATTTCCCGTGAATTTTGCTTACGCTGACTGACTAGCTCAGCCATTCTGCTTGGAGGATCTACAATACCCAGCCGTGCGAATTCTTGATATAAACGCAGAAATTCTTCATGATCTTGCTGCCAGTTAGCCCAGTCTTGAAGAAATTGCTTGTAAAGAACTTGTTCTGGTGCAGTTCTGGGGGCAGAAGTATATTGTTGAAATCCTTCGTCTATCTGTTGCCCAGCTTCTTTTATTCGGCTCAATTCAGCTTGACGTTTTTCTTGGCCCAAGAGGGTGTTAAGCAAGGCTCTTTCTGACGATTGAACTTGAGTCTGCCCTTCATTAATTTTCCACAACCCCATAACACTTGGCAGGCTATTATTACCTAATGTACTAATATGATCGCTGAGACGAGAATTTCCATTCCATCCCACACCGGCTACGACCAAGACAAGTAAGCCCATCATTAAAAAAGCTGAGATCAGCCGACTTTGTAAATTCATGTTACGAAACACGATATTTCTCGCTCCTAATTTGTTTGCTTTATAATTAATATTAATAGAAAAAATGTGGGTGAGCAGTCGGTGAGAAAATTAAACATCACTGCTGAAGAGGGGTCGTGGGTCTTGTGAGGTGGCCATCACCACGTCTGAAGAATGGGGCATCTGGCATAGAGTTTTTGATACGGTAAGTGACCGTAAATAGGGGATTGGGGAAAAAGGTGTTTGTTTATTTATGTTCACATACTTAATAAAAAAAATGTACAGCTAGCTTTATTTCTTTACATTGAGAAAATGACGCATTCCTTAAGCAAAAAATTATTATATAAATCTACTTTTTTTCTAAAAAAATGCCTTAATAAGAAATAAAAAATGAGAGCAGAAAGTAGGGAGAGTAATCGCAATCAACCTCTTAAACACTCACTCTTCTGGGTTCCCTTACTCGTGTCTCTACCCAACACCGAATGCCTTAATATTCTGGGCGGCTTGTTTCAGGTTGTCGATGCCCACTTTCGTTTGAGTGATGCCGCCGGCAGTTTGTTTAGCGCCGGCATTGATAGTGTTCATGGCATAAATTACCTGATCGATTGCCACGGCTTGCTGCCTCGAAGTCAGGGCAATTTGCTGATTGCTTACACAGATTTGCTCGATAGCTTCAGACACACTTCTGAAAGTGTCTGCCGTTTCCTGAGCGATTTTAACGCTGTCCTCGACTGTTTTTGTCCCCTCATCCGTTGCTAGCACCGTTGAGTTGCTAGCCGTTTCGATATTGGCGACGAGGGCGTTAATCTTATCTGCCGATTTCTTGCTCTCGTCTGCCAGTTTGCGAATCTCCGCTGCCAAGACGGCAAAACCCTTACCGTGTTCTCCGGCTCGCACCGCCTCCACCGCTGCATTCAACGCCAGCATATTCGTCTGGCCGGCTAAATCTCGCACTACAGACGAAATCTCGCGGATCTGAGCGGTTTGCTGGCTCAATAGTACGGTCGAGCCGGCAATCCCTCTGACTTTCTGTTGGAGTTCTGTCATGCCTCCGAGCGTGCGCTGTACAGCTTGGCTTCCCCCCTCTGCTAGCGTCAGCGCCATAGAAGCGTCGGCAGCTGCCGCTTCAGCTTGCTCCGCCGACTGCCGGGAAGAGGCACCCAGCTCATCCATTGCAGTGGTCGTTTGGCGCACCGAAGTCGCCTGTTCCTGTGCGATGCGCTCCTGCTGCTCGACTGTTGCGCTAATCTGACTGGAAGAACTGACAATTTCATTAATGATGCCGCTGATGGCTCTATCAAGCGGCTTAGCAATTGACCAGCTCAGAATAATCCCCAAAATCATCGCCGTTAGTGGGCCGGCAATTGTGCCCAGAACAACCCAGCGCTGAGTTTGCGTCACACTCAGATCGGCTGCCTGCTTTTGATTGGCTGCAAGTGTCTCGTTTACTTTAATAACTTTTTCCAGGTCTTGCGCTGCCGAATTAAATACTGGCCGGTTGATAGTAAAGACCTGCACGTTCATTTGTTCTAGCAGAGTGCTGGCTGCTTGAGCCGCTATCATTTCTTGTGAGTTAGCCCGATCCTGCCGCCACAGAGCCAACTGCGTTGTCTGGGGAGCTAAAATGCCTCCCTGTTCAAATTTTTGATAGAGGCGTAGAAATTCTTCATGCTCTTGCTTCCAGCGCTCCCATTTCGAGAGAAAATTTTTCCACAGCTTATCTTCCTGCTGGGTACGGGGTAGCCGCTCATATTTATCTCGCCCTGCCTGCATCTGTAGCAAAGCCTGCTGGATTCGGTTTACTTGATCTTCCCTAACTGTGTCGCTCAATCTGGTATTGAGTAGCGCCATTTCGCCGGCATGAGAAACCCTCAGTCCCTGATCTACCATTTGTAATCCTACGATACTCGGCAGTCTCACCTCACTAATCTCATCAAGGTATTGAGTTAGCCAGAAACTACCGAGCTGCCCTACCCAACCAACAGCAAAGACAATCAGTGCCATGATGAAAAAGGCACTAATCAGTTTTCCTTGCAGCCCCATTTTCTTAAACCAGGTACTAAACCGATGATTCATTTTTACCCTCACTTTAGCCAACTTACTTTGTCGCTTCTCCGCTCTGATTAAAGTTAAAAATGAATAAGCACGTGAAAAGTAATATCTTACCTTTTCACGTTCTCATTTAATCTTCACTTTCCTAATCAATTTTTTTAGCAAAACTCCAGTTCTTCACCCTCCGTTAAAGTTTATCCGCTTACGATTTTATTTATTTAAAGAATTTGCATAAGCTTCGACAAAACTACTATCAAATAACTGACTGATATCGGGCTTTTGTTTAATCATGCCGGCGTTCAGCAAAAAATTACTTAATTCTTTGGCTGCATAAGGTAAGGATGTCAGATCAGAACCCGAATTAAACGCTCTCAAGTTTTCTTCTGCACTAAAAAACTTGATTTCAGACTCGTAGCCTTTGAACTCACTGACCGAAACGCCCATATAGTCAGCCATAATCTTATAGGAACTTTCAGGATTCTGGCGAACGAAGTTTAAGGTGGCGAACCAAGTATTAACAAGCGCTTGAACATCAGAACGCCTTTCTTCAATCAATTTGCGGTCAACGACTAAATGAGCGGGAATGGCTTGAGGGAAATCTTTTGTACTCACTAGCACTTGACTGCCGGCACGCTTAAGAGCTTCCTTCGTGTAAGGTAAAGCAAGCACGACAGCATCCACCTGACTTTCTACAAACGCTGCTACTGCGGCTCGCGTATCTAAGCTTTCTAACTTAATATCGGCTTCACTCATACCCGCCTTTTCCAGCGCTAGAAGCAGAAAATAATGATTAATCTCTCCTTTTTCTACAGCTACTTTTTTATTTTTCAAGTCAGCCATCTGCTTGATTTCTTTTTGAACAATCATCGCATCACCCCCATTAGAGACATCTGTAGTTAAGACAATTACTGGGTTGAAATTTGAATTACCATCTATCATTTTAATCGTGTCACTTAAACCGTGAAAGTTAGCCTCGATCTTCCCTTCTTTCAGGGCTTGAAGAGACTTGGCATAGTCATAAAATATTAAATCGACATTAACATTATTCTGATTAAATATTTCTGATTCTTCAGCGACTTGCATATAAAGAAAACTGGGCCAGTTATTAAAGCCTAGTCGAATAGACTGGTTAGTAGAAACCGCAGATGGAGAAGTGGTGGAAGTCGGAGGTTGTGGAAAAGTACAACTGACCGCAACGATTAAACTCACTAAAAAAACTGCGAGCAATGACAGTAAACTCCGAATCTTCATTGGCCCTCCTTTGGGTTGCAGGGAATCGTTCCCAGTGTTGATAATTTAAGAGTAGTTAAGATTCGTAACGCAAGTTACAAAAATAGACTATTTATTATCAGTAAGCGGGAAATGTTCTGTCAGAAAAGCTTCAGCACCGGCACGGATTTCTTGAGAAGACGCATGGCGGTTGTCAATGATTCCATCAAGCGTTGCCGCCAGTAGAGCATCTAGCATTTCCTTATACTGAGGGCCAGGTTTATAACCCAGCGCTTTCAAGTCATTGCCATTGAGAACCGGCTGAACAAAAGACCATCGGGTTAAATACTGCCAAATCTGCCGGCGTATCGAGCGCGAACTTTGCACCCCAATCAAAATTAAAGTCGGTAACTCATGCCGGCGCAACAGCCGCACAATTTGGCTAGGACGTTGGCACAGAGGCAAAGACTCTACAACCTCAATTTTAGCTCGCTCAAATTCCCGTTGCCGGTCGATACTATCTGCCGGCAGTTGTAAAGCACCCGCCACCTGAATTCGATATTCAGCAGCCAAGTAAGCAATTAAAACCTCTAAGCGCATCTGCCAAGGGTCGGGGATTTTCTTTTTAACCTCAGCCTGAGAGTTCAAGCTCAAAGACTCAAACCGTTGCAAACAGCGACTGAGCAAACAAATTTGTTTCCACAACCGCTTATCCAATTCCAGCGTGGAATGAATACATTTTAGCGCTCCCAAATCTCCCAACAACTGCAACGCCGGCTTCCAATAAGCAGCCTGCAAAATATATTTCAGCTCACTTTTAAGGCGCGTTTCCAGTGCCGGTGCTCGTTGATTTTGCACGCCAGATTTTAAATCGGATACACTGTCACCCTTTGCGCGTTCGTAAACACCACTTTCTATAGCATGGCGAATATATCCTTCCGTCTGCGGGTCTATCTTAAATCCCAAGCGCACGGCAAACCGCACTGCTCGATAAATGCGTGTGGGATCTTCAATAAAACTATTCGCGTGTAAAACCCGAATTTGCCGGCTTTCTAAATCGACCAACCCTCCAAAAAAGTCTAACAACTCGCCGGCACGTGGCCCAGTCAGCCGTACCGCCAAAGCATTAATCGTAAAATCGCGCCGGTATAAGTCTTGACGGATGGACGATGCCTCGACTTCCGGGTTAGCAGCGGGGTAAGGATAAAATTCCGTTCTAGCCGTGGCAATATCAATCCACAGCGATTCTAAAATTGGGTCTTTGTGCCACAGCAACGCCGCCGTTTGAAATTGCCCGTGAATATCCAAACGAGCTTGGGGATAGCGTTGCTGGAGGGCAGTTGCCAATTCCACACCGGCACCTTCTAAAGGCGTGGCAAGTTGCCGGTTCGCATCTGCGCCGATGCCATCCACCACAAGGTCAATATCACTCAATAAAATGGTGTCATCGGGGTTGGCTAACAGTAAATCTCGCACGCCGCCACCCACGAGATATAGGTGGCAGCCCCGTTGTTCTGCGAGTTCGGCGGTATCGGTGAGCAACTGCCACATTGGCGCGGCTAGACGTTCTTGCAATAGCTGCCGAATGGCTTGTGGCAGCGGACAATAACCCAATTTTCCCGCTCTGCCGCTGTCCCGCTCTCTCTCTTTTCCCCGCTCTCGATCTTGGTGCAATTCTCGCAGCACATCGGTGCGGGTAACAATTCCCACCAACTGCTCATTCTCCAACACCGGCAGGCGTCCGATGTCGTAAGTTACCATCAGTGACTCTATTTCTGGCAGCAGGGTAGCCGGTGTAATTGTCTTCAGATTCACCGTCATGTAGCCTTTCACCGGCGCATGAGCAAAGCCGTGGTGCAGGGCGATATCGAGATCCCGGCGGGAAATCACCCCCACCAGTTTGCCGTCGGCATTGACCACAGAAAGCCCAGAGTGACCGTAGCGTAATAAAATTCTCTGAGCTTCATAAATTGTGGTTTCTGGGCGAATGGTTCGCACCGGCGATGACATCAACTCGCCGGCAGTCAGCGGATGAGGAATTTGAGCTTTAAGTTGCTCTACCAGTTCATCCAGGGTTGCCGGTGCGTCTACACCCCGCAAACTCAAGGACGCCGCCCGTTGGTGTCCCCCGCCGCCCAGTGGACTGAATAGCTGATTAAGATTGGTGCCGGCAATTTGGGATCGCCCAATCACGCTCAAACGTTCGTCCCCCGAATCTTTCCCAGAATGCCGGTGTGCCAACAGCAGCGCGTCACTTTCTGTAATATCCATCAATTGTGAGGCCAAACTCGACAGCCCCGGAACAAAGGCATCGGTTTCTAGCAACACCCAGGAAACTGTATAACCTCGGACAGTTGACTTTTGCAATTGATCTAAGGCAACCGTCAGTAAGGTTTGCAATTGGGGAGACAAACCGGGATCAGCGCACTCCGCTATTACCGGCAAACTGGCTCCCTGTTCCATCAACCAAGCCAAAGCTCTGGCATCTCGTGGGGTAGAATGGCCAAACGTGAGAGAGCCGGTGTCCACATGGATGCCTAATGCCATTACCGTTGCCTCTGCCGGCGTGAGGAACCGTTCTGAGTCCTGAGTGCTGAGTTCTGAGTGCTGAGTGCTTTCCTCGCCTCTTTCCCTCTCTTCTAAGACTTTTTGCAATAACTCCACAATCAACGTCGTCGCTGCGCCCACCGGCTCTATCTGGCTGCGGGTGGCTGGGATATCGCTTTCCATCTCTAGATGATGGTCATAAACAGCAATTTCAGTTAGATTGGGCAGATCCAACCACTCAGCCGCCTTCCCCAAGCGTTCGCGCTGCTGAGTATCAACCACAGAAAGCGAGCGAATTTGGCCGGCGGACACAGCACGGCGTTCAATTAGGGCATACTCATCGCGATGCAATGCCAAAAAATCTCGCACCGTTGGGTGAGCACCGCCGGTGAGTACCACCTTTGCCCCCGGCAGAAGCCGTGTCAACCCCACAGCCGCGCCGAGGGTATCAAAATCTGCGGTTGTGTGGCACAAAATTAAATCCATGTCGCTTGCTTGTTTAAGGAAATACAGAAGCTGGGAAGCCTGGAAATTGAGGAGCCGGTGAGCGTTTTTTTACCTTTGCCCCTTCTTCCTCTATGCTACGCACACGAAACGAGCGCACTTCCTCACTAACCTCTATCAGAGAGGGTCATTTTTTGGTAGCTTAAGACTCAGGGCTGATTACTAAAGTAGCCTGAGTCTGGCTGAACTGGTGCTGTCCAGTTAATTGCTGTGTTGGGAAAAAAAAGAAAATGTCAATTTTATTTCAAATCGCACTTGCCGCTCTTGTCTTCCTTTCCTTCGTGATGGTTATTGGCGTCCCCGTTGCCTATGCCTCTCCCCAAAACTGGGATCAATCTAAACAGCTTATCTTCCTTGGCTCTGGTCTTTGGATAGCTCTGGTATTTTTAGTGGGTGCCTTGAACTATTTGGTCATCTGAGTCCGGTCATTTGTAGGGTTCAACGATTGCTTAATCAGTGAACCCTACAAAGGACAGTTTAAACTTGACAA
Organism: Microcoleus sp. FACHB-68; assembly: GCF_014695715.1. Classification (NCBI taxonomy): domain Bacteria; kingdom Bacillati; phylum Cyanobacteriota; class Cyanophyceae; order Oscillatoriales; family Microcoleaceae; genus Microcoleus; species Microcoleus sp. FACHB-68. The sequence goes on from NZ_JACJOT010000013.1 coordinate 418,996, forward strand.
AGGACAAATAAGATGGCAGTTTTCGAGGGAAATTTTACTCAGACAAGCCAGTTCAAGTTCGCCATCGTTATTGGTCGTTTCAACGATCTGATTACCGGCAAGCTGTTAGAGGGCTGTCAGGATTGTCTAAAACGTCACGGCGTTGATGTCAATCCCCAAGGGACTCAAGTTGATTATGCTTGGGTGCCGGGATGTTTTGAGCTGCCGCTGGTGGCTCGCCAATTGGCGCTGACAGGTCGTTATGATGCGGTGATTTGTCTCGGTGCAGTGATCCGGGGTCAAACGCCTCATTTTGATTATGTGGCTGGTGAAGTGTCTAAGGGAATTGCAGCGGCGGGGTTTCAAACCGGCGTGCCTGTGGTGTTTGGCGTCGTCACTACCGACACGATGCAGCAAGCCCTAGAACGAGCGGGAATTAAGAGTAACCTCGGCTGGAACTACGGGATGTCAGCCCTAGAAATGGCTAGTTTGATGCATCAAGTCAAGGGAAGTGTGGTATCTGATCTTTACAGCGATCACCCATCCGGTACGCCCCAGAGTTTGCCGGCTCCCATAAAAAATGCCATGCCGATACAAGAGCCGGTGGATCGGCAGTAATTGATAGCTCTCAGCAGCGCTGGCACCGGCGTCAAAACTGCCGGTAGATAAGCTTCCAGCCGATACCAACTCCCCAAGCAAAAAAAACCATCGCGGGGAGTTGACAAACTCTGAGAAATCTGGCATAGTAATGATTACTGCAAATTTGCGGGTATAGCTCAGTGGTAGAGCGTCACCTTGCCAAGGTGAATGTCGCGCGTTCGAATCGCGTTACCCGCTTAAAAAAAAACAATCTCATCAAAACATCTGTGCAGGTTATATCCTGTTTTCCAGATGTATTGGTTGCTGTAGCACTAAAGCAGCTAGCCTAGCCATTGAAAGACTATTTTTTCAGTGCCGGTGGCATTGTCGTTGCTCAAAACGGGTGCAAACTTACAGCTACAACCAGAAGCCAGCCAGCTAAGCCGATATTTGAGGCGATAGCTACACTCGCTTGAAGTTGAGAATGGTAAAATTAGCGTAAGTCATCAGACGCTTAGAGGGCTGTTTCCGCACCTAGCGCAACTTAGAAATTTAGTTGGCAGCTATTGTTGAAAGCCTAATAAAAAAACATTAGTTCTCGAATCTTTTAGATAAACTTTCCTTACATACTTTTGCCTTTAAGAGCGCTTGTGCAATCTCAAAAAGCCCAGAAGATTGACTTAAATACTGACTACCCCTGTCCCTGCCGGCGTCGGGGGCGTCTCGTTCCGATTGTTCTGACAGAAGCATTTGGCTGCAATCGATGTCAGCAGATATTCGTTGTCGATGAAAACGGGTATTCGATCGAGCAACTCTCCACAAACTATCCCTACAAGCAAGCTTGGCGCTGGACGGGAAATCAGTGGAGTAAAGCTTATTCTGGACTGAGGGACAGTTACTTGCCCTTAGCACTGGGAATTATTTTAGTGCTACTGGTGATCTGGCTACCCTCAGCACTGAGTTTACCCTTGGGTTCTAATATTATTCCCTGGGCCATTATCGTAGCGGTACTGTTAGCAGTGCTGCCGGCGCTCATGGTCTGGCTGGCTTATCGGCGTTAGCTACATGACAACTGACTCGTTACATCCTTCACCGGCATCCGCTCAAGCCGCTCGTCGCGCTTATCAGGCTTCCCTGGAATTAGGCACTGTTAAGGGAATAGACCGTTCTCGAACCTTACAAGCAATGGCACAAGCCCTCAAGCGTGAGGCAGACCAGATTTTAGAAGCCAACACGCTGGACTTGGAAGCGAGTCGGGAAATGGCCGTGCCAGAATTGATTCTGGAGTGGCTGAAACTGACTCCCGAACGGCTGCAAACCACGATCCAAATTCTGCAACGGTTGTCGGAACTGTCTGATCCCCTGCGGCGGGTGATGAACGCTTCCCACCAAATCGAGCACTCCCAAATTTATTGCCAGCTCATGCCGCTGGGTGTGATCGCGCTGATCTACGAAGCATTTCCGGAATTAAGCGCCATCGCAGCCGGCTTGTGCCTGAAAACCGGCAACACGTTAATTCTTAAAGGGGGGAGTGAGGCAAGCCACTCGAATGAAGTGATTGTGCAAGCGCTACAGTCTGCAGTGCAACAAACAGGGTTGCCGGTGGAATGCTTGCAGCTACTGCCCTCAGACCAAGGCTCATCCATCCGGGATTTAGTGACTTTAGACCACTATCTGAATTTAGTCATTCCCTATGGCCGGCCCAGTTTGGTGCAGCAAGTCGTGCGGCAGGCAACCGCGCCGGTGTTGAAATCCGCAATGGGCAACTGTTACCTCTATTGGTCGCCCACCGGCAGCTTAGAAATGGCCCGCTGGGTAATTGGAGATAGCCATCAAAGCGAACCCGATCCCGTCAACGCCATCGAGAAAGTCTTAATTCACCGCGATCAAAAACCCTCGTCCTTAACAACACTGTGGAATAGCCTTAAAGAAAAAGGCTTTGAAATTCGGGGAGACGCTCATCTAGTCGAGGATTTTCCACAATTAAAGCCGGCTCAAACCTCAGAGTGGGGAAACGCCTATTTAACCAAAACCATTGCCTTTAAAGTTGTAGAAAGTCTCGAAGCCGCAATCGCCTGGATTAATCATTACAGTAGCGGTCATGCCGATTGCATCGTTACCGAATCTTACCAAGAAAGCCGGCAATTTGCCCTAGGAATCAACAGTGCCTCTACCTACATCAATGCCTCTCCGCGATTTTCCCGCAATCCAAAACAAGGAGATGCCGTTTTTCTAGGAATGTCCAATCAAAAAGGACATCGCCGGGGCTTAATCGGTTTAGAAACCCTAACAACCATCAAACATATTGTTCAAGGTAACGGACAATTTTAGTGATTCCTGAAGCATAAAGTATTGGAAAACGGCTCGTTGATTGATCTCGTTTGAGTACAAGTGTCAAGCGTCTTTATATCATCTGGCTTTCAGCCCTCGTTGTCACCCTGCCAGTTTTTAACCACAGATAAACACAGATAGTATTGGCTGTTCATCTGTGGTTAAAAAAGCCAGTGATCGATTAGCCAAATAATAATTCAGTGGTGTTTGTGGAGGAAATATTGTACTGAATATTATCGGCTGTAAAACCTTGAGTTTCTAGCATGGTGATCAGCAATTCACCGCTTCCGAAGCCGCTATTACCGACAATTCCATCGCTGAGACGGAATTCTGTACCGTCTTCAACCGTAACAACATCAATTGAGTAAATGTCATTAAAGATGATGGTATCGACAGACTCACCGCACCGACACCGCTCAAATCCAACAATGACATCAAAACCATCTACAAAGTCATAAATAACGGTATCTGATGAGTCATCATCTCCGAGCAGGATCATGTCGTCACCCGTGCCACCAATGATTGTATCGTTGCCATAACCGGCATCTAAAGTGTCGTTATTCGCACCACCGATGAGAATATCATTGCCGTTAAACCCATCGACATAGTCTTTACCAAACCCACCATCAAGGTAGTCATTGCCACTTCTGCCATAGAGAATATCGTTGCCGGTTTCACCAAAAAGCCAGTCATCACCTGTTTCGCCATCGAGATAGTCTTCATCCTCCGCGCCTAGCATCGTGTCATCATTAACCCCACCAAAAAGCGCATCATTATCGCTGCCGCCATCAAGGTAGTCGCTGCCAGCGCCGCCATCGAGGTAGTCATCGCCTTCCTCGCCAAGCAGCGAGTCATTGCCGAAGTCCCCTAAAAGGGTGTCTGCGCCGAATTCTCCCCAAAGCAAGTCATTGTCATCCCCGCCATCGACGTAGTCATCGCCACCGGCACCGAGTAAGGTATCGTTGCCGGTGTTGCCATTGAGAATGTCATTGCCAATGCCGCCATCGACGTAGTCATCGCCAACACCAGCGAAAATCAGATCGTTGCCTTCTTCTCCGTCGATGTAGTCTATGCCGGCTTGTCCATAAATAGTGTCACTGCCGCCTGCGCCTACAATGATGTCAACGTTGTCTCCGCCATAAAGTAAGTCAGAATTGGCACCCCCATCAATAATATCTGCGCCATATCCGCCATCAAGAATATCAGCACCGAGTCCGCCATCAAGTAAGTCATCCCCAAAGCCGCCTTCGATGATATCATCGCCACCTTCGCCGGCAAGGGTGTCATTGCCGCTTCCCCCCACGATGTCTTCATCGCGGAAAGTCCCTATGTAGATGTCACTGAAGATAGTCCCCAAGTAGGTAGGCATAATGTGCACTCCGTTTACTAACGTCTCAGCCTGTAGCCGGCTGTCACAGGAATATATGTTTGAGAAACGAGCACTTATGCGGATTTTTGACAGTTTTTTGCCGGCAACCGTTGCTGAGTTAGCCCAAACTTCCTGCCGGCAAGGCGTGCAGCCTCAACAGGTATCAGAAGCAGACAGCCTGGAATTGAAGAAGAAAGTTAAAAAACTCTCTTAACTGCTCGTAACAGCCGGCAATCATGGCAACCGGGTTTCAATCGCATTAGAATATAGCCACATTCAAGGGAAAGCGCTTGCAGCAGGTATTTTAGGGGATGCAAGCAAGCGCAGAAAACGTTTGTGTTTTGAATTTTGAAGGGCAGCGATCTCAAATTATGTCTAGAAACCTTGCAGAGACTCAGCCAGAACAGTCATTAAGCCCCAATGAGAACTTGTACCGAGAACTTGTCCAAAACGCAAATTGCATCATTTTGCAAATGGACACTCAGGGACATATTACTTTTATCAATCATTTCGCTCAAAGCTTTTTTGGCTACTCTCAGGATGAAATTCTAGGCAGAAGTGTCGTGGGTACGATTGTGCCTCAAACAGATACATCCGGGCGCGATCTCGATGCCACGATCCGGGATATCATTCAACATCCGGAACAGTATCAGCGCAATGAAAATGAAAATATGTGTCGCAATGGCGATCGCCTCTGGGTCGCGTGGACGAACAAAGCGATTTTAGACGCAGACGGGCACATTGCAGAAATCCTTTGTATTGGTAATGATATGACGGCTCGCATTAAAGCAGAAGAGGAACTGCGGAAAAGTGAAGCCCGCTATCGCGCGATTATCGAAGATCAAACCGAATTAATCTGCCGATTTTTGGCAGATGGCACCCTCACTTTTGTTAATGGTGCGTACTGTCGTTACTTTGCCAAAGAAAGCGAAGAATTGATTGGAAAAAATCTATTTTCTTTAATTTTAGAAGAAGAGCGAGAAACGGTTAAAAGTTGTATCACTTGCCTCAATCAGGAAGAGCCGGTGAGGATAGTTGAACACAAAGTCACGTTACCAAACGGACATATTCAGTGGCACCAGTGGACAAATCGGGCACTGTTTGATGATCAAGGTAACTTTATTGAATATCAGGGTGTGGGGCGAGATATTACCCCTCTGAAACAGGCACAAGCCGCATTGCAACTGGCAAATGCAGAACTCGAATGCCGGGTGGAGGATCGCACCGCTGCTTTAGTGAGAGCAAACAAGCACCTGCGCTTAGAAATTGCTCAACGCGAGCAGGCAGAGCAAGCACTTTTGCTTCAGCGCAACTTTGTTTCTACAATTCTCGATACTGCCGGCGCTTTAGTGGTGGTTCTCGACACGCAAGGGAGAATTATCCGCTTTAATCGAGCTTGTGAGCAAACCACCGGATACTCGGCTGAGGAAGTGATTGGTCAGCCTTTCTGGGATTTGTTCTTGCTGCCGGAAGAAGTCGAGCCGGTTAAAAACGTCTTTAAAACCCTTTGCTTGGGGGAACTGCCGATGCAGTATGAAAACCATTGGGTGGCCCGCGATGGCAGACGCCGGCTGATTGCTTGGTCGAATAAGGCACTTTTAGATAGCACTGGCAATGTTGAATATATTATCGGCAGTGGAATTGACATCACCGAACGTTCGAGAGCTGAAGAAGCGCTGCGAAAAAGTGAAGCGTTTCTGCGTACCATCGTTGCGAATGCGCCACTCACGTTATGGGCAGTTGATCGGGAGGGGAAATTCACCTTTTCAGAAGGCAAAGTTTTAGAGACACTGGGACTGCGTCCCGGACAACTGCTGGGGCAATCCATTTTTGATGTTTATCGGGAAGTGCCCCAAATTGTAGAGAACTGCCGCCGCGCGTTGGCCGGCGAAGCATTTAGCTGTACAGTCGAGCTAAATGGGCTGGCGTTTGAGTCTTGGTACAATCCGCTGTTTAACGATAGCGGTCAAGTCACCGGCTTAATTGGAACCGCGTTTGATATTACGGAACGCAAACGAGCGCTAGAGGCTATTGAGCGAGAACGCCGGCTGTTTATGGGAGGGCCGGTAACCGTTTTCCGGTGGCGCGAACAAGAAAACTGGCCGGTGGAATATGTCTCACCAAATGTCAGTCAATGGGGTTTCGATCCAGAGGAATTAATGAGTGGCAGAGTGCCCTACGACCGCATTCTGCATCCTGATGATCTGGCCAGAGCCTGTGCTGAGGTGGAAGCCAATATTGCTGCCGGTTTGACTTCTTTTGAACAGGACTACCGAATTATTTGCCCTGACGGTCAGGTACGGTGGGTTTATGACTTCACGTTTGTTGTCCGAAATGATGCTGGACAAGTGATTAATTATGAGGGGTATGTTCTCGATATCACCGACCGCAAGCGGGCTGAAGCGAACAATCGCAGCTTAGTGAGCGCCATCCCAGATTTAATTTTTCGGATTGGCAGAGATGGCACTTATTTAGATGTGAAAGCGCCAAAAGATAGCTTTATACTGAAACCTGCCAGTGAGCAAATTGGCAAAAACATTTACGACATTTTGCCGGCATCTGTGGCGAAGCAGCGCATGGATTATGTTGAAAAAGCTTTAGCAACAGGTGAGTTGCAAGTTTTTGAGTTTCAGTTGCCTTTTCCAGACCTCAAAGAACATTATTATGAGGCGCGAATTGTCGTAAGTGGGGAAGATGAAGTTTTGACAATTGTGCGAGATATCACCCAGCGTAAGCAAGCAGAACAAGCTCTCCAAGAGGCAAAAGACCAATTGCAAGCGGTTTTAGATGCAGTGCCGGGATGTGTTTCTTGGATTGGCTCAGATTTAAAATATCAGGGAGTCAATCGGTATTTAGCAAATATTTGTGGGTTATCACCGGCAGACTTTGTGGGCAAAGAAATGGGCTTTCTCAATATAGCCGGTGGATTTAGAGAGTTTGTGAATCAATTTTTTGCCTCGCCGGCACAGGAAGCCTCTCAAGAAATAGAGATCGCTCAGCCGCTGCATGAAAACATTGCGATAAAAACTCCAAACAAACATCATTTATTGGTGGCTCAAAAATACTTACAAGGTCAAGCTGCTGTCTGTGTTGGTGTTGATATTACAGACCGCAAGCAAGCTCAGGAGGCGCTGTTACAGTCAGAGCAAAAGTTTTCAAAAGCCTTTCGTTCCAGCCCAAGTTCAATGAGCATTAGTACCCTAAATGAGGGGCGCTATTTGGATGTGAATGAGAGTTGCTTACGGATTTTTGGCTATCAGCGCGACGAGGTAATCGGGCGAACTTCCTACGAACTCAATCTTTGGGTTAATCTTGAAGATCGCGAAAGAATGAAACAGCAATTGCTAGAGGATGGTGTTGTTTATAACCAGGACGTTCAACTGCGGACAAAAACAGGAGAAGTGCGTGTGGGTTTGCTTTCTGCTGAAATTATTACGCTTAACGGTGAGTGTTGTTTGTTAGCGGTTACGAATGATATTACTGACCGAGTTTTGGCTGAGAAACAATTGCGGGAAGCGCAAGAACGCGAACGTTTGTTAGCAGAAATTGCCTTGCGCGTTCACCAGTCTTGTGATTTGGAGCAAATTCTTAACACAACGGTTGAGGAAGTTCGGCAATTTTTGAAAGCTGATCGCGTTTATATCGGTCATTTGGATGAGAATTTAGATGGTTTAATTGTCGCAGAATCTGTGACTGCCGGCTTTCCCTCTTCTTTAGGACACGTGACCCCGCGTGATATCTATTTTGGGGAAATTAAAATACTTTTTGACGAGGTTTCAGTTCGCGCTGTTGATGATACCAGTCTGAAGGAATCTCCTTCTGCTTATATTGCCCAGTATTATGCAGATTTTAAAGTCAAATCGAGTTTGGCAGTTCGGCTGCTTGTGGACGATCAGATGTTTGGATTGTTGGTGGCGAATCAATGCGATCATCCGCGTCACTGGGAACCGTTTGAGCTGCAATTTTTGGAACGACTGGCGACGCCGGTATCAATGGCGATTAAACAAGCCCAACTTTACCAAAAATTAGCAGCGAGTGCGGCTAATTTGGAATGGCTGGTAGGGGAACGCACGGCGCAGTTGCAACAGCGAAATCAGGAATTGCAAGAGATTAATCAGTTGAAAGATTTGTTTTTACACGCAGTTACTCACGATTTACGAACGCCGGTGATGGGTTCGTTATTGGTATTGAATAATTTGCTGAGCAGTCAGCCGGCTGCTGGGGAGACTGGTATTCAGAATTTATCCTCTAAAATTGAAATTCCTCGCTCAATTTTAGAGCGGATGATTCAAGGCAGTCAGCGGCAACTTAAGATGATTAATTCGCTGCTAGAAGTTCATTCCACTGAAGTGCGAGGAATTGTACTTGAGCGGGAGCCGCTGCAGTTGAGCCGGCTCATTGCAGCAATTGTGGCGGACTTAGAGCCTCTGTTGGCTAAAAATCAAGCAATGCTGACTAATTGGGTGCCGGCTGAGCTGCCGGTGGTGAGTGCGGATTCGGCGCAGTTATGGCGCGTGTTTGAAAATCTAATCACGAATGCTTTAAATCATAATCCGCCAGGACTTCAATTAACGATTGCTGCGACAGTGATTAGTGAGGAAATAACAGAAACAACAGACGAGGAAGCAGCAAATTTTGTTATTTCTTCTAATCCAAGATTGCAGATGATTCGCTGCACAGTTCAAGACAGTGGCGTAGGGATGAGTCAAGAGCAATGCAATCAATTATTTGAACTTTACACTCGTGGCACTCATGCCCGCCGATCTACCGGCCTTGGTTTGGGGTTATATTTATGCCGGCAAATTATTACTGCTCACGGCGGTGAAATTGGGGTCGATAGTGTTCCGGGTTCTGGGTCTACTTTCTGGTTCACTTTACCTCTAGACATACAGTAGAAACACTTTCAAAAAAAATCATGAATGCCATTCAACTCAAAGTGATTCCTCATCAAACTCACTCAGGTTTGCCTTATCAGCATCTGCACATTGAAATTACGAATGACAATGGGATTATTATGCTGGCAGACCTCAAGGGATTAAAACTTCCCCCAGGAATTGATTTTACGCAAGGTATTGTCATTGAAGGGAAAGGCCCCATTTGGCTTTACGGCTATCTCGTCCATGAATGTCACCCGGCAGCTTGGGTCGGGTGTTATGACCCCCGGTTAGGAATAGTAGTGGTATCGACTCATACCCATGAGGTTTCGATTTCTGAGGTGTTTAAGGTGGATATGCCGGTTTTGGGAGGCAGTGAGTGTTCGCTTTCCCGACAATTTGAATCATGTTTACGAGTTAAATTTCGTTTTGAGCAAGTGCAGCACAGTCTTGAAGCAATGGTGAATCAAACTGCCAGAATCGAGAAAGGCAAGCACTTTAAAATTTTTCCAACTTTTAACAAGTTATTTATATGCTAAAATTTTATGTTTGACTTAACACAGGATGCTAGGGAATGACTCGGAGTGAAGCGGAAGTTCGAGCGCAAAAAGTAGATGAACTGCGAGCGCAAGGGATAGAACCTTATCCCAGCCAATCTTATCAGCGGTCGCACACCACACAACAAGTTCACGATTTATTTAGTCAGCCAGGAAACGAACTGCAAAATGAAGAAACCGACCCCGAAGAACGTGAACTTCGGGTTTCAGGACGTATTACTTCAAAACGTGACAGTGGCAAAATTTGCTTTATCGATTTAACCGATGCCACCGGCAAGATTCAACTGAAGATCGAAAAGAACGAAGTTACCGGCGATCCCGGCTTATCTTTTGACCAAATTAAAAAACTGCTTGATGTGGGAGATTTCGCCGGCGCTGTTGGAATTGGCTGTCGCACTAAGCGGGGAGAACTTTCAATTCAGGTTAAAGAATTGGATGTTTTGTCAAAAGCAACAATCCCCTTTCCTGATGCCTATTACGGTGTAAATGACCCGGAAACTTGCCGCCGGCATCGGGAAATGGATCTGGCCGGCAACTTAGAATCTTTCAATCGTTTTCAACTTCGCAGCCGCATCATTCAAAGCATTCGCGCTTACTTAGTTGACGCGAATTTTTATGAAATTGAAACCCCAATTTTGCAAGCCATTTATGGCGGCGCTGCGGCTAGACCTTTCATCACCCATCATAACGCCCTAGATGTCGATTTGTATCTGCGGATTGCCCCAGAATTGTTTTTAAAAAGGGCTGTTTGTGGCGGTTTTGAGCGGGTTTTTGAACTCGGTAGAGTGTTTAGAAATGAAGGCGTTGACAGCACCCATAATCCTGAATTTACAGGATTAGAAGTTTACCAGGCTTATGCAGATTACTTCGATATTTTAGCAGTGGTAGAAGATGTCATGTGTCACGCTGCTACGGCTGTTTTTGGGGAGCAAACAGAAATTGAATATCAGGGACAAACGATTAGCTTAAACCGGCAATACGATTACAGTGACAAATATCCAGGGTTTGCCGGCAAGCATTGGCAAGTCAAAACAATGGTTGAAGCGGTTAAAGATGAAACCGGCTTAGATTTTGATGTTTTAGATTTACCGGCAGCCATCCAAGCAGCAGAAGAACGGGGACTTAACCTTTCTAAGTTAGAAAAACAAAGCTTAGGTTATGTTCTCTATGCCGTCTTTGATAAGTTGGTAGAATCAACCTTAATTCAGCCAACGTTTATCATAGATTTTCCCGTAGAAGTCAGTCCCTTGGCGAAAGGACATCGCAGCAAGCCGGGTTATGTTGAGCGGTTTGAATTATTTATCGCCGGCACTGAATATTCCAACGGATTTTCAGAGTTAAATGATCCGAAAGAGCAAAGAAAGCGATTTGAAGAACAGTTAGCGCAAAAGAATGCCGGTGATGATGAAGCGCATCCAATGGATGAAGATTTTATCGAAGCTTTATCGTTAGGAATGCCGAATTGTGCCGGCATGGGAATTGGAGTAGATCGCCTCGTGATGCTGTTAACAAATACGCAAAGTATCCGAGATGTGGTGATGTTCCCCACCATGAGACCTGTGAAGGATTCTTAGGCCGGTTTAAGAATTTTACGGTACTCGCGCTTACCCAGAAGATCGCCGGGGATTTCAATCCCCGGCTAATAGCAAAAGTCCACTAAAGTGGACTACTGATTGATTAAACTTAGCCGGCTTAAGCCGGCTTTAGCTATTAGCCGGGGAATTGATTCCCTGGCGGTTTTAGGGACTACAGATGAACTCAAAGCAGCCGGCTAAACCGATAAAACAGTGAATTCCTTTGCTACGGCATCTCAATCGGAATTAAGGAATTCTCCGGCACGTAATCACGGAATTGACCGGCATCGGAAAGCATCAACACCAATCGCAGTGACCAATCTGGATTCATTGGCAAATCGGCCCACGGAATCGCGATTTCCAAACACTTATCTAAAGCCACCTGAGCACGACCGGCACGGGGATGCCACTGATGATGCTCACCGGCTTCCTGAAACCAAGAGGTTTGCGTCACCAAATTAATCCCTAAATGGTGGTGAAAGCTATAATTCACCGGCGCTTCATCCGGGAGACTTGCCAGAGGCGCACGGCTGTTGTGCATCGTCCGATCCGGATAGTACCACAGCAAATTTAGCTCTGATGGGCAATCCTTGCCCGGTTGCGTGCCACTTTTGAAATCTAGCCGCAGATAGAAATTCAAGTGATCCACCCCATACCAAAGCCGCTGAACCGCTGAACTGCGGTGCATCGTTCCCCGTGCGCCACCAATATCGAGCCGGCCTGCCTTATCCCAGTCTTGCTCATCCCCCACCCCATCGATAACGGGATGAATAAAGCTTTGTGGCAGGTGATCCCCCTGATTTTCGTGGATCTCCACCGCATGCATCAACTCAGTGGGAACCGGCTCATTCAGCGCTTGATAAATCGCCGCTAAATGTTCGCGGAATAGCTGGTCAAAAATCGCATCTTGGTTCGAGGAATGGCCTTCACCAAACCACCAGAACCAGTCAGAACCCTCCGCCGCATATAGCGCTTCCCACGCTTCCGGATTGTTTTCTTCGGTCGCCTCTGGATGATTGGCGAGTACCTGCCGCGCGTGTGTGAGCAAATCCCAAGCCCGATTTTTTGCGGGATCACCGATCCACGTTGTAAAGCTGCCATCCACCCAGGAACCGCTGTGCAGACGATCTGCCGGCAGTTTTTCCGTCGGGGGGAACTGCTCGATAAACTCGGAAACCGTCACCAGTTTTAGATCCGGTGCGTCGCTTAGGGTTTGATAAAGCTGTTCTAAGAAGGGTTTGCCATCCTGTTGATAGAATTCCCAGCAATTTTCCCCATCTAAGGCAATTGTCACCAACCAAGGTTGTTCTAAAGCTGTGCCATCACCCGGTTGCCGGTATTTTAGGGTTCGTGAAATTGCTTCCAAATGGCCAACCAAATCGGCAGCGGCCTGTTTTGGTTCCATCGCGCTATAAGTAAAGCCGATTAAATCTGAAAGCCGGTGATCTCTAAATACAATTGCCAGATCCCCGTGAGGCGTTTCTAAGCGATAAGGCCGGTAAAGTAACTCCGGTTCGCAAACATTCCCCACACCATCCCGGTGGAAAAAGGTCTTGAGTGTACAACCGAGCACCGCTTCATCCGAGCAAATCCAGTTAAACCCTTGCTTGGCAATATAGGGCAAAATTTGCGGACTGACAGACTGCTCTGAGGGCCATAATCCGCGCGGCGCTTGACCGAAGCGGTCGGTATACATATCCCAAGCTTTCTGCAAGTGCCGGGGAATATCTTCTTCCCACTGGAAACGATGTTGCGGTAAGGTCATGTGCGGCACTGCCACCCGACCGGCATCTGTATCTGCTAGTAAGGGTAAAATCGGGTGGGTGTAGGGCGTTGTTGTTACCTCCAACTGACCGGCTTGTTGCATCTGCCGGTGTTGCGGGACGATGCGGCGGAGAATGTCTCGCTGTTTGGAATAAATTCGTTGCCGGTCACTTAAGGTAAAGTTCTTCCCTTGCTCTAACCACTGCGCGATTTCTGGGTCATCCCAAAACAGGGGATCAATCCAAGCTAAGTTATGCCAAGCAAGTAAGTCGCTGTAATCTTGCCCGTTCCAATTTTCCAAGCACCACGGCCATCCCTTGTCTTGTCGTTGATGGTACAGTTCGGCGTAGCGGGGGTGGGGATCAATTAAGGTGTGGTGATTGGCGTCAAAGAAATGCTCAATGATGAAATGCTTTTGTTCGGTGTTGAGCTGTTCCGTTGGCGTTAGCGCTGCTGTCAGGTAAGGGTCGAGTGCAGTGCCGTCGATGTAATCCTCTAACTGCAAAATCAATGAGGGAACTAGGTTCACCGTTTGATGCAGTTTGGGATAGCGCTCTAGCAATAATACGAGATCCAGGTAATCTTTTGTACCGTGCAGCCGTACCCAAGGCAGCCGGTATTGACCGTTGCTGCGATTTTTGTACAGCGGCTGATGTTGATGCCAGATAAACGCAACGTAGAGGGGATGGGGCATAGGTTTCAGCTTAAAAACAAACAGGGAAAAGCTTTTACCTCTCCCTGTTCAATGTATCAGTTTTCAGCTGTCAGTTATCTTTTATGGCTTGTCATTTGTCGTTTGCTGTTGACAAATAAGTGATGAGCGATAACTAGATCACTTGCTCGACTTCGGCAATTTCTGGGATCATTTCACGCAATTTCCGCTCAATGCCCATTCTCAGGGTCATTGTAGAGCTAGGACAGGAACCGCAGGCTCCTTGCAAGCGCAGTTTGACAATCGGGCCGTCTAATTCAACTAGCTCAACGTTGCCACCATCAGCCATCAGGTAGGGACGCAGTTCATCCAAAACAGTTTCTACGTTGTCTGGGGTTAGTTCCAGTGTGTTCATGGTGTCCTCGGAAAATCTTGCTCTATTGGTCATTTTACCTTTGTTCTCCCAACGTGGGCGTAGGAAGAGTAGGGGGGGAAGCAAAAGCGACGGCAACTATCTGCGCTTTTGCTTCCCCCTAGGAGGTTTCGGATTAAACGGCTGCCGGTTCGAGCAGTTTTACGTTAGAGAAGTTGAACTCGGTGGTTGTTACTTGGCCATTTTCTTTGGAATGAATCACCTGACGGGTCATTACATAGTAATTGCCAATTTTCTCGTAGCTGTCTTCAAATTGCAGTTCTTTGATGGTGTCATTGGTCTGCGGATTGCGGAAAATGGCATCATACCGGCTTGCGGCGTAGCCTTCCCCAGTATCCAAGCTTTCGTGGGTGTCGATGGTAAACGCCATCCGTCCCATGACTCGGCTGACTTGGCAAATTTCGGTGCCTCGGATCTTGTAATTCGATCCCATCGCGTCACCTTTGACTAAGATTTCGAGTGCGCCGGTGTTGTCAGCTTCGCCGGCACTAAAGGTGTTTTTTCCGTGAGATTGCTCGAAATTACTGCGTTTGCGGTGGGTGACGATGTCGCGTAGTTGGGTGTAGACGCTTTGTTTCACCTCGTCGTCTTCAATGCCGGTGACTTCGACACTCATATCAGGCTTGATGGCGATCTGGCCGTGATAGACTTCATCACCCTGCTTGAGTACGATATCAGCCGTGTAGCCGGGAAAGTTCCCATCCCAGGTGTAGCGGTTCTCGTAAGCCGCTCGAAATAACTCACGAGCATTCGTTTGCTCGGTCATGGAATCCCTCTGTGTATCAACACTTACCAGTTTGACATCTTCCCCGCCCAGGCGTACTGGCTAAGGGTGTGGATTCCCATCCTCGCTGATAGGGTTTCCTGCCTCTATGGTTGCTATTGCGTCTAAAAAGTCAAGTCATTAATAAGTAACAGTCAAATTTATCTCACCCTCGCCCTATAGGTACTATCGGTGAGGTCAGGAAAAAATCCCCATAAAAATCGTTTAGCAAAATTGTAGTAAGAGCTTCCTAATCGCGTTTGATTTTTGCCCCTGTTCAAATATAAGTAGCTTTTTTATTGCATGAATATTAGTGTTGACTTTTACACTTTTTAGATTTACTATATAAAATTTTTTAAAAAATGAAATTTAATTTTCTAGTCACACAAAAATAACAATTACCCTATCAGCGGAATTTTATTCTACCAAAAGAGTAATATTTACCTTGGGTTTCTGCAACAAATTTTGGTAAATTCACGAAATCGTGTTGCAGCTTTATCGAGGAGTTAATTATACTGGTTTTGATAAGCTTTTTTTAAGTAACGGAGTCTGGGAGGGATGAAGAAAGCTATAAAGTTGAGTTTGCCGGCTTTTAAGCGGTATGAGCCTACCTCCAACTCAACATCTTATAGACTTTGATCCCTGATTAATACTTCTAAAAAAAATAAAATGTTGGAATTATTCAAAAATCTTTTCGCTTGGGAACCATTTCTACCTCACGGACATTGCTTCCTCTGGAAGCCTGGGTTAGTGGGGCTTCATATTGTTTCCGACTCGATTATCGCCCTAGCCTATTATTCAATTCCCATCACGCTGCTCTATTTTGTTCGTAAGCGACAAGACTTACCCTACTCCTGGATGCTTCTGCTATTTAGCACCTTCATCCTCGCTTGTGGCACCACTCACCTGATGGAGATTTGGACGCTTTGGCATCCCACCTATTGGCTGAGTGGATGCCTCAAAGCCATCACCGCGTTTGTTTCTTTATTAACGGCTGTTGAGATGCTGCTATTAGTGCCTAAGGCACTTGCGCTTCCTAATCCTGTACAGATGGAAGCAACAAACGAAGAACTAGAGCATGAAATTGGCGAACGCAAGTTAGCAGAAGCAGCTCTAAAACAGGCTCGCAGCGAGTTAGAAGTTAGGGTAAAAGAACGCACGGCTCAACTCGCAAAAGCTAATCAGGAGTTGCGGCATGAAATTAGTGATCGCAAACAAGCACAATCTGCATTGCAAGCCTCAGAAGCCAGACTGAAAGAAGTGCTTGACAACACCGGCGCTTTCATTTCCTCTGGACGTATCCATCCTGACAAACTTTGGGAATATGACTACTATTCCCCTAATGGAGAGGAAATTTTTGGCTATAAGGGAGAAGAGTTTGCTGCCGATCCAAGTCTGTGGTTTTGTCGAATTCATGCCGAAGATATTGAGACGATCATTCTGCCGATTATGGAAGATTTGTATGCTGGATGCCAAATAAATATAGAGTATAGATTTCGTCATAAAAATGGCAGTTGGCGCTGGTTATATAACAATTTGGTTGCGAAAAAATACGAATCTGAGGATTTCTGGTTTCTCACCGGCATCGTTATTGACATCACCAACCGCAAACAAGCAGAAACAGCATTGCAGGAAAGCGAACAGCGCTTTGCAGCTTTGGCAGAAGCCGCGCCTGTCGGTATTTTCCGCACCGATGCTCAAGGCAATTGCGTGTACGGCAACGAACGCTGTTTTGAAATGATCGGACTTTGCCTAGAGGAATCGATAGGAGCCGGCTGGACGACAACTATACATCCGGATGATCGGGATTGCACGATTGCCGCTTGGTTGAGTTTTGTACAACAGGGCATTCCCTATCACTGCGAACACCGCTTTCAGCGACCCGATGGTAGCGTTATCTGGGTGTTAGGACAGGCGATTGCTGAAAAAGATGCCGAGGGAAATATCATCGGTTACATCGGCACTATTACCGATATTACAGAGCGCAAACAAGCCGAACAACTTTTAAAAGATTACAATCAAGTTCTCGAATTTCAGGTGCAAGAACGCACGGCTGAACTTAGCCGAATGAATACTTATTTAGAGCAGAAAATTGAAGAACGCAAGCAAATAGAAGCGCAATTACGACGCAGCGAAGCGAAACTATCAGCTATCTTAGATAACGCAGGTGTTTGTATTTATATCAAAGATTTGAATGGCACTTACACCTACGTCAATCGCTTAACTGCGGAGCTTTTTGGACGGAACGAATCTGAAATTATTGGAGCGAATGATCGTGATTTTTTTGCAGAAGAGTTCGCTGTAACTTACAGAGAAAATAGCGCTCAGGTGATCAAAACGGGTGTTGTCCATCGCTTTGAGGAAGTCGGGATTGATTGTCAGGGAGAGCTTCATAACTATTTATCTACCAAAGTTCCTTTAAAAAATTCCGATGGCGATATCTATGCTATTTGCGGGATTTCCACAGATATTACGGAAATCAAGAAGGCAGAAGCAGCACTGCGGCAAAGTGAAGAACGAATGCAGGCACTTTTGAGGGCAATACCCGATTTGATGTTTCGGCATCGGGTAGATGGTACTTATCTAGATATCGCGGGAAATGACAGTTCCTTACTGCTACCGCGCGAAGCACTCATTGGCAAAAAGATACAACAGACCCCTATTCCCGAACCCATTAAAACCGGCCTGCTGGAACGTTTCAAGGCAGCAGTGGCAACCGGAACGCTGCAAATTTACGAACACGACCTCAAACAACCCGATGGAATGCACAGCTACGAGACGCGCATCATGAAAAGCAGTGCTGATGAGGTCGTTTGTCTCGTGCGCGATATCACCGAACGCAAGCACTCGCAAGCCGCCCTAGAAGAGAGCAAAGAACGCTACCGGACTGTAATCGCAGCGATGGCAGAAGGGATTGTCTTGCAAGACGCCGATGGTGCGATTCAAACTTGTAATCTCAGCGCCAAACGCATTTTGGGTTTGTCTTGTCAGCAAATGATGGGGCGAACTTCCCTCAATGCCGGTTGGCGATCTGTTCGCGAAGATGGTTCGCTTTTCCCCGAAGAAGAACACCCGGCATTGATAACGCTGCGAACCGGCACCGCTTGCTCTAACGTCGTGATGGGAGTCCACAAACCGGATAGTAGTTTTACTTGGATTTCAATTAATTCTCGGCCTTTATTTCGAGCCGGCGAACCGCTTCCCTACGCAGTTGTCGCCTCATTCGCGGATATTAGCGCTCGTAAGCAGGCAGAAGCGGCATTGCGGCAAAGCGAAGCGCGTTATCTTGCGATTATTGAAGATCAAACGGAACTGATCGGTCGCGCCTCACCCGATGGAACCTTAAGGTTTGTCAACGAAGCTTTCTGTCGATTCTATGGGAAGACACGCGAAGAACTCGTCGGTCACTGCTTTGAACCTGATGTGTTGGAGGAAGACCGGGAAAATGTTACAAGACTGATTAAGACGCTTAGTGTCGATAATCCGCTCGTGATTATCGAACATCGGGTCACTGCCAAGGGACAACAGGTGCGTTGGACGCAGTGGATTAACCGAGGAATATTCGACGAAGAGGGTCAACTCCTAGAGTTGCAAGGGGTTGGACGAGATATCACTGAACGCAAGGAAATGGAAGAAGCGCTTCGGGAAAGCGAAGCGATGCTATCGAGCATTTTTGATAACGCCGGCGCTTATATTTTCATTAAGGACTTAGATAGTCGCTACACCTACGCTAACCGTCCCATCTTGGAATTATTTGGCTGTAGCAAAGAAGAGATTATTGGTGCAGATAATTCCAAGTTTTTTGATGCAGAAACAGCTCAACGCTTGCGAGAAAGTGATTTGCAGGTTATTGAGAGCGGCGAGGTGTGGCAATCCCAAGAAGTTGCTATCAGGAAACACTCTGGGGAGGTGCATTACTATTGGGCCGTGAAAGTTCCCCTTAAACGCGCCGATGGGAGTATTTACGCTCTTTGCGGGATCTCAACCGAGATTACCGAACTGAAACGAACAGAAGAAGCGCTACGGCACAGCGAATCAACGCTTCGCAGCTTCTTTGATAGTGGCTCGATGTTGATGGGCATTGTTGAGCTTTATGACGACGACATTCTGCATCTTTCCGATAACTTATCAGCAGCGCGGTTTTTCAACACGACCCCAGAACTGATGAAAAATCGGTTCGCAAGTGACTTGGGAGTGCCGGCAGCACACCTACAACAGTGGATTGATCGCTACCGAGAAGCTTTACACACTCAAGCTGCCGTGCAATTTGAATATACTCACGAGACTTCAAGCGAGCAGAAGTGGCTTTCTGTAAGCGTTTGCCCGATTGGAACCGGCCCTAGCGGTCGTCCGAGATTGTCTTACATTGTTGAGGACATCAGCGAGCGCAAATGGGCAGAAGAGGCTCTACAGTTAAGCGAAAGCCGGCTCAAACATCTAACGGCTAGTATTCCGGGAACCCTTTACGCCTATGCACATTATCCTGATGGTTCAGCCAAGTTTGAATATATCAGTCTCGGTTGCCAAGAAATGTTTGAGGTCGAGCCGGCACGGGTCATAGACGATGAAAATCTTATGTTGAACCAAATGTGCCCCTATGACCGACCCAGGTATGAAGAGGCTGTTGCTCGCGCCATTCAAAACGTGCAACCGTTTACTTCCGAATGGCGCAATATTGCTCCTTCTGGAAAACAAACATGGCTGCGCGTCCAAGCCCAACCGGAATGCCGTGAAGATGGCACTAAAGTTTTGCACGGCGTGATATTAGATATCACGGATCGCAAACAAGCGGAAGAAAAGCTTAAACAGGCCGAGCATAAATATCGCACCTTAATCGAACAAATTCCAGGCGTTGTTTATATCTCTGCGATTGCAGCAACGACTGAGCAAGCTTATATCAGCCCTCAAGTGCAACAGTTGCTAGAGATTTCTCCCGAAGAATGGTCTCCTGGGTTCTGTAATAGTTGGACTAATTATGTGCATCCAGAAGATCGCCATCGGGTTTGGCAAGCCGTAAACACTGCGATTTCGACGGGAGAACCATTGAGTGTCGAATATCGCATGATTACTGGTAATGGCAAAACGATCTGGATTAGAGATCGTGCCCATCTCGTTTCGTCTGCCGGCGGACAGACTCAAGTGCTTCAGGGTTTAGCTTTCGATATTACCGACCGCAAGCAAATGGAGCAAGCCCTGCAAGAGAGCAACGAACGTTTTCAGCTAGCAGCATCAGCAGTTAAAGGATTTATCTACGATTGGGATCTCAAACAGAATATCGTTCTAAGGACACAGGGACTATTTGAAGCCGTTGGATACCGCCCCGAAGAAGCCGAAGCTAAAGTTGATTGGTGGAACGAACAAGTCCACCCAGAAGATTTAGCCAAGGTTTCCCAGCAGCTATCCGTAGCATTTGCTAGTGAAACTCAAAATTACTACGTGTTAGAATACCGACTTCGCCATCGAGATGGTCACTACGTTTACCTATCAGATTATGGGACGATCGCCAGAGATGCAAACGGACAAGCGATTCGAGCAGTCGGTCACGCAATAGATGTTAGTGATCGCAGAGAGGCAGAAGCCGCCTTGCAAAAAGCACTCCAAGCTGCCCAAGCCGCATCCATTGCTAAAAGCCGCTTTCTGTCTAATATGAGCCACGAACTGCGTACCCCTCTCAACGCCATTCTTGGTTTTAGTCAGGTGATGGTTCGCAGCCATTCTCTTTCCGCTGAACACAAAGAGCAGTTAAAAATCATCAATCGCAGTGGCGAACATTTGCTTAATTTAATCAACGATATTCTGTCAATGTCCAAAATTGAAGCCGGTCAGACCACGCTCAACCAAACTCGCTTTGACCTGTATCAGCTACTTGACAATTTAGAACAGATGCTTAAAATAAAAGCGACTTTCAAAGGGTTACAGCTAATCTTTGAACGGGCATCAGATATTCCTCAATACGTGCAAACTGATGAAAATAAATTGCGTCAAGTCTTAATTAACCTGCTGGGAAATGCTGTTAAATTCACGACGGTTGGTCATGTCGCATTGCGAGTCAAAAAACGCGAACTTTTAGAAGTTAAGGATCGGGTACTAGAAAAAGCTTACTTTCAACATCTAAAAGTTGAAACTTGTCTATTATTTGAAGTTGAAGATACGGGACCCGGTATTGCCTCCCCTGAAATTGAAACTTTATTTAACCCTTTCGTGCAAACAGAAACGGGACGCAAATCAATGGAAGGAACTGGGTTAGGGTTACCTATCAGTCGGCAGTTTGTACAGATGATGGGAGGAAATATTACAGTCAGCAGTCAAGTCTCCAAAGGAACCATTTTTAAATTTGATGTTCTTGTGCGCGAGGTTGTTGGGATTGATGAAAAAAGTTTATCGAACACCCAGCGAGTGATTGGATTAGAACCAAACCAGCCAACCTATCGTATCCTGGTGGTGGAGGATGTGGAAGAGAACCGTCAGTTGCTATTAAAATTGCTTGAACCTTTAGGATTTCAAGTGCGAGAAGCGGTTAACGGTGATGAAGCAATTGCTTTGTGGTCAACTTGGAAACCGCACCTGATCTGGATGGATATGCGGATGCCAGTTATGGATGGTTACGAAGCAACTAGAAAAATTAAAGCTTTGGAACAGCAAAATGCGGGGGTACAAGAGAATAATAGCTTGACTCTGGCCGGCAGAACTAAAATTATTGCTGTAACCGCTAGTGCTTTTGAGGAACAGCAAGCTAGAATTTTGGCAGCCGGTTGCGACGACTTCATACATAAGCCTTTCCGGGAGTCGCTACTGTTCGACAAGATAGCTCAACACCTCAAAGTGCGCTATATCTACGAAGAAGACTATCAAAGCGACTCACCTCAGTTAGAAGCGCCCAGAAAACTTACCCCACAAGATTTGAGCATCATGTCTCCTGAGTGGATAGCGCAGCTACACCAAGCAATACTTTGTGCAAATGAACCCTTAATTTTGAAGCTAATCGAACAAATTCCCGATGCTGAAGCTTCTTTAGCCCATAATCTTACGGATTTGCTCAATAATTTTCGTCTGGATCTGCTTTTTGATTTAACTCAAGAATTTAATCATGAGTAGTGACCAAGCATCTACTTTTCCTGAAGATATTCTCATCGTTGATGATAGCGCGGACAACCTAAGAGTTTTGTCTACGATACTTGCTGAGCAAGGATATTACGTGAGAAAAGTAATTAATGGAAAACTGGCTTTAATAGTCGCGCAAACCGCTCCACCGGCTCTAATTTTACTTGACATTTTGATGCCCGATTTGGATGGCTATGAAGTTTGCCGATTGCTGAAAGCGAACCCACTAACAGCGGAAATTCCAGTAATTTTTATCAGCGCTCTTGATGATATATTTGATAAGGTTAAAGCCTTTGATGTCGGCGGAGTGGACTACATTACGAAACCTTTCCAGGCGGCAGAAATTTTAGCTCGGATTAAAAGTCAATTGACGATTCGAGGCTTTTATATTCAACTGCAACGGCAAGCACAAAAACTCACCGACCAAAATAAATGCTTACAACAAGAAATTAAAAAACGCCAACGCGCTGAAGCAGAAACCAATCTTTTATTGAAGATAACGCAAGCAATTAGCGCATCGGAAGATTTTCCTTCGGCTTTAGAAGTAACTGTTCGCCAAGTTTGCGAAACAATAAGTTGGGATTTGGGAGAAGCTTGGATTCCTGATGAGGAGCGTGAGGTTTTAGAATATAGTCGAAGTTGGTATTCTAGCGAAGCGAACCTAGAAAAGTTTCAACTTGAGAGCAAGACCTTAACCTATGCCCCAAATGTAGGACTGCCGGGACGAGTTTGGATATCTAAACAACCGGAGTGGATAGAAGATGTTTCTGTTGCCAAAGACCCAGTTTTTTTTCGGTCTGATCTTGCCTTAGAAGCTGGACTCAAAGCAGCGTTAGGGATTCCTATTGTTCTTAACAACCAAGTCTTAACAGTTTTGATTTTTTTTAAGAAAGAAAAGCTTGAACCCAAACAGCGATTGATTGAGCTAGTTAATGCCGTTGCTACCCAATTAGGTTCGCTTGTTCAGCGCAAAAAGGCTGAATCCGCTCTCAAAGAAGCTAACCTGAAACTCCACCGGCTTGCGACTTTGGATGAGTTGACAGGAGTGGCGAATCGTCGTTGTTTTAATGAATACTTGAATCAAGAGTGGCGGCGGATGGCACGAGAGAAATTACCCTTGTCTTTAATTTTGTGCGATCTAGATTATTTTAAACAATATAACGATACTTATGGTCATTTAGCCGGAGATTTTTGCTTGCAGAAGGTCGCAAAAACAATTCGCTGCACGCTCAACCGGCCCGGAGATTTAGTTGCTCGTTATGGGGGTGAAGAATTTGTGGTAATTTTGCCGAATACCCATGCTAATGGAGCTTTACAAATTGCTGAAACTATGCGAAATGAAGTTGAAAATCTTAAGATGGATCATGCCCAATCTGATATCAGTCAATATGTGACTTTGAGTTTGGGCGTTGTTAGCTTAATTCCTCAAAATCCACTCAACCCTTCAATTTTAATGGCTGTAGCGGATAAGGCACTTTATCAAGCTAAAGCTCAGGGAAGAAACTGCTCAGTTTTAAAACCTTTGGATTTAGAAAATTTAGAATTATAAATATCAGTCATTTTATGAGCAGCGAATCTCCAGCTTGAGTCTGCGAATTGAATTGCTAAACACAAGTACAAATACCCTGCCGGCAGCCTATTCAGAAGCACTGCCTGATGGGGTCTTCTCTCAAAATGTCAAATCTCAAAATGTCAAATCCATAGCTGATCACGAAAATCTTTTTAAAAGAACTCAATGGGAAGTAGATAAGAATTTTAGCAGCTTTTAACTTTTAAGCGATCTGAGGAGAAATTAATTTTAAAATAAATTAGCTCTGCTTTACTGCCGGCAGCAGAAACGTCAAAATAGGGATGACGATTTCTTTCTGGCGCAAATTTGACTGATGGACACTCCCCGCCTACATCCAGACACCATTGAAGAAGTTAAGCAACGCGTTGATATTGTCGATGTTATCTCCGAACACGTCGTACTGCGAAAGCGCGGGAAGGATTATGTGGGTTTGTGTCCTTTCCATGAGGAAAAATCACCCAGCTTTACAGTAAGTCCTGGCAAGCAAATGTACTACTGCTTTGGCTGTAATGCCGGCGGTAATGCGATTGGATTTCTCAAGGAAGTGGGGAAGCAATCCTATAGCGATGTCGTATTAGATTTGGCGAAGCGGTATCAAGTGCCGATTAAAACCCTGCAAGCCGAACATCGGCAGGAATTTCAGCGCCAAATTTCCATCAGAGAGCAATTGTATGAAATTCTAGCGATCGCATCCAGTTTTTACCAGCACGCGCTCACGCAACCTCAAGGCAAATTGGCGCTGGATTACCTACAATCTGAGCGGCAACTGAGCCAAGAAACGATTCAGCAGTTTCAGCTAGGTTACGCGCCTGCCGGCTGGGATACGCTTTACCGCTATCTGGTGGAAGTGAAACAGCAGCCGGTGCAGTTGGTGGAACAAGCCGGTTTAATTGCACCGCGCAAGTCGGGAAGCGGCTATTATGATCGATTTCGTGAGCGTCTGATTATTCCCATTCACGATATCCAAGGACGAACGATCGGGTTTGGCGGCAGAACTTTGACGGATGAGCAACCGAAATACCTCAATTCTCCGGAAACTGAGCTATTTGATAAAGGCAGAACGCTGTTTGCCCTAGATAAAGCCCGAAATGCGATTTCTAAAGAAGATCAAGCGGTGGTAGTAGAGGGATATTTTGATGCGATCGCGCTTCACGCTGCCGGTATTGCCAATGTTGTGGCTTCTTTGGGAACTGCTCTGAGTTTAGATCAAGTACGTCAGCTGCTACGCCACACAGAATCGAAGCAAATTGTGCTTAATTTTGATGCGGATAAAGCCGGCACGAATGCGGCAGACAGAGCAATTGGAGAAATTTCGGATTTGGCTTATCGAGGTGAAGTACAGTTACGAATTCTTAATATTCCCGAAGGTAAAGATGCGGATGAATTTCTCAAAACTTATTCTTCCCAGCAGTATCGAGAACTTTTAGCAAATGCTTCTCTGTGGCTTGATTGGAAAATTCAGCAAACTTTGCTTGAGCGCAACTTGACACAAGCGGATCAGTTTCAGCAAGTGGCGACGGCAATGGTAAAGTTACTGTGCAATATTTCTAATGATAATCAGCTCACTCATTACATTAATCGCTGTGCCGAACTTTTGAGCCAAGGAGACTCTCGCCGGCAACCTTTGTTAGCTGATAATCTTCTGAGTCAAATTGTTCGTTACTGCGACGAACTTCTCAGCCATGATGAGTCGTGCCGGTTTGCGCCGTTTATCGAAAGTCGCTTACAACAAAATAAGCGACGTTTCGTGCGTCGTGCCGGCACCCCCAAGTCAAATCCGGATCAAGCACTTCCGCTTTCTTCTGAACGCAATCTTTTAGAAAAAGCCGAAGCTTTACTGCTGCTGATTTATCTTCACTACCCCGAACACCGGCAGGCTGTAATGGATGCTTTAGAGGAACGAGATTTAGAATTTAGTTTATCTCATCATCGATTTTTATGGCGGCAAATTTCAGAGATTCCCGCTGCCGGCTCAACACCGGCACAGCTTATTTCGACGCTTCAAGATCGTTGCTTGGAGTTGTCTGAGGATATGGCTGTTATTTCTCCCCTATTTTATTTAGATGAAAGAACAAAACAGGAAATTCTGCGTACTCCGCTGGTTATTCGCGCTGCTGCTGCTTCTATAGAGCGGGTAATGTGTGAGAAACGCTATCGTTTATTTCTGGATTTATGGCGCAATACAGACAGCAAAGCAAATCCTGATCTTTTTGAGTCTTATTTACAGCAACTTTATGCGGAACAAGCTCGCATTCAAGAATTAGATCGGCAGCGTCATACTACGTTTTCTGATTTGGTACAGTTACCTTGGATCGGGAATTTTGTATCTTAGATTGTTTGTGGGTGTTGATAGGTTTTAATTTTTAACCGCAGATGAACGCAGATAAACGCAGATGTTTGCGATAGCTTAATTTCGTTAATGGAGATTAAAGATGCCGGCACGGGTAATGTCTATGGCAGCATCACCCGTGCCACATCATTAATCACAGTAAAGCGTTTCACGCGTATCTCTACCCGTGACTGGATTTTTCCCTGTCGCTATCTGACAAAGCAATTTCTGGGTATCCTCGCGCAGCAGCACATCGGTAAAATCTGCGCCGTCAATTGTGGCACCTTCAAATTTGGTGTTAAAAGCGAAGGCACCTTCTAAAATTGCGTTGGATAAATTGACTTTGGTAAAACGAGCAGTGTCTAAGGTGGCGTTTCGCATATCCGCCCCCTCAAAATTTGCTCCATCCAGATACGCTCCAAACAAGCTAACGCCCTGCAGATTGGTATGGCTGAAATTGCTACCGCGCAGGTTGGCTTTGTTAAAGCTGGAGTCTGTCAGGTTTTTGCCTGAGAAATCCATGTTGACGAGAATTTCTTTGTCGTATTCATTCGCAAACGCAGGGGTTGCTATAGCGCCAAGGGCTGTCAGGCAGGCGACAGTGCACAAGAGTGCGCTGAGGAGGATTGCTGGGATACGCTTAATAAAGCTATGATTCATTCGGTTTTTAGGTTGATAGGAAACCTTATCCTTAACAGGGTATAGCCGGCAGGCTGCCACTGTTTGATGAGGGGAATAAAAGTAACGACTGTTACCGATGCTTCCTATCTCGTAATCCTACCAGTTAAATGAACGCTGTGAGTTTGCTTTATGCCAAGCTTTCCCTCATCCCCGTCTGCCGGCGAGAACCGTAAACCTGACACCGGCACGCTTGGGGAAAATTTGGTGGCTGTGTGGTTGCAGCAGCGCGGTTGGGTAATTCTACGCCGGCGGTGGCGCTGCCGGTGGGGAGAGATTGATCTCATTGCTCAGCAAGCGAGTAAATCTGAGTGTCGATTGCAGGAGACAGCCTTGGCGTTTGTGGAAGTTAAGACTCGTCGCCGGTGGAATTGGGATGCCGGCGGACTTTTGGCTATCACTGAGCAAAAGCAAGCAAAACTGAGGAAAGCGGCTGGGATGTTTTTGGCAGAGTGCCCGGAGTTGGCTGATTTACCCTGCCGATTTGATGTGGCGCTTGTTAGCTTTCAGCCACTCGCGCCTAAGCAAATACAAGATTGTGAAATAGGGACGGATGCCGGCACTTACGCTTTCGGGCAACCAATTATATTAGGTCAATCCGTCTTCGCTCCAGGTTGCAAACTCACGCTTATCGATTACATTGAGTCAGCTTTTGCTGAAGACGGTTAAGTAAGCTCAACACTCACAACCCTTAAGCTAGCGTTTCCGGGCAGTATCCTAATCCTTTTACAAACTGCCGGCGAAATTCTTCAATTTCTCCACGATCTGGATGTCCGTGAGAAACCACTGCCACTTGATAGCGACGCATGACATCAATCGGAGATTGTCCGTTTTCTAAGCTCCACAGCGCCATTTGCAGCCTAATTCCGGGCATATAGGAAATTCCTACTTCATTCATGAACGCTCGAAAGTCGCCATCAGTCTGGGATTCTAACGGCTGGCTCATCTTGACCCGAATTACCCAGCCATCTATCTGATGAATAACGCTCATGAACTCCACGGGAAGATGGCGTGCGCTGTGCAGGTACTCAGCGACTCTCAGGGTCAAGCTGGCATTGGCAAGGTAATAAAGGTATTCCATCTTTTCGGGGGTCTGCATACGCTACTGTTATATTGTCGCGAAGTGCCAGTGCTTATGACTACGGGAAAAGCCCGATCTTTAATGGGTAAGTTTCCCCAATTCACTTCCTCATTAAACATTTTTATTCTAGAAAATAATAAAATTATCTTTAGTCATCTAGCTAAAGATATATTTTTGAAGTTTGCACTTCAATATTTTTAAGCGGTCTGTAGCGTTGAGGCTTCCCTTGGCACTGCCGGCTTGCGATCGCTGATTTCTAAATATTTTTTTTATTTTTACAGAAAACGCGCTCATTTTATATTTGAAATTTTAGGCAGAATCGGATTTAACGGTTAAAACGCAAAGGTTGCCGCTTATTCTTTCTCGCGAATCCATGAATGAGACACGCTTTCAAAGCAGATAATTTTTTGTCAGAGAGCCGGTATTTTTGCTCAAGGGCAAAGCAATCATCGTAATTCTGTACTTCCAAACTTTTTACACAAGCCCGCTATCTGCTAGAAGTTTTCCCTCTTTTTTTAAGGAAAGCGGTAGCTTTTGACACTCTATAGCAATATCTAATCATTCCTTACAATTTAGTTGCAATAATTTAATGTAACGCCGTGTTAAGCTATTGGGCTTTTTGAGAATATTTTCTATTTATTCAACGAACTTACGTGATTTGAAGCCTTTAATAGGATAAAATCAATTTTCTAGAATCAAGGGAGCTGTCTGACTACTTACAAAAAAGTCTGGCAGTGAACGCTTAACACCTGATTCTACCGTCGGCGTTGTGTGAAGAACAAAAGAAAAAACAGAATTTTTCACCGGCTCGATTTCAATTTTGATAAATTTTTGTAACGGCTGCCAAATGGGCGAATTGCAAATTTTGACAAAGAAATAGATATAGGAGATAATTACAAGGTTTTTCGGTTAAATTTCCCCATCTTCCCCCATCCAGACGAACACCGAGGGAAGCGAGTACAACCTTGTTAGAAGCGAATAATATGCCGATCCACTCCTCATCTGTTAATTCACCCGCAGCCGGCAGTGAATGGGATCGGTCATTGATGGCTTATGATTACGAACTTCCAGCGGATCGAATTGCTCAAAATCCAGCCGTGCCCAGAGATAGCTCCCGCTTGCTGGTGGTAGATTCCCCCACTGAACACAGCCATCGGATTTTTCGGGATTTAGCCGATTTGCTCAAGCCGGCAGACTTGCTGGTACTCAACAACACCCGCGTTATCCCAGCCCGATTGTATGGACGCAAACCCACCGGCTCTGTGGTCGAAGTGCTGTTACTAGAGGAGCGGCAGGAGAACATCTGGCTGGCTTTAGTCAAACCGGGGAAGCGCTTCAAAGCCGGCTCAAAAATAGAATTTGAACCCCAAAAATCTTCAAATTCCCCAATTTCAAGCCGGTTGAGCGCCACAGTTGTCGGCACAGATGAAGCAACCGGCGGGCGCTTGCTGCACTTCGAGCTTCCAGAAGCCATCCCCCTGAGCCAGATGTTAGAAGCATTCGGCTATATGCCCCTGCCGCCCTACATCACCAACTCGGCTGCCTCACCGGCACAGTATCAAACCGTCTACGCCCAGCAACCAGGGGCAGTTGCGGCACCCACGGCTGGGCTGCACTTTACTGACGAATTATTTGGCCGGTTGGCTGAACGCGGCATCAATCACGCATTTGTGACGCTGCACGTTGGCGTGGGGACATTTCGACCTGTGGAGGTTGAGGACGTGACAACCCACAAGATGCATGAAGAATGGGTAGAGGTGCCGGCAGCCACCGTAGAAGCGATCCGTCAGACGCAGCAGAAGGGAGGGCGGATCATTGCAGTGGGCACTACCGTGGTGCGATCTCTGGAGGGGGCGGCTGCGAATGGCCGGCTACAACCGTTTTGCGGTAAGACCAATTTGTTTATCTATCCCGGCTATCGGTGGCGAGTCGTGGAGGGGCTAATTACGAATTTTCACTTGCCCCGATCTAGCTTGTTGATGCTGGTGAGTGCGTTGGTGGGGCGTGAGCGCTTGCTGGATTTGTATCGGGATGCAATTGAGCAGGAGTATCGTTTTTACTCGTTTGGCGATGCGATGATAATTTTGCCGGCGGCACGCATAGCAGGAATTGCTAATGATAGTGATCGTGCTAATGGCTAATGGCTAATGGTCGATCAAGCTTTGCTTTCAATTGTCAACGATTAGCGATTAGCCTTTAGCCCAACTGCTTTGCTGATTATTCTTCGTCGTCATCCTCCTGATCGGGTGGATAAACAAAGCTGGAGCGTTTCGTTAAAATCGACTTGCCTAGGGAGAGGGCTTTCTGCGCTTGCTGGACTGCTTTGTGCTTCCAGGTTGCTTTACGCTTATCGCGCTTGGATTTTGATGTTTTCTTCTTAGGGACGGCCATGACAGTAAGTGCTGCTAATTTTTGACAATTCCCTATTGTAAGGCATTCTCTGCCGGTTAGCAGGTTTTTGGGGAAAACTCCATTCTGCCCCCTAAAGTGTGATAACAGGAGTGGGAATTGTCAAAATTATTATGGATAGCCAAGCCAAGCATTCTAAAACATGGGAAATTAGATAACCTAGGTTGGTTAGAGCAAAGCGAACCTTGCGTTTTACTTCGATTAAACGTTGCCGGTTGGGATGCTGCTAACTAACTGCTGGCAAAGTGTGTTTAAAAGAGTATCGTTCTTATCAATCATATCTTGTGCAAGGCGTTTCAGGCCGATGATATTTCTGGAATTCGCATCATCCAGATGATTGCCAACATCCCCCAGTAAGCTAGTTTGAAAGCGGTAATAACGATTGGTTCCTTCTTCTAGAGCCGGCAATAAAAGCCTGAGTTGATAGTCTACCGTATCGCTGCTGCCATCAAAAACAACGTGAAGAATGGGTTGCGCCCATTGAAGCAGTCCCCAGTCCTTTACTTTATCGTAAAAAAGTCTGGTACTTAGCTCTCCTGTTCCCAATGAGACAACGAGAAAATCAGTGGCATTTGGATAAGTATCTTTAGCTTCCACATAGGCACACATGGCGGGGTTGTTGGCATAAACACCTCCATCAATTAATGCATAGTAATCTGTTAGATCATGGTTTTCTAATTTGAGCGGTTCAAAATAAGTCGGTGCAGCCGAAGTAGCCCGCGCCACTTTTCTCATGGGAAAATCCCGCTCATAGTCATTTTTAGCTTTTCGGCTTTTAAAAAAATGGGGCCGGCGCTGCTCAATATCATAGCTGGGAACGATAATTTCGGTCAGAGCTTCACTTAAACGGGTGTTACCAAAATACTTTTCTAAAACGGATTCAATGCCGTCTGCTGGATATTTTTCGTCTGTTAAAGCTCTCAGTTTTGCAAAAGTTTTAGGTGAAAAAATTGTCTCACCTTCTTCTTCATACATTCTGACTAAATTTTCAGCTTTGTACTGAGGTTGTTTGCTATTTCTTTTTGGTTTTGTTAAAGCCAATGCCAACAGCCCTCCTGTTGAGGTGCCCGCAATTAAATCAAACATCTCTGAAATTCGCTTTTGCGTTCTAGCTTCTATTTCAGCTAAAACCATCGCTGGAATAATTCCGCGAATTCCGCCTCCATCAATTGCTAGAACTTTAACTACATTTGACATGGTGTTATCCTCAAAAAAACTAGCAACATTTACCTATCAAGTGGCAGCATCTGTGAATCTTTCCACTTTGAGAAGCTAGGGTAAATTCTTAATTTTAGCTTCTCTTTTGTGATAACCTTCTTTATTCCTTAACAAGGTTTTTCAGCGTGGGGTTCACAACCGGCACTTAAGATGAGTGTTAAAGTAACATACCGGGTACAATCGCGCCAAGAGGGGTGTGAACTCTGTTACTTGTATCATTCTTTGAGCAATTCCTCACGACTGAAACCGGCTTCATCAGTAAATTCTCTTAAAACTGCATCATTGTCGGCATTTTTGGATAGATTGAACCCTGCTTTAGGCACTGGCGAAGATATGGAAATGGCATAACTGCTTTAATTGTAGATATTTTGATAATTTTAAAATAGATATTTTATTATTTTATTATTTTTAACAGAAACCCGTCTCTAATCCAGTCAACTTCCTCTCCCTCAGCACTTAATACGACCAAGCTTTAACTTGACAGCGTTTTAAATAAATTTGAGCGACTTGATCTTCTGGATTTTTAGCTAAGCAATTTTTAAAACATTGTGCAGATTCAAGAAACTTTTCTTGATTGTAGAGAGATAAAGCTTCCTCAAAAAGTTGCACAGTCATTAGCTTTCCCTCTCGAATTTTATCAGAATCGGCATCAAACACTTCATAGACCGTTACTAATTCTGATTTTCCCTTCACTGTAACTTTATCAATTAGGCGAATAGAATAGTCATTTGGATGCTGGAGGTGAGAAAAGGTATGGTGAGAAATTAACAAAGACACCCCATAATTTTTCGTCAGTCCTTCAATGCGAGAGGCTAAATTTACCGCATCACTAATCACCGTTCCATCCATTCGGTTGTGTCCGCCAACAGTGCCTAACATCAAAGAGCCGGTATTAATGCCAATGCCAATTTTAATCGGGGATCTACCGGCTTGTTGCCTATCTTGATTATATTCTCCCTGGCGTTGTAGCATCGCAAGGCCGGCTTTAACCGCCCGATCCGCACTGTCTCCAAACAAAGCCATAATTGCATCCCCAATATATTTATCAATAAACCCATGATTGCTGGCAATTGCCGGCTCCATGCGAGAAAGATAAGAATTAATAAATTGGAAATTTTCTTCTGGCGTCATTGTTTCACTGATCGTCGTGAAGTCCCGAATGTCGGAAAACAAAATCGACATATTTTGTTGTACGGCATCGCCGAGTTTGACATCAATAATACTTTCCTTATTCAAAAGTTGAAGAAATTCGTGGGGAACAAAACGACCGTAAGCTCGACTGATATTAGCGAGGTTAATGTGAGTTTTAATTCTTGCTAAAAGTTCATATTTGGAAATCGGCTTAGTTAGATAATCATTCGCACCGGCATCCAATCCTTCTACCAAATCCGCAACTTGATTTTTTGCCGTTAAAAGCACAATGGGAAGTTCATGAGCTGGAAAATTTTCGCGCAGTTCCCGGCAAACTTCATAGCCTGTCATTTTTGGCATCATTACATCCAGTAAAACTAAGTCGGGTTGGAAACCTTTCTCAAATGCAGCCAGTGCCTCGATCCCATTTGCCGCTTGAATAATGGCATAATTTTGCAGCGACAAATGATTGACCAGAACCTGAAGATTCACCGGCTCATCATCTACGATCAGAATCTTAAACTGTGAGACAGATTCCGGATGAAAAATTGAAAGTTGAGAAGATTGGAAACCCGCCGCGAGAGATGGAGGATGGGAAACCGCAGGGATGGGAGAATGCGTTTGTGAAGAGGTTTCTTGTTCTTCTCTTTCCAGCTTCCTTTCTTCAACAGATGCCGGCAGCGTAAACGTAAACCGAGAGCCAACGCCTGGGGTCGATTCAACCCAAATTTCCCCATTATGTAATTCGACTAACTGTTTAGTCACCGTTAAACCCAAGCCGGTGCCGCCATATTCCCTAGCTGTCGATCCATCCGCTTGCTCAAAAGATTCAAAGATTCTGTCTAATTTATCTTTGGGAATCCCAATGCCAGTGTCGGAAACAGTAATCGCGAGTTGGGAATTGGTTGAGGATACCGCTAAGTCTTTTTTAACCAATTCCGCTGAAATTTCTACTATGCCAGATTGCGTAAACTTAATCGCATTTCCAATTAAGTTATACAAAATTTGTTGAACCCGATTCTCATCGGCATTTGCCATCGGCAGATCCGGAGAAATTTTATTAATGAGCTGTAAATTTTTTTTGCCAACTAGCGCTTTACTAAGAGTTAAAACTACCTCAGTGATTTCTCTCATTCCCACCGGCTTCAGTTGTAGTTCAATATTTTTATGTTTGAGTTTCGAGAAATCGAGAAGATCGTTAACCAGCGTGTTCAGCCGGTGTCCGCTTTGCGCGATCATCAATAGATTTTGCTGTTGCAATTCTGACAGTTGCCCAGTCGCTCCATCTATCATCGACTCGGCAATCCCAATCATCCCATGCAGCGGGGTACGCAATTCGTGAGAAGTATTTGCCAAAAATTCATCCTTGATGCGATCCAAGTGCTGCAATTCCGCATTTGCCGCCATCAGCGCCGCCTCACTGTTTTTCAGCGCCCCTGTAGCCCGTGCAACAGCTTCTTGCAGTTTTGCCGGCCATCTGACCAAAATGTAAACCAAGCCACCCGCAACCAGCGCCAGCACCCCACCTCCCAACTTCAACCATTTGGAAATCGGGGCTTGGCTTGGCCATCCCTGTGCCGGTACTGCCGCCAACTGCCACGAACCATTTGGCAGCGTCACTGACAAAATGACTGGATCTTGCTGATAAATTTTCTCATCGCCGAAAAAGACTTCCCCAGTATCCCCTAACCCATCCTTGCCACGAATGGTGTAGTGAAGTTTCGCGGAAGGATCGATTAGTCCTGCGTCTTGCAACAAGGTATTTTTGTCAATGATGATGCCAACCATCCCCCAGAAATCACCACTTTCAGGCGCTTGTCCAGGGGGAGTCAGAAAAACCGGCGTGCGGCTGATAAATGCCACCCCCTGCGGCACTAAATCAATCGGGCCGGCAACGACCGTTTTTCGGGTTCTAATTGCCCGTTCGATTGCTTCGCGTTCTTCCGGGATACTCATCGGCTCAAACCCGATAGCCGCTTCATTCCCTGCTAGGGGATACAGATGAGTCACCACTAGATTTTTATAAAGTGCGACACTGCGAATCCCCCGTTGCCGCGCCACGATCACTTCAGCCAGACTTTCAAATTGCTTTTGGTCAATATCGGGATTAATAGCCGAAACATAAGCCACCAATCCCCGTTCAAGAAAAAGCCGCTGGTTTAATGCGCCTTCAAGGCGAGCTCTAACGGCACTCAACTCACTAAGAGCAGTGGCGCGATGTTGCTCTTGAAACCGTTTTTGTTCAGAATAATCCAGTACCCCAGTAACACCCAAAACCATCACGAAGGCGAATGAGGCGGCGAAATAGGGCAATAAGTGAATTTTCCTGCCGGCTTCGGGAGTGTTCTGAGAAAGTTTAGGTACAAAATAAGTTAAAAATTTCATATTTTATGAAGATGAGAGCGACCTCTCTTCAACAGCGGTGGTTTTAGAGGATGATGTATTCTGATGTTTTATGGTATAAGGTTGTCGAAATTATGCCTTAACAATTTAGTCAAGGACTTCTAACACAGATTTGGGTGATAATTTATCTTTAAACCAGACAATTCGCGCCGGCACATCTTTGAGATTAACCCCGGCTTTTTCTAAATTCAATCGCTCAGAAATCGCCAAAATTAAGTTATCGCGATCTGACCGGCGCACTTGAGCAAATTTCTTTTGCAAATATTCAGGTCGCCAGTAGCCAACAATTTCTAGCAAAAATGTGCGACCGTCGGGATGTACCAGGCGAAAGTCTGGAATCATCACACTCCCAGGAATGGGAATTAAATCCACTTCTCTTTCCAAAACCCAATTCGTTTTCATTGCGTCCCACCTGTCCGCAAAAGATGCTTCTAGCATACTGTCATAAGGCTTGCCGGGGGGGTAGTGACTGACTAAACCGCACTCAGAGTCAAGGGCGAAGCGCCCCGTTTTCCAGTCGCCGGTGTAGAAGTCGCGGGTTTGCAGCGTTGCCTTCATACTCCATTTCGTGACGTGCAGCAAGGCGGGGATCATTTTAGCGAGGGCGAGTCCGTAGCGCGTGCTCGGTTTAAATAAGCTGGTCGGGCCATCGATAGTGATGGTGAAACCGCAATCGGCATCGCCTTCAATATAAGCCATTAGTTGAAAAAGTTTGAGATAGCGGAATAAAAGCTTATACTCACCGGGAACGTTGCGGTGGGCGTTGAGGGTAAGGTGGGTGGCGCGGTAAAAAACGCCCTGTACTTGGGAAAGGTTGTAGCGGTGCAGCAAGCTTTCAGGTGTGGGTGCCTCAAATTCAGTGAGAATCTTATTTTCGTTTAAATCGGCATAAAGGCCGGCTTTGATTTCCACCGGCAGCACTTCCCGTTCTAATTCCTGACTCAGTTGCGTGGCGAGTTTGTCGAGGGTTTTTTCGGTGGCGTGGCTGCTGGGGACGGTTTCTGCTGCTAGCGCAAACACACGCTGCCGCAATTGTTCAGGATCGAGGGGACTGATCGCTTCAAAGGTGCAAAAGCTGCTTTTGAGAAGGTGCGCGAGTCCGCGTTTGAGCCCGTAGTCGGGACTGTCGCCTTCGAGTTCGAGGAGTTGCCGGTCGAGTTCTCCTTGCGTCGCACCCTGGCAGTCTTGGAAACAAGTGATAATTTCTAAGGCGATTGCCAGATGTTTAGAATCAATTTTAAGGCATTTGGGAACGATGGTTTCGCCCTGAAGCCGGTGCATCAATAAATCAGTTGGGAGCATGAAAAATTATTCATCACTTTTAACTTTTTAATTGTGCCTGATCTCCTCACACTCCTGGGAATTATATCAACTATTTTTTTGTTGTAAAAATTACAAAAGAAGAGGCCGGCATTGTGCCGGCCCTACAGATAAATTTGCTGGGAGTTTTGCCAAAAATTTGCAATGGCCG
This sequence comes from Microcoleus sp. FACHB-68, assembly GCF_014695715.1. NCBI lineage: Bacteria > Bacillati > Cyanobacteriota > Cyanophyceae > Oscillatoriales > Microcoleaceae > Microcoleus > Microcoleus sp. FACHB-68. The sequence continues at coordinate 455,262 of NZ_JACJOT010000013.1, forward strand.
GCGATACTGTCTGACTCTATGCCGGTTGTGGCTTTGTTGGCAGCGCTGTTCGCAGGCTCCATAAGCCGACAGCAATCCCGCCAACCAAGACTGCACCCGTCACAAAACAGACGCTATAGCCAAAGGTTTTGGCCAGCCAGCCACTCATAAAACTACCCACAACGGTAGAAATACCAATCATCGCGTTATACACGCCAAGGGCTGTGCCTTCTTGACCTTTGGGAGTAAGGTTGGCAATGGTTGTCATGCTAGATAAGTTAATCGCTGCCCAAGTAATGCCGGTTAGCAGGTGAGTTAGCCCAACGATGATCAAGCTTGCCGGTGTCGGTTGCATGAACGCGACTGTGGCAAAAATGAGAAAAATTAAAACCCGCAACCCTGTCGCTACAGCTTGCAGCGTTACGCCGTTTCGGTGTTTGATAAATCTGCCGGCGGGAATGTAGAAAAATGTTTCCACGATGGCTTTGCTAACGGTAATTAAAAGTACCTGAGTATTGGTTGCCTTTAATACATCCGTCAGAAAAATCGGGAAAGGAACAAATACGATTTGAATGGCAAAGAAAAAAGAAATAGAACACAAATAATAAAGTATCAAAGGACTCTCTAGCAATTGCGAAGTTTGACGCAAAATCCCTGGATGCAGGATAAAATAAATCATCCGGGACGAGTAAATCCGCGCCCTTTCTTCAATTACGCCGACTGCGAGACGTCCGCGTAGTTGGGGTTGAAAGTGCCGACGGGAACGGGCATTTTTCGGTTCTTTCACCCAGTACAGGCATAAAATTAAACTCAGGGAAGCAAAGCCGCCGGCGAATAGTAATAAAGCCCGCATTGAGCCGGTAACGCCCCAATATTGAGGCATCAACGCCAGCCAAGCTGCACCGAGTACAACCCCTGCGACAAAACTCCAACCGCTAATTTCATAGAAGCGGCTGAAAGATTCTGCCCTCTCATCTTCTGGCACACTATCTAATACTAAAGCTGAAGCAACAGGTGTCACGGCTGCCATCAAAAATCCGACTAGAAAACTCCAGAGCAGAATGTGTGAAACGTTTTGCTCTAAAGCGATGAGGCAAGTAAAAACGGCAAACCCAAGAAACCCAATGGTTAAAAAAGGGCGGCGGCGTTTCATCATGTCAGAAAGGTTGCCCCAAAAAATGAAAGCCACGACGCCGGCAAGGGAGATAATGGAGTGAATGTTTCCGACATCCGCGACACTCCCGCCGGCAACCTGCACGATGAATAAAGGCAACAAGGTGATGAGCAAACCTTCGCCTAACTTGTAGGGAACGAAAGCAAAAAACCAAAGAGGAACCGATAGATGCGAGCGCATGGAAAGTATCAATCCTTGTCTTGTTAACATAATTTTCCCTTTAGTCGGTGATTCAGCAGTTTGCTTCGTTAGGAAATATGGGTTTAATTGCAGAGGCTGCTAAATTTCGTTTTTATGGCAAATAAAGAAAATAGAAAAGCACGCTTTCAGCGATTTTTAAATTTTACGCTCACAATTCTAGTTCATCCGGGATTTTGTATCCAATTTGACGCGTTTTTTTATACTGAATTTGTCAAGTTTTTTATCAACTATCTAAACCCATATTTTTACAGGCTTTCAAAAAAATATGAGGGTTATAAAATTAGAGATATAGGCAAATGCACGCAGATAATTCTAAACAGTATCTACGTGCATCTGCGTGTATCTGCGGTTAAAAAACAATCAAGCGCTAGCGGAAACAGGCAAGACGTTTCTGTGCTAAATCCCGCTCTGCGACGTTTTGAATATTTTGAGTGACTTGTAAAGCTCTGTCATATTGCTTGGCTTCAGCATATTTAATGGCAATTGTTTCATAGAGGCTGGCTCTGTCAAATTCATCCTCAACTTGAATACTCTCTGTAACGTTCATTATTTGAGATTCCGGGCCGGCAATTGTACCTGTGACTGCAATAGCTTGAGCTAAAACTTCGTCAACTCGCTCTGTTTGGCCGGCTTCGATATGTTTATCAGCTAGTAAAAGCAGGATTCGGGCGTGCGCTTGCGGATTGTTGACTAGAGAATTAGCCGAGGAAATGGCAGCACTGTACTGTCCAGATTGAATTGCTGCTTGGGCTATCTCTTGCAACTTGTTGTTTTTGTGATCCTCAATGCTGATTGCTTTCACAAACGGCAAGGCAAGTTCGTATTGTTCAGCTCGAATCAATTGGTGAGAAATGCCGGTTAAAAGATTCGTATTTTCATTGACTTTCTGTGAGGCTTCTAAGGCTTGTGCTATAATAATTTCAGCATTTTTTTGTTGGCCGGCTTTGGATGTTTCCAAGCCAATAGCAGCAAGGGCGTAACTTTTCTGCTCGGCATCTGCAATCGCATTTGCCTCTTGCAGTGTTTGGGATAGTAGCGCAGAATTTTGAGACTGAAGCGCAATTGCAGCTATAATTTGAAATTGATAAAAAGGCGAATAACTGACAAGACTGCGAGCAACTTGCACTGCTTTGTCTGATTGGCCGGTTTTGGCATAAGCAAGTGCAACTTGATATAAAGTTGGTTCTTTTAATTCATAGCCAACGGAATTTGGAATAATTTGAATGGCTCGCAAAGCAATATCATAATTTCCAGCTTCTAGGGCTTGCAGAGAAAGTTCTCGTAAATTTCCTGCTTGTTGCATACTATCTGGCAAGTCTAGGGAATTCCCGGCTTGTTTAAAGACCTCCCCTAGTTTTTCACCGGCTAGAATGGCATAGTTGTAGAAACCGGCTTTGGTGTAGTTGCGAAGCATCTCCCCACTGACATCTAGTTTTTGACGGACATCCTTAATTTCTGCGACTGAATTAAATGCTTGATTTGCAACTTGGGAGGCTTTTTCCGATTGCCCCATTTTGGCGTATTGCAGCGCAATAGAACCCAATGCTCTCGCTTTTAGTTGAGGTTCGCTAATGGCTTGAACTCCCGTCAAGGCTGCATCCGGTTCGCCGGCTTGTGCGTATTGAATCACAATCTCTGAAACTAACGCTGCCTTATTGTATGGCTGAGATTCAGTTTGAGCCACTTTCAACGCTTGCGAAAAAATTTCAAATCCCCCATCTTTGTTACCGCTTTTAACAGAAGTTGTGGCAATATTCGTTAAAGCTTTTGCCTGTACTTGAATGGGTTTGATGGTTGTAGCAAGTTGGGTGGCTTGCCGTAACTGTCCATTTTTGGCATACTGGCTAGCGATGCCGGCTAAAGCAGTTCCTTGATAATACTCAGCATCCGTTATTTGTTCGGCAACTTCAATCGCTTTTGTATAGTTGCCGGCTTGGGCATAAGAAAGGGCGATTGGCTCTAAAGTCCACGCTTTTTGATTGCTATCAGTATATTCAATTGATTGCGAGACTTGCAGTGCTTGAGAAAGAATTGGTGTCGCTTTATCAAACTCATTCACTGCCACATAGGCTTTAGCAATCGCTGTAAGTGCTTTGGTTTTAGACTCAGCACCCTGAATTGTTTTTTCGCTTTGTAGTGCTTGAGAAATCAGTTCAGACGCTTGTGATGTCTGTCCAATTTGGGCGTAGAAGCCGGCAAGAGAACTCAAAGCATTTGTTTTTACCAAACTAGAGCCGGCGCTCAAACTTTGCGTTAATTGCAGTGCCGGTGATAAAAGCGTTTGCGCTCTTTCTTTTTTCCCGCTTTCCTCGTATCGCTCAAGTATTTGACTTAAGACGCCCGGTTGATTGTTAGAGCCGGCAACAATTTCTTCAAGGAAACTAGCTGTAATTTGCTCGTCTGTTAAGTTTTGGAGGCTTTTAAAGGCTTGAAGAAGCGTTTCCTCGGCTTTCTCAGTCTGCTCTATATAAGCCTGCTGCTGAAACTGCTCCAGCAACTGTCGAACTCGTCCCGAAGCTTTTTGATTTTTATCTACTTGACACTCGCTACTTACTTGGGTTTGAGCTAGCTTAATATTCGCTGAACTCTCAACTCTAGAAGTTTGAAAAGCTTGACTAAAATTGCCCAGGAAAAAGAAACCTCCCAAGCAACTAGCACTCACCAGCAACCACAGCTTTTTCATCTCTGTAACAACTATCACTTACCTTAAAAGATTCACCAGAAGCTACTCAGGTTCCTGATAATTTTCTTTCTATCTTCGTCTGGAAAAAAATTACTCCTCTGTTCCCTCGTTATCCTGCTCCTTTGCCTCCTCACCCCATTTTTCCTTCGACTCAGCCGCACGCTTAGAAACTCGCTTAGAAACGCCATACAGAGGCGTTGGTGCTTCAGGGGATATAGAAGGATCAGTTTTAGGGGAAGGCAAAATTTCTAGCTGCCGGTATTTCTTCTCATCCTTCTTAGCCTTTTTCTCCAAGGGTTCTTCACGTTTGTGCGGTTCATATTTATTCTCTCCTCGGCGGCGCTGAGACGTTCCTTCCTCAGCCGTATCTTCCGCTATAACTTCATATAAAATTGCGACTTTATCCCGATCCGTTCCCCTTCGCAAAACTCGCCCTAACCGTTGAATATACTCGCGCTGAGAACCTGTCCCCGATAGCAAGATGGCAACTTTAGCATCTGGCACATCAACACCCTCATTTAAAACATGAGAGGCTACTAAAGCTTTATATTCACCGGCTTTAAATCGGGTGAGGATTTCATGGCGTTCTTTAACAGGTGTTTGATGGGTGAGCGCGGGAATTAGAAATTCCTGAGAAATGCGGTAAACCGTGGCATTATCTGCCGTGAAAATTAAGATACGTTCCGGGTAATGTTGGGCTAATAAATCTGCCAGAATTCGCAATTTTCCGCCCGTTCCGAGAGCGATATCTTTGGCTTGCCGGTGGGCTAACATGGCGCGTCTTCCTGCCGGCGATCTGCAACTGGCTTGCACAAATAGCTGCCAGCCTTTGATACTGCCGAGGGAAATATTGGATTCCCGCAAAAATTCGTTGCGAGTTTTAATCAGTTCCGTATATTGATCACGCTCTAGTTTAGAAAGTTTGACTTTAATCTGTACAATTTCATGGTTAGCAAGTGCGCCGCCGGCAAGTTCTTCTGCCGTCTTGCGATAAATTTCTGGGCCGATTAAAGTATTTAAATCGGAATGCTTCCCATCTGTGCGCTCTGGGGTTGCAGTCAATCCCAGCCGGTAGGGGGCGATCGCATACTCTGCAATCACGCGGTTGAAGTCGGTGGGCAAGTGATGACACTCATCAAACACAATCAGGGCGTAGCGGTTGCCCAAAGTTTCTGCATGAATGGCGGCGCTGTCGTAAGTTGCAACAAGAATCGGGGTGCGATCGCGTGAACCTCCCCCCAGCAATCCCACTTCCACATCTGGGAAAGCTGCCTCTAAATGTGCATACCATTGGTGCATCAAATCTAGCGTGGGAACCACAACCAAGGTGCTGCGGGGGGTGGCTTGCATTGCCAGTTGCGCCAAATAAGTTTTACCGGCAGCCGTCGGCAATACCACCACCCCGCAACGTCCCGCCTGCTTCCACGCTAGCAACGCTTCACTTTGATGGGCGTAAGGTTCCATTTCCATACTGGCATTGAGTTCCAGCGGTTCAAATGCCTTGGCTTCGTCGCTGATTTGGGTGCCTTCGGCTTGCAGCGCTTCCATGAGAGGGCGGTAGTCGATGGCGGGGATGCGAAATTTCTCAACGCGATCATCCCACGTTGCAAATTCCACCCAGGCTTTACCTCTTGGGGGTGGGTGCAAAATGAGTGTGCCGCGATCAAATGTAATGGTAGATGTACGCGCCATCAGTTGGTTTAGTTGCCGGTTCCCCGTTATTTTAAGGGAGTCTGAGCTGATTTGCAGGCGCACAGTTTAGGCTGTGTGCAAACCGGCTGCTATTCCTTGGGGAGTAGATTGCACATCTGTTGAAAAATTTTGAGCTTTTTTTTAATAACTGCGTTACAAAAGTATAGAGTACCTTAATAAAAGTACAAAATAGCCATGATCGATGTAAGCTGGGAGTTTAGGCTACGGCGACTGGCAACAATATTGTCTGTCGCAATTTTGACACTGGCGCTAATGGCGGCAATTACGGGCGGGCTTTTGGCGTTTTATTACCAACCGAGTGCCGGTGGTGCTTATAATTCGCTGGAAACTATCACCAATGAAGTTCCGTTTGGTTGGCTAATTCGGAGTGTGCATAATATTGCCGGTAATGGATTAGTTGGGCTGGGATTAATTCAAATTGTGGTGATGTTTCTGGGTGAAAAGTTTCGCCGCAGTTGGATTGCCGGTTGGATTAGCAATATTTTGCTCGTTTTGACGGCAATTGGTTTAGGTTGGACTGCAATGCTTTTAGATTGGAGTCAGGAAGGTTTCTGGCGTTTCCGCATTGAGGTGGCAACGATTGAGGCGATTCCTTTAATAGGCTCCCAATTAGTTGCAATTTTAACAGGTGGTAGCGGGGTGAGTACGGTGACTGTGCAACATTTATATGCCCTACACAGTTACGCCTTGCCATTGGGTGCAATCGCTTTGGCAACTGTGCATTTAATCAGTCTGTTGATGTTGCAGCAACAGGAAAGAAGGGAAAAGCAAAACGAACTGCTTGAGGCAAATAGTTAGCCGGTTGTTTTGAAGAAAAAATGTGTTTGGCTTTAAAGGCAATTCTTCTGTGCCGATTTATTTTTAGGAGAATTGCCTTTACTATCTTTAAGCCAAAGAAGTTTATTATAAAGAAATAACGATCAAATAATTATCAAATCGCAAATATTTTACTGATATGACTTGGGGACAATGTCAATTTACGGAATAAACAAGCTTTAGTGATATCTAAAATTAATGCCGGCAGAAATTTTCCCCTATTCTCAACCTTATAATTGCTCTGGATCAATCCCCAGCGAACGCAACCTTTCTTCTAACGCTTGCGCCCTAAGTCGTTCCTGTTCTAACAACGTTTGCGTCTGCTCAAGTTGCTGCTGCACTACCTGCTTTTGTTGCCGTTCCTGTTCAGTTCGTTCTTCTGACCATAACAGCAGATTTCCTTCAGCATCCCACCAACGTAACCAATGGCCGGTTCTCAGTTCGTGGCTACCTTCCCAAACTCCTAAAAATAAGTCTAAACCTGGAATCCAATAACGCCCCGGCTCATTCGGTTTTTGGGTTTTATAGTGCCCAGATTCTAGAGCATAAACCTCAATGCGACCTGTATCTGGTCGGAAAATCACATAGATGGGAACTTGAATAACTTGTTCATAAAAGAACCATTTGCCCACACTTTCAGTAAACTCAACAGAATATTCTTCACCGTAAGTTGCTGATAGAAACTCCATCACGACTTGCGGGATCGTTCCTTGTGTGTGCGGTGTGTAGCTGCGACGGGGTTTGCTTGACTGCCAAGGCTGCACCGGCTTCACATACATCCAGTCTGGTGCTTTGCAGATCATTCGCTCGTCTATCGCCGCACACAAGGCAAAATTAGACACGATCAGCGCTTCTTGCGATAACTCAGGCAAGAAGCTCAAAGGTTGACTCAGTGCCGCTGCAATTAAGGGCTGGTCGGTATTTTCCACAGGATCGTCAGGCAGGATAAAATCATCGGGCAGTAAGGGCCAGGTAATTGATAGTTGGTGGACGGGTTTTTGAGTGACGGCAGACATAATTTAACCTCATCCTGGTGCCGGCTTAAAATGTTATATATATCTTAAACCGTTTTCTATTATTAAGCCTCATTTCCCACAAGTGGCACCACAGAAATTAATTCAGAAAAGCGGTTAAAATCTGCAACATGGTGCGTGAGTAATTGACCAATTCCATAAACTAACATCGTGGCAACAATATTCGCATCGTGTACTTGCCGGCCACCGACAGGTATTTCCTCCATCAGCCTTAAAAGTTGTTCCGTTACCTCTGCATTATCTTCAGCCACGCGAAATTGAGTTTGAAATAGGCGAACATCCTCAATCAATACCTCAATAGGATGGACATTAGTAAATTGCTGAGGACGAGTCAGGGTGGCTAAATATTCCCGCAATACCTGCCGGCTGATCCATAACTCGCTGCCAGCATCATAAAGGCGTTGAATCGCCTGTAGCGCAACTTCGTGAAACGGAGACTCTTCAACATTCGCGTACACTAGAATGTTGGTGTCGAGAAAAAATATAGCGTTATTTTCCATCATCACCATAAATATCCTCACGTCTCAGGGAAAGGTCAGCCGGCCAAGCGCCGTAACTGCGTACTGGGAAGTTTAGCGGGGGACGTTCTTTTTTTGTTGCCGGCACTTCATTCACCGGCTTTTCATCAATTACTAGCACCACGTGATGCTCACCTGGGGTAATATCTGGAGGTAACTGCACCGTCATTTGGCGATTTTCTGTGACTGTAGCAACCGTTTCAATCATTTTCATAACATTATTTCGATTTCTAACTATGACATAATTATCTTATCTTGAAATTCTGGCATTTTGTGGAGTGGTGCCGGCACCCACTGCTTATTACTCAATGCTGTAGTAAACTTTATTCAGCATTGAAAAAAACTATGCAAAAAGATAACGAAATTGCTGTTGAATTCCGGGAGGTGAGTTACACCGTTAACCACCGGAAACTGGTGTCAGATTTAAATTTCACCGTCCGTCAAGGAGAAGCGCTGGTACTTTTGGGACGCAGCGGCAGCGGCAAAACTACCACGATGAAACTGATTAATCACCTGCTGATACCCACCAGTGGTGAAGTTTTGGTGCAAGGTAAACCCACAACTGAATGGAACCCGATTCAACTGCGTCGGCGTATCGGTTATGTGATTCAAGAAATCGGGTTATTTCCCCATTTCACAGTTGAGAAAAATGTCGGTTTAGTGCCGGCTTTGGAAGGTTGGAAACCCAAGCAAATTAAAACACGAGTTTATGAATTATTGCATCTAGTTGGCTTAGCTCCAGAGGACTTTGTAAACCGATATCCCCATCAACTTTCTGGAGGACAACGTCAGCGGGTTGGTGTCGCTAGAGCACTCGCTGCCGATCCGCCGGTGATGTTGATGGATGAACCTTTTGGCGCACTCGATCCGATTACACGATTGGAAATTCAAAAAGAGTTTGGCCGGCTGCAAAAAGAATTAGGAAAGACGGTCATTTTTGTTACTCACGACATTCAAGAAGCATTCATTTTAGCCACGCGAATTGGTTTAATGGAGGAAGGTCGAATGGTGGTGTTAGGGACGTCGGCAGAATTTTTGCGATCGCAACACCCAGAAGCCTGCGCTTTTATGGCTTGTCTGAAATCGCTTGAACCAACGCAGGATGGGCAATGAATACTGATTTTTTTCTGTTTAAATACGCCACAGAAATTCTAACACGCACCGGCGAACACTTATTACTCGTGGGGATTTCCATTGCCATTGCTACTTTAGCCGGCATTCCTTTGGGAATTTTAATCACCCGCAAGCCAGGATTTATCAAGCCTATTTTGGGTTTTGCCAATGTTATGCAAACGGTTCCGAGTTTGGCACTTTTTGGCTTTTTGATTTCTGTGCCATTGCTGGGGGGAATTGGCAATAATCCGGCAATTGTCGCGCTTATATTGTACTCGCTGCTGCCGATTATCCGCAATACATATACCGGAATTATCGGGGTAGATCCAGCAGTTCGAGAAGCCGGTCGCGGGATGGGAATGACTGATTGGCAACTGCTTTATCAAGTCGAAATTCCGCTGGCACTGGGCGTTATTTTGGCGGGTGTGCGAGTCGCTACTGTGATTGCCATTGGTATTGCAACCATCGCACCGGCAATTGGTGCCGGCGGCTTAGGGGTGTTTATTTTTCGGGGTATTTCTGTCGTCAACAACCAGCTAATTCTTGCTGGGGCAATTCCGGCAGCCGCGCTGGCATTACTTGTAGATTTTGCCATCGGTTGGTTTGAAAAACAATTAATGATTGAAAAGTGAAAAGACTTCTTTGTTTTGCTTTTTGCATTTTGACTTTTGCCTGTATCGTTGCCGGCTGCAATACAAACAAAGCCGGTGGTGGCGGCGGTGACATTGTGATTGGCTCAAAAAATTTCACAGAACAAGTCATTTTAGGAGAGCTTGTAGCGCAGCAGATCGAAGCAAAAACCGGCTTAAAAGTTGAAAGAAAACTTAACTTAGGCGGCACCGGCATCTGTCACGAAGGCGTAAAGTCTGGCCAACTAGATGCTTATATTGAATACACCGGCACTGCTTTCACTTCTATTTTAAAAGAGAAAACAATCAGCAACCCTAAAGCAGTTTACAAGCAGGTTAAACAACAATATGCCAGTAAGTTTGAGTTAGAAGTAACAGAACCATTAGGTTTTGAAAATACCTTTGCAATGGTTGTGCGCGGCGCAGATGCTCAACGCTTGAATATTGCCACACTTTCGCAAGCCGCTAAATATACACCCCAATGGCAAGCCGGCTTCGGTTACGAATTTATTGAGCGAGAGGATGGATTTCCGGGATTAGCTAAAACTTACGGGTTAAAATTTGAAAAATCTCCCAAAATTATGGATTTGGGGTTAATGTATCGAGCGTTAGTCGAGAAAAAGGTCGATATGGTTGCCGGCAACTCAACAGATGGTCAAATTGCCACGTTAAATTTAGTAATTCTCAAGGATGATAAGCAATATTTTCCTCCTTACGAAGCCGTGCCAATTGTCCGCAAGGAAACTTTAAGAAAACACCCCAAATTACGCGAAGCATTCAAGGCATTGGGAGGAATCATCACTGCCAAGGAAATGCAGCAAATGAACTATCAAGTCGATGGAGAATTTCGCAAAGTCGAAGAAGTCGTGCGTGATTTTTTACAAGCAAAAGGATTATTAAGCCGCCAGCAAAACAGATAAACACAGATAGCTAAATTCTATCTTTATCTGTGTTTATCTGTGGACGCAGGTGGAACTTGGATGACGAGCGCAGCACATTCAAGTTTCACCTGCGGAATCTGTGGTTAAAAAATCTTTCCTCTATCCAAACTCCTCTGGATTAACTCCCATTTCTAACAGCTTTTGCCGTAAACGTTCCGCTTTTGCTTCAGCATTTTCTGCTCGTTGGCGTTCCGCCTCTGCGCGTTGGCGTTCTTGCACTTCCGCTTCTTCTGGAGTGGGAACCAGTTCTCTCTCTGGGGTAAAAAACCGCAACTGTTCTTCTAAAATACCTAAATACAATTGCAATTCCTCACTCCAAAGCCATTCCCGCTCATTTGGCTCAATCTCTTCATAGCGACGGTAGATGAGCTTAAACCCCTTGAATTCTAATTTATAAGGGTCAAACCAAAAATATTCAGGAGTGCGAAAAATATCTTGGTAAAGCTGTTTTTTTAACCCTCGGTCAGTTTGAGCCGTACTATCAGAAAGAATTTCTAGAATTAAGTTAGGATACTTGCCGTCTTCTTCCCAAACAACCCAACTTTTGCGCTCTTTGCGTTCGGTGTTTAAAACAACAAAAAAATCTGGCCCCCGCACGTCTTCTGATTTACGTTGCCGGGTGCTGTAGTAAATACTCATGTTTCCGCCGGCAAAGAAATCCTGCCGGCTGCCCCACAACCGTTCTAAGCAGGTTAATAGTAGAATTAATTGTTTCAGATGCCGGTAAGTTTCCAATTGTGGTTCCTCACTCAGTAAATCGCCGGCTGGAAACACTGGAATCTCAGATGGAGTGCTTTCTACCATATCGCATAGCCCAGATAGCAGCAGCTTATGTTGATTTTTAATTCTATTGTATCGAAGTATATGCTAAATAAAAATAGTATAATTGTTTAAGAGATGGAAAAATTTATAGCTTCATATTAACTCGCTCTAAAACTGCTTTTGTCGTAATTGATATAACTCAATAAGTATCAAAAATGGTTACATCTGACGCAATTTTACTCAACGACTGGCACGTTGTAGCCAAATCGGAAGACTTGCCACCGGCAACCATCCTGCCGGCACGTTTGTTGGGAGAAAACTTAGTGTTGTGGCGCAACGGAGATCACATCATGGCATGGAAAGACGTGTGTCCTCACCGAGGTGCGCGTCTTTCGATGGGGAATATCTCCGGTGATACCCTCATTTGTCCCTATCATGGCTTAGCTTACGATACTAAAGGACAATGTACATACATACCTGCCCATCCAGATTTACTGCCGCCGGCACGCGCCCATGTTCAAACTTACCAGGCATACGAATTTTATGACTTAATTTGGGTGCGTCTTGGCGCAGATTCGCAAGCCATAATCAAAGATAAAAAAGACGATTCCGAGGTTGAGTCCATCATCCCACCTTCCTTTCCAGAGTGGGAAAATCCAGCTTTTCGCAAATTCCTCTGCGGCTCTTACAAATACCATTCCAGCGGATTTCGAGCCATTGAAAATTTCCTAGATGTGTCCCATTTCCCATTCGTGCATGATGGATTGCTAGGCGATCGCAACCGTACCGCCACCGCAGACTATGAAGTGGAAGTCGAGAAAAATGGCATCTCACTCCGCAATGTGCGCGTCTGGCAACCCGATCCAGACGGCACCGGCACGGGAGGAGAAGTTACTTACAATTACCGCGTCTTGCGCCCCCTGACGGCGTATTTTGTGAAGCAGTCGCCAGCCGGCGAATTGACAATTTTCTTTACCGTCACGCCGGTGAATGAGGAAGAATGTTTAGGGTGGATGTGGATCACCATGAATTACGGGCATGAGATCCCAGAAGCAGAATTACGAGCATTTCAAGATAAAGTTGTCCGGCAAGATATTCCGATTGTGGAATCCCAGCAACCTAAGCGTCTCCCATTAGATTTGCCGGCAGAATTTCACCTACCTTGTGATCGCGCCTCCATAGCTTATCGTAAATGGTTAAAACAATTCGGCGTTACTTTTGGAACAGTTTAGATTAGATAAAATCACCGATGCACACAGATAAATTATCTGTATATGCCTGACGGCACGCTGCGCTATCATCTGCGTTTATCTGCGTGCATCTGCGGTTAAAAATTTTCTAATTCCAGTTTTTTCTAAAACCCTCACTTACCAACACCGGCATCACAACGAAACCAACTCCGGATTAGCAATCGTGCGGCGAATAGCATTCGCTTGTTTAATATACTCACCCTCACTTAAAACCGGCACTGCCCCTTCCATTGAAATCGGTTCAACCAGATCGATCCAAGATTTGCAGCCACCGTATTCTGGGCGATATGGAATAACTTGTGGTTGCGGAAGTTTATAAGCCCGCAGTAGCAGCACATAAATCGGCTGGCGCGGCTTCCATTTGAGACGTTCGCTAACAAATTGCTCGTTCCAAATATGATAAGGTAACAGTGCCTTAATTGCCGGCTCGTGAGCAACTGGGAAAATATCAGTAATTTCAGCCCAGCAACCAATCCGAACCGTTTCCGGATGCCAGCCAGACTCCACCGGCATCACCTTGCCGGCATATTCAGATTTCAGCAGATTCGGCTGTTGATGCTCATAAGTTGGGTAGAGAAAAACCTTGTCGTAATCAACACGAAAGCGCCCATTTTCTTCGCGTATGCCGCCTTTCCGCAGCAGAATGATAGTTTTGCCGGCTTCCAGGGCATCGACGGCGACAGCCCATTCTTTCAGTGCGTGAGAAGTCATTAATTCCATAGCAACCACATCACCTCTTTCTTTCAGATTAAACTACCAAACCTTAACTTGACACAGACCTATCTGCATTAATTTGTGGAATCTGCGGTTAAAAAACCAAATATACTCAAAAAAGCAGAATTAAAAAATAAGCATGGAAACACGAACTCTAGGCACATCTGACGTGAAAATTACCCCAATCATTATGGGGACTTGGCAAACCGGCAAAAGAATGTGGGTGGGAATTGAGGATGCCGACAGCATAAAAGCATTGAAAGCTGCCTATGATGCCGGGATCACAACCTTTGATACCGCAGAAGTTTATGGGGAGGGACACTCAGAACGGATAGTCGGAGAAGCGCTCTCATCTGTACGGGATAAAGTCGTCTACGCAACGAAAGTATTCTCGAATCATCTCAGCCGTAATCTAGTGATTGAAGCGTGTGAGCGTTCCCTGACAAATCTCAAAACAGATTATATCGATCTTTACCAAATTCATTGGCCGGCTGGAACTTGGAACAGTGAATTTGTGACAGTTGAAGAGACGATGGGCGCTCTGAAGAGATTGAAGGAACAGGGAAAAATTCGAGCGATTGGCGTGTCTAATTTTTCTCGCGGACAGATAGAAGAAGCTTCACTGTATGGACAGATTGATAGTTTACAACCGCCCTATTCTTTATTTTGGCGTTGGGTGGAAAAAGAGACAATGCCTTATTGTGTTGACAAGAATATTTCTATTCTCGCATATTCTTCACTTGCACAGGGATTATTAACCGGCAAATTTGGCCCCGATCACAAATTTGAGGAAGGCGATAACCGGGCAAAAAATAAGTTGTTTGCCGATAAAGAGAATTATCAACGAGTGCAGGAAGCTTTAAATAAATTGCGTCCGATTGCCGAACGTAATCAGTGCAGCCTCGCTCAGTTATCTTTGGCGTGGTTAATCGCTCAACCGCAATCTAGTGCAATTGTTGGGGCGCGGAATGCAGAACAAGCAACCGCAAATGCGAAAGCCGGCACTCTTAAATTATCGGCAGATGATTTAGCAGAAATTGATACCATCGGGCGCACTGTTACAGATAATTTAGATGACAATCCAGTGATGTGGGATTTTTAATGACCCGGCAATAATTGGATTGCTTAATCATTAATGACTAAGCGATGCTGTCGGTTCTCTTTTTCCTCCTTTTCTCCATCATTTAGAAGTCGGAAAAAATGCTTTAATTGAATAGAGCATTTACGCCTAAATCCAAATGGCAAAAGCAGACACCGGCAGCAAACGATTAATCAGTCTAGATCCGAATGGATGGGTGCAATGGGTAACACAGCGTCCTGATATCGAAGCAGACGAAATTATCAGTTCTGAATTTCAATGGATCGGGCGAGAAAGCGATGTCATCGTCAAAGTAAGCAGCCCGGAAACAGGAGAATTTCTCGTACTAAACGAGCTACAATTTCGCTATGACACTCGGATGCCAAAGCGGATGCGGGCTTATGCGGCGCTGGCAGAAGAAAAATATAACTTGCCGGTTTATCCCGTCTTGATTAACATTTTTCAGCCAGAAACAGCCGTCCAAATTCCCAACCGCTATGAATCCAACTTTCTCGGCTTACAAGCACGTCAAGATTATCGCGTCATTAACCTTTGGGAAGTAGATGTTGAGGTGGCATTTCAACCGACACTCAAAGCCTTACTTCCCTTTTCTCCCTTACTCAGGGGTGGGGCGCAGGAATCTGTCGTCGTTCGGGCTATCCAAATCCTACGAAGTGACCAACAGTTAAGCGAGTTGGAAAGCCTCTTAGGTTTCTTTGCCACCTATGTTTTAAACCCCGTCCGAATTCAACAAATCGTGAGGTTTGATATGGCAATTTTAGAGCAATCTCCCATGTATCAGCAAATGGTACAGAAAGAGCAGAAACGATTAGCCTTGCGGATATTGCAACGCCAGCTTCCACGCAAATTTGGAGAGGTGCCGGCTACTGTACAAACTGCCCTAGAAGCCTTAAATGGGGATCAACTAGAGGAACTGCTAGAGGTGCTGATTGAAGTCAATTCTCTGGATGCGTTTATCAGTGCAATTCCCGCTGCTGAGGAAAATGAGCCAGGTGAGGCGCTTTTCTAAAGCAAAATTTTACGGTTAAACTGAATTGCCAACCTGTCTGAGGGTTGCCGGCATTGTGCTGCGGTACTTTTAGCGAAAATCCACCGGCACTCTCAGCCGGCTTGCGTAAACGTGCCTGATTAAAATGTAGATATTATTATTCCAATTGCTGAGGTTGTTCAACTCAACAACAACTTCTACTCAAATGACTAAACATCGCCGGCAATCTCTGTTCGCTGCATTCACCGTTCTTTTCCTGTCTCTGACATTGCCCGTACTGGTAGCCGGCAGTGCTTGGGCGCAAAATCAACGTGGGAAAGATGCCGGTGTCACACAGGTTGCGCCCCTGATCGAGAAATTAAAAACCGCTGATGAATTTAACCGTGACGAAACGATTGAAGCGTTAGCCAAACTTGGCGCACCCGCCGTTCCCCAACTCATCAAAGCCTGGGAATCTGATAATTTGCTAGTCCGCCAAGGTGCAGGCGATGCACTGGAAAAAATCGGTGAGCCGGCTGTCCCGGCCCTGATCAAAGCCTTGGAGTCCAAGAATAAGCGAGTGCGCTGGCTAGCGGCTGCTGCGCTAGGTGACACCGATAACAGTGAAGGCGTTCCGGTTCTTGTCAAAGCACTAAAAGATCCGGATACACGAATGCGCCGTATTGCTGCCCAGTCTCTAGTAGGAATGAGCTTCGATAGCTCAAAGTCGGCAGCATTGTCGGCAGCATTCAAAGCCGCTGTCCCCGACTTGGTTAACGCTCTCAATGACAAAGATGCAGACGTGCGTAGCCATGCGGCTTGGTCGTTGGTGTGGATGGGCATAGAAGCCAAAGCTGCTGTCCCTGACTTGGTTAACGCTCTTAACGACAAAGATGCCTACGTGCGTAGCAGTGCCGCTTCTGCCTTAGACAGCATCGGCACAGAAGCCAAAGCTGCTGTTCCCGGCTTGATTAACGCTCTTAAAGATGAAAATGCTCGCGTGCGTGCCAATGCCGCTTCTGCCCTGGGGAGCATCGGCACAGAAGCCAAAGCTGTTGTCCCTGACTTGGTTAACGCTCTTAACGACAAAGATGCAGACGTGCGTGGCAATGCCGCTTCTGCCTTGGGGAAGATCGGCACAGAAGCCAAAGCCGCTGTCCCTGACTTGGTTAACGCTCTCAAAGATGAAAATGCCTACGTGCGTAGCCGTGCCGCTTCTGCCTTGGGGAAGATCGGCACAGAAGCCAAAGCCGCTGTCCCTGACTTGGTTAACGCTCTCAAAGATGAAAATGACGAGGTGCGTGGCAATGCCGCTTCTGCCTTGCAAAGCATCGCGCTTAGCCTTCAAGAAAAAGCAAACACCCTATCACCAAAGGAGTTGGATAAAACAATCTCAGACTTGGAGGCAGCTTTAAAAATCCTCGAAGCGCCTAAAGCTGAATTCTCAGCAGACAATATTAGAACTTTTCATCTGTCCCTCAACGCCCTCAAAGCCCAAAGAAATGCCAATTTAACCTATTGGATTCAGCAAAATCCCTGGCGAGCCGGCATCCTTTTCTATCTCCTCTTCTTCCCCTCCCTATGGTTAACAATTTTCTGGCTGCGTCCCCGGTGGCTGTTGCGAATTAACGACGCCCTCAAACCCTACGAATTTAAACTCCCTGAAACCTTGGGAGGCGCACCCATCCGCATTCGTGACCTCACGTTTTTCAGTCTTTTTGTTTACCATCCCAGAGTTCTTGATGCCTGGGTTGCTAAACATATCGAAACATTCCATGAAGAATTTAGCAAGCTAGAAACCGTCAAACGTCGTGCCACCTACGTCCCCGTTGATGTTGAACTCGACGATAAAAAAATTTCCTTAGAGGCTACAGAGTTGCAAGCTACCTTCAACAAAAAGCGTATCTGCTTGCTGCTCTATGGCGAAGGCGGCATTGGCAAAACCAGCATCGCTTGTCAGATGGCACTGTGGGCAATGGAGTCAGATCAAACCAAACGTCTCTGCAAACACCGGCAGCTTCCCATTCTCATAGAAGAAGAACTCAGCACCCAAATTCCCCAAGGCAAACATCCGTTTCTAGAAGCGATTCGAGGAAAGCTGAAAACCCTCACCCACCATCCCCAAGCGATTGATGAAACCCTGGTAAAAAAATTGCTGGAACAACGCCGCCTTCTGGTCATCGTAGACCACTTTTCAGAAATGACCGAAGCCACGCAAAAGCAAATTGACCCGGATTCATCAGAATTTCCCATCAATGCTTTAGTCGTTACTTCGCGGCTGAAAAGCAGCCTCGGCAAAGATAGCAAAACCACGATTCAACCCCAGAAAATACAAGGCGCTAAGCTTGCAGATTTCATGGAAAAATACTTGGATAAACTGGGTAAACCATCTCTATTGAAAGGGCCTGATTTTCACAAATTATGCGCTGACTTTGCCAGACTCTTAGAAGAGGCAGAAAGGCAACAAAGAAGTACCACAGTTTTATTGGCTAGATTGTATGCTGATTTAGTGATAGCCAGAAAAGAAGGCAAAAAAGATGAGAATTTGCCGGAAACAATCCCTGATTTGATGTTAGAATATGTCAATGAAATTAACCGGGATGTCGCAACAAACCGGCTCGATGAGCGCACGGTTCATGCCGATGCCAAAGCCATCGCTTGGGAATGCTTGAAACCCACTTACAAACCGGCAACTGCTAAATTTAAAGATGCGATAGCGGCGCTCTCTGCCTTAAACCCGCAAGACGTAGAAATTCGCCTCAAATATCTGGAAGAAACACTCCGCCTGATTCAAACCGTAGGCGCAGCAAAAGAAGACATCCGGTTTACCCTCGATCCGGTAGCTGAATATCTAGCCGGTTTGCATTTAATTGATGTTTATGGCAATAACGATAGCAAATGGCAAGGTTTCTTAACCGTAGCTGAATCACAACCGGGTTTTCCCGATGCGATTAAAGGCTTTTTGCTGGCAGTACGCGATTGCTATTTAACAAAAATTCCAGGCGCAAAAAATAGCGATTTTCTCCCCAAAGAAATTGAACATCGCTGTATTCCCAGTGCCCCACCGGCACCTGTACAGCCCGTGCCAGTGTCCCCGTAATCAGAGCGATGCCGGCTATTTTTCCAAGAACCTACCCCTTGCCCTCCCTTACCAAATTCGGTTTTGATAGGCTGCTAACTCAAGCTTTTAGTCAGTTTCAACTGACTTAAGCTATGAGACAGGGACTTAAGTCCCTGGCGGAGTAAGCGCCCCACCGAGAACCCGCCTGGGATTCAAATCCCAGGCTAATAGCAAAAGTCCACTAAAGAGGACTCATACCAAAGAGTTAACTCAGATTCGCTTTGGTGAGGTGCCGGCAGATATACCCACTACCCTACAGGGATTAAATTTAGAGCAATTAGAGGAATTGGCGGATGTGGCTGTAACCGTGAATTCCCTCAATGAGTTTATCGCCTCTATTCCTCCCTCATCTGAAAATGCAACAGAGCCGGCATAATCTACCCGAATTGAGAGGGTGACGGGGCGACAAACCGGCACACCCAAGCCGGCAAGTAAAATTAAAGGGAACGCCATCACCCGTAACCCCAACCATGTCAGACTCACTGAGCGAGCGCTACCTAGCCTTTATCGAGCAAATTGTTGAAATCACCCTCAAAGGGCAAATTCGCTCAAAAGAACAGGTTTATCAAATGCTTGTGGAAGGCATAGAAGCCGGCACTGGCGAAATTTTTGAACGCAGTTTAGATGAACAATTAAACACCGCCCAATCTGTAGTAAAAACTGAAAAAGATGAATTAAAGCAAGCCAAAGCCAACCGCCGGCTGAGAGCGATTAAAACGATTCAAACCGAGTGGGAACGCTGGCAAAAAGAAAATAGAGTGTCTGGTGCCATTGCATCCGCTATTCAACAAATTCTCAACGCAGATGAGCGTGATCGCCTTACCGTTGTGTTGCGCGTACTCGATCCTAACCAAAAGCAGCCGCTTACCTTAGAGCAACTGCAACAACTGGCAAAATTATTGCATCAACAACTCACGCAAATTGCCAACCCCGACTTAGCGCAAGATGTGCAGCAAATTCTCACCGGCATCACCGCAGGATTGGAATCTTGGCAACGACTCGAAGGCAATCTTGTTAGCTGGATTTACGAAAGACGTAGCCAAATCGGATTTGCCGGCACTCCTGAGCAAAATGGCCCTTGGGCGTTATGGGCAAAACAAGTCAGCAGTCCCTTCCCTAAAGCCTTATTTAATGCAATTTCCCTCAATCAATCTATCGTTGAAGCCACTGGCAAGCAAGCCAGTTTAGAACCGGCAGCATTAATTGAATTAGCAGTAATTTTGCAGTGCTTGCAACGAGGTTTAGTTGCCTGGTTTGATAAACTGGTTTATGACTCGAAAGTTGGTGCAAAGCTTTCCATTTCCACCTTCTTAACCTTTGCCGCAATTTGGGTTCAGTTAGCCAATGGCTTTGAGCGAGCAACCAGCCTTAATTCCAGTAATCGAGAACGCTTAGCCAATGGCTGTTTTCAAGTTACATTACAAATTCTCCGAGCTTTCTCTCAACGCGAATACTTTCCGCTTTATGGGGGAATTTTTGCCTCGTTTTCAGGTAGCTACTTGCGAAATACACTCGATTATCTGAGTGAACCGCTGCGACAAGTGGAAGGAACCCAAGAAAAAGCTCGAATCCTCACACTTTTAGGCTATTCACAACACGCTCAAGGTCGTTATGAGCAGGCAATTGTCTTTCATGAACAAGCCTTGGAAATTGCCCGTGAAGCCGGTGATCGTCCCTGTGAAATTGCCAATCTCAATCACCTCAGCCGCACCTGCGTTGCTCAAAAAAACTATGCCGGTGCAATTAGTTACAGTCAACGCGCCCTTATTTATTCTAGGCAAGCCGGTGATCGTTTAGGAGAAGCAAACGCTCTCGCAAATTTCGGTTTTAGCGAAGTATTCCAAGCCAAACAACAAGAACAATTAGAACCGGAAGTTTATGAGAGTGCGATTAACTACTTAGAGCAAGGTTTGCAATTAGCAGAAAAATTAGGTGATCGTCAAAGTCAAGCCCTTTGTTTCAGCAGTCTCGGCATCGCTCACGTTGTTTTAGATCAACCTGAAGAAGCCCTCAACTATCTAACAGACGGGTGGAAAACTGCCCAAATGTCAGGAGATTTATATCTACAAGGTCTGAATTTGGCTTACTTAGCGCAAGTTTGCTACAGTTTAACCGCCATTGGCAATGCTGTGGCTTACGGTGGTTTGGGAATGTATATTTTAGAGCAAATTGGTGCAAATGAGTGGCGGCAACCGGCAGGCTTGTTGACAATCTTACAGGGTCAATTAAGCCTTGAATTTCAAAATCTTTTGGAGCAGAAGCGCCCTACTATCATTGCAGTCATTGGGGTAGATGGCTATGACTACATCCCCGAACTGTTAGAAAGATACCTGAAATCTTTAGAGTAATTAGACTATTTGCAAGCGTTGATTTTTTGTTTAACCCCCACCAACCCGCTCAATTACACTTCAAGGGCGCATCCCAGATCGGCAAAAACATTAGTAGTGGGAACAGCTTGTTCCCTGAGATCACAGCCAGCGGGCAAGATGCCCGCACTACTAATTTTCAAAAATGGGATGCTCCCCACTTCAACCGGCACGCGCCCATCAACTTTTTGTCAATCACCCTGTTGTCAATAATGCAAAGAAAAAGGACGCTTGCGATTAGTTTTCCTACGGTTCTACGACAACAGGTGTTCCAACTGACACCTTCTCAAATAAAGCTTGAACATCGCGATCAAACATCCGGACGCAGCCGTGGGAAGCTGCCTGTCCGACTGAATCTTCATTCGGCGTGCCATGAAAACCGATGACATCTTTTCCATCCGTCCAAAAGCCAATCCATCGGGTTCCTAACGGATTATCAGGCCCAGGCTCGACAAGTTCTCCCGTCCAGGGATGCTCCCAAGTTGGATTTTTGATCATTTGCATCACTTGATAGGTGCCCACCGGCGTTTCCCACCCATCCTTACCCACTGCAATTGGATAACTAATTTGCATCTGGTTATCGCGATACACATAAACGCGGCGCTCGCCTAACTTAATCACCAAGCGGGTGCTGAGGCTGTCGCTGGCTGGAGAAGGTTTATTACTCGGAGAAATATTGGCAGGTTTATCGCTGGGTGCAATATCAGCAGGTTTATTGCTCGGAGCAATATCAGCAGGTTTATCGGTTGGCGCAATATCAGCCGGTTGCTCAATCGGCGGCGAGACACGTTGCTCAACCTGTGGCTTTAGCTCACCGGCAGCGCCTCCTTTCTGGGCAACCTCTAAAGCATCAGCTTGCCGGTGCCCCCACAGCAGTACCATTGTCGCACTCAAGCACAGCATTATTAATCTGTGCGTTTTGCCCATGCTGGAAGAACGATTTAGGGACTCTCCTCTCACCATTGCTGTCATCTCTTATCTCTAGCAAACGATTTATGCAAAATGACTGTCTAGAATTCACAGAAGCAGACCTTGCTTCGTTAGATTTTAAGGCATATCTATCTTAGCGTTTAAGATTGGATATAGAATTTTCCAAAAAAAAAGAAAGCTTTCACCGAACGCCTTGCTGGATAATACTTTTAATAACTTACGAACCCGGACATTTATCAGTCATCCCGATTAATTTGATAACTTTTGATTAAAATTCCCCAGTTTCTTCAGGGATAACGCAACTTTTCATTCGATTTGTTCTTTTTAAATGGGGGGTAGATGATAAATTTTTATTATGAGAGTAATGAAAACCCCGCCGGCAGCCCTAACTTCTCATCGTTTCTACAAAAGGGTTGGCTGTACAAAAGAGTCTGCTTATAAATGCTCCCTATAAAGTAAAATATCAGTAACCTCACTGAGCCGGCAGTAACCAGCCTCATTTTTAACCGTACTTATACGCAGTGGGGGATAATGGGCCAAATTTCAAGTTTTTCGGCGGCTATATTTTAGACAAAAGGCATAAATCAGAGATTTTAAAAGTCGAGATGTATTATCAGCCTGATTCTGTATTAAAACGCTGTAGGATTAGTACACTAGAGCAGGCGCATTAACTGATTTACTTGCTTTAACAGTCACGTTGGCTTTAAAAAAGCAAGATTTCAAATACCTGTGCGAATAGCAATTAGCTATACCTACAGGTAGATTTAACCGAAAGCTGCGAACGTTAAAATTTGGGCATAAAGGCTAAATCTATAAACGTTTTGCAGAGCCAAACTAACTTTAAGCAGTTAGTGTACTAACATAAGGTTCTCCTAAGTGAGGAGGTTTTCATGGGAATTGAAAGAATGAAATTACTGACAGGGACGACCGTTTCACTGTTGCTTTCCGCCATCTCAATGTATCCGGCAGTTGCCGGCCAATCTGATGTGATCGCTCAGCAGCAGCCTATTGCCCAAAACAATATGCCGGCTTCTGAAATGATTAGAGGCACCATTAAAAGTATTGTTGGCGATGTGGTCACGATTCAGGAGCCTGATGGTCGAGTCAGACCGCTGACCGTTCGACGACCGGAAAGAGGGGCACTAGGACTGGTGCCGGGAATGGATATCATTGCCAGGATGGAAAACGGGCGTGTCGTTGATCTCGCCAGAGCACCGATGATGAACGAAGAAACGGTGCGGACGACCTCGACGACGACCACAACCACCATGCCAACCGTCCGAGAGACGATGACAACAACCACCCCAACAACCACCCCAACAATGCGACCGGAACCTGTTGTCCGACCGGCACCGACGATGACAACCACCCCAACAGTGCGACCGGCACCTGTTGAGGTTGAAACCGCACCCGATAATACCTATTATGAAGCTCCCGCGCAGCCGGTGAGAGGGCTGTGGTAATTTCACTGCACAATTTTGTGGCTAATTAAAGCCTGATTAATTAAGTAATGCCGTCCTAAAGGACGGTATTGCTTTTTAAGCTGTATTACTGAACTTCATACTTAAGCCATTGCCGGTTTTACAGACGATTTTCACCGGCAACACAAACTATTTAAAAATGTCAGATGAATTTAGCAACAGCGTCCATAACGGATGAACAATTCGTTAAAATCTGTTGCAGTCTTGATAGCAGAACTCATTATTTCTCTGCCACTGGTTCAATGTAGGCCCAACCGATGGATGGAAATCAACCGGCTTACCTGTTTGATTTTCTTGGCGTAGATATCTCACGCTGCATTAAAGATGAAATTATTAACGGCTGGATATTACTGAGCCGTAAAATTACACTTTATCTTGACCCGCAAACTGGCCAAGTTTTAAAGACTTGGCAAAATCCCTGGAGTGGTGAAACGCTCAACGTTATGCATCGCTCTTACGACTACCAAGAATTTGAAATTCCTCAACAAATCAAGGCTCACATCGCCCCGGAAATTTCCTCAGTTTCATTAGATATTAACCTGAAATTACCGAACCCACTGGCAAAAAATCCCAAATTTTCCGAGCATTCTCCTGAAGAATTTATTCAATCTTCAGATTCTTATAAATTTATTTTTCCTACAAAAATGCTGAGTGATGAAACCCTCACGCCCGCTGATAACCGCGCTGTCGCACTTTCCTACTACCGCATGGGGCCTTGGGAACCTTGGATGAAAATGAAGGGAAAACCCGGCTTTTTAGTTTTGAATTACACCGGAACTAAAACAGATGCCTTTGAAGAACTGCATCCAGAAATTAAAGCCCAAATACAGCAGAGAATGCCGCTGTTTTACGAGGCTCCAACCCATCGCTTACAGCGGTCTATCGCCACCAGTTGGAGCCGGTTTGACGAACAGTTTGATGGGTATTTAAGAGGTGAAGAATTTCCCCTGCCGGCCCCCGTTGCTGAAGAAGTTTAAATCATCCAATTTTGCCGGCTCAAGTTAAATGCTCCTGAAAAAACGCCATTGTACGGCTGTTGGCAAGCTCGGCAGCGGCTTGATCATAGGATTGACCGCCTTCACGAGCAAAGGCGTGAGAGACGCTGGTGTAAGAATAAACCGTCACCTGTGGATGACCGCTGAGCTGTACCCTAATAGTCGCTTGGGCTTCAGGGGGGACAAACTGATCGCTCTCCGCAATATGCAGCATCAGCGGCTTTTGAATATTGCCGGTTTCATCAAGATTATTTTCAATGCCAACGCCGTAATAGCCCACATTACACGCAGCATCCGAACGAGTCGCCATTAAATAAGCCAACTTACCACCCAGACAGAAGCCAACACTCCCCACCTTGCCGGTGCATTCAGGCAGTTGTCTGAGCGTATTGAGCGTGGCAATGAGATCCTCAACCCCCTTATCTTCATCAAAACCTTGAAAAAGCTGTAATGCCTTATTCCAGTCTTCTTCGCTATGGTCATCTAATTGCACTTGAGGCTGCTGCCGCCAGAACAAATCGGGCACAAGAGCAACGTAGCCGGCAGCAGCGTAAGCGTCGGCTAAACGCCGCATCACCTGATTCACGCCGAAAATTTCCTGAATGATAATCATGCCGGCACCGGCACCCGCAGTCGGAGTTGCCAGATAGCCGCTGAAACTGCCGCCATCTAAGCTTGCGATCGCAATCTCTTGAGCGCTCATAAATCTTGGTTATTCGTTAGTTATTGAGAAGCAATGTTGCGTGAGATGAGGCAGCGATGGCCAGCTTGTGATAAAAAAGGGACATCCATAAAACGCGGCAACTGGACATCAACCAGTGAACACACCCAGCCACGCTATCATCAATCTGGCCATTCTTGGCAAACACCAGCCTTCACCCGCGACTATTCCCATCGTTATCGGTGCGATTTTACCTGATTTACCGATATTTATCTTTTATTTTTGGGCAAAATTCTTCCTTCGCCTGCCAGAAAAGCAGATTTGGTCTGAAGCTTATTATCAACCGTTTTGGCAAAACATCACGGCCACCTTCCATTCCATCCCCCTTGCAGTAATGGGTGTGGCGGTTGCTCACTACTGCGGTTGGCCGGCAGTTAAACAAATCTGTCTCAGTGCGATTTTACATTCCCTGTGCGACTTGCCCCTGCACAACGACGACGCCCACCGGCACTTCTTCCCTTTCAGCAATTACCGATTTATCAGTCCCGTATCCTACTGGAACCCTAGACACAACGGCGCAATTGGGGCGCTGATTGAACTGTTAGCGGTATTGGCCGCCACGTTCCCAGTTTTGGGTTTAATCAACTCTTGGGCCGGCAAGGGAATTGTAATTGTGATTGATTTAGTGTACTTGATTGGATACCTTAACTTTTATGGTCGGGCGATTTGGGGAGTCCTAAAAATGTAAGGGCAGTGAAGCGCGAAGATCGGGCGTGCAGGAGTCACTCAACTCCAAATCCTTTCACTGGTGAACTCTTTTCCTCTCCCAATCTCCCCGATCTCAAGAAGTGCGCGAACTAACCGGCTAATTTTCTGAGGTCGCTTTAATGTACCGATTGCGTTGCTTAATGCTGCTTTTACTGCTGAGTGGTTGTAGTGGGAATGTCAAATCTGGCAAGCCTGCAGAACCGGCCAAGGGCGATAATCGCCCAGCAGTAAACCCCGCCCCAGTTGGGGAAGCACAAACCCAGCCAACCTTGGCACCTGTGGCGGCTTCTGCCCCACTTCAACGACAGGTACGCACCCGATCACTCTCACCCAAACCGATTCGCATCACTGTGGAAAGTTTGCCCAAACCCTACCACAGTAACAGCGCCTCCCGCTCTCCTGACGTTGTGCCGGTGCCGGCCAACCCTGTGCTCGATGTTCCTGCCGGCTTTACCGTCAATGTCTTTGCCGAAGGGTTAGAAAAACCGCGCTGGTTGGCACTCACCCCTAGCGGTGACGTGTTGGTGACAGAAACGCCCCAAAATCGTATTCGCCTGCTGCGCGACACCGATGGTGATGGCGTTGCCGATACAACTAAAGTGTTTGCTACTGCGGAAAACAAATTGCATTTACCGCTAGGGATGGCATTTGCCGGCGGCTACTTTTTCCTCGGCAATACGGACGAAGTGCGGCGGTTTCCCTACACTGCCGGCAGCGATAAACTCACGGGTGCCGGTGAAAAAATCGCGGATCTTCCTGGGGAAGGCTATAACCAGCATTGGACGCGCAATGTGGCTGTCTCGCCCGATGGCCAGAAGCTTTATGTTTCCATTGGTTCAGAATCGAATGCAGATGAAGAACCGCTTCCTCGCGCTTCTGTGCAGGTTATGAATAAGGACGGTTCTGAGCAAAAAACCTTTGCCTACGGTTTACGCAATCCTGTGGGACTCGACTTTCATCCCGTCACCGACGAACTTTACACCGCCGTTAACGAACGGGATGGTTTAGGGGATGATTTGGTGCCAGATTACCTGACGCGGATTCGTCAAGGAGAATTCTACGGCTGGCCTTATGCTTACTTCTCGCCGGCCAACCTCGACCCTCGTTTGGTGAAAAACGGCCAAAGTTTGGAGGCGGAATTGGTGAAGCGCACCCAAACCCCTGATGTGCTGTTTCAAGCGCATTCAGCGGCTTTGGGATTACAGTTTTATGATGGCCAGACGTTCCCGGAAAAATACCGCAATGGGGCGTTTGTTGCCTTTCGCGGCAGTTGGAACCGCAATCAAGGCACAGGTTATAAAATCGTGTTTGTGCCCTTCAATAGCAGTGGTCGTCCCCAAGGCGGCTATGAAGACTTTGTCACCGGCTTTCTACTCGACCCATCTGGCCCAACGACTTGGGGGCGACCTGTGGGGTTATTGGTAATGCCGGATGGCAGTTTACTGTTTACTGAGGAAGGCAACAACCGGATATATCGCGTGCAATATCAGCCGGCGGCAGTACAGAGGCCGGCGCAAAATCCTTCCTAGCCTCAGATGTTCTGGGAATACAAAGAAAAACCCCCTTTTCCGTGAGGAGAGGGGGCTGGTGTGAGGTGTCAAAAGGAAACTTTATACAAACAAGCGATTAAGCAACCGCAGCCATTTTTACATCGTTGGTGGCTAGCAAGTCTTGCAGTTCATCAGCATCAACGGTTTCTTTTTCAATCAGCATATCTGCCAATTTGTCCAGAACTTGCCGGTTGTTGACCAATACTTCCTTAGAACGCTTGTAGGCTTGTTCGACGAGGCCGCGAACTTCATCATCAATGGCAGCGGCGGTTTCTTCTGAGAAATCACGTTCCGCCATAATATCGCGCCCCAAGAACATATTACCTTGTTGGCGACCCAGCGCAACAGGGCCGAGACGATCGCTCATGCCGAAGCGCATGACCATTTGCCGTGCGACTCGTGCGACTTGCTGCAAGTCGTTGGACGCGCCGGTGGTGACTTCTTCTTCACCGAAGATAATTTCTTCGGCGATGCGACCACCTAAAGCGACGGCCATTTGATTTTGCAGGTAAGACCGGCTATACAAACCAGAGTCCATGCGTTCTTCGCTGGGGGTGAACCAGGTCAAACCGCCGGCGCGACCGCGAGGGATGATGCTAATCTTCTGCACGGGGTCATAGTCGGGCATCAACGCACCAACCAAGGCGTGACCGGCTTCGTGATAGGCAACTAAGGTTTTGCGCTTTTCGCTCATCACGCGGTCTTTCTTTTCTGGGCCGGCAAGGACGCGGTCGATGGCATCATTGACTTCATCCATTGAGATTTCAGTCAAGTTGCGACGGGCGGCGAGAATAGCGGCTTCGTTGAGCAGGTTAGATAAGTCTGCGCCGGTGAAACCAGGGGTACGACGGGCGATCTTTTCCAGATCCACGTCTTTTGCCAGGGTTTTGCCACGGGCGTGGACGTTGAGAATTTCCAACCGGCCAGCATAATCAGGGCGATCTACCACAACTTGCCGGTCAAACCGGCCTGGACGTAGCAAGGCGGAATCGAGCACGTCGGGACGGTTGGTTGCGGCAATAATGATGATGCCGGTGTTACCTTCAAAGCCGTCCATTTCCGTGAGCAACTGGTTCAGGGTTTGCTCGCGTTCGTCGTTACCGCCACCTAAACCGGCACCCCGCTGACGACCAACGGCGTCAATTTCATCGATGAAGACGATGCAGGGGGCGTTTGATTTGGCTTGTTCAAACAAGTCGCGGACGCGGGAAGCGCCGACGCCAACGAACATTTCCACGAATTCTGAGCCGGAGATGGAGAAGAAGGGCACGCCGGCTTCCCCTGCAACAGCTTTCGCGAGGAGGGTTTTGCCGGTTCCGGGAGGGCCAACGAGCAGCACGCCTTTGGGAATTTTGGCACCCACGGCGGTGAAGCGATCAGCATTCTTAAGGAAATCGACAACTTCACTCAGTTCTAGTTTGGCTTGCTCAATGCCGGCCACATCGCCAAAGGTGACTTGGGTTTGCGGTTCCATTTGCACTCTGGCTTTCGATTTGCCAAAGTTCATCGCCTGAGAACCTGGGCCACTTTGAGCGCGGCGCAGCAGGAAGAATAAGCCCACTAAAAGCAGGATGGGGAAAAACAGACTGCTCAGTGCTTTCAGCCAGAAGCCGTCATCGGTTTGCGGCAATACTTCGATATTGACCTTGTTATCGGTCAATATATTGATCAGATCAGGGTCGTTGGGGGGTAGATTGACTAAGAATTTGCCGTCTTGGGCTTGAACTAATGCTTTAGTCCGGTCGGCACTAATACTGACTTTATCTACTTTTTTCCCTTCAACTTCCTCAATAAACTGGCTGTATCGCAGCGTTTGCCGGCTGGGGGGTTGTTTGTCAAAAAATGCAGTAAATAGTGCAATGACAACAATTGCTAGCAATGCGTACAGTCCCGCATTTCTCCACCGTTTATTCACCGGGATCGAGCCTCCTAAAACTTTTATTTTTTGACGCGGACAGTTAGTATTGTTTATGTAAACTAATATTAACCGATTTTCAGCTAAATGCGGTAGTGGGGTATTGGAGCCGGCAGATTAAGAGGGTAAAGCTGCGTCTGGTAAGGATTTGAGACGTTAAGCTTGAGAAGTGTCTGCTGGGGTTGCTAGGCGGTGGCAGGGTTCACGTCTGTTGATTTCCCTGCCGGTATCTGCTTAGTTGTTCTGCCGGCACAATGTCCAGCGCGATGGCTGCTCTCATTTGGGAAGAGTGGCAAGGTGACTGGTTACATTCTTAGCGTAGCGTGTGCATTTATGAGATTGCCGGTTGTTATTCATATTCTGTAACGTTGAGCGTTTCACTGTGCCGGCAATGGGGATAAATTTTTAACCACAGATAAACACAGATAGTTTCTTCGTGTTGTAGCGTTGGCTAGCGAAGCCTAGTCTCTGTTTCCCGCCTATTACCCACTTAATCGGCAGAGGTGTTAGAAGAGTTGTTTGCGGAAGATAATTAAGTTTCCTTCTCTTTCACCCTAGAGGTTGGGTGAGGCTGAGTATGCTATTGATATCGGCAACTGCACCCATCTGTTACTTATGAATCAACCGCGTAAACCTCACGGTGCCCCTGCCAAACCAGAGGCGATTAACTGGCGTGAAGTCTGCCGCAAAATGCTGCAATCGCGCCGACAACTTGCCAGCAATTTGTTGATCTCTGGTATTGAAATCACCATTAAAGATGAATTGGGTAACATTGAAGATGATTTTTTGAACAATGTCCTTGCTAAGGGACAAAGTTACAAAAGCGGCGGCAAACGCCTGACGATTATTGGCGAACCCGGTGTGGGAAAAACCACGCAGTTATTAAAAATTGCGGATTGGTTGCTGGATGATACCCCAAGCGATACAGAAACCGAGTTTGTTAAACCGCTACCGATTTGGATTTCCTTGGCGCAGGTGAAAAAACCCTTGCACCAGTATTTAAGAGAAGATTGGTTGCGCGAGGCGGCGAAAGAATTGGATAGTGCCCCATCGGCATGGGTGGAAGAATTTACACAATTGCTGAAAGATGGAAAAGTGTGCTTGCTGCTGGATGGTGCGGATGAAATGGGGGTTCCCGCTCTACTAGGAACGCTGGCGCAATCGCGTATAAGTCCATTGTTGAACAACGTGCTGATGGTGATCAGTTGCCGGCTTAATGTTTGGGAAGCGGCGGGAAATACGTTGGGGGGTACGTTATGGTATTTTGACACTTATAAAATGCTGGGTTTCAGTTATAGAGAAAGCAGCAACCGGGATCAGGTCAAACAATTTATTGATAAATGGTTTAACAAGTATTCCTCAATTCTCTCTGATGTGGAAAGGAGCAAGGGAAGTCAATTACGCGCCGCATTAAACGAATCCGGAAAAGAGCGAATCAAAGATTTAGCCCGCTATCCGCTGCATTTGTCGCTACTGTGCTTCACCTGGCAATCTAGGCAAAGAAAATTGCCCGATACGAAAGCCGAACTTTATCAGATATTTGTTGAGGCGCTTTATGAGTCTAAAAACAGTGTTTATCCTACCACCCCAGCGCAGCGGAAAAACTTAAATGCTGCCCTTGGACAGTTGGCGATGAAGGCAATTGATCAGGGATACAAATCAATTTTGCCCTACAGTTTAGTCAACGAAGCGCTAGAGAAATTGCATCCAGAATTATTTGAGCAAGCCCTCACCTTGGGTTGGCTGAATCCTGTGGGGGGTGACACCCTAAACCCACTCAAATCTGCTTACGTTTTTTATCATCCCACGCTTCTAGAATATTTTGCTGCGTGTGAAATTGAGGATTGGCAATTTTTCTTGAAACCCTTACCCCACAACATCGAGCGAGACAATTACCGCATCTTTGAACCGCGATGGAAAGAGGTATTTTTGCTATGGTTGGGGCGTTTGGATGTGCCGGCAGAACAGAAAGAGGAGTTGATTAATTCTTTAATTGAGTTTGAGGATAGGTGCGGCGACTGGGACGCTATTGATAGAGCAAATAAAGGATTCTATGAATTTAGAGCCTATTTTCTAGCAGCAGCCGGTATAACTGAATTTTGCCAGTATTCTAAAAGCGATGAAATAGTTAGACAAATCGTTAAATGGGGCTTTGGTTACGTTAACAAACAACAGGAGTGGCAAACCTATCTCAATCCTATTCAAGAGGCAGCGAGAGACGTGTTGCCCCAGACACAGCGATCCAAAGTGATCACCGCTTTAGTCGAGTTAACCTGCACCTGTCAGCCTGAAGGAACTCGCAGGATGGCGGCAGAAAGTTTAGGGAATATCGACCCTGGTAACTCTGATGCCATCGGTGCTTTAGTCGAGTTAATAGGTAATTCTCAATCCCCAGAAACTCCAAAGATGGCGACAGAAAGCTTGGTGAATATCGGCACCGGCAACCCAACTGCTATCGGTGCTTTAGTCGAGTTCATAGGCAACTGTCAGTCTGAAGATACCTGCTGGAGGGTGGCAGAAAGCTTAGGGAAAATCGACCCTGGTAACTCTGATGCCATCCGGGCTTTAGTCGAGTTGACCCGCAATTCTCAGTCTGAATTTACCCGCAGAATGGCGGCAGAAAGCTTAGGGAAAATCGGCACCGGCAACTCTGATGCCATCCGTGCTTTAGTCGAGTTAATTTGCAACTGTCAGGATAAATATACCCGCAGTCGGGCGGCATATAGCTTGAGGGAAATCGGCACCGGCAACCCAGATGCCATCGCTGCTTTAGTCGAGTTAACTCGCAACTGTCAGGATAAATATACCCGCAGGATAGCAGCAGGATGCTTGGAGGAAATTGGCATTGGCAACCCAGATGCCATCGCTGCTTTCGTCGAGTTAATTCACAACTCTCAGTCTGAAAGAATGCGCTATTGGGCGGCAGAAAGCTTGGGGAATATCGACCCTGGTAACTCTGATGCCATCGCTGCTTTCGTCGAGTTAATTCGCAACAGTGAGTCTGAAGGAATGCGCTATTGGGCGGTAGACAGCTTGAGGAATATCGACCCTGGCAACTCTGATGCCATCACTGCTTTAGTCGAGTTAATTCGCAACTGTCAGGATGAAGAAATCCGAGGGATGGCGGCAGGATGCTTGGGAAATATCGGCACCGACAACTCTGATGCCATCACCGCTTTAGTCGAGTTAATTCGCAACTGTCAGTCTGAAGATACGCGCAGTCAGGCGGCATATAGCTTGGAGTACATCGGCACCGGCAACCCAGATGCCATCACTGCTTTAGTTGAGTTAACCCGCAACAGTGAGTCTGAAGATACCCGCTATTGGGCGGCAAAATGCTTGAGGAAACTCGACCCTGGCAACTCTGATGCCATCGCTGCTTTAGTCGAGTTAACTCGCAACTGTCAGGATGAAGATACCTACAGGATGGCGGCAGGATGCTTGGGAAATATCGGCACCGGCAACCCAGATGCCATCAGTGCTTTAGTCGAGTTAATTCGCAACTGTCAGTCTGAAGATACGCGCAGTCAGGCGGCCTATAGCTTGGAGTACATCGGCATCGGCAACCCAGATGCTATCACCGCTTTAGTCGAGTTAACCCGCAACTGTCAGTCTGAAGATACCCGCTATTGGGCGGCAAAATGCTTGGGGAAACTCGACCCTGGCAATAGAGATGCTATCCGTGCTTTAGTCGAGCTAGTTACTAACTCTCAGGATGAAGATACCCACAGTCGGGTGGCAGAATGCTTGGAGTATATCGGCATCGGCAACCCAGATGCTATCCGTGCTTTAGTCGAGCTAGTTACTAACTCTCAGGATGAATACACCCGCTGGAGGGTAGCAGAAAGCTTGCAGAAAGTCGATCCAGGCAACACTGATGCTATCCGTGCTTTAGTCGAGCTAATTGGCAATTCTCAGCATGACGAAGCCAGATGGAGGGCAGTACATAGCTTACAGGAGATTGTGGCGACACAGAAGCAACTGCTGAAGGTTGTCTCTGCTGTGAAAGATTGTTTATCCGATGAAACTTACGAAAATGACTTGATAGGATTCTATGAATACTACAAAGTCATCTGGCAATGCGCCCAAAGTCTACCCTACCCAGACTTTTATCAAGCTTGGCACCGGCAGCCCCCCACCCATCCGGAAATGCCAGACATCACCACTTGGGGAAACACCCCAGAGGCACAATGATTAACCTGAGACACCTTACGCCAAATTCTCGCCACTGCCGCTAACAGCCACCTGATTTTTTGGGGAGAAATCAAGGTGCTTTCCATTGCCCGCAGTAAATTTTTCGATCCCTATATTAATATCTTAAACTTTTAAAGGACGGATGGAAATAATTCCTCCGCCCTGCAATAATCTTTTAAAAGCAATTCGCTATAAGCTTCTAATTGGAGACATTTAACGGACACTCCGCAAGGTAGGTAAGTGCTGGTAGTGACCGTTTTTTGAGAAGCGCTCTCCAATAATTTGCTGATAAACTGCCTCATAACC
This sequence comes from Microcoleus sp. FACHB-68, assembly GCF_014695715.1. Taxonomy (NCBI): domain Bacteria; kingdom Bacillati; phylum Cyanobacteriota; class Cyanophyceae; order Oscillatoriales; family Microcoleaceae; genus Microcoleus; species Microcoleus sp. FACHB-68. The sequence continues at coordinate 489,142 of NZ_JACJOT010000013.1, forward strand.
CTCAGTCATCCGCTGCACACTGAAGTTTTTGACAACGTGTTCTCGACAATCATAGCGATTTAAGCCTGCTACTTTATCAATTGAGGCCACGCACTCGTCAACGCTATGACACAAGAAGCCGGTTTTCCCGTCTACGATAACTTCCTCCGTAGATCCCATAGATATCGCAATTACGGGTGTACCAGAAACCATTGATTCAATCATGACTAACCCAAAAGGTTCGCGCCAGGTAATGGGGAATAATGTGGCGACTGCTCCTCCCACTAGGGCGTTCTTTTGCTCGTGGTTTGCTTCACCTAAATATTCAATTTGTTTGCCATCAATGTGAGGTTTGATTTGCTGCTCGTAATATTCCACATCAACAACATCAACCTTGCCGGCCATTTTTAAGTTCCAGCCAGAACGTTTGGCAATTTCTATTGCTAAATGCGTTCCTTTTTCGGGAGATATCCGACCTAAAAATGCTAAGTATGGCGGATCTTGTGGCTTTTCGTGAAACTCATAAGTCGATGTGTCAATGCCATTGTAAACCGTTGCCACACAATTAAGGTCTAATCTGGGTTCACGCTGTGAATTAGAAATACTCACATAAGGCTGCCGGCGCGCGTGCGAAAACATTTTTTCGTTATCCGGCGTAAAAATCCCATGCAGGGTGTGAACTGTTGGCGTTTTAACTAAATTGGCGTAAGGTAATGCCGCGCAACCCATGTGGGAGTGAATGATATCAAATTCATCAGCCTTTTCATACACCCGACTCATTTGCAGCATTTCGTAAATGCTATACTCTTTTATCGAAGGATCTAACCGCATGGCTCGCGGGTGTACGGATTCTAACTTAGCCAGACTGATAGAATCTCCTGATGCAAATAGCGTTACTTCATGACCACGTCGGACTAATTCATCACAAAGCAGACCAACAACCAGTTCAATGCCGCCATAAGCTGGGGGTGGAACTCTTTCCCACAACGGGGCAACCTGGGCAATCCGCATATATGATACCTCCTAAATAGTACGCAGGATTAAACTCTTTTTTTAATGAAGAGGCTGGTTTACATCGTAGGCTGTCTCTTCGAGCTACGCATCCTGCTAAAGAAGTAGTGCTTGAAATGCAATTTAGGAAAAAGTTTTTGACTTAGCAAGTCGAGTTTTATACACTTGAAAGTTCGGAAAACCGTACAAAACCTGCCTTGCTCTTATCTATTCCTTTGGTTAGATTAACGTTCAGGTGTTACAGGGATTCATCTCTACTTTGATAGACTTAATTTCGCTTTAATATGACTTTTGATATATGTTCAAAGGTTCACACCTGCCAAGATTAGCCCTGCCAGAACAGGTTGCCAACTATAGAATCTGAATATCTTAAGTTTAACACTTAAAGACAACGACAGCCAAAAAAATCACGGGAAAAGAGGGCCGATATTGATATCGGTGCCGGCAGCCTCATTATCTTTGATAAATACAATATCATACTTATGAGTTGAGCGAACCCTCTCTGACTTCTTGGAAGCGGGTTGTTTGTTATTAACTTGCATCTTTTGTCTGCCGGCTCAGAGAGTTGTTACTGCCTTAAAACTTTCTTATTGACTATTCAAGTATCCCGATAGCGGTTACTGTATTAAGGGGAACTGCCGGCTCCCGATGAGGATAGCTCACAATCAATAAATTCAATACCAATGATTACCTTTGTTAATGTCTTTACCGTTCTTCCAGAAAAGCAACAAGATGCTTTTCAAGCAATTCAGAAAGTTTATACAGATGTTGTTGCTCATCAACCTGGATTTATCTCCGCCAACTTAATTGTCAGTGATGATGGTGTGCGAGTCACTGCAATTGCAAAGTGGGAGAGCGAAGAAAACTTAAAAGCTCTGAGAAACACCCAAGGCTTTAAAGACTTGCATAATGAAAATTTTTATAACTCAATTATTTCAAACGATGGTCATGTGTACAGTACAGTCGTGGAAATTAACCCCCAAAAATAAAATAAATACAATAATTAGCAATAACTCTACTTGCAAACTCGGCTAAACAAACTAAGCGCCGCTTAGGCTTTTTATAGACAAGGGTGTGAATATGGTAGAAAACCGCAGACTCGATGCCTTTTCCCTAGCTGCATTGCTAGTATCGGCACATTACGGCTTGGGGTTTATCCTGGGAACGGCTGAAAAATCATTGACTTTGGGTGCCGCCGGCAGCCTTTATGCTGTCTCTCTGGGTTTAGGCACACTTGCACTTTTAGCACTGGCAAAGTTTTACTGGACAAACATTGAGCAAGTCTGGACTTTGTTGGGTAATCGCTATGGAAGCTCAGTAAAAATTGGTGTGGGTTTAATGTCGTGGGCGTCCCTGATTGGGATTGAAGCCGTCCAAATGATTTCAGGCGCTTTCATCCTCAAAGTTTTGGGGGTGCCGGTGCTTTCTAGTATGATTATTTTAGCTTTTTTGTTTACCCTTGTTTCCTTGCTGCCGGTGGAGAAAGCCGGCTTTTTATTTCGAGGATTGTTAATTTTAAATTTCTTGGCACTACTTTATGGACTCTGGGTGCTGCACGGTTTCTCTGAATATTTACACCAGCCATTTAAGTTTGCCGGCTCACTCAAACAAATCAGTTCACCAGATTTAGCCGGCGTATCTCTATGTACAATTTTGCTGGTTTTGATTGATATGAAGTACCAGCAATTTCTTGTCCAAGCAAAAAATGTGCAAAGCTTGTATCAAGGCTGTTTATTAGCTGCAGTTGTACTACTATTACTTGCTTTTTTACCTTCCTCAGTTGTGGTTGCCGCTCAAACTGCGGAAATTTTGCCGGCAGGCATTGATGCCAAAGAAACCCTCCCATTTATTCTGTTGTGGATTGGCGGTGGCATTCACCAGCCTTTGGGTATTGTTTTGATTCTATCCTTATTAGTACCGGCACTCGGTGTTGGCAGCAGCATCTTGCGAGTGCAAACCAAGACAATTTTAGACTTTAACTTTTTGCCGGCATCTAACTTAAATCGGCTGCTTATCACTACAACCAACGTCTTGTTAAGTCTAGCCATTGCCTTGAAAGGAGGCGAAATTGTCAATTTAATTGTCTCTTTTTATGCCGCTTATGTCTCCGCAGTATTTATCCCCTTTATTGTCTATCTGCTTTCTGAAACAGGAGGCTATAAATTCAATAAAGCTAGCGTGATGTTGTCGTTATTCATGGGGAGTCTCTCCTCAATTTCTGTGCTGATCTTAATGCTAGTCACTCCCAAAACAGCAATATTTGGTAATGTCCAATTGAATATTATGGGTATGGGGATTTTATTTGGTGGGTTAGGTTTATTGCTCGGACAAGTGATAGAAAAATATTTCTCTGAATCAAAGTTCAGGGAAAAGATTTAAGCCGTTATTGAAACGCGGGGGTTGCCACAGTTTTTATTAAATTGCAGCGTCATCTATAGCAGTTTGAAAGTTGCCGCACCCCAGGTGTTGCAGAGGCCGATTTGAGAGATAATTTGCGCGAGCGGGATACAGATTCCCTGTACCTCACCGGCTTTAAAAGCGCTGTATCTGACTAAAACCGAGCGTTCGCTTAAAGTTGACAACCTGAACGTAAATACTAGGCTTTCAAGAGTTCTTCTGGTAAATGCTTGATGATACGCTCAAAGGGTGCGGTGTCATCAAGACCCCGCACCAGCACGAGAGACCCTTGGATCTGCAAAATAGTGTTTTCGGCTTTGCAACGTGCACGAGCCGGCTCGAATCCCGCCTCAATCAAAACTGTTGTCAAGGTATCGATCCAAACATTAAGGGCGCATCTTATTTGAGTGTGAAAAAGGTCTTTGGATTCTCCGAGTGCCAGCACAGCCAAAAGACAAGTTTGTTGACCATGATTGTAAAACTTAGCCACATTTTTGCTCATGGCACAAATTCGCTCAGCCGGCTCGCCACTGCCGCGCAGCGGTGCGAGCACGCTTTCTTCCATGCAATCGTTAATTTGATTGAGAACGGCGGCAGCCATCTCTTCCTTGCCTTTGGGGAAATAGTGATAGAGGCTGGCTTTGCCTAACCCAGTGGCTTCTGAAAGTCGCGCCAGCGTCGCGCCCTCATAGCCATATTGCCGAAACACTTTTGCCAATCGGGCGATGAGTTCGTTTCTGGACATCTTTAGCACTTCTGTTGTCTGATTGACATTATACCGACCGTTCGGTAAAGTCAATTAGACCGAACATTCGGTACAGAATCGGAACAATTACAGGAGTGCCTAATGATCGAGCTGTACAATCACGAGTTATCGGGAAATTGCTATAAAGTACGGCTAATGCTGTCGCTGCTTGGGTTAGAGCATGAGCTTGTGCCCGTTGATCTCATCAAAGGTGAGCAGAAAGCTGCAGAGTTTCTCAAGCTCAACCCGTTGGGACAAGTACCAGTTCTCACGGATGGCGAGGTGGTGATTCGGGACGCTCAGGCAATTCTAGTTTATCTGGGGCGGCGCTATGGCGGCGAAGACTGGCTGCCGGTGGAATCTGAATCTATGAGTAAAGTGGTGCAGTGGTTGACAGTGGCGGCGAATGAGATTCAACACAGTCTTGCCACGGCTAGATTATATTTCCTGTTCAACGCGCAGATAAATCTGGAGCTAGCTCAACAGAAAGCACATCAGATACTACAGATTCTAAATGAACATTTGGCAATGCGCTCTTGGCTTGAATGCGAGCGCCCAACTATTGCAGATGTCGCCTGCTTCCCCTATGTTGGACTGGGGGCAGATGGAAAGATTTCTCTAGAAGCTTATCCCCATGTAGTGACTTGGTGTGAGCGCATAAAGCAACTTCCAGGTTACATTGGTATGCCTGGTTTATTAGTTGTCACGTCTGCCCGTCGCCAATGGTTAACCGAATGAAAGGAGCAGGCGATGACATCCATGTATCATTCTGGAGAACTTGCGGTTCAGGCTCGTACCGGCGTCCAAGAAGAAGCCAAAGCCTTGGGTAAGAGCATTGGCTCGCTCATTAAGCCAACCGCACAAGCGTTCTTGCATACTCAACGACTGGTGATCACCAGCACAGTCGATGCCGACAATCGCGTCTGGGCATCTCTGTTGACTGGTGAACCTGGATTTGTACAAGTGCTGGCAGAGCAGATGATCAGAATTGATGCCGCACCCGTTACTGGCGATCCATTGCCTGAAAACCTGCTATTGCAAAATGAAATTGGCATTCTCGCGCTCGATCTGGCAACCCGACGGCGCTTGAGGTTGAACGGCAATGCTGAAATACAGCCAGATAACAGCATTTACCTGCGTACCAAGCAGGTGTATTTCAACTGTCCTAAGTATATCCAGTCGCGAAAGTTAACTGCCGATGTTACTAAACTGCCGGTGCTGCCTGAAATCCAACGTACACCAACGCTTACTTCCTTTCAGCAGCAGTGGATCGCACAGACAGACACATTTTTCATTGCCAGTTTCCATCCTGACAGTGGTGCCGATGCATCCCATCGGGGTGGGTATCCAGGTTTTGTCCGAATCTTGAACGCAAGTAAGCTCGTATTTCCGGATTATTCTGGCAATAATATGTTCAACACCCTCGGCAATATTTCCGTAAATCCGCTTTGCGGCTTACTGTTCATCGATTTTGAACGTGGCCGCACCATACAGGTTACAGGCAAGGCTAGCGTAATATGGGAGGCAGATCGCACAGTGGAATTTGCTGGTGCCGAACGCTTGGTGGAGTTTCAAATCGATGAGGTAATCGCGATCACTGGTGCTAGCTCACTACGCTGGCGCTTTGTGGAATACTCCCCATTCAATCCGAGCTGAACTCAAGCGTACAACGAGAGAATTTGCTGTTTCTCTAAGCTCAAATCTTGATCAATTTCCCTAGTCAGGCTAGGGTCGAAGAATCCGGTGCATATCGAGAACTGGCGGAGCAATTTCGGTTTGCGTTAACAAATCGTGAATTTGTCCCCGATGATGTGTCTGGTGATTAAAAAAGTGTGCCAATAATAAATTTGCCGGATCAGCATGGATATTCCCTTGATTGTTTCGATATTCAATTGTCCGACTGAAAAATTCGTCTGTTAAAGTAGAGATAAAAGTCTCGATTCGTTGATCTTCTAGCACCCGCGCTTCCCAAAGCTGATCAAAATCTTCATACAAAATCGCATTCAGACCTGTGGAAGCGATATTTCCACCCTCAAACCGCGTCATCCAAATGCGATCACCTACCATAATGTGGTTAAGTGTTCCGTGAATACTTTTAAAAAAGGCCGGCCTGATACTTTTGCGTTCTGCATCACTCAGTTGAGCGCAAACTTCATACAACCGGCGGTTTGCTAAAGTGTTGTAACGGGCGAGCATTTGGAAGTGTTGTCTGAGCATAACGGCCACCGAGCAAATTTAATAAAGCGGTTCAGCTTTTTTCTACAGGATGAATAAGTTTATCATACCTGAAAAATATTACTTTCAGGAAAAACAACTGAATTAACGGTAATAAATTCAAATTCAAATTAAAAATACTCTTCGCTTTTGTTTAATATTATTTGAGTTTTAAGTAACATTCTTATTGTCTAAAATAACCGAATTCTTCAGTAAAAATTCAACCTAATATAGAAGCCAAGAATTTGAGTGTTGAAGGGATAGCGGGTAACATTCATCTATCACCGGCAGAGGTTTGAATCTCCACCTGGGGATAGAGTCTGCCCTGTAATTGATAAGTCTAAGCTGGGTGTATTAACTCAATTAATCAGAGGAAAATGTTATGCCTAGTGGTCACGCCAGTCATAAAAGCACTTCAACTAAACCCAATACGAATACTGAGGGACTGACAAATGCCGCTGCCGATCCCGCACAGGTAAGCGATGTTGCCGGTCTTGGTGATGATGATTCTACGAGAACCGATGAAGCGCAAGAGAATGAGGCTGCTACCCAGCGTCCCGGTGACAACAACCAAGAATCAAGTTAAGGTTTAGTGGGTTAGCGGATCGTGCCGATCCTCGCGACCTTATTAAAATCAGCGGGATTGGCCCATCTTTACGCCGGCCCTTAAATAGCAAGTGCCGTTCAATGTGATTTCCACAGGTATCTGCTCATTAACCTCAAACGATAGCCTTCGCCTCTATCTGAGGTTAGAAATTAATAGTGAAAAAATGCAGAGCTTGCTCTATAATAAAAGAACCTTGATTGACGCCTCGGTGCCCAAGCTGGTTGTCGAGGTTTTTTATTGCCGGCAGTTCGCAACCGGCTAGAAACTTGATGGACAAAGTTTGGAAGAATCTCATGGGACACTTCCAAAACAACCCGAAATGAGCAATCCTCAAAAAAATCTCATTGCTCAGGGAGCATTACTCAAGGGGAATCTCTATAATAAATTCCGCCCCCTGTCCGGGTGCACTCACACAACTAAGTTTTCCTCCGTGTTTTTCCACCACAATTTGATAGCTAATTGACAATCCCAAACCTGTGCCGCTGCCGACAGGTTTTGTCGTGAATAAGTATTCAAATACGTGCTGTTGCACATCTTCTGGGATTCCTGGCCCATTGTCAGAAATCCGAATCACAACACCCTTCTCATCTGCCGTTAACTCTGTATGAATTTTAACTATATGGCAAACTTCCTTGATTTCATTCGATAATCCCTCCTCACTAAACTCATCAATGGCGTCAATCGCATTCGCAATGATATTCATAAACACCTGATTGAGCTGTCCGGGGTAGCACATTACTAACGGCAATGACCCATATTCTTTAATCACCTCAATAGCAGGCCGGTTCATCTTCCCTTTAAGCCGGTACTTCAAAATCAGCAGGGTGCTATCAAGTCCATCATGGATATTAAAGGCTACCTTAGAAGACATATCGGAACGAGAAAACGTTCGCAGTGACGTACTTAGCAAGCAAATGCGATCCGTTCCCTCTCTCATGGATGAGATCAGTAAAGGCATATCATTGACTAAAGCATCCAGACCAATATCCTGCATTTTCTTAGAAATTTCTGGCCCTGGATCAGGAAACTGCTCCTGATAGAGATTTAACAGATCAATTAAGTCTTGAAGATACTCTTCAGCAATTTCAATATTGCCGGTAATATAGCCAACTGGGTTGTTAATTTCGTGCGCGACACCGGCAATGAGCTGGCCGAGGGCGGACATTTTTTCGCTTTGGATGAGTTGAGTCTGAGCAGATAACAGTTTTTGTTGATTTTCTCTGATTTGCCGTACCTGATCTAAAGCTCTGTTAATTGTAATTTCTAAGTCTTGAAAATCAATGGGCTTGTTGAGAAAGTCAAAAGCACCCCGATTCATCGCCGTTCTAATATTTTTCATATCCCCATAAGCTGAAAGCACCACCGTTTTGAGGGTTGGATCTAAAACATTAATTTTATCAAGCAATGTTAGACCGTCCATTTCTGGCATATTGATATCGGTGACGACGAGATCAACAGGAGATTCTGCTTTCAACTTGGCTAGCGCTTCTACCCCATTAGAAGCAAAAATTAAATCCAGCATTTTTGCCCTAATTTCTTTCCTGAAATGCCGTTTAATTAGGGCTTCAAAAGGCAATTCATCATCTACAAATAAAATTTTGGGTGGCATAATTTACTCCCGTTTTATTCTCACCGAACAACTGTTTGGCTCTCAAGCGCGTTTCTTGGCAAGACTATGATAAATTCTGTATGCGAGTCTAGAACGCTTTTTACTTTTATTTCTCCTTGATGCTGGCCGACAATAATTTCATGCGTGATAGACAAACCCAAACCTGTTCCCTCTCCAGGCGGTTTGGTTGTAAAAAATGGATTAAATATTTTATCTATAATATCTTGTGAAATGCCCTCACCGTTATCTCCTATGTAAATTTCAGCACGGTCTTCCAAGTTGATAGCTTTTATTTCAATAATTGGAGTAAATTTATCGCCTAACACTTTCTTCTTTTGGTTAACTGTATAACAAGCATTGTTGATAATATTAACCACAGCTTTGCTAATATCTTGAGGAACTATGTAAAAGTCACCTAAAGGCTCATCATACTGAAGTTTCAACATAATTTCAACAGTTTCTTTATTAGCCCGGAAACTCTGATAAGCAAGTTGAACTGATTCGGCTAATAAGGAATTCAGCGCAGTCAGTTCGGGTTTGCCGGTTTCTTGCTGAGCGTGCATCATCATCCCCAAAAGAATACTTTCGATTCTTTTGCCCTGTTTTTCTATTTCAACCACACTTTCTGTTAAATCAGTAAAAATTTCATTAATATATTCAACAGCTTCAGCTTCTAAGTTTTCTGTTTGATTTTCAATTTCTTCTTTAAGTTCTTGCGCCAAATCCACAGAAATGGTGGCAAAATTGGTAACAAAATTAAGAGGATTTCTAATTTCATGGGCAATTCCGGCGGTGAGAGAACCCAAAGAAGCCAATTTCTCTTGAGCGATCATCTGTTTCTGTGCCGCTCTCAACTGTTGCAAAGTTCCATCAAGTTCTTCATTTTTAGTCTGTAATTCCTGGGTTCGCTGCTCAACTTTTACTTCAAGCGTACGCGAATACTCCTCGATTTGCTTGTAAGAAAGTTTCAAATTTTCCCAAAGGGTGTAACCTGTTTTAACAATCGTAGCTCCGATCAAAGTCAGTAAGGCTGGAAATACAGGAACCCACAAGTTTCCGACAAAAGCAATGTAGCCAGAGCCGATGAGAATGCCACTGAAGAGCACTATTCTGCTGCCGGTTCGCAGAAATGAAATTTTAGCTACACCGTCGATATCTCTCCATTTACAGGTTAGTGTGGCACCAAGCGCAGACCAACCCAAAATCCACAGCCACTCTAGGGGTTCACTCAGCGTTTTTATTAGTGATCTTCCCTCTAAAGCTGCGCTGATAATTTGGCTGGTCATATTAGCGTGAATTTCAACGCCGGCCATTGGCTGAGGAATAGATACTAAGTTGCTACTGTAGGGAGTTAGCAAGTAATCTTTGACACTTTTTGCCGTAGAGCCGATCAGGACAATGCGATCGCGCATCAAGTTTGGCTTGATTCTATTTTCCAATACATCGGCTAGCGACACTGTTTCAAATGTTTGTTGCGGTCCCCGGTAGTTCAACAAAATTTGATAGCCTTGAGCGGAAGCACCCACGTATCCACCATCATTTGTTTCAAAAGGCGTAAAGATTGCTTGACCTAGCTGAATCTGAATTTCATTTTTCATCTTTGGTTGAATGCCTTCTTCTTCCAGATATAGCCAAGCTAGCTTAAATCCTAAACTATATACATTTTTGCCTTCTTTGCCTTTTAGATACAAAAAGCCGCGCCGGATCTTGCCATCCACATCCCAAGGAAAATCATTGGCACTGGTTTTACCCAACTTACTGAGCAGCGGCGATGGAGCGACAGTTTGATTGAGTCCATAGCCAACGACTTTCTGGATACCGATCAAGTTTGGGGTAGATTCAAAAACCTGAACTAATTCTCCGTAACCAGGCTCCACCGGCAAATCTCGATAGATGTCCAGACCGATCGCTCTCGGTTTCTGCTGTTGCACTTTCTTCAGCAATTGCGCCAGTACAGTATCCGGAATCGGCCATTTTCCTACTTTTTTCAAATCGGACTCATCGATGCCAACAATGACAATGCGTGAGTCGGGTTTTTCTAAGGGACGCAGGCGAAATAATTGATCTAAAGCAGACAATTCTAACAGCTGGAAGAAGCCAAGCATTCGCATAAGAATTACAAATGCTGCCACACTAGGGGCGATAATTAATCCACCGCGCCACTCCCATGTTTTTTTTTAGCCTTGGTCCACATAAATATAATGTTGTTAGTTTATTAGCTAAGCGCAACTAGAAAAAAGGTATGAGGGGATGAGTAGAGTCATCGGATTTTAGATTGTAGATGCTCAAATTAAAAAGCCTTGGGATGGCAGTGATGCAGCAGCAAGCTTTGTGGCCGGCTAACCCCAAAATGCTGCTCGAAAAAGATGCCTGAATTAAAGGACGAGTTGGTTTGCCGGCAGTCTCACAGTTTGAGCGTTCGCATTCGCCTGAGTGGCTATCCCATAGCGCTCGCTGATCGCATTAACCCACAACGATCATATATCAGTTATTACCCACTCGACAAATTTTGAAAATCATGCTGCTTACTACCAAGGACTGCCTATCATTGTAAAGCCGGCCCAATAATAAGGGTGTTTTAAGTTTCGATTCCCTAGTGCGGTCAGTTCCGGAGGCAGCGCTAGTTTCCCGAAGCTCCCCATCATCTGACCATTTTGCAAATGCACGTCTCCCTGAAGCATTGCTATCTGCGCCCTTCTTAATGCCTCTGCCTTGATGGGGACTGAGTGCAAAGACTTGTAAAACTCGCTCATCAGCCCTAGCGTGCCGGCATCGTTAGCGTACCACATACTTGCTAGTGCCGAACTCGCGCCGGTTTGCACCGCTAACCCTGCAAAGCCGAGTTCGGCTTGCGAATCTCCAACGGCTGTGCGGCAAGCACTGAGCACCAATAAATTTACAGGTGGGTCATGCCATTTTAACTGCTCCATCTCATCGAGACCTAGCTTTTCATCCCATAACTGGATGTACGAGTTATTGACCTCACCCGGTTTAAACTCTCCGTGAGTGGCTATGTGAATGATGCCAAACGACTGCTTTCTGCGTTCTCGTTGCAAATTTTCGAGAGTAGACGCTTGATTGAGAAAAGCTTGTCCTGACCACAGATTTTCCGAGATCGAGGCGATTTCCACCGGCACTGCCGGCAAAGGAGGTTGGTCAAGAAACTGTGACATTCCCATTGCCAGGACTGAAGCGTTTCTTACATCTACATAGCGATCATCGGTTAAAACCAAGCTGGGAATCAAGCTCAAACTGTATTTTTCTACCAAAAACTGCTGACCGTTATGTAAAGCCGCTACCGGCAATGTCCGCAACCCTGTGTCCATACTAAACATCAGTGTATCGACATCTAGCTGTTGCAACTCACCCTCTAGAGGAGCAATGAGCCACTGATAGAGTTGCTGGGATGCTGCTAAATAGCTTGTGGTTCGGCGTTGAGTCGGATCGCCAATTTGTTGCTGAAGTTTTCTCACTTGTTCCATCAGCACTTTAGCATTGGCTGCCGGTACGCTTTTATAAATAGGTTTGCCTGTGAGGGGAACTAGCAGCAGATTTAATTGATCGGCTTCCACAAAGGTATAGATAACCACTGCCTTGGTTCCTGTAAGGGCAGCCATCTCATTTAGTTTGCTCTGTATCCCTGAATAAGACAAATAAGATACTGGGAATTGCCGGCCTAAATACCCCTCAAATTCTTCGCTATAAAAGCGATCAGTCATTGCCACGGCTTGAGCAAAGTTGCCTTTCTCAATCAGATTTTGAATGTCGCTGCGGTTAGTGGCTTGCAGAGTCGGCGCTTGCTCATTTGCTGATTTGAAAACAGAAAGGTTGTTTTCTGTTGAGATAGAAAAGGACTCAGCCTTGTTGACAAATGAATCGCTCTTGAGCTGTCCAGTAGAGTCGGCAACCGAGAACTTGGAAATGATATTGCTCGAAAAGTTGCTAACACTGCCTGTAAATTCAGGCACTTCTGCTGTGGGGACTCCTGTTGCTCTTGCTACTCGTGGCAGGGGTCTAGCATCTGTTGGTAAACCTGTTGATCTGTCAGCAGAATTTTGAGTTTTTGATGAAGATGAGTAACGGCTGGGTGACGGTGACGGCGTTGGTGAGGGTGCCGGTGTTGAAACTGAGCCGTCTGATGACGGGGACGGTATTGAAACTGAGCCGTCTGATGACGGGGACGGTGTTGAAATTGAGCCGTCTGATGACGGGGACGGCGTTGAAACTGAGCCGTCTGATGACGGGGACGGTGTTGAAACTGAGCCGTCTGATGGCGACGGTGTTGGTGTTGAAATTGAGCCGTCTGATGGCGACGGTGTTGGTGTTGAAGTTGAGCCGTCTGATGACGGTGTTGGTGTTGAAGTTGAGCCGTCTGATGACGGTGTTGGTGTTGAAATTGAGCCGTCTGATGGCGACGGTGTTGGTGTTGAAATTGAGCCGTCTGATGGCGACGGTGTTGGTGTTGAAATTGAGCCGTCTGATGGCGACGGTGTTGGTGTTGAAATTGAGCCGTCTGATGACGGGGACGGTGTTGGTGTTGAAATTGAGCCGTCTGATGACGGGGACGGTGTTGGTGTTGAAATTGAGCCGTCTGATGGCGACGGTGTTGGTGTTGAAATTGAGCCGTTTGATGGCGACGGTGTTGGTGTTGAAATTGAGCCGCCTGATGGCGACGGTGTTGGTGTTGAAATTGAGCCGCCTGATGGCGACGGTGTTGGTGTTGAAATTGAGCCGTTTGATGGCGACGGTGTTGGTGTTGAAATTGAGCCGTTTGATGGCGACGGTGTTGGTGTTGAAATTGAGCCGTTTGATGGCGACGGTGTTGGTGTTGAAATTGAGCCGCCTGATGGCGACGGTGTTGGTGTTGAAATTGAGCCGTTTGATGGCGACGGCGTCAGAATGGGTGACGGCGTCGGTATGGGCGTTAGTAGTGAACCAGTTCCTGGTGTGGGTGCCGGAACGGGTATGGGATTGGGTGCCGGTACTGGTGTTGGGGTTGGTATGGGTACCGGAACAGGTATGGGATTAGGTGCCGGTACTGGTGTTGGTGTTGGTTCTGGTGTCGGTTCTGGTGTCGGTTCTGGTGTTGGTTCTGGTGTCGGTTCTGGTGTTGGTTCTGGTGTTGGTTCTGGTGTTGGTTCTGGTGTTGGTTCTGGTGTTGGTTCTGGTGTTGGTTCTGGTGTTGGTTCTGGTGTTGGTTCTGGTGTTGGTTCTGGTGTCGGTTCTGGTGTCGGTTCTGGTGTCGGTTCTGGTGTTGGTTCTGGTGTCGGTTCTGGTGTTGGTTCTGGTGTTGGTTCTGGTGTCGGTTCTGGTGTTGGTTCTGGTGTTGGGGTTGGTATGGGTGCCGGCGTTGGTTCCGGGGTTGGTTCCGGCGTTTGTGAGGTTAAAGGATTGATCTGAATATTGCCCAAGGTGTAGGCTTCACGAAACTCTACGGTAGGTAAAATTGTATTGTCAGCCCCAGTTGTAATCCTGGCGGCAGTTCCGTTAGTGCCGGCATCTCCTACGATAAAGGGTGTGACTGGGTTAGTGCTGCCACCTCCGTGGTTGATCGTAATCGAACCCCCCGGAGAGCCGGCAGTAGAGATACTGGCGGCTCTCCCATTTTGGTCAACAAAGGAGCCGCCCACTCGTAAAAATTGCTGGGTGGTGATAGTAACATTACCCCCTTGGTTAGTAGCACCTTGGGCGTTAATAGACTCGACATTAATGTTGCCACCGGCATCCAAGGTAACATTCCCCGCATTTCCAGAGTTATGGGTGGTGTCTACAGCGCCTAGCTCAATCGAACCTGTACTGTTGAAGTTAATACTTCTCAGCTCTGTTGCAATGTCGCCAATTGTTATACTCGCTGCTGAAATGTTTAGCTCTATCTCGTTCGTTCCTGGGTTTGGGAAGCGCATACCTTGCGCCACAAATGCCCCATTCCCATCACTGTCCGCATCTGCTGTAAAAGTTAGTGAGCCATTGGTGCCGCTTACCTGAAAATCACTATCAATCGTGATATTGTTTGTCGCTTCTAAGATAACTGCCCCATTTCGCAAAAGTCTTTGAATATTATTTTGAGAAATTGTGTAGGTTTCTCCCGGATCTGTAGCCAATATTTGACCATCGTCTAACTGGTTGTCATCTGCTCCGTTATTGCCATCGACAATGATGATATTTTCTGGGTCTAGTACCAAAGTTCCTAACTCGCCGTTCGGTGCGCTCAGATCGGCTGTTCCATCAAAGGCGAGGCTTTCTTTCCCTGAGATTTCAGCAAAACCCCCGTCCCCACCAGTGTTGCTGCCACGAGCACTGAGATTGCCATAAAATCGGGTGACTTTGTCAGACCAAACGATGACACGACCCCCATTGCCGGCTGCTATGGCGTCTGCCGTAATCTGTGAATTTCTGCTGACATAGGTATGGGCAGCATTTGGCACTAAGCCCATTCCCTGATAATCGCCGCCGATCCGCACATTCCCGCCACCGACTGTGCCTGAAGCGTTTATCTTGGCATCGGCTAGTCCGACTATATTGCCTAAGATGTCGATATTGCCGCCCGGTGAGAGAACCTGCCCTTGAGTGTTTGACACATCCACTGAACCGGCTACGATTGCCACACCGGCTTGATTAGGTACTTTTAGCCCGGAACCGCTTAGCTGTACTGTGCCATCCGTGTTGACTGTTAAACCTGTTGCGTGATTTCCGCCATCGCCGGTGAGTAACTGAGGCAATTGCACTGGCGATATTGTCGGTTGGATGTTCCCCGAATCCTGTTTGACATCCAGGCTGAGAAGATGCCCTTGTTGGGTAATGCGTACGGTGCTTTCGCCGGGGACTGCGGCGACGGTAATTTGACCTTTGGGGGCAGAAAGAGTGCCGGTGTTGATTACAGTGCCACCGAGCAAGGTTAAGTTTTGGCCCGATTTTACCCCCAGAGCGCCACTGTTGACGATTGCGCCCGGATTGGGAGGGATGAAGGTAAAGGCGCTGGGAGTGCCGACTAAGGCAGCGTAGTCGTTGTTACCCGTTGCGTTAAACCAGCCTGAATTAAAACCGACACTGTTAGCGGTTGTGGCGGTGAAAGCTGCCGGCACGTTTAAAGATGCGTTCGGGCCAAATACTATGCCGGCTGGGTTGATTAAAAATAAGTTTGAGTTGCCGCCGGTGATTTGAATTAATCCATTAATGATGGAAGCATTGCCGCCGGTAACGCGAGTTAAAATATTGCGAATTTCCGGGGTAGAGAGAAAGTTGGCAGTCTGGCCTGAATTGAGGCCAAACCGCTCCAAGCTGTGGAATAGGTTCGCTCCATCTTGAGATAACTTTCCCCCCCCGATATCAAAGCGGTTGCCGTCAGGGGTAACAATGGTGCCGGTGCCATCGGCAGCAGGAACGATCGGTAAAGCGAGTACCGGCTTTAATTCAAACGCTTCTATCCAAACAATTGCTCCCACTCCCAGAAAGATTCCGAGAATCAGAGTGTTTCTGCTTCTTCCCCGTGACGACATCCTACTGTTACTCCTGACTTATTTGACGATCTTCAACAAGCGGTTCTTGAGCGAAGCTGCCAAGTTGAACTGAATTCAAGAGTTCTTCCCATCTGGAAATGAGGGTTAAATCTTCCGGATTGTTCCGTCGTAGCTGGGCTAAGCTGGCTATAGCTTCATGCCAAATACCTTCTCTAGCATAGATAGAGGGGAGTTCGTTAATAGGAGCGTTCTTTAGCCGGTTTGCCACAGTTCGGCTCACTTTGGTTCGCTCGATCCAGCCGTCTACGACCGTATCCCCAGATCGGTCCTCTGGATCACAAACGATTGCCAAATACCAGTGATACATTTTACCCACTTCTAAGGGAGGTAAGGCACCTGCCGGCAAGCTAAAGCTGACGATGCCGGCTTGACTTGGCATCGCTAATTGAGTTTTATAAATCACCTGTTGATCCGTTTCATCCCGCAGCGTGAACTCCAAGGTGCTGGCTGAAGATTTCGGAACATACCACAAAAAAGTCGGGAAGTCTGATACCGTCATTGCCAAAGAATTCATTGGCGTCAAGGCGGTGAGAACTTTTTCACCCGGTTTGTACAAGCCACAGCTTCCTCTTGCACCACCATCGGCTGTGCTTGGCGGCGCTCCCCGATCCGGCGGTTGGAAGGCTTCACTAATTTTTTGAGGAAGGGTTAGGTTTTGATCCCTTAGAGCTGGTTGTGAGCTAGCCTGTGCCGGCGAGTTGAAGCCTGACCCGACTACGAGTCCCAGAACCAAAACTCCTGAAACGGTAGCGAGTGGTTGGAGTAAGTTTTTCAAAATCATAAGGAAACTCCCTTTTGAGCAAATTAACAGGTGTCAAACCTTTCTCTTTCTGACTGGAGAAGGTCTTCTTGTGTGCCGGCAAACTCAGATCTCAAATTTAAACGATCCTACTAGCGTTCAGCCGCCCCTTGCTCCCTAGTATTTTTATCGATGCCAATTGATTGAAAAACAAGAGTACACGAACCTTTTTTAGCAAATGCATACTTTTGTTTGTAGCCCACTATATAAATTGTAACATATCCCAAAAAAATCCAGCGATAGAAAAGAAAAAAGACTGCTGGCTCTATTGGTTTCCGTAGGATTAACTGAACTTTTTGTTCTTATAAGCACAAGGTTCAAGGATTTTTCAGGGAGTGAGGTTATGACTGCCGTTATTGCAGAAAAGTTGCTGGCTGTCAACCCTAACTCTTGCCAGTTTTTTTACCCTCACGCTAGTAAATTCCAGTAGACAAGGCTCGAATCGCTTTCACACATAAACTAATCGACGAATAATTTTGAAGGTGTTGTAGCATTGTCATATTTTACTGTTATTTTATAATTTTTGATTTTGAGTTTAAATTCAATAATTTAGCGTACTAACATTTCATAGTTTTTTTGAAAAGTTATAAAGAAAGAACAATAACTGCTTTAGTTGCAATAATTAACTATTTATTTTAAAACAATCTAATTAGATAGGTAACGTAATAAATATACTTGCAAACATTTTATTTTTCATTAAGATAAAAATAGATTAACTTTAGATGAAAAACATAAATTTTTTAATAAATTTAAATGTAAAAAATAAAACTATAACTTTATTTTCATGTGTTAATCTTTTTTTACTTTTTAACATTTGTTTCAAGCGGCAGTTTTTGAGGTTGAATGTATGGATAGCCGACTTCAAGAAAATAGAGCTGATTGTTGTATCAAGCATGAAAAAGTTTCAGGGGGTTCATCTAGTTTTGTTTTTTTCCGTTAACTACGGTCTTGCAAAGTTTTATAAATGCAAAAAAGAAGATGTAGTATATACAAAATATAGCCGCTGACTTAAACAGTATCAGATGAATCTTTTCAAATAAAGCTCGCATACTTTCTCAACGCTATCTGTTTGCGCTTAATCACATTCCCCTGGCAAAACTTATGCTGTTTAAGGGGGGATTCAGAAGGGAGGGGGGGAGGGGGATAGGGTTAGAAAAGATAGATAGCTCTAGCTTTTCGCCATTAGCCCCAATAAATGGGTGCTTAAGCCTTACCTTATTGTTACCTCATTGCCTATCGGCAGTTTTTTTGAAACCTTGAAATTAGTGAAGGTATCTGAAGGCTAAACTTCCGTGTCAATTGGAATCGAAATGATAAATTCTGAACCTTCACCCATAACAGAATTGCACGTTAGCTTTCCGCCATGTTTTTCTACTACAATTTGGTGGCTAATGGATAATCCTAATCCTGTACCTTTGCCCACCGGCTTGGTTGTGAAGAACGGGTCAAACAGCTTGGATTTGACTTGATCACTCATACCAGGGCCGTTATCACTAATGCGAATTTCTAGGGTTTTACCGTTTATGAGGGATGTGCAAATGCGAAGCAGTCCTTTGTCTTTTGTTCGCTGTTCGGGGTGCGAAGCAGATAATTTTTGCTCGCCGGCAAAGGATTCTTCAATGGCATCAATGGCATTACTGAGCAGATTCATAAACACTTGGTTCAGTTGGCCGGCATAACAGGGGACTAAAGCAAAATCTCCATATTCTTTAATCACTTCAATACCTGGACGCCCTGCTTTAGCTTTCAGCCGGTTTTGTAAAATCAGCAGTGTGCTGTCTATCCCAGAGTGGATATCCACCGGCTTCTTTTGGGCTTCATCCAAGCGAGAGAAATTCCGCAAGCTAAGCACAACTTCGCGAATGCGATCTGCCCCCACCTGCATAGAAGACAAAAGTTTAGGAAAATCTTGGGTTAGGAAATCGAGGCTGACGCGCTCAATGTGACTTTGAATTTCTGCTACAGGATGGGGATAGTGTTTGGCATAAAGATTGACAAGGCTCAGCAAGTCTTGAGTGTACTGACGCGCGTAGGCAAGATTACCGTAAATAAAACTAACTGGGTTATTAATTTCATGGGCGACCCCAGCAACCAATTGCCCCAAAGAAGACATTTTTTCGGTTTGAATCAGTTGGGTTTGAGTGGCTTGCAGGTCTTGCAAAGCCCGCTCTAGCTGTTGGGCTTGCTGCCTGAAGTTCTCTTCAGACCGGCGCAACGCTTCTTCTGCCTGTTTGGCCAAGGTGATGTTTTGCGTCATCACGAGACCTGCGAGCACTTCTCCCTGTTCGTTTCTCACCGGCAGGGTGTGGGTTAGATAAAGCCGGTTGGCATAGGGTACTTCAGCCACCGTCTCTTCCCCTGCAAGTGCCGCCCGGTAAAGCGGTTCGCTAAGGGTAGCGGTTTCTGGTGGGAAAACTTCTGACAAAGTCTTGCCTTGCACTAACTTTTTAGAAAGCCCGATTTTAGCTAACTCGGTGCCTTCTGCCAGGGTGTAGCGGAGGTTGTGGTCAAATAAGCACACCGATCCGTTGGGGAAGTTCCTTGCGAGTGTGCGGTACAGATTCTTACTGCGTCGCAGTTCAGCTTCCATTTGCTTACGTTCGGTGATGTCTAGCCCAACAAAGACCGCTCTTTTTCCTTGATTGTACTTCTGAGCCACCATCAAATAACTTCGCCGTTCGCCATCATGATCGACACAAATTTCTTGAGAAGTTGTTTGTTGTGAACTGGCAAAAGACTGGCGTACAAATTCGGCAAATCCAGGCCGGCTTTCCATAAAACCAACTTCTCGCCCAATGAAGGTGTCAGCCGGCAAATTTAAGGCGGCGGCAACATGGCGGTTGACTCCGAGATATCGCAAATCTGAATCTAACCAAGATACTAAACCGGGTACGGCATCCAAGACAGCCTGGAGTTGATCTTTGGCATTTTGCAACTCGTCAGAGGCTTGTTTGCGTTTGGTAATGTCCACCCCGACAAAAACAGCTCTTGTCCCCTGACAGTATTTTTGCGCGACGATTAAATAACTGCTCTCACCTCCTTCAAAGCCTACGCACACTTCTTGGGCGGCTGTCTTTTCTGAAGAAGTAAAAAACTGACGAACAAAGTCGGCAAATTTGGGGCTGGTTTCTAAAAAGCCCACTTCCCGACCCAGAAAGCTTTCTGGGGCCAAGTTAAAGGCGGCGGCTAAATGCCGGTTTACCCCCAAGTAGCGCAGATCGCATCCGATCCAAGAAACTAATCCGGGAACGGCATCCAAGACTGTCTGGAGTTGCTCGTTGGCGTTTTGCAGTGCGATTTCGGCTTGTTTGCGTTCGGTAATGTCTCGCACAAAGGCGCAGTGGTACTCAGCACCTTTGAATTCCAAATAATTGACGGTGACTTCGGCAGGAAACAGGAGACCTTCTTTGGTGCGGTAGGTGGTTTCAAAGGTGAAGGATTGAAATTGCTTAATCGCTCGCCAGTGTTCTACCCACAGGTTGCCAGAAAATGCAGGGTTGATGTCGTGAGCGCTCAGCGAAAGTAGTTCTTCGGCGCTGTACCCCAACAATTGGCAAGCGGCTTCATTGACGTAGCTCAATTTTGCATCTGAGGTCATCCAAAAGACTGCATCAGCAGCTTTGTCCATTGCAAACTGAGTGAGCTGTAGCGCTTGAGCGAGATGCTTGCGTTCGGTCACGACTTCGGTGAATAAGATTAATCCACCAATTTCACCGGCACAGTTATGCCAAGGCTGGATATCCCACTTGACCCAATCTTGTTTGCCATCAGGTGTGGTGAGAGATTCTTCTTGGCTGTGTCCCTGTTCGCCGGCTAAACAGTTGTGGTAAATTTGCTGCCACTCTGGATTGCCGGCTGGAAAAAATTCGTAATGAGATCGACCAATGAGGTTTTCCGATTCTAAGCCGTACTCGCTCTGCCACCGACGCGAAACGGCTAAATAATGCATTTGCCGGTCTACCATCGCGACTGCTGCCGGTACGTGTTCTACAAATCGGCGAAATCGCTCTTCACTCTCATGCAGTGCCACGTCTGTCCTTTGGTGATTGTGATTAATTGGCTCTTGAACTTTGTGCGAGGGTTGCAGATGAAGCGTTTGCTGAACGGATGTTTTAAGCACTCTGGGAAACCTCCGGTATGGCTCTGAATGAGAATTTTGACAGTTGTTTTGTTATTAAATATCCGTGCTTTTCCTACCAAAATATGCTTGTAATCGTTGGTAGGGTTAACGCACAATTGGGCCATCCAAAAGTTAAAACTTTCAAACGTCCGTCAAGTTTGAGTCCGCTTTTTTGAAAAGCTCCTCGCTATCAATGGTGGTTTCTTACTGAGGTTAAAGCCCCAAGCTATGGCTTGAAAGTTGCCAAATTCTATAAACCCTAGTTAAATCCATCCTGGCGGCGGCACTGCCGTCTTCAGGTTGAGTGATGCGAACCCTATGAGCCGATGAAGTTAGATGCGGGAGTGGATGCACTGGGCTGAATTAACTGTGTCTTTAACAAAGACTTTGCTTCCCACGGCTTCGGTTTTATGACCTATGTCCCCTAACTTAACTTTTCTTTATGATAGTCGTCAAATTTTTTTTGTACATTTTTGCATAAATTTTAATACTTTGTATCGCAATTTTACACAATTTAAAAAAAATATCATGTTTGGTTGCAATCTCAGCCGGCCAGCCTTGCGCCCGAAGGTATCCTTATTGCCGTTGGACTGGGTCGCTTGCACGCTCGCGCAAGTTATTGCCTGATTAGCATGAAATTAAAAAATTTACCACTGTTTTAAGTAATTCTTAAAATTTCAGGAGTTTAAAAGGGAAATTTTTGATTGGCTGTTTTTTATTACTTTGAACAGAGGAAAATAAAACGGAAGCCTCCCAAATAAAATATTCTCTGGTTTTCTGCCGGCTCAGTTGATATTTTGAGATATAAATAATTTTACACTTAATTTTATTAAATTTATTGCAAACATCAAAGGATTTGTTTTAAAACCCGCAGATTTTGCAGCTGATAGCAGATAAACACATAGAACTTCGACAGTTTAAGGCAATGGAAGGGAAGTTTATAAGATTTCTGCAAGAGGTTTGATGAGCAAATCCTGCTTTTTTATGTTTTTATAAGTTTTTTATTAACTGATATTTAAGCCGGCTTCAGCTTTTTTCACAGTTTCAGCAAAAAGCACTTCTGCTTCCTGCTGTTTTTTGGCAAGATCGGCAAGGTTCATCACGCAATAAAGCTGTTCCACACGGGCGATGACTTCTGGGGGAAAATCTCGGTTAAAGTATTTGGTTTCAAAATCGTATCGATTGGGTCGATAGACCATTCCCAAAACTTCAACTAAAGGGTTAAGGGTGTGTGAGTGGTAGTTAGAAATTGCAGCGACTAAGTTTCCACGATTGAGTTCTTTTTTAACAAAGATTTGTAAGAAATCAAAATTATTTTTCAAAATTGCAAGTCTAGCTTGCATTTCCTGTAAATGTTTGCTTTGATTGATCGCCGGCCTCGTGACAAGATTGGCTTTATCAAATCCAACAACAACATTACCGTGTCGTTCCACTTCTAAAAAATCGTTATGACTGCTGCGCTTGATTACGGCAAAATCAATTTGTAAAAAAGGATTCACTCCTTCAAGTTGATAAAAGCACTGGCTGTGTCCATGCCAAGCCGGTTCTGGCACTCTCCATTTAAATTGAATCTCAGAAATTTTTTTGAGAGCTTGTTCAAGAATATCGAAGGTATCTTGAACCCGATTGTCTTCAACAATCACTGCAATATCGATATCTGACCACTCATCAGTATATCCGTGCGCTGCCGAACCGCCCTGCCATAAAGCTAAAACCCAATCGATGGGCTGCAGGGCCGCGATAATCGTTTCTAGAATAACCGCTCTCATCGATTGTCCAAAAAGATAGAGGAAACCAACAAATAAAAGAAGCAGCGTCAGACTCAATCCCCAAAGTAGTGCCGGCATCAACGGCTTAATGTCATTAATTGCCGGCATTCCAATTCTGTCAGTTTATCCTATCTTTGCGCGGTTTTCAAACACAAGTTCTCACCGCTATGATCGGCTAAGCAGTTACCGTTTTTATCAAGGATAATGGCAGATTTAACGGTCGGAAATTGTTTGAGGGTGGCATTGATAGCGGTTTTTGCACGAGCATCATCTCCAACGCCGGATGAAACCACATCTTTGCAGAATTTCACTTTGGCGACTCCATTGGTGACGGAGATGGTAAAGTTTCGGCCACAGTTAGAGTTTCCTCTTAATTTGACAGCATCGGCTAAGCCCTTTTGCCGTTCGGCTGCTTGGGGGCCGGCTATCAATTGTTCGATAGCGAAGGTAGCTACACTCTGACTTTCTGTTGTCCGCCACACAGCCTCAACATCGGTAAAATTTTGAGTGGTTGCAGAGTTTTTTGGGAAAAAGACTTTGACCTTAGTTTTAGCTGCTTTAATGGAATTTGATGCTCCTTGAGCAACTTGTTTTACTCCATTATTTTGCTGAGAGTTCGTTACGTTTGACGCTGATTGTGATGCGGTAACTTGTGGAGATGGGTTGGGTGAAGGTACAGCAGTTGTTACAGAAGTGGAACAAGCGTTAACAGTGCAAACAGTCAGGAGAAGGAATAAAGCGCGGAAAGTTGATTGGCGGTTCATTTGCATTTTGACCTGTTTAGAAGTTTGTTTAATGTCTACGCTGCTATATTGGCTTCAAGCCAACTCAACTGGATTTCGCGAGTGCCAAAAAGTTAATTGGCTACGAATTGTTGGATTTTTGAGCCGGCATTGGGAACCGGCCTCATTTTTAAGGGTGCCAAAAAAGAAACTGTCTATGCCTCAGTCTATTTTGTTACTCGTCTTACTAAAGCCGGCTATTGCCTTCCAACTGAGTATTTGGATCTTCCAGTCGGATTTGGGAACCGTCCTCATTGGTGCGGTAAACTAAGCTTTGGCCTCTGCCGTCTATCATCACTCGCCATCCCACAAACCTACCTAGTGCACAGCCATCTGCGGGACTTGGCAAACCAAAACAGCTATCAGACCAAAATTGCCTTTGTGCTTGGAGGATGCGTAATTCAGAAGTGGGTGCGTTTAAACGTTTGCCGGCTTCCCGCAAAGCTGCGTAAGCAATGGTATTAGGTGCTTCGTCGTTGCGCGGAGGCATTCCGGCAATTGCTTCTGTCCGGATTTGAGAACCGGCATTATCTGTACGATAGACTTGAATTTCCTTGGGTTTGCCTTCCACAACTACTCGCCAACCGGGTGTCGGAGTTCCCATGCAGCGTTCCACAGGACTGGGAAGACCTAAACAAGCATCGGGCCAAGTTTCCTGCTTAATTTCTACAATTAAAAGTTCGGAGGTTGGCAAGGTTAAGTGTTGAGATGCCAGCTTTAAAGCGATATTGGCAACGGCAGCAGGTGCTTTCGTATTAACCGTGAGGAGTTCTCTTTTAGAAAGTCTAACCAAGGAACCCGTTTCGTCAGTATTATAAACCCAGCGCTTTTGTCCGTTTTGTAAGGTAATTTGCCAGCCGGTTGTCGCGATTTGATCGCAAGGATAGGGAAATGTTGAGACTTCGCAACCATAGGCCCAATTGGCTTTGATAGCTTTGACAATGCGGAAGCTTTTCTCTGGTAATTTCCAAGCTTTTGCAGCTTCTTGCAAAACGGCTTTTTCTACAGATTTCGGCAAATTGCTTTCAATAATATTGCTAGCTGCTTCATTCAGTCTGACTTGGGAACCACGGGTATCGCTGCGATAAATTAAGCGTTGCTGTTTGGCTTCTAACGTGACTTCCCAAGCCGGCATATTTATTTTTGTGCAACCTTCAGCCGGCTTCGGTAAATTTAAACAGCCGTTGGTTTGAATTTGTTCAGATTTAACAATGCGAAACTCTTTTGGTTGCAACCCTGTGCGTTGACCGGCAGCTTTCAGGACGGCATTCGCAACGACTTGAGGCAATTTACTGGAAGGGCGTCTTTGTTTAATTTGTTGGGCAGTCCTGTCTTGCCGGTTAAAAGCTTCTGCGCTTGCTGTTTGTAGCAGGGATAAAGTTCCCCCACTTGCCAAGATTCCTGTTAGCGTTAAGGCGACAAAAACACGAGACTTTAGATTATTTTTCTGTTGGAAGTCTTTCATAGCTAGTGCGTTATAATGGGTGATTGAAAATACTCTTCATGTTCTCACATCAAGAAACTGGAAACTTTTGGGAAATTTGGAGATAGGCCGGCAGTGCAAAGATTAAGGTGTTTCGGATTTTGGCGCTGATTGTAAAAAACTCCCCAAAAATTATTGAAGAAAAAGAAGCGCTCAAATTAACCAAAAACATCATAAAACTCGGTTGCCGGTTAGTCGCAAATTAGCCAGAGGTTTGCTTTGTTATTGTTCTAGCATTCTGCCTCAAGGGGGATGTCAGTGGTTTCTAAAACTGAAACCGGCAGAGAGTGGGTGAATTAACCGGCGGTTAATGGCTAGTTGTTGTAAAGTACAGAGAGTACCAATGCTTTACGTGCTTTCTTTGGCCTCGAATTGCTCAGCAAAGACTGGTTTACTTTTGAGTCCTATCATGAAACCTTACGATCAGGACTTTTAAGATCAAAATAATGGCGATCCACATCGGCACATCAGGTTGGAGTTATGACCACTGGCAGGGGATACTCTATCCTCACCAATTGCCACCCCGCGAAAGGCTTCATTATTATATCCAGCGATATCAAACCGTCGAAGTTAACAGCACTTACTACCGCTGGCCTCCAGATGCTACGTTTTCTGGCTGGCAGCAACGTCTCCCAGAGGGCTTTTTGATGACGGTAAAAGCGCCTCGCGGTTTGACGCACAGCACTCGTTTGTATTCGCCGGAAAGATGGTTAGATCGGATGGATGCCGGCCTGCACTGTCTCGGAGACAAGTTGGGCATTCTACTGGTGCAACTGCCGCCCAAGTTTGCCTGCGATCTTCCACGTCTGGCTTACTTTTTGCAACGAACGCCGGCTTGGATAAAATTAACAGTAGAATTCCGGCATCCGAGTTGGCACCGGCACGAAGTTTTTGAGTTACTCGAACAAAGAAATGCGGCTTACTGCGTAATGAGTGGGGCAAATTTGCCCTGCATTCTTCGCGCCACAGCCTCATTTGTGTATGTGCGGCTACATGGCCCAGATCAGAACTTCCTTTATGGCGGATCGTATTCTGACAACGATCTGCACTGGTGGGCTGATCGCATCCGCGAGTGGGAAGCGCAGGGACGCAGTGTGTTTGTTTACTTCAACAACGATGGAGAGGGAAATGCTGTCAGGAATGCAGATACTTTGAAGGGGTTTTTAGGCGTTTGAAGCGGTTTTAAATTAATCCTAATAAATCTTATTCACAAAAAATTTCCGCCTGGTTGGATAGATGCCTGCCGGCACCTACCCTGATTCCTTGTGCCAAAATGCGTGGAGTTGGCCGGCTATGTCTGCGATCGCTTGTTTGCCGCCATCAAGTACCGATGCCCAGCCGACAAAACTGTGAATCATGCCGGCATACTGTTTCAGCCACACCGGCACCCCGGCTTCTTGCAGCCGCGCCCCATAGGCTTCGGCTTCATCGCGCAGCACATCGCATTCAGCAGTGATAATAAGTGCCGGTGGCAGGTTACTTAAGCTATCAGCCAGCAGGGGAGAAGCATAGGGATTTTGTCCATCCTCCCCACTGCTGAGATAGTGATGCCAGAACCAGATCATCTCGTCATGGCTTAAACCATAGCCCCCTTGCCCATAAAGCCGGTAAGACTCGGTTTCAAAGCCATAACAAGTTACGGGGTAAATTAGCAGTTGATGCACGATGGCTGGAGAACCTTTATCTCGCGCCATGAGTGCTACCGCCGCAGCGAGATTGCCGCCGGCGCTATCCCCTCCCACAGCAATGCGAGTGGGTTCACCATTGATCACAGCGGCATTCGCGGCACACCAGGCAGTCGCAGCAAAAGCATCTTCGACAGCGGCGGGAAACTTATGTTCTGGGGCGAGTCGGTAATCTACCGACACCACCACACACTTCGCATCCCTCGCCAACAAGCGACAAATATTATCTGCCGCATCCAGATCGCCCAGTACCCACCCGCCACCGTGAAAATACACCAGCACCGGCAAGGGTGTGCTGCTTTGTGGGCTATAAATACGAACCGGAATATTGCCATCCCCGCCAGGAATGGTTCGATTTTCGATGTGAAAAACGGCTGGTGGTTTGAGCGCTTTCCCTCGCACTTTTGCGGCGAGTTCCCGTGCCTGTGCTGGTTCGAGGGTAGTAAGGGCCGGTAATTCCAGCCGATCTAGTTGCTGCAAAAATTTCTGTACTTGTGGATTGAGCGACATTAATCTTCTACGCGATCAACTTGTTTCAGATGAATGTGCTTGCGTCCTAAGGAAATTTCAAACTCATCTCCCGGTTGGAGTTCCATTTGTTTGGTGTAGGCAGCACCGATCAAAAGGTTTCCGTTCGTTTGCACGCTAATGCGATAGCTTGCTGTCCGTCCCCCGCGCCCAGATCCTTCAGAATTTCCATCAAGATCGATTCCTTCCGCATCTATCAGTGCGTTAAGGAACTTCATAATGTTGACCCTTTCCAATCCGTTTTTGGTAACGGTGTAGTAACCGCAGGCTTTCGCTTTTTCTTCTTTGCTGAGATTGGAAAGCTCTTTAACTTTCTTCAGCAGGTCTTCACCTGTTAGAACTTGAGGAGTTTTTGCTTTAGCCATTAAATCACACCTTAGAAAAATTATTCAATGATTCTATCATTAACTAGCTAAAACACAAGAGGATTTTTAAGGATTTAGTACCGGCTCTATCCAAAGATGGGAGAGCGAGAATTAAATCGCCCTAAAATTCTACCTGAAGGAATCACCCTCAAAGATGTACCGACCCGCTAGGCTTAATGACTGCAACTCATCTTGAGTCTTGTTAGTTGCCCACCGATTAATTTCTCTCTTCCTCGTCTCCCGCTCCCCCTTTCCCCCCCTATTTTAATGACAGGTATTGCTAAGGGATGCGATCTTGCTCTGTGTAGCCGGCATCGGCACAAGCAACGAGAATTTCCAGCTAGATATTATAAAGGAGGAAAAGACGGAAGCGATCAAGAATTTGGCATTTTGCACATTGAATAACGTTGGTGCCGGCACTCTCTTGCCCCACCTTTTCCCTCACCGAGCTAAGCTTTAGTTGTTGCTGAAAGCGCCTGCTCAAGCTGGTTACAGGCTGCTTCAATTTTGTCAATGCTACCGGGATTTACCAACCCGTAGTAGTCAAAAACATACACTCGGTTGTTCTGAGTCGCTCTTAGCTTTCCCCAGAAAGGCTCAGACTTAAACTGCTTGAGATTTTCCTGTCTGGTGTCCACAACTAAGATCATTTCGGGATTTGCCTGCAACACTTTTTCTGCCGAAAGCGTCACATACCCACCGATGGGACTTTTACCTTGTAAGTCTGCCACGACATTATTTGCCCCAAATTTAGCCAGCAAATCGCCCGTCCAACTGTTTTTGTTGGGTGAGAGAATCGGTTGGCGGCTCACGAGCACTAAAGTAGATGGAGAGTCGGTTGCCGGCTTTTCGATAAACGTTTGATAGCGTGACAACAGTGGCTGAGGATCGGCACCAATTGCTTGAGCGAGGCTTTTAGTGATTTCTGCAAGGTCATCCCATTTATCAATCTGGGTGGAGAGAGTGGGAATCCCTAGCTCTTTCAATTTTGGCAGGATTTCAGCATGAAACTCCTCACTCCCGACAACGAGATCGGGTTTGAGAGCGACAATTTTTTCCAGATTGGGGGGCGTTTGACCCTTGCTAACTTGCGCGATTCCCTGAAAGCGGGCATCCTCTTCAAATAACTTGCTGCCTGTTATGCCAACGAGTTTGGTTTTGTCCAGCCGGTAGATAATATCCGAAGAGAGAGAGGTGAGGGTGACAACTCTTTCGACTACCTTTTTAGAGGTGTCTGTTGGCGAGTTCGTGGCAGGGGCGCAAGCGACTAACACAACACTTAATAAGAGTGCGGCAACGGCGAATATCCAACGACGAAGCATAAAAACCTCCGGGTTTGAAACGCAATATTTAAGGAGAATGGAAAATTTTTCAGCTTCCCTTCTTTCCCTTTTCTGCTCAGTCATCGGGAAAACAATCAACCCGAAACCGCAACAGAGGGGGAAATCGGGCAAATTTGAGGGCCAACCGGCGTCTGCAGAACGACAACTTCGACGTCAAAAACTTGGGCGAAATTTTCAGCAGTCAGAACTTGTGCCGGCGTCCCGATGTCACTCAGCCGCCCATGCTTAAGCATGGCGATGCGTGAACTATACCGCGCCGCTAAGTTTACCTCATGCAGTACCGTTACAATTGATAGTCCTTGTTGCTGGTTGAGTTTTTTGAGGAGTTCCAGCAGTTGCAGCTGATAGTGAATATCTAAATAAGTTGTCGGTTCATCTAATAACAATACGCGCGGCGATTGTGCCAGCGCCAGTGCCAAAAATGCCCGCTGCCGTTCTCCCCCGGAGAGTTGTTCGACGGGGCGATCGCTAAATGGTTCAATCCCTGTCTCAACAATTGCCTCCTCAACTTTGGCGCGATCTTCTGCATTGAGTTCCCACTGCCACCAAGGTTGATGCGGTGTTCTCCCCAACCCGACTAACTGCCGCACTGTCAAGCCGGCGGGAATTGGTTGCTGTTGCGGCAAAATTGCCAATTTTTGCGCGACTACATTTGCCGGCTGGCTGTGAATGGCTTTTCCATCTAAAATGACTGTGCCTTGCTGGGGTTGCAGGATGCGGCTAAGAAGTTTAAGCAAGGTAGATTTACCTGAACCGTTTGCGCCAACTAAACTCAGCCACTCGCCCGGTTGTAGGGTTAAGTCAATGTCATGAATCACAGGCGTTGTATCGTAACCACCGGCAAGATTTTGAACTTCTAAGGGCATGATCTGGGGAGAGAGGCAGAGGGGGAGAAGGGGAGAAGTTTATATAATCAGAAAAACAAGTTTTTTGGCAACGTCCCAGAGGGGGAGAAACGTTAATTTTGAGATTTAGACAAATTCAACTGAGTATGTGAATGAATATCTAACGTTTTAATTGCTACTAAGTAAGTAGATAAAATTAAGCATCAGCCTTAAAAAGGGACATGGGGAATTTGCTACATTATCTCCCCCCTTATAAACGTGTCGGGGCAATAGATCGGCGAGACAGCAACCAGATAAACAAGGGCGATCCCAGAAGTGCGGTGACAGCACCCACCGGCAACTCAACTGCCCCCAAGCGAGATAACATATCGGCAAACGTTAGGACTAAAGCCCCGCCAACGGCTGAAAGCGGCAAAACCCAGCGGTAGTCTGTTCCCACTAGCAGCCGCACGCCATGCGGTACGATTAAACCGACAAATCCAATTAAGCCGCCCACACTAACAGCACCGGCAGCGAGTAAAGTAGCGACGCCTCCGATTAAAATGCGTGATCGCATTAAAGAAAATCCCAATCCCACTGCAAGATCGTCGCCTAAATTTAAGATATTAACTGAACGTGCTAGCAGACAGCCGGCGACTAATGCTATCAAAATATAAGGGCCGGCTAATCTCACTTCTGACCATCCTCTGCCATTGAGACTGCCAATCAGCCAATTGAGGGCAACTTGCACCCGCCCATCATCTGCCAACAACAGCATGGTTGATTGAGTTGCACCAAAGAGGGAACTAACCGCAACTCCGCCTAAAATTAATCGTTCTACTGAAACGCCGGTGCTTTTGGTACGGGCAATAAAATAAACAAATACGGTTGTTAATATGGCCCCAATCCAAGCGGCTAAGGGCAACCAAGCGGTAAATAATCCTAAAGTTACTAACCCTACAGCAACTAAACCTGCGCCGGCAGAAATTCCCAATAAAAAGGGATCAGCTAATCCATTCCGCAACATTCCTTGTAGCAACGCACCCGACATTCCTAAAGCCGCCCCAACCACTAACGCTGCCATTGTGCGCGGCAGTCGTAAATCCCAGAGAATCGTTTGATTGATCGGATCACCTTGATGTTGCACCGCTTGCCACAACTGGGCAAAACTCAGGGAAACAGCACCTTGAGATAAGGAAAGTGCAACCGTTAGAAGCAAGCAAATACCCAAAATGATGCCGGCTTGCCAAGCGCTGTTACCTCGTTTACTCATGATTTTGTAAAGTTTCTAATAATGTTTTGAGAATGAGATAAACAGACGTAGCCCCGGCATCTGGGTGGCCGGCACTGCGATCCCCTAAATAACTTGCCCGTCCCTTTTTTGCCACTAAGGGAATGGTGTTTTTTACGCCCTCTTCTGCCGCTGTTACGGCCCGATTTAAGGCTTCTTTTGTCTCCATTCCTTCAGCGATGGCGTTTTTAAAAGCGTCAGATGCCGGCAGCAAAGCATCGAGCATTGTTTTATCACCTAACTGCGCTTTACCACGTTGAATAACGCCATCAACCCCGGCTTCTAAAAACGCGCTCATATCTTGATCAGTTAATTCTAATTTGCCGGCAACCGCTGTACTCGCGCGTAAAAATAGCGTGCCATAAAGCGGCCCACTCGCACCCCCGACACTAGAAATCAGCGTCATACTTACTGCTTTAAGAATGTCTGCAATATCTTTGTCAGCGACGCTAGGTAACTGCGTTAAAACTTTTTGAAAACCGCGATTCATATTAATGCCGTGATCCGCATCGCCAATTGCAGCATCTAATTCAGTTAAGTAGTCTTTATTTTCCTGTATCGTGACAGCGATGGCTTGTAACCACTGCACGATTTGCTCTTTTGTTACCATAATGCCTCCTTTAAATTCCCCATCGTAAGCTTGGCGTTTTCACCGGCGCATCCCAAAATTTAAGCATTTCCTCATCTAACTTTAGCAAGGTAATCGAACAGCCTTGCATATCTAAAGCAGTCATATAAGGGCCAATTAAATTGCGGACAATTTGAATTTTATGCTGTTCACAGATTTTTGCCAAGTGTCGATAAACAATGTATAACTCAGAAAGAGGAGTGCCACCCATGCCATTCACAAAAGCTAAAACTGAATCACCGCTTTGCAACGGAGGATCGCTGAGTTCTACTTCCACCCATTCTCCTTTATTTGCATCCCATTCTCGCAGTGTGCGGGTATAATTTGAATCTTCGATAATAGAAACCGCAAGCATTTCGGTTATTTCATCGGCTGATTTCACCGGCACCCTTTGACGTCCGGGTTCACCGTGAATGCCAATTCCCATTTCGATTTCATCATCACCTAAGTTAAACGTGGGACTTCCTTTTGCCGGCACTGTGCAAGAAGTTAGTGCCATTCCCATGCTACGTCCGTTTAGGTTAACGTGCCGGCAAAGATCGGCAATTTGCTGTAAATTGTAACCCGCTTCAGCAGCAGCCCCACATATTTTTTCTGCAAGTATCGTTGTGCCAACTCCTCTACGCCCTTGGGTATAAAGTGAATCTTTAACGGCAATATCATCATCAATCAAAATGTTAAGAATTGGAATGCCTTCTGAA
The DNA here is from genome assembly GCF_014695715.1 of Microcoleus sp. FACHB-68. Taxonomy (NCBI): domain Bacteria; kingdom Bacillati; phylum Cyanobacteriota; class Cyanophyceae; order Oscillatoriales; family Microcoleaceae; genus Microcoleus; species Microcoleus sp. FACHB-68. The sequence goes on from NZ_JACJOT010000013.1 coordinate 521,539, forward strand.
GCAGCAAGTTCGGCTGCCATCTCGAAGTTCATCACGTCGCCTGAGTAGTTTTTAACGATGTTGAGGATGCCGGCACCACTATTCACCATTTTTGCGGCTTCTAGCATTTGATCAGGAGTTGGAGAAGTAAAAACTTCACCAGGACAAGCGGCGTCTAACATTCCCATGCCAACAAAGCCGGTGTGCATCGGTTCGTGTCCACTACCCCCGCCGGAAATAAGGGCGACTTTATTTTGAATGGGTGCGTCTGTGCGATAGACAAAGTGAGGATCAAAATGGATTTTGATTAAATCCGGATGTGCGATTGCCATGCCTTCCAGGCTTTCTCGCACAACATTGTCGGGATTGTTGATAAGTTTTTTCATAGTTTTTTAAGAAGAGGCTGGGATTTGGGCTTTAGAATTGTCAGGAAAAATTTACACACTGGGTATTTTTGGCCGATTTTCCAGATTTTTGGCACGAGTAATCCCAGATAAATCTATTTTCTCAAATTAAAGGTTATTTATTATATTTTTTAGAATTTCAATTTGATTTAGCTCAATGCTGTCTTAGCATCTCTAATTCTTCAGTCAAATTATCCAGCAAGCTTTGCAATAACTGCTGCTGATGTTGCCGGCTGGTTATATCTGCCGGTTCTTCAGCAATTTGAAAATTAATCACCCTGTCTGCCTTTCGCTCATATTCACTTAGTGCCAATAATGCTTGATTGCTAAAGAGTGTTAGATACTCTCTCGCAGCATTTGCATAAGCTTCTTGTACCTGATTTAAATAGGAATCTGAGCTTTCAGGGTTTTTTGGGTCAGTATTTTGATTGAGAAAATAAGTAGCACCGCCTACAACGGCTGCACCCACCGGCCCGCCTAAAACCCAACCGAGTCCAGTTGCTAAAGCGATCGGCGCTGCACTATTCGATGATTTAGAATTGGGAGGTGGATTGGGTAAAATAACTTGCGGATCGCCAGGAAATGAAATGACTAAACCGGCAGGCTGCTCTTTATTGAAGAATTCACAGGCTTGATTGACCCATTTTACAATCGCCTGCTGATAATCTACAAGTGCTTGTTTGAACGATACCCTTTCCCAAGTTCTAAATTCACCTTTTTGCAGCGCTGAAATTAGATCGGATTGGTAGTTTGATAAAAGACTTGACAAGTTTAACCAACTCTGAATCTCTAAAATGCTATCTTGAAAACCTTTTTTAATTAAATTCTGTGCTTTTTGCTTGATTTCAAGTTTAGCTTTGCGCTTTTGTTCAGCCGATTCTAATTCTGTATTAATGTCTCGCATTTTTGTTTGCAAAGCTTGCTGAATTTGAGTTGCGATTGCTAAGACACGAGGCAACCGAATAGCTATTTTATCTTCTTGCATAGCTACAATAGTTTGCAAGGCAGATTCAAACATTTCTAGTCCGGTAGTCTGTGCCGCTGATGTATCTCCTTTCAATCTCGCTCTCAGTGCCGGCAGCGCATCAACGCGGTATAAATTACTGAGATTGTTCGGTAATTCCGAGCGAAAGCTTTCAGCGACAAATAAGAGTCGGTTATAAATTTGTTTTTGCTCTTCAGCTTCTAGTAAATTCAAGAAGTTAACAACAAAAACAACCGTTTTAATTCCTCGATCCAGCAACCAATCTCTCAAGTTCTCTCGCTCACCTAAAGTCATTAGCTTGCGAGCGTCTAGCACCTGAATCACCAAATCTGCTGTTAAAAGTTGGTCGCGCACCAAGTTATCCTGCGCTTCCTGATCATTCGTTCCCGGCAAATCTAATAACTCAACACCGCCTTGCAAGAATGGATGAGGACAGAAAACCTCTACATAGGTGACATCATTCCGCATTCGTCTTTCATCATCTAGAATTGCAAACTGTTTTAAAACATCTGTTCCTTTTTCATTAATTTCAGTGCCATCTTTGAGCGTAATTCGCGTGTGTAGCTCATTTCCATATTTAACTGTAATTGCCGCGCCGGTTGTGGGAATCAGATCAATAGGAAGGGTTCGATTTCCCAGGATAGCGTTGAGCAGCGTTGATTTACCGTAATTAAACGGGCCAAAAACAGCAATCCGAAAGCTTGGTTTTTCTAAATAGTCGCAGATAGAAAGCGCATCTCGATAAAGCTGTGAGTTTTTATCGAGTTCCAGTACGCCAAGTGCGGACTTAAGATGATTGAGAAGGGTTAGAGTCGGTGCCGTTTGTTGCATAATACTGCTCTTTTAAATTGTAGATTTTGGCTTCAATTATTTAAGGTAATAATCGCTAAAAGTTTAAAATTCACAGATAGAGGCCGGCTTCACAGGACAAGTTTTATTGGTGAGCCTTGGATTGTTGCTGAGGAAGAGGCTAAGCAAGTTCGTCAAAGAACTCAAGGGTTTGATGTCGCTAATTTGATTGGTGTCGAGGTAAAGGAAAGTCAAGTTTGTCAGAGAACTCAAGGGTTTGATGTCGCTGATTTGATTGTTCATGAGGTCGAGCTTATCTAGGTTAGTCAGAGAACTCAAGGGTTGGATGTTGCTGATTTGATTGTTGCTAAGGACGAGGCTAAGCAAGTTTGTCAGAGAACTCAAGGGTTGGATGTCGCTGATTTGATTGGTGTCGAGGTAGAGTTCTCTCAGGTTCGTCAGAGAACTCAAGGGTTGGATGTCGCTGATTTGAGTGTTCACGAGGTCGAGCGTATCTAGGTTAGTCAGAAAACTCAAGGGTTGGATGTCGCTGATTTGATTGGTGTTGAGGTAGAGTTCTCTCAGGTTCGTCAGAGAGCTCAAGGGTTTGATGTCGCTGATTTGACTGTTGCTAAGGACGAGCAAACCCAATTTCGTCAGAGAACTCAAGGGTTGGATGTCGCTGATTTGATTGTTCCAGAGGCTGAGTTCTCTCAGGTTCGTCAGAGAACTCAAGGGTTGGATGTCGCTGATTTGATTGGTGTCGAGGCTGAGTTCTCTTAGGTTCGTCAGAGAACTCAAGGGTTTGATGTCGCTGATTCGATTGTTCCACAGGCTGAGGATAGTTAGGTTAGCCAGGGTACTCAGGGGTTTTAGGTCGCTGATTTGATTGTTGTTGACGTAGAGGATAGTTAGATTGGTCAGGGAACTCAAGGGTTTGAGTTCTCTGATTTCTTTGTTGTCGAGGTCGAGTTCTTGGAGAGTTGAAAGCTTCTGGTTCGCTTGATTGCAATCAGAAGTGCCGGCCTCCTTCAAAAGCACATCAACAGTATGCTTTGTTTCTGGCGGAAGACTTTCTTTACTCAAACACCAATCCGCAAAACTTTTTGGCGTTGCTGTCTTTGCATTAACAGGAAAAGATGAGCCTCCTAGAAACAGAGGGACAAGCAGGCCGGCTAAGTAAATTTTGTGCATAAAATGCTTTAACTTTTTCATTAAAATACTTTTTTTTATGACTTTAATAATTACTACTATCTCGATTCTGTTGCATTTTTTATAAAGAGTAATCGAACCTTAAATATTAGCAGTTTAGAAGCTACAGATAGACTCTGGTTTCACAAAAAAACTTTTATTTGTAAGCATTGGATTTTTGTCCAGGTTAAGATGCTTTATATTAGTCAGGCTCCTCAAGGGAGTGAGTTCTCTAATTTGATTATTGTCCAAGTAGAGAATCATTATTTAGTCAGGCTCCTCAGAGGCGTAAGTTCTCTTGCAGCACGCTACGATAAGCCAGCAGAAAACTTTCTGGGTGCAATTTATCTAGCTGCTGCTATTATCTGGCTTCATTGATGACACACCCTAGGTTGAGTTCAGTTAGCTTGGGCAGGGTGCTTAAAGGTTGGAGATCGCTGATTTGATTGTTGCAAAGGTTGAGATGAGTCAGATTAGTTAGAGTGCTCAACGGTTTGAGATCGCTGATTTGATTGTTCTCAAGTATAAGAAAATTCAGATTAGTCAGAGCGCTTAAGGGTTGGAGATCGCTGATTTGATTGTTGCAAAGGTTGAGATGAGTCAGATTAGTTAGAGTGCTCAACGGTTGGAGTTCTCTGATTTGATTGTCGCAGAGGCTGAGGCTAGTCAGGTTTGTCAGAGAACTCAAGGGTTGGAGTTCTCTGATTTGATTGAAGTTGAGTTCAAGGTAAGTCACATTAGTTAGGCCGCTCATCGCTTTAAGATGGCTGATTTGATAGTTTCGGAGGTAGAGGAGAGTCAGGTTAGTCAGGGTGCTCAAGGGTTTGAGTTCTCTGATTTGATTGTTTTCGAGTATAAGGAAATTCAGATTAGTCAGGGTGCTTAAGGGTTGGAGATCACTGATTTGATTTTGGCCGAGTTCGAGGTAAGTTAGGTTGGTCAGGTTCCTCAATGGTTGGAGATCGCTGATTTGATTGTTGTCGAGGTAGAGCTCAGTCAGTTTGGTGAGGGTGCTCAAGGGTTGGAGATCGCTGATTTGATTGTTGTCGAGGCCAAGGCTAGTCAGGTTGGTCAGCGTGATCAGGGGTGTGAGATATCTGATTTGATTGATGCCAAGGTTGAGGTAAGTCAGGTTCGTCAGGTTCCTCAAAAGTGTGAGATCACTGATTTGATTGTTGTCGAGGTAGAGGTGAGTCAGGTTCGTCAGGTTCCTCAAGGGTTTAAGTTCTCTGATTTGATTTTGGTTGAGGCTAAGGAAATTCAGATTAGTCAGGGTGCTTAAGGGTTTGAGATCACTGATTTGATTTTGGTTGAGGGTGAGGTCAGCCAGGTTGGTCAGGTTCCTCAAGGGTTTAAGTTCTCTGATTTGATTTTGGTCGAGGCTAAGGTAAGTCAGGTTGGTTAGGGTGATCAAAGGTGTGAGTTCTCTGATTTGATTGATGGCGAGGTCGAGGTAAGTTAGGTTGGTCAGGTTCCTCAATGGTTGGAGCTCGCTGATTTGATTTTGCTCGAGGCTAAGGTAAGTCAGGTTCCTCAGGTTCCTCAAGGGTTGGATGTCGCTGATTTGATTGTTGCCGAGGTTGAGGTGAGTCAGGTTCGTTAGGTTCCTCAAGGGTTGGATGTCGCTGATTTGATTGTTCCAGAGGCTGAGGTCAGCCAAATTAGTCAGGTTCGTCAAGGGTTGAAGTTCTCTGATTTGATTGCGGTCGAGGTTGAGGTGAGTCAGGTTTGTCAGGTTCTTCAAAGGTTGGATGTCCCTAATTCGATTGTGGTAGAGGTTGAGGTGAGTCAGGTTCGTTAGGGAACTCAAAGGTTGGATGTCCCTGATTTGCTTATCGGAGAGGTTAAGTTCTGTGAGAGTTGAAAGCTTCTCACTAGCCTGGTTGCAGTCAGAAGTGCCGGCCTCCTGCAAAACCACATCAATAGTATATTTTGTTTCTGGAGGAAGACTTTCTTTACTCAAACACCAATCCGCAAAACTTTTTGGAGTTGCTGCCTGTGCCTTGACAGAAAAAGATGATTCTCCTAGAAACAGGGGGACAAGCAGGCCGGCTAAGAAGATTTTCTGCATCATATACTGATCTTTATTCATCTAAATACTCTCTACGCGCATTAAAAAAGTTAATCACCGGCTTGATTTCGTGACAGTTTCCACAAAGAGCAATCGAACCCTAAATTTTAGCCGTTTAAAATTTACAGATAGACTCTGGCTTAACTGGACAAGTTTTATTTGTGAGCATTGGATTGTTGTCGAGTTGGATTTCTTTCAGATTGGTTAGGGAATTCAAGGATTTAAGGTCACTAATTTGATTGTTTTCAAGGTAGAGGAAATTCAGGTTAGTCAGGGAACTTAAGGATTTGAGATCACTGATTTGATTGTTTTCAAGGTGGAGGTGATTCAGGTTGGTCAGGGAACTTAAGGGTTTGAGATCACTGATTGGATTGTTACTGAGGCCGAGGGAAGTCAGGTTCGTCAGAGAACTTAAGGGTTTAAGGTCAGCGATTTGATTGTTCTGGAGGTTGATGCCAGTCAGGTTGGTCAGGGAACTTAAGGGTTTGAGATCACTGATTTGATTGTTACCGAGGGAGGGGCCAGCCAGGTTGGTCAGGGAACTTAAGGGTTTGAGATCACTGATTTGATTGTTAGTGAGGTAGAGGTTTGTCAGGTTGGTCAGGGAACTTAAGGGTTTGAGATCACTGATTTGATTGTTTTCGAGGTTGAGGTCAATCAGGTTGGTCAGGGAACTTAAGGGTTTAAGATCACTGATTTGATTGTTGCTGAGCCAGAGGCTTGTCAGGTTGGTCAGGGAACTTAAGGGTTTGAGATCACTGATTTGATTGTTATTGAGGAAGAGGCTTGTCAGGTTGGTCAGGGAACTTAAGGGTTTGAGATCACTGATTTGATTGTTCATGAAATAGAGGTTTGTCAGGTTGGTCAAGGAACTTAAGGGTTTGAGATCACTGATTTGACTGTTGTTGAGGGAGAGGTATGTCAGGTTGGTCAGGGAACTTAAGGGTTTGAGATCACTGATTTGATTGTTGTTGAGGTCAAGTCTTGTCGTAGTTGAAAGCTTCTGGTTAGCCTGAGTACAATTAGAAGTGCCGGCCTTCTGCAAAAGCACATAAACAGTACGTTTTGTCTCTGGCGGAAGATTTTTTTTACTCAAACACCAATCTGCAAAACTTTTGGGAGTCCCTGTCTGTGTCGTTACAGAACAAGATGAGCCTCCTAGAAACAAAGATAAAGCGGTACTAATTAAGCAAGCTTTCTGTTCAAGACGCCGGCACAGTTTCATCCAACAATTCCTCTTTTTTCAATACAGACTCAACTCAAACTAAAGGCATTAGAAAAACTTCAGTCGATAAACTTCAGTAAATCTTGATATACAATCTCAATTTTATGAGACTCCGTAGAAACATCCGTTTTCAGTTTTTTCAAGCGTTCGAGTTCCGCACTTCGGTTGATTTCACGGGATTGTTTTTGTTGCAGTAAATTATCTAACTCAGCTTTGCGGGAATTAATATCATCATTTACCCGCTTGGTCACTTCCCGCTCATACACATCAAAACACTCTTTAACCGCATCATAAACCGGCTGCCATTGTTCTTGGGCAACTTGTGGCAAATGTTTGACTAACTCTTTTCTCGCTGCTTTCACAACTTCTTTACGCGCTTGATCGGCTTGGAAAAATCCCACACCTAAGCCTAATAAAGCAAGCCCCACCGGCCCGAAAATCATTGCAGCCGGAAAAACCGCAACAATGATGCTGCTCAAACCAATTACGGTAAAATAATTCAGGAGAATACTTTTCCAATCAAAACCGGCACCGGCCATTGCTACCCCAGCAATATTGCCGGTTGATAGTGAAAATAATCCCATCGCCCATTTAGCCCATCCCGGCGATTTATCCTCCGTTGAATTATGGGTGCCGGCTTGTACTTTTTGCCCGGTTAACTTCTCAGTAATCTTATCCGTCACCTGACTATAAGAAGCCCCATAATTTGCCGCACTTCTGGATAATTGGGCGAAGGCTGCATTCATTTCTCGCTCAGCCGTGAGACTCCAATCAGCCAATTTATCACTAATATATTGCTCAAATGCCTGTTGCAGCGATGTATTGAACGCTTCCCGTTTGTCTCCATCAAAGAAATCGGTTAATTTTAACTCGGGTTGATAGCGTAAAAAATCTGCTTCAAAGGAGTTCCCCAAATTCAATACATAAGAACGAAAAGAATCTGCAACTGTTTTTGCCTTGGCATCGCGAGTATTTTTAATTTCCTCCTGAAACTTATCCCGAATTTCTGTCAGGATTTTAAATTCTGGCTCAACTGAGCTAATTTTATTCTTTAATTCATTTACATCTTGATCCAGTAAAGGAATCCGGCGCTCAATTGCTTCCTGAACATGAGAGGAGGTTTGACGCGCTAAGGTTCTCACCTGCCGCAATTCAGAAACCGCCCGTTCTTTTGTCAAAAATGTGTTGAGTGCGCCCATAAACTCGGAAAAGCCGGTTCCTTCTAAAGAAGCAGAAGGATTTTTTAAGCGTTTGCGTAAAGCTTTCAATGCAGAAACTTCAAACACTCGTTCATCGTAAATATCGTGCCCTTCAACTTGGCAGTATTCTGCTAAATTTGCTTTGAAAACTCGCCGCAGTTTTGTTTCAGATTCTTCGAGTTCTTCCGTATCATCCGGATCGATCAAACTCTCGCGCACCTGATCCCACGCATTAATTAAAAAGAAGACAGTTAACCCGCGACCTTTGATATAGTTTTCTAAATACCGGCGCTCTCCAAGGGTACAAGGTTGCGAAGCTCTTAGCACGAAAAGAATCGCATGGCAATTATTAATATAACCAAGGGATAACTCGTTTCGTGCCTCTGTATCATTCAGCCCTGGACTGTCAACAATTTCAATGCCCTTTTCTAGCAGAGGCAGGGGATATTCTACCACCGCACAGTCAACATCTGGAAAGGCTTGTTTTTTCTCTTGTTCTAGTCGCTTTGCCTCAGCCGGATCAATGGTGTAGTTTTGTTTAAAGCTTTTAAAATCTAATTGTTGTGCCGGCTTCCCATCATTAAAATAAAGGGTTACTTTCTTTTCTGGCCCAAATCGTAAAATCGTTAGCAATGCTGTACAGGGATTGACATCACTTGGCAAGATATTTTCACCAATTAAAGCATTTAAAAACGTGCTTTTGCCCCGTTTCATATCCCCCAAAACTAAAAGCCGAAATACTCCGGTTCGTAAATTTTCACCGGCAACCTTAATATCCTCGATTTCTCGCTCTAAACCAAGCCCCCCAGAATTCTGTTTTCCTTCTAATTCTGCTTGCTCGATTGTGTCAGCAATTCTGCCCAAACAACCCGCAACTTCAGCGCGGACTTGCGCCACTTGATTTAAATTATTCAGGAAACTGTCAGGTTCAATTTTGTAAGTCATATAAATTACACCTTTGTTTGGGAGTGAGTGCCGGCTCTAACTAAAAATGAGCGAGAACAAATTCAGAAAATTGTGTCAAGCGCCGGCAGGCAGGTATTTCACCATTTAAACACCCTTCGCCAAGATTTCGTAAGTGGTTTTCTATACAAAAATCATGTATAAATATGAAGCAGACCCGCCAATTCTCAATAATTTCCTAAAAACACTTTCAAGCAACTACGCCAATAAGATACCAACTCAGGCAAAGAAGCGATCAATCAACGAATAAGTTTATGGTTAATCTCCAAACCCCTCACAGTGGCTACCAATGGGACGGTAGCAGTCAGCGATTTTTTGAAGGTTGGTATTACCGCGTTACCCTGCCGGCAGACAATCAAACCTTCGCCTTCATGTACTCAATTGAAGATCCTGCCGGTGGTACACCCCACAGCGGCGGCGCAGCCCAAATTCTCGGCCCTGATGATAGCTATCTTTGCCGCACGTTTCCCGCAACTGATCGATTTTGGGGATGGCGAGATGCCTTGGGATTGGGACATTGGGGCAAAACCGACTTAAACACCCCTCCGCTTTACTTAGAACCGGCAGAATTTGAGCATCACATTCAAGAAGGCTATCAAGGAACCGCCACTTGGCATCAAGGAATTCTCCACGATCCCGGCAGCATCAATTTAGCACAATGGCAGTACGAAATAAAGCCAGTGTACGGATGGGGAAACACCGGCAGCCCTCAACAATCAACCGCCGGCTGGCTGTCTTATTTCCCCATTTTTGAACCCGGATGGCAAATTTTGATGGCACACGGGTTGGCCACCGGCTGGATCGATTGGAATGGCCGGCGCTACGAATTTACCGACGCGCCCGCTTATAGTGAAAAAAACTGGGGCCGGTCTTTCCCGCAAAAATGGTTTTGGCTGAATTGCAACTTATTTGACAACGAACCCGATCTCGCTTTGACAGCCGGTGGAGGCCGGCGCGGCGTCCTGTGGTGGATGGAATCGGTCGCCATGATAGGCTTGCATTATCAAGGCAAATTCTATGAATTTGTGCCCTGGAACTCCCAAGTTTCCTGGAAGATCGAGCCTTGGGGCAATTGGCAGATGCAAGCGAAAAATGCTCACTACGCGATTGAACTAACCGGCACCACAGATCGGGCCGGCACACTCCTTAGAGCACCCACCGAACAAGGCTTAATCTTCTGCTGCCGCGACACCATGCACGGTCAGCTTAGCCTGCAACTGAGCGAACTTTCAGCCGGTCAATCGCAAGTGATCCTGAAAGCCACCAGTTCAGTCTGCGGGCTGGAAACAGGCGGTGGCCCTTGGGAAGAAACTTGGCACTCTTCTTAAAAGTGGAAAATTAACAAAAACTCATCCCCAAAAACTGCTATGATATTTCTGTATTTGGGGTTGTAGCTCAGTTGGATAGAGCGAGCGCCTCCTGAAAATCGGGCACCTTGGGGGAAACTCCATGTGTGAATGTGGTCAAATTCAAGGAAGCCTACCTCTGGTAACAGATAAGGTAATCTTGAGCCAAGCCAAAGACAGTGCTGAGTAATGGGTGAATTTAAAACTTAAAAATTGAAGCTCAAAACTCAAAACGCTTTGGAAGGTGCAGAGACTGGTTTTAAGGAGTCAAAAAAGATAGACTCTCATGTCTTATCAAAAGTAGAGCAAAGAGGAATTCTGGTTGGAATGTTGTTAGGTGAGGGAAGAAGAAGTCAAAATAACTTCTTTATTCTGAACTCATCTAAGTTAGAGAGCTACATTCTTTATAAAAAAGAAGTTCTCGAAACAATAACCAGAAGACCCGTAAGTTTACAAAGGGTGCAGGGAAAAGAAGGAGAAGAACTGATTCGCATAGAACCCAAGTTAATACCTTTAACACGGGTTTTGGTGAAAAAGTTATACCGGGGCGGAACGAAAACAATCACACGAAAGTTTTTGAACCTTTTGACTCCCCAAGGAATAGCGATTTGGTTTATAGATCGCGGTTCTAAATCCTTCAAGAAAAAAAACGGTAAAGTTCATGCGCTGGAAATTAGCCTAAATACTTATCTTTCCAAAGAAGAGAGTGAGATCATCGTTTCTTATTTCTCAGACGTGTGGGGGTTTAAGTGGGGGTTAAGTAAAAGTCACGAAACTTACCGGCTCAGAATGGGCACCAAAGAAGGAAAAAGGTTTTTATCCTTCATTCACCCTTACGTTCACGAAAGTATGCTCTACAAAATTCAAACCTCCTTAAACACAACGGCCACCACCTAAGGGTTTACAGCCTATGGTGAAGGAATAGTCCAGAGAGTGAAGAAACTCACACAAATCTGAAGCGCTAGGCCGCCGGTTCGATCCCGGCCAATCCCGTTATCTGCTAAGCTTTATGTGACAAATTCCCTGATTTGAGTGGATCTGCTTAGAAGGGAGTTCGGGAAGCGCTCTGAAGCCGCCGGCTACAAAAGGCGCTTCTGGGTGCAATGTTATGTATTGATTTTTGTATATGCTTTTGAGGATCTGTCCGAACCCTAAACGTCACCGACGTTCCAGAGACTCGTTACGTTCCGTCTCTATGTGGTCTAGAGGCAGATCGATCTTATGCTGGCTACTAGGAGTTTCTGTTGTGTGTTGGATTGGCTACCGGCAACTGCAAAATAACTTCAGTACACCCCAAGCATTATTAGTGTTGGGTGGCGCGAAAGAGCGAGAAATTTTTGCGGCAGAATTGGCAAACGAGCATCCTGAAATGGATATTTGGGTCTCTAGCGGCAGCAACCCAGAATATGCAGAATGGGTGTTTTCAGAAGCAGGAGTCGATCTAAACCGGCTGCATTTAGATGATCGCGCAGTAGACACCGTCACCAACTTCACCACCCTGGTGGATGAATTTCAAGCCAGAGGCATTACAAGCGTTTACTTAATTACCTCCGATGACCACATGAGGCGAGCTAGGGTCATTGGAGAAATTATATTCGGAAGTCGGGGAATTGCCTTTAAACCGATGCCGGTGCCTTCTGGACGACCGCCAGAACCGATTGAAAAAACACTCCGGGATGGAGCCAGAGCGGTTCTGTGGGTGACAACCGGCCATACAGGTTCAAGATTGAGCAAGGTTTTACCGCCTTCTCGCTCCGTCAACCGAAACCGTTAAAGCCTGCGTGCCGGCTAAGAATGCCGGCTTAACCTTTTCACCCCTCAAGCAGCCGCCAATTCTTGAACCAAAACAAACGGCTGCACAATTAACGTATTAAAGCGTTTGCTGCGGTTAACGTTCCAGTCTGCGACTTGCTCGGCAGATGGTTTGTAGATCAATTGCTCACCCAGCCAATGCTGGACAGACTGAACATTATCACTAGCAATCGCCACCCCCACTTCAATCAAGTCTAGCTCTTGTCCCACCACAACCAACGCTTGCCGGTCAGCATGAGGCTGCAGCCAGTTCCATTCAGCCTCATCCAGCATTTCCTCTAATTCCGCTCTGATATCTTCCATTGCTTAAAATTCCGGTTCGCTCATCGCTCATTTTAGCGAATTCAGTGAGGCATTCGCGTTCATCCTTGCAAAATTCCTTCCCTGCGCTTGAGTTAGTTTATAACTAGAAACAGCAGTCATTCATCCTGTAAATGTTGCCCCCAAGCCGGCAGCTTTCCAAATCCCCTAATTTCAGCCGGCAAAAAACACCCCCATAAAATCAAGTCGAGAAAATTCTATGAAGCGAGATGAAGTTATCGCAATTTTAGCAGCCCATAAAGATGAATTAAAAGCTTTAGGAGTCAAATCTTTAGAGCTATTTGGTTCAGTGGCACGGGATGAAGCCGGCCCATATAGTGATGTAGATTTCTTAGTAGAGTTTGAGGACAAAAACTCTATCGGATTGTTTGAATTTAGCAAAGTGCGGTTTTTCTTAGAAGATATCTTGGGATGCTCTGTAGACATCGGGACTCGTAAAGAATTAAGAAAAGAACTGCGGGAGCGGGTGATCAACGAGGCGATTCGTGCCTACTAGAGAATGGCCTCTACGGATTCAGGATATTATCGCTGCAATTGCCAGAATTCAACGTTTAACAGAGCAGAAGACGTTTGAGGAATTTGAGGCAGATGAAGCGATTTCTGGAGCCGTTCTCTACAGTTTTATTATCATTGGTGAGGCGGCTGTCAATGTCCCTTTGGCTTTGCAAAACCGTTATCCTCACATTCCCTGGCGGCTGATGGGAGATATGATAAATGTCATGGCTCACGAATATTTTCAGGTGAATATGGTGCGGGTTTGGAATACGATTCAAAATCACCTGCCGGCACTTGTGCCGCCATTACAAGATTTACTAAGAAGTGAAGGAATTAAATAAATAGTTCACTTCTTAGTAGAGGGCGTGAGTCACGCAACCTACGCGCTGGCACTTCTTACTAGCATCACGGTACAATCACAACCTCGCGTGATGGCTTCGGGAATATTTCCCTTAATAACTTGCTGCAATAAACCTTCTCGACTTGCGCCTAAAACAATCACATCACACTGATCTTTTTGCGCTAAATCTATTAACGCTTCAGAAACAGAATTTGCACAAACCGGCATCAAAATCACTGGCACATTCAATTGCCGGTCTAGAAACTGCAAGGCATTATCCAACAACGTTGTATCAAATTTCCCAGCCGAAGACTGACAAACCTGGCACAGCCGGATTTCTGGTTTCGCACTGATTGCGACCAAAGCCGGCAGTAATTGCACTGCACGCTGAGAATTCGGGCCGCCGGCCATCGGCACCAGCCAGCGATTTAAAGAAAGTCCTGAGTTTAGAGTGTTGAGTCTTGAGGGGGGAATGGCTGCCTCGCTGAAGATTTCAAGCCGTCGCCGGCTTTTCTCACCCCATTTCACCAACACCACATCACACGCCGCCTGCCGGATTAGCGTATCTACAGAATCGCCAAAAATTCGACCGGGAGTGGAGGTGTTGCCTTTCCACCCCATCAAAATTAAATCGATGTGTCGTTCCTTAATGGTTTCTAAAATTGCTTGGGCTACATCATGGGCGACGCGCACCTGGGTGTGCACCGGCACGTCCCAATCTCGCCCGATCCGCTCAGCCTCACGCAGCATCCGGCGACTTTTGACGGTTCTCACCGGCGTCTCTGCCGGCGAACTGTGGCGAGAGACCAGCATCACCTGAAGGCACTCAATTTCATAGTTGCGCTCGTGGGCCATTGCCGCCGCCAGACGCAACAAGGCTGGGGCGGTTTGCGGGTTCGCCAAAGGCACCAGCAGCCGGCCTTTACCCGTTGCCGGTGCTCGCGTTTGGTAAACCACATAAGAAGGCTCAGGATGCGGGCCAACCTGAGCCTTTTCGCCGATCAGTTTGTCTGATTCTGCCCGAATAATATCGCTGCGCGTGATAATCCCCACCAGCTTTCGGCCCTCCGTCACCGGCAGCCGGCTGAGATTGTAGCGATTGAGCCGGTACAGTACCTCACTTAAGGTATCTGCCGGCCTGACTGTCACCGGCTGTGGCGTCATGAACTGGCTCAAAGGCGTATTTCCGGGCAACTGCCGCTTGCCGGTATTTGCCAAGTCTGTTTGGGTAACAATCCCCACCAGCTTGCCATTATCGACCACGGGAAAGCCCCGGTGGTGAGAGCGGGAAAATGCCTGCATCACTTCATCTAAGCTGATTTGGCTCGATAGCGTTTCCACACGGCGCTGCATGACATCCGATGCCGAGAGCTCAGCCAAAAGCCCATCGGTCGGCTTTTCCTTTTTCAAATTAATGCCATTAAATTCTAGTAGCCGGTCATAAAGCGATTCCTTTTCCACCTTTTCCGCCACTAGATAAGCCACCACAGAGCCAATCATTAAAGGCAGCACCAGTTTAAAATCGGTGGTAATTTCAAAAACAATCACCACGGCTGTAATCGGTGCTCTGCAAACCGCACAAAAAAATGCGCCCATGCCGGCAAGGGCGTAGGTGGTAGGCACCCCAATGCCGAACCAATCCCACTGCAAAATTCCGACTATGTGGCCCAAGGCAGAACCTAGCACTAGGGATGGGGCGAATAACCCGCCCGGTGCGCCTGAAGAGGCGGCGATAATGGTCAGAACGAAGTGAGCGACAAAGGCGAGGGAAATACTGGTCAGGTTAGCTTCTTTGCTGAGGAGGAAGTCTCGCAAACCTGAATTGTTGCGGAAGGCTTCGGGTAGCATGGCCACCGCAAGGCCACACACCAGCCCAGCTAGGGCGATACGCACCGGCAGTCTCAGACGCAGTACGCGCCGGTTGAAGTGTAAGAGGGCAACAATTGATTTCGTGAACAGGCTGCCCAGCAATCCAGCCAGGATTCCCAACACCACGTAACAGGGAATTTCCTGGGCGAGAAACCGGGTCGGGGAAACGCTTTGAGTGATGTCGAGATTCAGATCGCCACCCAGCAATTGAGATACAACAGCACCGATAAAGGAAGCGATGATTGCTGGGCCAAGGGTAAAGCCGGAGATATCGTGGAGCAATTCTTCCACGACAAACAGCACGCCGGCAATGGGTGCGTTGAAACCGGCAGCTAAGCCGGCTGCCGCCCCACAAGCAATGAGTTGGCGTCGGTAGTCGGGCGAGGTGGGAATCAAGCGACCGATCCCCGCAGCCAAAGCGGCTCCAATTTGCACAGTCGGGCCTTGCCGGCCTAAGGTTAACCCTGAACCCACTGCTAAAATTGTGCCGATCAGCTTGACACTAGCCACCCGCCAATCTAGGGAAATACTCACGCCGGCTAAAGCGGCTTTGACGTGGGGAATGCCGCTGCCGGCAGTCTCCGGTGCCAGTCGTTCCACCAGCCAGCCGGTGAGCAACCCCCCAACAACTCCGACACTGGGAAGCAAGAACCAAGCGGGGATCAGCTGGGATGCTGTATAAACTCGCCACCCTCCCAGCCATCCCACCCCTTGTTTGAGCAAAACACCCGCCAGTCCAGAGACTAAGCCAATCAGACACGCTTCCAAAATTGCAAGGCGTTTTGGGCCTAGGATTTGAGACGCGATAATCTTTCGATATTTTTTAAGCTTGAACTTTGAATTTTGAATTAAGTTCTGATAATTCATAATTCATAATTCATAATCCAAATGGATGTTGTTAAAGCCATCTTTTTTAGTTTAATCTGGTTGCGGTTGGCATTGCATCAAATTTCTATGGATCAGCCATTAGGCTAATTTATGCCGTCAAGGAGCTACTAGCTGCTGAAAGGGTTGCTGAAAGGGGTGGTCAGTAAAGGCTGATACTTTTAGGAAAAATATTTTAAAAATCAGCCCCTAAATGAATTAACCCACGCAAACCCCCTTGGAAGCGTTTCTCGCAGTTTCACAAAGAGTGGGGTGTGCGTGGTGTGGTTTAGTGACTTAAACCAGGCTCAGCAAAATTTTGATTTTTTGTTTTGCTGTAGCCGTTCAATATTATCAAACTATTGGAGCGTATCTTCTAGTTTGCGGGTGATTAGATTTAGTTGCAAAGGGTATTTTTTTACCGCAGATGATAACGCAGCCTGCCGGCAGGTATATGCAGATGATAGCGCAGCGTGCCGGCAGGTGTATCCAGATAGGGTTAAGAGTGTGATGCGAATGCCGGCGCGGTAGGTTATCGCTTACAAGGGCCGGCTTTTGGGATTTTTCTAAAAAAGGTACTGGGTATGTGCCTTTCCTTAATGCTTACTCTGCTTTAAATGAAGGGTGCTCGCTATCCAATTTTTTAATCGCGGTTTCCAAGTGATCGGTGATCTGTTGTGCGCCTTGCTTGGTATGTTGCTGGCAGTAATCAGCCACCGCCAAGGGTGAACCGATGCGAACACTGACACCGCAGCCCCAAGTCGCATAGGGATGACCGTAACGAATGCTCATCGGCACAATTTTAACACCCAATCCGGGGTGGGTCGATTCAGCTTGCAGGGCGATCCGAGCGAGTCCGGGTTTTAGCGGGTGAACTTCACCGTCGTGAAAAATGCCACCTTCGGGAAAGATCACCATCATCTGACTATCTAGAAGCAGTTCTACGCCATGACGCAAGCTGGAAATGCCGGGATGCTTAACATCAATTGGAAATCCACCGAGTTGCCGAATCAACCAGCCTTGCAGTCCTTTCACTTCATCTGCCGTCACCATAAATCGTAAATGCCGGCCTGTGACATGATGTCCTGTTGCGTAAGGCAGCATCAACGAATCCCAGCGAGAACGGTGGGTGGGGGCCAAAATCACCGGCCCTTCTTTCGGTAGATTTTCTTGCCCGCTCACCTCTAGCCGGCCAAAATAAGATGGCAGAACCAGGAAACGACCCAGAGGATAAGTTAAGGCAGTTAGCCAAGGCGAAACACCAGAAGTTACCGGCCTCATAGTGGCAAAAGGTCTGACGTTGAGAGAATGTTCTGAGGAATTGAGCTGGATCATGGTGGTGTCGCTGACTGTGGCTAGAGGTGATGAACTTCCTGAAAGGCTGCTTAAACCTAACTTAAGGTGCTTTATCTGCCTTGTCTTCTTTCTAAGGGACACTTTTCCCAGTGTCCTCAATCCTCCAGTAGCTAGATTAAAAAGGGAAGTCGGGGCGATCTTTGGCTCAAAGAGATTTTATTTAAAAAAAAATTAATCATTAAACTCACTTTTGCAACAGAGAAAAAGATGTTAATAACAAAACTTTGCAAAAGTTAAACAGCTTGATGCCGGCAAAGGCGTATCTAACAGTTAATAAAAGCCGGTGATGAAATTAAACCTTTATTTAACTCAATGCTGTGATGTGTCAAGGAGAAAAGCACAGAGCGCTGCAACGTGAGAAAATGAGCGAATAGATAGATTCATGCGTTATCTCAAAGCATGATTGTCGCTGACTAAATGAAAAATCAGTAAATATACCAGGTGCATACAGCGACTCATTGCTTAACCTTGATTGAGGAAGCTTGGGAGGTATTTTTGCGACCTGTCTAATTCGCTAGAGATTGCTACACCGGCACTGACGCAAACGCAGTTTCCTCAAGCACTGAAACTGTCGTTTCCATCGGTGAACCGCTGGGAAGGTGGCGGGATACCGCCCTTGCCAATCCTTCTCCCGCAGATTAAGGTGATGGTGAAGAAAAAAAAGAATCCGCCTAAAGGCAGACTTCGCCTGCATGGGGAAGATTTGCTGCAAAGCAACCCGTTACATTTTTAAGCATTTAGTGGAATTAACCCAAACTATTAATTACAGGGGCATCCAGTGGAACTCAATATTGAATCTCAGTTAAACAACACCCGTAACCTCTTAAAAGAATTAGGGAACTCAGTTTCTAGCTTAGTCAACTCGTCCCCTGATGTTTTTGCTGATTCAGGGATTCAATCTTGCCTACAGGAATTTTTAACTGTTTATGAAGAAGCCGTCCAACGGTTAGAAAATCCTAGCTTTCGGATTGCGACTCTGGGAACTACGTCTTCTGGAAAGTCAACGATTGTTAACGCGCTGATTGGTCGGAAAATCGCACCGATTGAAGCCGGTGAAATGAGTGGGGGTGTATTAACTATCAAACATTCTCAAAAACAAAAATTAATCATTGCAAAAACGAAGGATGCGGTTTGGGAGACTGGTGAATGGACGGGATTAAGTGATGAGGATTTATACCAGAGAATTGGCACCGTGATGCACTCCTATCACGAGGCACGGAAAAAGCGTGAGTATGTTGCGCCACAAATAACCGCCACTGTTTCTCTTTTACCTGCTTGTGATGCTTCTTTACTGGGTTTACCCAATGGAATAGGTGTTGAATTTATTGATTTACCGGG
This sequence comes from Microcoleus sp. FACHB-68, assembly GCF_014695715.1. Lineage (NCBI taxonomy): Bacteria > Bacillati > Cyanobacteriota > Cyanophyceae > Oscillatoriales > Microcoleaceae > Microcoleus > Microcoleus sp. FACHB-68. The sequence goes on from NZ_JACJOT010000013.1 coordinate 540,086, forward strand.
ATTGAAATCAGTTCAAGACCGGACTAACTTAGCAAGTATCCAAAACCAAGTCAATAAAGCGTTTAGTTTAGTGGCTTTGGACTATATGCAGGTCGATGATGACCACAGAAAACGCCTATTGGAAGAATTAAAGAAAGTTGTCGAATACCTACAGGGACGAACGGATTCGATGATTTTTATCTTAAATCGGGTCGATCAGCGAGGTGCGGATGATTTACCTCTGTCAGTGCGTATTAATCAGTTAAGAGAGGAAATTAAAGAGGTCTTATCACTTAAAGAACTTCCTGATGTTCTGGCTTTTAATGCTCGTCTTTTATATTATGCTCAGTGTGCTTGGGGTTCAGGAGCTTTTAACGAACCGTCACTGATGAATCAGGAGATACGGTTAAAACTCCTTAAAGCTATGTTTCAAGACTGTGCAGGAGTTATTAAATTAAATACCAAAGAGAACCGAGATTTAAAAAATTGGTTTCGTGATATTGAAGATCGGGTAGAAGAGAATAAGGTTATTGATGATGAAACCATGCGAAGAATTCTCCGCTATGCACTAGATTGGAGTGGTGGTAGAGAACTTTGGGATTGCTTTCGTGGGCGGGTTCAAGAATCATTTGCAGAACTGGTAATACTTCCTGCGTTGTTGGAAGTATTCGATAATTACGATGTTTTGGCAGAATCTCTTGATATTGTGATTCAAACCCGAAAAATTAACAATCAAGAGCAAGTTCAAAAAGCAATAGATGAAATTGCTAAAATTAGTCAAGATTTGCAGGAAAAGATCGAAAAAATCATTCAAGAATTTAACACCTGGATTAAAGAAATGATAAAAACTCTAAAAAATAAGGATGTTCCTAATACTCGAATTAAGATTAAACAAGATGCTGAAAAAAAAGGAGGTAAGGGGTTTTCTACAATTCTTGATGCTGTCGCTGAAGTAGAAGGAGACTTAACAAAATCTCTAATTGTTCCAGTCCGCGATTCTCTTAAAAATAATCAAGGAGCTTTTGATCTAAGAGATAAACTCCGGGAAGTCACATTACCTTCATTAGCTGAGGATATTTCTAGAGCCTATGATAATGTTAGCCGAGGACTCAGTAAATTTGATGCTGAATCAGAATACTTAGTTAAGCGTGTACGGGCTGATGATGACAAGGGGAAAAAAGAACTTGAACATGATGAGCGTTATGTTCGTCTGCTCTATCACACAATGAGGCAAGCTATATCCGTAAGGGCAGAGTTTGTTCTACAATTAAAAGTTCAACAATTTGAACAAGCTTTAGAATCATTACTTGATGAACAAGTTAAGAGATTAAAAGTTTGTTTGTCCGAGAAAAACTTTTCTTCGATTAATATTGAAAAAGCAGCCATTAGTAATTTGCGTAAGAAGTTAGCTCAAAACTCGTCAACTTTACCTGAGAAGTTTTTTGAACTCCCAGATGCTGTTAAGCAAAACCGTTCTAAAAAAACAGAAGTCGTTGGTACAAAAACAGAATATGAAGCTCGCACAAAAACAGAAGATGAAGAATATACAGAATCCTATCAAGACGGTTCTTGTTTCGCTAGCACAAAAACGAGAACAAAAAAACGTCCAGTAACCAGTGAATACCAAGAAGCGGTAACTAGCAATGTTTATGAAGATATTGAATATGTTGAACTTTTTCTTCCATCCCCAGACTTAATGGCAAAACAATGGTTAAGTGGAATTGAGAAAAGGAAAGGAAGTTTGTGGGATATTTTGCTTAAGTGGATTCTCAAACGATTAGATTATGTTAGCAGTATCTTTGAAGAATCCGTTGATGAGGTTACCAATCTAGCTGAACGTGCTTTACTACAACAATTAACTATCATTGAGGAAAACTTTGATCAGCAAAAACAGTTCTGGCTTGATTTTGAAGTTCAAAAAGATTATGCAACATCAGTCTGTCAAAGTTTAGAAGAAGATTGTCGTCAGTGAAGTAAGTTTTAAACCTAATGAAATTCAGGAGTTAAAAAATGGAACCTTTTGGAGAAGAATTAGTAGAAGCACTATTTGAAGCCTTACCAAAATTAGCAGCATTAGCAGGAACAGCATTAGCAGGAACAGCATTAGCACCTCATCTCAAAAAGCTACATGACCAACTATCACGACTGCCGAATCGTAGGGAAGAATCTAAAGAATCTAACCTTGATTATCCTCGATCTTCTAGCGATCAAACTCCTCCGATTCAAAGACAACAACAGACAACTTATAGAGAAGAAGATAAACAGTATTATTCTCATAATTCATCTTCCACAGTTCAAGCTTTTCCAATTCAAAGAAAAGAGTTTTTAGTTTTAGTAGTTTCTGCATTACAAGCAGATTTTATTGAATCACTCCAAGCAAAAGGAAGCATAGATTCTAAAGATGGGGAATCTCTTTATGAAATTACAAAATATTTGGGGCTAGGTTCTAAAACTGAATTACCTAAAATAAAAAATGACATGAGCCAGTATTCAGTATCAAAAGAAGAAGAAGAATCAGAATATGATATCCGCTTAGTCTATATTGAACTAAAGCAAGCTGATGAAGGATTTAAGCCTCAAGTCAATCAACTGGATAGATATGATGCTTTTCGTAGATTAGCTGATTTAAAAGTTGATCTTACAATCTCCCCTAGATTGCAGATGGAAGCCTACGGAAACCTGGGAGTTTATAATCGCTAAACAGGAGTAATTAAAATGCTTATTGATACCACTCTCTTAGTTAACAATCCCGAACTCATAAAAGCTTTACTAGATGGCTCAATGAAACGCCACGGAAGCGTTATTAGATGGGCTGCGGGTACAGAAAATGGTGGTCAAATTGTGCGCCATTTAGCCGAAACCCCAGGACTAACTAGCAAACTAATGGGTATTCCCTTTTCTCCCATCTTGGGAGGAACTGACGTTATTGGTCATGGGCTTACCTATCAGAAATTAATGGGTATTGAAAAAACCCTATCCTCAGTAATGCGATTAACTCAAATTGCGGCGGGAGCAAGTGTTTTAAACCTTGGTGTCAGTATTGCCGGCTTTGCCTATATGGGCTACAAGCTGCACCAAATCCAAAACACTTTAGGTCACATTCAGCAGTCAATGGAAGAGGGCTTTAACCGAGTTGAAGCCGGCTTAAACCGGATTGAGAATAGCGTGATAACAGGTTTTAATCGGGTTGAAGCCGGCTTGAATCGCGTTGATAACCGCTTAGACACTATTTCCGGACAACTGGCATATTTGTATTTATTGGTAGAAGATAGCCGGCAAAAACAACAAAGCCTTGCCAAAGCTATTTCCCATCTTCATCAAGCAATGCTAATTAAAGAAATTGCTGCTTTAAAAGCTGAACTTGATGACCGTTCTCGTTTTCCTGATGAATCACCCAGAGAAGCCATTAAAACAGCTTCTAGAGTAAAATTATTTCTCAGTAATCAAGCGATGCAGGCTACCCCAGAATTAGATGCTGAAATTATGCTCAATGTTGATGTTTCTATTCAAGGTTGGGCAGTCGCCACAGCAACAGAAGCGAATCTTCTCCTAGAAATCGGGAAGCCTCAAGAAGCTAAAGAATTGCTTGCGATAGAAGTCCCCAAGTTTAAACAAGTCGCGGAAAGATGGGGCGATAAATTAATCAGAGAAGAAAATTATTATTTGTCTACAGCTTATCGCTTTACTAATTCTCGGTTTAAAAAGCATATTACTCCAGAACGGATAGAACGAATTACGGAAATATCTACAAGCGATCGCACTTTATCTCCTGACAAAATCAGAAGCAAAAAAAATCATGTTGATGTAGAGTTTGAAATGTCCTATAGTTCTTCAAAATTTGATGAAACATGGACACATCGCCAAATTGCTGTAGCTGAATATTTAGATGCTTTGAGCGAACTTTCAGCAAGATTAGAAAGTTTAGAGTCTTTTGCACAGTTGTGCGAGAGTAGAGGTGTTAAGAGCAGCCGTGAAATTCTGCCTGGGGCTGACACTGAATCAGGCTTATATATACTTTAAAAAAATATAGAAAGCTTATAAACAATTGAAATAATCGTCTACTCACACCGCCAAATCTTAATCGTCGCGTCATCACTCCCACTCACAAGCGTCTGACTATCGGGACTAAAGGCAACCGAATAAACCGGCCCTGAATGCCCAGTCAGGGTGTGCGCGGGGTCGCAGGTGTCCATTTGCCATAGCTTAATCGTGCCGTCCCGGCTGCCACTGGCTAAAATCTTGCCATCTTCACCAAAGGCAACCGAATACACGTAGCTGGAATGACCGGCAAGAGTGCGTAGCGGCTTAGTTGCCGGCTGTCTGTGTATCTCCCACAGCTCAATCGTATTATCCCAACTGCCACTCGCTAAAAGTTGCCCATCTGGACTAAAAGCAACCGAACGAACGCAATTTGAATGACCGGCAAGGGTGCAAAAGTTGGCACTGTCGGGTCTGCCACCGGCACCCAATCCCCATAATTTAACCAGCCGATCATCACTGCCGCCGGCGAGAAGTTTCCCATTCGGACTAATCGCCAGAGTGCGAACACAATCTGAGCCGGCAAGGGTTTCTATAAGCTGTCCTGTGTTCAACTGCCAGACTTTAATCGTTTTATCCCAACTGCTGCTAACAAGCGTTTGAGCATCGGGACTAATTGCAACCGAATTCACATAATTGTTATGTCCTTTCAGCGTATGAATCAGTTTGCCACTGCCCAAATTCCAGACTTTAATCGTGCGATCCCAACTGCCACTGACGAGAATATAACCATCTGGACTAATCGCAACTGAACTGACATGGCCGAAATGTCCTCGCAGCGTGTGAATTAGGTTGCCGGTGTTCAGATTCCAGACTTTAATCGTGTGATCCCAACTGCCACTTACCAGAACGTAAGCTTGGGGACTCAGGGCAATCGAATTCACCTCTTTTGTATGACCGATCAAGGTTTGAACGCATCGCCAAACCGGCACACTTTTTGATTTGGGATTTTTGATTGCTTTAGTGGATTTCACCGCTATCTTTGCGGCAGGTGAATGTCCAGAACCCACCGGCTGCCGGTTGAGAATTGCGGGAATTTTATTAAGATCCTTAAGCACTTCTGCGGCAGATTGATAGCGCTCATTCACCCCATCTTTCAGCATTTTGTCTAAAATTTCTGCCAACTCAGGGGTAATATTGATTCCTTTCGCGCTTAAAAATTCTCGCCATACCCAGCGCCCTTCCATTGCATCATAAAGCTCATCGAGTGAGCCTTGGGTAAGCAACTGAATGCAAGTCACTCCCAAACTATAAAGATCGCTCGCTGGATAAGCCTTGCCGCCGCGTATTTGCTCAATGGGCGCATATCCTTCTGTCCCCACTCTTGAGCCGGCTTGGCTAATGCCGGTGCCGGTTAGCTGCTTGGCAACTCCAAAATCAATCAGCACCAGTTCCCCATTGTGCCGGCGGAGAATATTCATCGGTTTGATATCCCGGTGAATCACCTGATGTTCATGGACAAATTGCAACACCGGCAGCAACTCTTTCAACAACTGCCGGCTTTGTCCCTCATTGTCGGAACCCTTGCGTTTGCCCTTGCCCAATTCTTGCGAGAGATCGTGCCCATCAATTAACTCTTGCACCAAATACAGAAGCCGGTTTTGCTCAAAAAACGCAAACAGCGATGGAATCTGGGGATGATGTCCCAAGTGAAACAACTGCCGTGCTTCCCGCTTAAACAACTTGATCGCCTTAGCCATTGCCTGAGAATTATTTTGAATATGCGGCTGCGGCAACAATTGCTTAATCACGCACAAACTCTCCAGACGATGTGCGTCTTCAGCTAAAAACGTTCTGCCAAAGCTGCCGGCACCGATTGGCTCAATCGCTTTGTAACGCTCTTTAAGCCGCAGCAGTGAGCCGCAAGTTAAGCAGAAACTTGCGGAGTCTGGGTTTTGGGGCTTCTGGCAAGCAGGGTTGAGACAGTAGCTCATACTGGCGACATCACCAGGTTAAAGCTTTACTTTAGACGATCTAGACAAGTTTGAGAATTTGCCCAAATTCTCTTAATCCAGCTTGTCAGCTGTAGTGCAGACGTGCGACCTCGACAATTGAGGCGACTTAAGCGCCGGTTTCTCGGCAAATATCCCAGTGGTGACGTTTAGCCGGCTCTTTATGTCAGACCAAAGCCGGTTTTGATAGGTGATTGATAATTCTTAGATGAATTAGAGGTTTAGAGTTAACAAAAAATTCTTGCAAAACCGAATTTAGTATGAGTCAGGTGAAACTGACTTTTACTATTAGCCTGGGGTTTAAATCCAAGCTAATAGCAAAAGCGCTTACTCGCCAGAAAGCAGTCAAGGGCAATCCTTCAGTTCTGGATCAAGTTTTGACTAAGCGGGCTAGTTACAGACTTTTCTTCTGACCAATCTGTAAAGGTATTTTCATCTTTGTAATGCCGAGGAGTTTGCAGTAACAACTGCCAAGCTTCGCCCGCATCCAATAAATTCATTCGACCCGGATAGTGAAGTTCTAGCAATTCTCTGACTAGGGGGTAATAATCAGAGTTAATGCCAGGGAAAATATGATGCTCGGTGTGGTAAGAAAAATTGAGATGCAACCAATCGAAAAATTTAGGCACCCGGATTGACAAGCTATTGAGCAAGGGATCATTAATGCTTGTCATCGGGGAAAGCATATGATTGGTATAAATATAAAACATCAGGCCGGCATAACCAATCCCGATGGGAAGAAAGTAACTCAGTGCGAGTTTGAGTGGGTTAAATTGCAAGAAGCTGAGGATACACAGATGAAGCGCTAAAATTATTAGAACTTCACCCGCAATTGTCCGCCGTTCTTTATCGCTGACTGTAAAAGCAGCCGGCACATAATCAACCGATTCATCATTAAAAAACAGCACTGAGGTGAGGTTTCTAAAAGTATGAACTCCCCAAGCACTGGTCATCCCCACAGTTAACCACAAAGGATTCACTTCAGCAGAGGGGACAAATAAATTTTGAATCCATTTTCCCCAGGTTTTCGGCTGCTCGTTTAAGTAATTGCGATCGGGATCTGTCAGGGAATTCGTTTTGTTGTGATGCTCTCGGTTATGCACTGCTTTCCACTGCGTTGGCGGCATCCACAATATCGCAAGTCCCAGCAAACCCAGAATCCCCATGATCCGCCGGTTTCTAATCACGCTGCCATGCATGAGGTTATGGGAACTGAAAAGCAATACAATCACGCTGTTACCCATCACCAGCGATATGGGTAGGTAAAGCCATAAAAGGTAGGCCGGCCACTGATCTAATGTGGAGGCAATGGCCCAACCTCCCATCAGAATTACCAGATTCAGCAACAGGAGGACTAACTTGCTGGGAGCCGGTTCAAATGCTTCGGGTGGCAGCAGGGGACGCAATTTCTTTGCATACTCTGGCTGGGAAACCATAATCTGCTCGTCAGCAAGATTCTTTAGATTTTGTAAAGTCAACGGGAAATACCTTGATTAACAACCAACTGAATTGGCTAAGCCAACAGGCTGTGCATACTATTACACTGGAGTCTTTGACAAATTAGGAGAAATGTATTTTGTCAAGAAGCCGTGTGTAAATCTTATTAAATCTTGTATTGAGTAGTTTGGGAATCCCCACCCAGGCATAGAGTTGGGTGAGGAGGCGGTTAAGAATCTGAATCACTCAAGATTCGCAGACGAATCGTGCGTTCGTTATCACCCAATTGCACTTCAATCACTTCACCGGCAAGTCGCTCCATACAGCTGATGAGAGAGCGCAGGTGCGGAGTTGTTGCGCCGGTGTCTACATAAAGCCGGTCAGCAAGACTTGACAAACGCTTCCAAGTAGTGTACAGCTTTGCCACAGTCTGTTCTACTTGGGATGCTTGCTTCACCATATCTGCTGCCGTGTTCAGACAGCCTAGCCGCAGGGCTTCTTCTAGCGCCATTTCCATGTCTAAAGACGACTGGTTAATGGTTTGCACTTGAGCAGCAGCATCCAGATATTTTGACAAGTTACGAGCGTCTGAGGTGAGCTGTTTGACGGTATCAACATCGGGATTTTCGGCGGCTTCCTGGCGGATGGCGTTGAGGTGCGACTCTGGCAGCTTTTCCATCTCTTTCACCAGAGGCGCGAGAAAGCGAGTAGGAACTGATCCACCGGCAGCTTTTTCCTTGACTTCATCCGGCAGTAAGTCGGAACTCATCGCTGTCCACTCATCAGACAGTTGGCGCACTTCCCGCCGTGTGATGCGATCGCCGGTACGGGCGGCATCTGTGACAAGCTGCTGCACTTCTGGGGAGGCTTTGGCGGTTTCTACAAACGCGCGTTTGCTGAAATTGTTGATGGAAGAGGGATCGAGATGTCCTTGTTCGAGGAGGGTGTCGGCACTGTTGGAGAGTTCAATGAGTGCGTAGGCTTGACTTTTACTAATTTCCCGGTTTTTCAGCCAGTTGAGAAAGCCGGTGCCGCGCCCGTCTCCGCCTTTTTTCTCACGATCTCGGATAGATCGCAAAATTCGTCCGCGCCAAATGTCGGTTTGCAAGTCGAAGCGATCGCAGACTTGCCACGCACTGTCAAGTTGCTGCTGATAATCTAATTCAGAAATTTGCTCATCTTCTGGATCAGGCAGTTGAAAAGTCAGATCGGTGATGCCGGCGAGGGCATTGGCAAGATCGTCGGGAGACTGGAAAGACTGAACCATTGGAGAAAAGCAGACAACAGCTGGTTTATTATCCCACCTCTTGTGAAGCCGGCGTGTGGGGAGCCGGCCAACTGCCAGCCATTAGCCGCCGGTGAATAGTCTCACCACTAGGCTGATCAGGAATACGCTCAAACCCGCAACCGCAATCACGACAAGCATCAAGCCGGCTAGCAGCATGAACACAAACCACTTGTCAGCTTTTTTGCTATTGGGTTGGGGAACGTTCAAGTGGCTTTCCAACAATGCCACATTCTTAGTATTGGCTTTCCAAGTGACATCTACCAAGTCTCCCAACACCGGCACCGTGCCGGCGAATGTCTCAAATAGGATGTTAGAAACCATTTGCACCAAGGCTTCTCGTGGCAAGCCTAGCTTTGCGGCTGAGTAGACGATGTAGCCAGAAAGAACCGCGCCGGCGATGTCACCGCCACCCGGTAGCAGTCCCAGGAGGGGATCAAGTCCGATGCGATAGCGAGTGCCAGGGATGCCAACGGCGTTATCGAGGAGATGACTAAGCTGGCGCAGGCGTTGCACGGTTGCTATTTGAGCTTCGTTACCAGGAATTATCGGGGAAGGTTGATGAGGAGGTTGGGACATCTGAACGCTCTCTTTTTATCGCATGGCAGCTAGCTTACAATTTGCCAGATGCCTATTAAGATCCAGATCATAATGCAGTGAAGGTCAGAAAATGAGAGTCAAGCGCCTGAAGATGCAATCGTTTCGCGGAATCGGCGATTTAACCCTAGAGTTCCCACCAGATGAACCGACAGTTTTTATCGGTATTAACGGCGTGGGAAAATCGACTATTCTGGACTGCATTGCTATTCTCTTATCTCCTTATATAAATTTGATTAAGATGTGGCCTACGGTTCCAAAAAGCTCTTTTAGCAGCTTTGACGAACTTAAGCAGCAAAAAAGACAGATCAAGTTAAATCCTTTGATTTCGCAATTCTATGAGAAAGAAAATAATAAAAATGGACAAGCAGAAAGTCAGATTGAAATTACAATTTTAACGGAAAAAATGTTAGACGTTAAATGGTTGGCAAGCACCATAAAACCCTCTTATATTGAATTACTACAGCAAATATATGAGCAATGTGACCCAAATTTTAGTGGAAACATACCTTTAGCTATTTACTACCCGGTTAATCGAGGGGTGCTTGATATTACTCTAGATATTTCGGAGCAACTTTCATTCAATAAACTAGATGCCTATGATTCTGCACTAACAGGTGGGCAAATAGGCTTTAATAGCTTCTTTCAATGGTTTAGAACATTGGAAGATTTGGAGAACGAAGAACGACGAGATGACCCTGATTATAGAGATAGGCGACTAGAAGCAGTTAGAGACGCCATCAAGAATCTCATTGAGGAGTTTTTAAATTTACGAGTTAGGCGCTCACCCCTGCGAATGACGGTAGAAAAACAAGGTCAGGAATTTATTCTAAATCAGTTATCTGATGGTGAGAAATGCTTGCTGGCAATGGTGGGAGATTTGGCGAGGCGTTTAGCACTTGCCAATCCGAACTTAAAAAAACCACTGGAAGGAGCTGGTGTTGTATTGATTGATGAAATTGAGCTGCACCTTCACCCAGAATGGCAACGTGAAATTATGCCCAAACTGACCAGCACATTTCCCAATTGCCAGTTTATTGTTACCACTCATTCCCCACAAGTCCTTAGCCAAGTTAAACCGGAAAGCATTTATATTCTTGAGAGAACAGAGGAAGGGGAGATCATTGCCAAGCGTCCAAAAAGTTCATTTGGCAGAGATAGCAATCGCATCCTTGAAGACTCGATGGGAGTTCCAGAGCGTCCACTGGAAATTAAAAATAAGATTCTGAAACTGTTTCAAATTATTGATAGCGGAGATATCGAAGCTGCTCAGCAATTGCGCCAAGAATTGGCAGATGAAATCGGCTCGGATGAGCCGGAGTTTGTCAGAGCAGATATCTTAATTCGTCGCAAGGAGATTCTTAACAAGTGAGATATATCCCAAAAGGTGAGGAACCAGAATGCTTGGCAAAATGGAAAGCGCGTGCTAACGAAGATTGGACACCTATCTATAAAGACCTTCGGGGAACACCAAAAACCGAACTGCATGAGTCGTTGTTACGTGAACAAGGGTATATTTGTTGTTACTGCGGAAACAGCATCAACGACAAAGACAGCCATATTGAACATTTCAAGCCTCAGACTACTTATCCAGATTTAACCTTGGAGTACACAAATTTGCTGGCTTCATGTCAGAGAGAAGGCAAAAAATCTGAGCCAGTCCATTGTGGCCCGAAGAAAGCTTACTGGTATGATGAGCAACTGATGATTTCTCCTTTAGAGCCAAACTGTGCAGATTTTTTTACTTACTCCGGTTCTGGAGAAATTCTGCCGGCAACTGATCCAGACAAGCAAGCCGCTGCTAAAGAAACAATTGATAAACTCGGACTTGACATTGACAAGTTGAGAGCAGAACGCATCCAAGCAATTGAGGGTTTCTTGCAGGCTATCAAAGGACTCACTGACGAAGAGATCCAGCAGTTTGCTCAAGCTTATGAAAAACTTGATGTTAAAGGTAAGTACGCGCCATTTGCTACAGTGATTGCCTATTTTTATAAAAAATACTTCACCGGAACCACATGATCTAACCTGTCTTGCCACTTGCAAATTTCAACAACACCGGCATCTAACTCGCTAAATTTCCCATCACTATTTTCTTTTAAATAACAATGTCATTCGTCTTTTTATTAGCTTCTATACTTGAGTTCGCTTAACAAAAAATTTAAGCTAATTTATCTCTTTTCGCCTTCTTTTAGCAATGCAGAAACAGTCGTGACTTCACGCCCAATTAGTAGCCATAGATACCGGCACTTTCTGTTACCATCGGCAGAGAAAAGCTGAGACTGCCGGCTTGAGAATGATCAAACCCCAGGTAGATTCAGGAATAGGGGTGTGTCTTGTTATTGTGCTACAAGAAAGGACGAAAAAATCTCAAGGAGAAGCATAATGCCTGACCAATATCAAGCAGAACGCACAATATCAGCCGTCTTTAAAGAAGAAAGTCAATTAGATGGTGTTGTTCGGCGTCTGCTGGATCGGGGTGTACCCCAAGATCACATTTCGATGATGGGCAAAAATTTTCAATCTAATACGCGCATCACCGGCTTTATTACGAAAAAAGATGTGATTTTGGGAGGCTTGCGAAGCGGCGCGATTTTTGGTTCCCTTTTTGGTTCGTTTTTAAGTCTGCTTACCGGCGTTGGCATCCTGTTTATTCCCTTTGTCGGCTCAGTCGTAGCAGCCGGCCCATTGGGTGCTGTACTCTTAGGTGCAGCGAGTGGTGCCCTTGCGGGTAGTGCCGGTGCCGGCTTAGTTTCTGCATTGGCGACGCTGGGAATGCCTGAAGATAAGGCGGCAATTTATCAAACCCGCGTGGAAGCCGGGGAATTTCTGGTGATGGCAGAAGTGCCGGCAAATAAAGCCGGTGAAATTCAACTGCTGCTGGAAAGTGCCGGTGGGGAAGAAATTACAGTCAGCGAAATGACGCTGCCTCGTGCAAGTGCCGGCAAGTGCAACACTGTAGCCGATCTGTCTCCCGAAGTCCGTTCACACCTATCTGAAGAGGCGCAACGGACATTTATGGAACGCTACAACGCCGCGTTTGATGAAAGTAACGATGCCTCGCAGGCTGAACACGCCGCTTGGGATACCATTCACCAACAGTACAACGAAGACGAAAATGGTGTTTGGTCAAAAGCCAAGGTGAGTGTGTAGACTACATTTCTTGTCTTAGCCTGATAGAAGATTGAAACCGGCCTCTAGAACTTTGGTTCTGGAGGCTTGTATCATACAGGGGATGTATCAGGAGAAGATTAGAATGCAAAAATATATATGCACCGCCTGCGCCTATGAATATGACCCAGCAGAAGGCGACCCTGATAGCGGAATTGCACCCGGTACGGCATTTGAAGATATTCCTGAAGATTGGGTTTGTCCGATTTGCGGAGTTTCCAAAGCAGATTTTGAGCCGGCTGAATAATCGAGAGTTCCTTTACTTTTGAATCAGGAAAATGGGTAAAAGGTAATCAAAAATGGGGATAAAATTGAGCTTCTACCCATTTCCCTTTTCAAACTCCCAAGCTTGATATTTTTAAGCAAACGCCCATATAATTGCAATTTTTAATTTAAAATAGAAATAGAGAAAATCTGAAACGTTAAAATAAGAATGGCAAAACTTTTAATCACCGGCAGCAGTGGATTTCTAGGATGGAACCTGTGCCAAATTGCCCGAGAAGAATGGCAGGTTTATGGAACCTACTTTTCCCAGCCGGTGGAAATTCCAGAAATAAATTTAGTCCAATCTGATTTAAGAAAATTTGAAGAACTCAAGCGCATCTTTGAAGAAATCAAACCAGATGCCGTCATTCATGCTGCCGCTCAATCGCAACCGAACTTATGCCAAACCCGCCCTCAAGAATCACACGAAATTAATGTAACCGCATCTTGCAATATTGCCGGCCTTTGTGCAGATTACTCCATTCCTTGCGTTTTCACTTCCAGCGACTTAGTCTTTGATGGCTTAAATTCTCCTTACCGGGAAACAGATCCCGTGTCTCCTGTCAGCATCTATGGGGAACAAAAAGTCTTAGCAGAAGAAGGAATGCTCAAACGCTATCCCCAGACAGCAATTTGTCGGATGCCTTTAATGTTTGGTGATGGAGGGCCGGCAGCCAAAAGTTTCATTCAACCCATGCTAGAAAGCCTCAGAAAAGGACAAGAACTCGCTTTATTCACCGATGAATTTCGTACGCCGGTAAGCGGCCAAACAGCAGCAAAAGGACTTTTACTCGCATTAGAAAAAGTGAGTGGGCGAATTCATTTAGGCGGAAAAGAAAGAATATCGCGTTATGACTTTTTCCGATTACTCGTAGAAGTGCTAGGACTAGACGAAGCAAAAATCATAACCTGCCGGCAACAAGACGTTAAAATGGCAGCGCCCAGACCCCCCGACGTATCCCTAGACAGTTCCAAAGCTTATTCCCTAGGCTATCACCCGCCATCCTTGCGAGAAGAATTTGAACAATTGCGGGGAAAAGTGTAAGCTAATCGCAGACTTAATAACCCCTCAGCGTCCCCTAAATCTTATCTGTGGACGCAGGTGGAACTCCTATGACGAGCAAAGCACATTCGGGTTTCACCGGCAGAATCTGTGGTTAAAAAAAATCCAATATCCCTAAAAAAACGAATAACCCTTTCAATCCAACCGCCCCATCGCACTCAAGATTTGCGACAATAAAAAACCGCACAAGCAAATTTCCTTCGTGCATCCAGTCCCCAAAATTAGTAGGTATCGCCTTGAGTTCGCAATCTTTAAAAGTAGTTGTAATTGGTGGAGGTGCCGCCGGCTTCTTCGGCGCGATCGCGTGTGCCAAAACTCATCCTCACACCCAAGTTACCCTACTTGAAGCAGGGCGGGAACCCCTAGCCAAAGTTCGCATTTCCGGCGGAGGACGGTGTAACGTCACCCATGCCTGCTTTGAACCGGCCTTATTAGTGCAAAATTACCCCAGAGGCGGCAAAGCCTTGCGGGGCGCATTCACACGGTTTCAATGTCGCGATACCGTTGCCTGGTTTGAAGGACGGGGAGTGCAGCTAAAAACCGAAGACGATGGGCGGATGTTTCCCGTAACCGATGACTCCGCCACAATTGTAGAGTGTCTGATGCGGGCGGCTCACGGGGCCGGGGTAGAATTTCGCAACGGCAGCCAGGTTAGTTCCATCTATCACTCCCCCTCCCCTTCCTTTAAAATTGAATTAAAATCCGGCGAAACTGTAACCTGCGATCGCCTCCTCCTCGCCACCGGCAGCAATCCGATGGGTTACAAATGGGCCAAAAATTTAGGCCATCAAATTGAGTCACCCGTGCCTTCTCTCTTCACCTTTAACGTGCGCGATGAGCGACTCAAGGAATTAGGCGGTGTATCCGTTGCCAACGCCCGCGTGCGCCTACCGGCAGCCAAATTAGAGCAAACTGGGCCGGTACTCGTCACCCACTGGGGATTAAGCGGGCCGGCTGTACTCAAACTCTCCGCCTGGGGTGCCCGGTTTTTGCACGAGTGCCGGTATCAAACCTCTTTGCAGATTAATTGGTTGCCGCAGTACAAAGAAGAAGAACTGCGTCAAATGTTACTGCTAGTAAAGTCACAACTTCCCCGACGTGCGATCTCAACCAGTTGCCCCGTTCCCATTCCCCGCCGGCTTTGGGAACGTTTAATTGATGCTGCCGGTATTGATAACGAAAAACGCTGGGCAGAACTTCCCAACAAATCCTTAAATGAACTCATTCAACAACTCATTCAAGGCAAATACGAAATCACCGGCAAAGGCATTTTCAAAGAAGAATTTGTTACCTGTGGCGGCGTTAGTTTAAAAGAAATCGATTTCAAAACAATGGAAAGCCGGCATTGTTCAGGACTTTACTTTGCCGGTGAAATTTTAGACATTGATGGAGTCACCGGCGGCTTTAACTTCCAGAGTGCCTGGACAACAGGTTGGATAGCCGGTCAAGCAATGGGCAATACCCAATCACCCAACCCTTAACCCATCTGCGTTTATCTCTGTATACCTAACAGCAGACTACCGCAACATCTGCGTTTATCTGCGTTTATCTGCGGTTAAAAACTCTTCCGGATCTCTTAAACCAGAGGCCAACCTTCAAGTTCCAACTCCTCAATCAGCTGTATACCACGCGGATCACCTACACGTAACAAAGAACCTTTCGCATCTTCCCGAACACCCATATCTTCATCTTCCGCAAAAGCCTCAATTAAGGCATCAATTGCCGTGGCATACACCACATTAGAAGGCAATTCACGACATAATTGCCCCAACGCCCAAGCACAATTACTCCGCACCGCCGGCATCGGATCTCGGCGTAAAGATTCAATCAGTGGAGGAAGGGCAGCAATCACCGTATCGTAACCCACCGAACCCATTTGGCCAAGCGAACTAGCCGCCCACAGGCGCACCGCAGAAATATCTGTTTTCAGTGCATCCAGCAAAGGCACTAACGACCGGCGATCTCGGCAATTTCCCAGCGCCCAAACCACGCCCTTACGCACGTAGCCATTCCAATCTCGATTAAGCTGTTCTATCAGCGAATCTACCGCATCTGGACTGGGATTGCGCCCCAAAGCATAGCCGGCGCTCACCCTAACTAACGGGCAAGGATCTTTTAACAGCCGAATCAGATGGGGAATTGCCCGCTCATCCTGAATTTCACAAAAAGCCCGCGTAGCCAGCATCCGCTGTTGGGAGTCTGGCGAGTTCAAAAGTGGCAGCATTTCCTCTGGATCGGGTTTGGGAGGCTCTGCCTCTTCCATCAGATCCAAAGGACTTTCCAGTTCTGCCTCAATCGTGAGGCCACTCAAGTCATCGTAATCGTCCATAAAAGTAACTTTACCGCACGAAGCGCACTGCTATTATACGGTTTCAGCTTCGATTCGCGACATATCAACAGAGCGGCTTCAGCAGCTTAGGGGAAGTCTTTGATTCTTTCAACCTGAAAATAGGATTGGCACATCCGACACAAGGCAGCAGGAAGCAATCAGCCCAGACTTACGCACAATAGCAATTATGCGTAAATCCTGTTCTATTCCCGATTCGGTTGCAGAAGTTTTAACATCCACAGAGACTGGGTTTGATAGCCCAGCTTTTCGTATAGATTCAAAGCAGGCTGGTTCTGCACAAAAACTTGCAGCGCAATTTGATGATCTCCGCGTTCTTTTGCCCAAGCTTCAGCATGAGACACTAATGCCCCACCAATGCCGCGACGCCGGTGTTCGGGTACGACATACACCATAAAAATGTGAGCGTGCCGATCCCCGCTCACCTGATCGATGGCATTTCCCAGCCACAAACAACCCACAGGGGAAGGATGACGGGCGAAGGGAGGGGGATAAAATGTACTGTCCGCTTCATCCTGGCGATCAACCCACCAAAGCGGCGTTTTGCTAGAAAAATACTGTTCAACCGTTAAGGCTAAATGGGAAAAATCGTGTTCTGGATAAAGCTCATGGTAAGTTCGCTGCATGAACTTTACGAGCAATGCCCGATCTAGCTCAGAGCCGGTACGCAACGTGTATCCCGGTAACAACACTAATTGACTCTCACCTTTAAATTTGGTGTTGCTGCTAAAGCGTCTGGCAAGCCGGCATCGGCATGGAGCGAGTTCAGGGGTTGGATTTGTGCGCTCGATGTTTGCGGTGTGACTTCTTCAACGGGTGCCGGTGCTGCCATATCATTCGGCAAAAAGCTGCGAGCAGCCACTGCCACCAGTGCCACCAAAAACACTAACAAAATTAAAAACGGGGCGATGTACTGACGGAAAATTGCCATAGTTATTCGAGTTTGGGGTTTGGGGAATGCTGTAGTTCGTCGCTTTTACGCAATCAGAAAAGCAAGCTCAAGATTTGTAAAGCTCTCTTTATCTATTTTACAACTGGTCGCCACCGGCATTGCGATCATCCCGTCTGAGAGGGGGAAGATCAGAAATTTTGCTCGTTTGCGAAATGATTGCCTATTTTGCGGCTACCAAAAACGCTTAATTGTTAGCGGCGTAACCATTTAAACTTCACGCATTCGCGGATCTAAAATAAAATGGGCCGGCATTAGGGCAGTCACATAGGTAGAAAACGCTGCGGAACAAATCTGAAAATTCGCTTAGCATCCCTCATGCCGGTGCCGGTAGCAAAAAGATAAAAAGTTACTGCCTATAATGTACAATTGCTGAATTTAAAGCGACAAGAACCATCCCAACGCAATAACAGAGGAAACTAAGCCATGAGTGCATCACCGGCAGTTTATGAAGCTCTCGCAAAGTCAATTGTTTATGTGGATGATAAACCAGAGTTTCAAACTCAAGTTCAAGGTTTCCTAGCTGCCACCGGCTATACAATTGATCAAGTATTTGACGATCCGCAAACAGGTCTTCATGCGATTGGTTTAGTTTCCGCAACACCAGATAGACCCCCCGTTCTTGTCTTTCGCGGTGCCGATTCTCCTGTCGATGATATTGTACTATCAGACACACGGGGAGTAGGTGTTAGCCAAATACAAGCTAATCAAGAAGCGCTACAAACTTGGCTGACACAAATTAGCCAAGATACCACGAAAAATCCCAATAAATTACTGGCTGATGTGACGGGTCACAGTTTGGGGGGTGGCTTAGCGCAAACAACAGCGGCTGTATTTGTATCTGTTGTCGGAGATACCATTACTTTTAACTCTCCAGGGGTGAGCCAGACAGCAGCCAATGCTTTTATCCAAAATGGAGGAGCCGATAAAAAGGTCACTCACTATATTGTGAATGGAGACTTTGCTAGCCTTGTTGGTCAAGCTTTTCTCCCCGGCACTGTCATTTTACAATCCTTTACAGACCCAAATATTAATCCGCTAATTGTAAGGACTAAGCATCGAGTGGAAGGTTTACTAACAAACCCTCCTGCCGGTTACAGTCAGCGGGAAATATCTATTGAAGAATTTAACAGTTCTTCTTTTACTTTCACCGACGATCCTGATTTTCAAGAGTTTACCGCAGCAATGTCGGTTTCCCTTCCTCAACTGGCAACATTCCTTAACTCAAGATCCGCCGCAGAAAGTTATAGAGTCACGCCAGGATTCTCTTATTTTGGATTACTGAATCAGATAGATACAACTCTCGATTTGTCTCAGAATAATTATCTAGATGGGTATGCTTTAAACAATACGGCTTTATCGCTGGAAGGCAATGACACAGTAATTGGGAATGAGGGAAATGATACTCTTAGTGGCAATCAAGCTGATGATATTTTGAGTGGTGCCGGTAGAGATGATATTCTTTATGGCGGTCAAAATAATGATGTCTTATTCGGTAACGAAGGGACTGATTATTTATCTGGAGATTTAGGGAATGATAGCCTTTACGGCGGCAAAGGAAGTGATACCTTACTTGGAGGTGAGGGTGATGATATTCTTAACGGAGAATCGGATAGCGACTTTTTAACCGGCGGCAGTGGTTCCGATCAGTTTGTCCTATCTTTAGGGGAAGGAACCGATATCATCGTCGATTTTATAAAAGGTGAAGATTTACTGGCTTTATCTGGCGGGTTAACTTTCAGGCAGTTAGTAATTGCAGCAGGAGAAAATTCAACTTTGATTGCTTCTAACGGTCAATTTATTGCAAATATCGTTGGAATTGATCCCAGCTCAATTTCAGAAAGTGATTTCGTCCAAATTTAACTTTTAGATTTTGGCTGGAAAACTTGAGATAGAGGCGTTAGGCATCAATTTTTATTGAGTATGCCGGCAACACCGAAGTTACAGGCTAAAATTCTGGTAGTTATGTTCTTTGATTTGGGCGCACACACGAATGCGCCCTTATCCCCATATTTATAAATCCTTAAATCGTAACTCACCCGCGCGTGTAACGATGCTTGACTCCAACCGGAAAATATTCGGGATCGCCCGTGGGTGTTAGGGTGATTTGCGGGGTTTGGTAATCTTCTGGGACATAGTTTGCAAACTCACTGTTGAGCCGGCACAGGTGAGTTAAAATAGAGGCCGCGATCACCTCCTGCTTTTCTTCAGTCGCTTCCACTGCCGGCGCTAATTCCACCACAACAGATAACCATCGATTTTTATCAGCGTCTTCTTTTACTTGCAAGACAAATTTACCCGTTACCCAATCTTGAATGACTGGCTGTTCTAACCCAACTGTGACATTTTCTGGATAAACATTTGCCCCGAAATAAGAAACTGTAAAATGAGAACGCCCAAACACATAAACAAACGGTAAAGAATAAATGCCTCGCTCACTTTGAGATTGTAATTCAGCCACGGGATCGAAACCCCAGTCTAAAAGAAACTGCAGCATTTCAGAATAAGAAATAATCCCACCGGCATCAGAAATGTGATAGCGAACTAAAGGAATACCGTTGTCACCAGAAAACAGCAAAGTGCCATTATCTACCTCAAAAAAGCGACTCAAGGGATCATACTGTACCAGCGTTGGCAGGCGAGACTCCCCAAACAGGGAACGGGCGACAGTGGGATGATTTGCCAAAAACCGGCGAATGCAAATACTCAGCGGTGTCTCATTGCCTAAAACACCGGCATCTGCTGTCCCGTAAAGGGAAGCAAAGTCATAGCAAGGACTTAACGAACCCATGCGTTCCCCTACTAAAGTCCGCCACTCTTCGCTAAAAACCTCACCTGCCATCACTAACTTAATTGCATATTTATACCACTCGATGCCTTGGGCGATGCCGGCATCAATGGTATCTTTTAAAAACGGTGGATAGCCTAAAAGTACGACTTGATCAAATGCCGGTGCGAGTTCTTGTACAACTCGAAAAATTTCTGTTTTATTGTTACCTGGAGTGATCACAGTAATCGGATAGCCTTTGGCAGCAAGATGCCGGCAGCAGCTAGCGGTATACATCCCTCCTACCCAAGTTCCCAAAGCAAAACAAATGACAGCTAGTGTGTGGCGGCTATCGGCTTGGAAACTGTCACGAAAAATTTGCTCAAACCGGCTGGCAATTTGAAATTCATCCGTAATAAAACGGGGCCAAAATGTGGGAGTGCCGGTTGAACCGGAGGAAACAGCGATCAGATCGCAACTTTCCAATTTTCCATTACGACAAAGTGCGGCGAGAGAGTGCCGGCGCAAGTAATTTTCTTTTGTTGTTAAAGGCAGTTTTTGAAAATCTTCAAAGGTTTTAATCGAAGTTGGATCAATGCCTTGTTCATGCAGGAATTCTTGATAAGCCGGCACAGTTGCAACCACTGAATGAAACAGCTTTAGCGCGGCTGCCGATGCATTTTCTTTTGCGCGTTCTTGAAGCAACGTTTCCACCGGCATATTTAAAAACGCTTGCAAACCCGCCAACGCCCGCTGTTTTTGTTCTTCCTGCATTTCCCAAGTCCTCTTATCTCTGCTTTGCCGGCAACTTTTTCTCCATCTTGCTCAAGATGATAAACAGGTAAGTCTCAATAAACATCATTGCGTAAAAAAATGTAACTCAACCGACTACCAGATTTACCTGCATCGGATAGCCGATTAGCGTCAATCAAAAAAAGATGAGCAACTTTGCATAAAACGAGCAATATCATATAAAAACTTAAACATTATTTTATAATTAATTAATTTCTGTAAATTAGTTTTGACGCTTATTTAATCTTTCAAATTTTCTAATAATTTAAAAGTTTTACCCAAAGAAAAGCAGGGTGATACCAACTAAATGTTAGAGTTTTAACGATGACGCTCTATTCCAGCCGGCGCACCCGTCTAAACTTGCTTTCGCACTTTAATTTTCATTCTCCAAATAGCGCTTACCCCAACCACTCTGGATTCTTCGCTGTACCGTCAAATCGGTTAGACGTCTTATAAAGCTCGTATTCACCTTTTAAAGCCGCCTCGCGAGTCTTAGCTAACAACGCCGACACTTGTTCTTGACTCATCGGCTCAAACGTGCGTACCGCCTCGAAGGCTTGCTCTAGAATTTCCATCTTCTCAATGCCGGTAATAACTGTTGAAGTTGGCAAATTCATTGCGTAGTGGAGGCACTCAATTGCTTTAATTGTATTGCTCTTTAAAATGTAGGGATCGCCCATCGATTTCATTCCCAAAACCCCAATTTCATCTCTGACAAGTCTGGGTAAAACTTCACTTTCAAAACTGCGAAAATGAGCGTCCATTGCATTAAGCGGCATCTGCACCGCATCAAAACGGAAATTATTTTGATCGGCGATTTCCAGCATTCGGAGATGAACAAGGGGATCTTTATGTCCGGTAAAACCAATGTAGCGAATCTTGCCGGCTTTCTGCGCCGCCACCACAGCCTCCATCGCACCGCCGGCAGCAAAAATGCGATCCGGATCTTCCAGGCGAATTATTTCATGATGCTGCATCAAATCGATATAATCGGTCTGCAAACGTGTTAGAGACTCGTCAATCTGTTTAGCCGCAGCCTCTTTCGTTCGCCCGTCGATTTTAGTCATTAAAAACACCTTATCACGGTATCCGTTTTGAAGCGCTTTTCCCATCCAAATTTCGCTCTTTCCATCATGATAATCCCAGCAGTTATCCATAAAATTGATGCCCCGATCAATGGCACTGCGAGTTAGTTTGATGCTCTCTTGCTCATCTGGTATGCGTCCAATATGATGCCCGCCTAAACCAATTAGGGATACTTTTTCTCCTGTGCGCCCTAGTGTCCTGTATATCATCTCCCCACTTTTAGTTTGGGCTGGGGTGGATTGTTGTTGGGCTAATAGCGATTGGCCAAACAACCTGTCTGAAGCGGCAAGCCCTGCGGCAACCAAACCAGAGGTAGAAGCTACTTTCAATAAATCTCGTCTGCTGATATTCATCGCTGTCTCCTTCTAAGGAAGTATCAAAACTCATCCTCACAGGATTGCACGATGACATCATGTGGTGCATCTAACTATTGAAAGAGAACAGCCCTTGCTTTTGTTGCAAATATTTTTGTTTGTTGCTGAATCAGATTACTATTTAAGAAGCAACTGTCCCAGTTAGAGTGGGCAGCTATAAAAATTTTTATAAAATCTAGATACTTTTAATAAAAGTTATAGACGCGAGCGAGACGTTGGCGCTGACGCGAACACACTCTGGAAAAATATTACGAATAATTTAGGATTGCTTTATCCTCAATATGAGCGTTAAAAACTTGAGTTATCCCCCTCATTTACATATAAAATAGGAATATTCTCAAGAAAATACGACGGCTAAAATCCTTGATTGAACGGAAAAAAGTCAGGTTCAAGCCGAAAGTTTGTGTCTAAACACACACAAGCCAGAAAGCCACTGTAGAGGAATTTGCGATCGCTCCATCATAATCGCTCCTCCCCAGCGCCACACACTCTCTGCAACTCATGGCATAATAACGCCTTAGTGCAACTAAGCTTTTGACTGTCTATGCCGCTCTCTGCTGCTCAACCGGCCCTTCTCGTACTCATCGATGGAACTGTTTATCGCGGTTGGTCTTTTGGGTCCACCGGCACTACCGTCGGAGAGGTAGTCTTCAACACCGGCATGACCGGCTATCAAGAAGTTCTGACTGACCCCAGCTACTGTGGCCAACTCGTCACGTTCACCTACCCAGAACTCGGCAACACCGGCGTCAATCCCGAAGACGAAGAATCCAACCGCCCTCAAATTAGAGGAGCGATCGCTCGCAACATCTGCAGCCGACCTAGCAACTGGCGATCCACCCAATCCTTAAGCGACTATCTCAAAGAACACAACATTCCAGGAATCTACGGGATCGATACCAGAGCACTCACCCGCAAAATTCGCTCGGTGGGAGCGATGAACGGGGCCATTTCCAGCGAAATCCTTGACCCGACAGAGTTGCTGTCAGTGGTGCAGGACGCGCCCAGCATGAATGGATTAAATCTGGTTCCTGAAGTCACCACCTCTAAAACCTACGAATGGTCAGAAGCCACCCAAGGAGTCTGGGAATTTAGCGACACAACCCAGCCTGCCGAGGAACAGTTAACCGTTGTCGCCATTGATTTTGGCATCAAACGCAATATTCTGCGGCGTCTAGCTAGTTATGGCTGCCGGCTCATTGTCGTGCCGGCAAACACACCCCCAGAGGAAATACTCAAACACAACCCAGACGGCATTTTCCTCTCCAATGGCCCAGGCGATCCGGCTGCTGTCAAAGAAGGCATTGCCACCACCAAAGCCCTGCTGAACAGCCAGAAACCTGTATTTGGCATCTGCTTGGGGCACCAAATTCTCGGCCTTTCCCTTGGTGCGGAAACCTTCAAACTCAAATTTGGCCATCGGGGTTTAAATCAACCTGCCGGTTTAGAACAGCGGGTAGAAATTACCAGCCAAAATCACGGGTTTGCTATCGATCCCGACTCCTTAGCCCCTGAAGTAGAAATTACCCATCTCAACCTCAACGATCGCACCGTAGCCGGTTTGCGTCACCGTTCGCTGCCCCTGTTTTCTGTCCAATATCACCCAGAAGCCAGCCCCGGACCGCATGACGCCGATTATATGTTTGAACAATTTGTCCAAACCATGCGAGATGCCCGCAAAGCCACAACCGCCTCTTAAACACATCAATGAACAGAGAAAGTGATAAACATAAGTCAGTACCGTTTAGTGCCGGCTTTTTTATCATGAGCAGGGCAGTAGACAAGACACAAGAAAGAATCTATACTGGAGCGTCGATTTGAGGAAGATGCAGCTAGGAGGGAGCTATTGCTGAGCCACTAACCTTGACCGTAAGCCTCAGAGGCACTCGCGAAGTCAAGGAGAATTACCAACTATTCCGACTCACCGGCTTATTAGACGCCTTCTCCGAAGCCACCTTTCGGAGGGTTATTAGCAAGTGTATTGAGGACGGTCCAAAGCACATAATTTTGGATCTCTCTCAAATAGACTTTGTTGACAGTTCCGGTTTGGGCGCTCTGGTGCAGCTCGTTAAGAAAGCCCAAACCGATGAGGGCACATTGCAAATTGTCACCAATCCCAGGGTGACTCAGACTGTCAAGCTTGTTCGCTTAGAGAAGTTTCTGTCGTTGCAGCCTTCGGTTGATGACGCCTTAAACAACATCAAGCCGCCCAAGTCATCTTGACTTATATGGAGGAAGCGAGCTATCCAGTTTTTTGCTGGATAGCTTGTTTGTGCCGGTTCCATCTGCCACTTTCTAGGAAAAGCTAAGGCTGAAGCGCTTTTGCGGGAAATCGAGTCTCGTGCGTCAGTGCCTAAACAGTGTGCAATCCGCACTGCCGTCAAAACCGCAGACTCAATATAATATGAGGTAAGTAACAACTCTAATGTCATTAAATCAATCAACATCAACGCGGAGGCTAGGGCTATCAGCCATTTAATGAAAGGTCAGCTCAGGTGATAGCTTGTGAAGCATATAGGCAGGATCATGTCATCAAGCCCCGATGAAAATCCAGCGCCGAGTCTGGCCAATATAGGGTTCATGCAGCTGCCTCCGGAAACCTTGTCATGGGCGCAACTTCAACAAATATCACCGGCAGCCTTAGCCTATTTAGGGGACGCCGTTTATGAACTCTATATCCGCAAATGCTATCTCATGCCTCCCAGGCGTTTACAAACTTACCACAACCAAGTCGTTGCTCAAGTGCGAGCAGAAACTCAGGCAAGGCATCTGCGCCGGCTTGAACCTCACCTCACAAGCACAGAACTAGACATCCTCCGACGAGGCCGCAATGCTGCCCTCGGAAGGCCCAAGCGGGTTGCTCCAGAAATTTACCAACAGGCAACCAGTCTGGAAGCCTTAATTGGATATTTGTACCTGAGCGATCCCCAACGTTTAACCCACCTGCTAGCACAGTTGGAACTTGAACCCACATTAGCTGAATAGTTAAAGGTTTCCAAAGTCTGACGCGGATCAAACTTTAACCCGGATAATTCTGTTGAAGTGGCTCAAAAGTCAGGAATTCATCACAAAGCTCGACAAGTCAGGAATTCAGAACGCTATGCCAGAGAAACCGCAAAACCCCTCCCCCAGAGGCAACCTCCATCGCAACAAACTTTCCCTCAAACCCAAGTCTAAGCGGGTCATAACCACCCCAACTTCCAGCAATTCCGAGACAAGAGGGGATCGCAAACCCAGAATCACCCCCCCAACTTCCAGCAATTCCGAGAGAAGAGGAGACCGTAAACTCCGCATAAACACCCCAACTTCCAACACTTCCGAGAGAAGAGGTGACCGCAAACCTAGCATAACCACCCCAACTTCTAGCAATTCGGAGAGCAGGGGCGACCGTAAACTCACGATTCCAAGCAGGCCGGCTCAGGAGAGAACGTTCCAAAGCCGGCAGCGACACGTCATTGAGACGCCTCTTCCGCCTTCAGAGGAAGAAGCCGACTTGATCTATGGTCGTCATCCCGTTCTCTCGGCTTTAGAGAACCAGCGCCAACTCCACCGGCTCTGGATAACGCCCCAACTGCGCTACGATCCCCGCTTTCATGCCTTGATCCTCCAAGCCAAAGATAACGGCACCGTCGTTGATGAAGTTGAGTACCGCCGGCTCGACCAAATTACCCAAAAAGCCAATCACCAGGGCGTTGCAGCTCAAGTCTCATCCTACGACTACTACGAGCTAGGCGATCTGATCGCCCAAGCCAAATCTGCTTGCGATCAACCTGTGATTATTGCCGCTGATAGTATTACCGATCCGCACAATCTTGGGGCAATTATTCGCACGGCTGAAGCTTTGGGTGCCCAAGGGTTGGTGATCCCACAACGACGCGCTGTTGGTATCACTTCAACTGTGAGAAAAGTGGCAGCAGGCGCTTTAGAAAATTTTCCAGTTGCAAGAGTTGTCAATCTTGCTAGAGCCTTGGAAGAATTAAAAACAGAAGGCTTTTGGATTTACGGGACGGCGGCCAAGACTAGCCAGACGGTACACACGGTAAAATTCACCGGCCCGGTAGTCCTAGTCGTTGGCTCTGAAGGAGACGGTTTGAGTCTTTTGATACAGCGTTGCTGTGATCAATTGGTTTCAATTCCATTACAGGGAAAAACGCCCAGCCTTAATGTCTCGGTTGCTGCCGGCATGGCGCTTTACGAAATTTATCGCCAGCGATGGGCTAGTACGTTTTACCTTGATTCTTTCAAAAAAGAAAACAATTGAAAAAACAAAAGCAAGATAGTATAACAAAATGTAAAAGATAACAAGACTTCTTTGACCGCGTAGCACTCTCACGAACCCTTGGTAAATAGGCAAAACACAATGAAAGAATTGATGATTAGCTTGCTTAACTTCTTTGGTTGGGCTTTCTGGGTTGAGGTCGTTACCGAAACCCCCCGATGCACCTACTACTTTGGCCCTTTCATGACTAAGAAAGAAGCTGAATCTGCTAAGGCAGGATACATGGAAGATTTGCTCCAAGAAGGCGCTCAGGGCATTACCGTGAAAACTAAGCGGTGCAAGCCCCTCTATCTCACTGTTTATGACGAAATGGGGGAGATGCGTGATCGCAAGCGCAACATCCCTGTTTTTAGCAGTCAACCTTAATCGGTTGAGCCATCGCAGCAGCGAGTTGAACAAATTGTGGGTGAGGCCGATGTTCGGGCATAGCTGTTTAATCTGAGCTACGCAGAACGTTGGGTTCTGCTGAATTAGAGGTTTAGCCAACCGCTTTTCTCTCGTGACTCAGCAAGCGCTCGAACTTTTTGTGTGAGGAGATTCAGCCTCATTCAGACATCTGTTCCTACCACTTGTGGATGCACAGCCATCCAGCAGTCAATGTCGGATAAAACTTGGTCGGGAATTTCCCAAGGAAACAGGTGAGCTGTATTGGGATAGCAATGAGATTGGCAATTCCTCAGATGTTGAGCGGTTTCTAAACTCGACTCAGGGGTAATGTGGCGATCTGCTGCTGCGGCGAGCACTAAACTTGGACATTGAATCTGGGGCAAAACGTCGAGCCGGTTGTAACCAGAGCGCAGCGCTTTCTCAAGTGCCCGTCTTGCCGCACCAGACGTTTTCAAATACGCGGGCAGTCCTTCATCGGCAATGTGCCGGTAAGCAGTGGCTGTGTGTTGTTGTATCAGATAACGGAATAACGAGCGCTTGCCAAACGTGTCAATATTCCACTGCCAGCCTGGACTCGCCCGGTTCACGATCCCAGCCACTCCAGTGTAGAGCAAATCTTGCCAGGTAATCGGCGGATGGCTGCCCCTAGGCCGTGCGGCGGTGGCCACTAAAATCAGGCCGGTGACTCGCGCCGGCAGCCTCAGCGCTAGCTCAAGCGCTAATATTCCGCCCAAAGACCATCCCAGAACCAAGCAACGCTCGATGTTCAATCGGTCTAAAAGCGCTTCGAGATCGAGCAGGTGATCGGTCATATCAAAGTCATCACTCGCCAGACTCTTGCCATATCCTCGCAGATC
Organism: Microcoleus sp. FACHB-68; assembly: GCF_014695715.1. Lineage (NCBI taxonomy): Bacteria > Bacillati > Cyanobacteriota > Cyanophyceae > Oscillatoriales > Microcoleaceae > Microcoleus > Microcoleus sp. FACHB-68. The sequence continues at coordinate 567,710 of NZ_JACJOT010000013.1, forward strand.
GGGAGCCACGGTTTGGAACCGTTGAGATAAATGCTTGGTAAAAACGGCCATACTAGGGCCAGAACCGGGATGGCCATGCAAGCACAGAATGGGGAAACCTACCCCCTGAATGTCAACATTCAGTTGAGGGTGATCGCTTGGATGCGATTTTATGTGGGTCTTCTGCATGGTTTGGCTGAATGAGGAGATAATTTAGCGATGTTGTGCCGGTGGCGATTCATTGATTTCGCTCCACCGATCCCAGCCGCTCTATTTGATTTCTAGCACTTAATGCTGAAAATTGCCAAAAAGGGATATTCCACACCGGCCTTGTTTAATGTAAAATTTTGTAAAGTTTTAGGTTCGGATCAAACCAGCCAGACAAACTTCTATCCCAATCAACCCTTATCCTGTTTAAGTTCAAGAAGGCAATGTGGCTGTCAAATTACAACCGCCCAAACCAATATTTCAACTAACCTTTATTCAAGATGTCTTCTGCAAATCTATCGTTAGGGGGTTCTTGGATGGACATTCTATAAATAATAATGTAGACACTCGTTTAATTGCTCGTAAAAAATTGAAATCGCCTCTGACTCGCCCCTTCATGAATCAAACTTTTCAGCTATCTATTAGCGATAAAAAAAACTGGGAATTAGTGCTTTACTATTCAAAGTTTTGTCAAAAAATATTACTCAGGCAATTTATAACTGAAAAAGACAATATTATTTTAGTATCAAAATTGTCTACTTTTTATAGGCAATTCAGTATTTTTAGTCATTAATCGAAAATTTAATTAAGCGGTTCAGCAAAAACCTTGAGGGAACCTCCATGAATTTAGCCAAACAAATCGAAGAAATTTTTACGGTTTGCTTAGAAAAACTAGAATTAGCTTGGTGGGTGGAAATTATCACTTGTCAGCCGGCCTGCACTTACTACTTTGGCCCTTTTATCACGGCCAAAGATGCTGAACTCTCTCAAAACGGTTATATAGAAGATTTAGAACAAGAGAAAGCCCAAGGAATTGCCGTTAAAATTAAGCAGTGCCAGCCAATGGATCTAACGATTTGTCAGGATTAATATAGAGTTTGAGCGTGGCTGGAATTGTAACGTTGCCGGTACTTCCAAACTCGGCAATGTTACGATTCCAGTCAAGTCAACATTTTTTCTAAATCCACACTAACTTGAAAGTGACATAAATTCACAACTCAGGATTTAGAACCTTTACGGGGTGACTTCTTTTTCAACGCTTGTAAACGTTCGCGCAAGTCATTGACATTTGCAGTATGACCCCCATAACGCCAACTGACATAGGCGTGTGTAATTTCTTCAATTGTTTGGGCCAACAGGCCAGAATGCTGCTGCTGCGACTCGTGGGCATATTCTAAAGGCGTTTGAGCAGGGTGCTTGCGGAATCCTTGGGTCGATAACCAACTGAGCATTTGCTGATAAAGACGTTCCATCGGAGGCAACTTAGCAAGCCATTGCCGGTACCGCCATGCTCGCCACTGATTCCAACCTAACCAGCCTAAAAAGCCCAGGCAAATCGCAAAAAGCAGGCCCATAAATAAACCGCCCCAGCCTTGAGAAAAGACCCCCCACAACCAAGCAACTGTTGCAAGTAGCCAGCCGATCAATCCACCGAATAAGGAGTTTAAAAAACCAGCCACCGGCGAAGGTAGCCAGCCGGCAACCCAATTCCAGAACTGACGCAACACACTAAACGTTTGGTTTTCTTCAATCGAAGGCGGAATCAATTCATGACCGGGGATGGGATCAAAAGCAAACCAGCCGTGATTGGGGAAATACACCTCCGTCATCGCGTAGGCATCTGTGTTGCGGACAATATAGAAGCCGGTGAAAGGATTAAACTCTCCAGGCGCATAACCGGCCACCAGTCGCGCCGGAATGCCGATCGAACGCAGCATCACCGTGAGAACTGTGGAGAAGTGGTCGGGATAGCCTCCTTGATATTTGAACAAGAAAGCTTCCACCATATCTTCATCTTCCTCGAAAAACGGTAGATTTGGCTCAATTGCATAGCGCTGCTTTACCGCTTGGGCGAGATAAAGCGCTTTTTCATAAGGAGAAGTGATGGGTTGGGGCGACCGTGCTAATAATTCCTCAGTATGTTGCCTGACCTTACTCGCAATTTTCGGAGGAACTTGCAGGTAATAATCTCGGATGTCCTTGTAGTTACGGTTATTAGGAGCCAGGGGCTTTGCTTTGCTCAACACCGCACGGTTGCGGTAGGGCACTTGAGAAATCACACTGTAGGTAAGTCCCTCGCCCAATCCAACCGGCGCTCGTAACCCCCCTTCTGTATCCACCGCTATTTCCTGGGTGGGAAAGTAAAGTTGCCGGGGTTGGGACAGAACCGGAATCAGGTTAGGCATATCCGAGATAACGGTATAAGTCTGGATGACCTCCTCAGTGCGATTAGCCGTAGGCAGTATACTCAGAAAAAATTGATAAGTCCAAGAAGGTCGATTCACCTTCTGCGTTGTCTCGTTGCGGGAGATTTGCCAACCTTGGCCGGTGTATCGGTCAAACGCTAGCACTCGCAAAAATCCCTGCGCTTGAGAGCGCACCCGCATCACCACTTGCGGTTTCATTTCACCCCGCAGGTTTAGGTTCATCTCGGTGTTAAAGCCAGAGTAAAAGTTCTCATCAAGCTGCCCTGGCCCGCTACCTATCCCTTGCCCAGTGCCTTCATTTCCCGCTCTTGCAGAACGCGGATTGAAAATGCGGCTGCTATCAAATTCGCCCTCAAAATTTATCGGGGCGCTCACCGGAAATGTCCGCAACTGGTAACCGGGAAAGCGGGGCAGCAAGGCAAAAATTCCCAAACCCAGCCCAACAATTAAAGTAAAAAGTAAAAGGTAAAACGTAAAAAGTTTTCGAGTTTCTTTTGGCTTTCTTTTGACAGTTGCCTGTTTGCTTTTGCCTGGGTCTAACCCCAACCGTGAACGGTAATCGAGGACTAAAGTGGGCAGAGCTAGCGCTAAAAAAAGCAGCAAGAGTGGCCCGAACGCTAACGTTTCAGAGATGGTGCCGGCAACCCCTAACAGAATCAGCCCAATCACCATTGAATAGCCCAAATCCTTGCGGCGCGGCAGGTCGAAGCTATGAAGTACCTGCAGTTGAATGAGCAACTGAGCCAACACCAAGCGCGTATCATTCGTTGCGTTAATGGCCGAGGCAAATAGACCCTGAAAGAACAGCGCCAAAGCCACGAGCATTCCGATTGCAATTAAGAATTTAATCGGCACATTGGGCCGGCGACGCCGATACCAACTCCAAGTGGCACCCGCAATGCTCAATGGCACCGCCCACAGACTCAGCTGAGTCTCGCCGGCAACATCAGTGGCCACAATCCCAACAATTACAAGCGCTTGCACCAACACCCGCAGCAAGATAGAGTCCTCTGCTACTGGTGCCGGCACCGCCTGCAGACGCCGCCGCAGATTGCCCAACAACGGAGCATTTCGCAGCTGCCGAAGCCCTGACGAGTTAGACATAGTCAATTTTTGATTTTGGATGCTTTTTCAATCTAAAATCAAAAATCGAAAATTGCTATAAAGTGGGGCAAACAGCCAACATCAGAGGTTTGTTTTCCAAGTTTTGAAAACGCACTTCTAACGAATAAGTCTGGCCCGGTTGTGGGTCGAATATTTCCACACTCAAGCACCCACCATCAGGGCGCTGTGCAGTTGCCAGAGCTTGGCCGCACCTTAACTGCAAGCTGCCACCACAAGGCAGTTGGCTTTGAATCCGGAGACGGGGAAACTGACCTTCCGGTTGATATTCTCCGTCCAAGCTCAGTACACCAGCCGCAGTTAGCCATTGCCTTTCCACCCTCAGCTGAGCCGGTGAGACTTTCAGCGTCAGATTGCCCACGATCTCCCGCGCCGCCAGGAGTGACAGTAAGATCTGTTCAGCCTGAGTTGCAGCTTCGTAAGTATCGGGGAAGGAAAAATCGTAACCACCACGAGCCGGTCCCAGCAGCATTTTCCCAGCGATATTGTTTAGTGTTTGGGACTGATCGGGAAATAGGGCTTCCACAGCACGCACCAGCTTTACCCCTTCCCGCAGAGAAGATTGCACCAACTCCTGACATCGATCCAGAAGTGGGGCTAAGACGGTTTCCGGAACCCGTACCGGCAGTTTGAGCGTTTGTAGTTGAGCAGTCCATAAAGACTGTTCGGGAACTTGCGCCTCAAATCCGCAGTCAGGATATTCCGACACCTCAGTTTCCCAAGGAAAAAGCGGCAGCTTCTCTTGGATCTCAATTTGCATTCGACGCTTCAGCAGCGCGTGAAAACGATCTTGCACGGCAGGTATGTCTCCCAGTTTGAGTTGTTGACCACCTCGATCCGGGGGAAGGACTTGCGATGCACGGTGATTAGAGATTGGGGGGTTCTCCTCTTCCGAATCCAGGGGGTCTATGTCAGCCAACTCCAGGTCTTCTACCCCGTCATCGCCCGCAGAAGTCCCTGAGCTGGAGAAGTCTCCAGCCTGGGGAGAGGCATTTATGGGGGGATCCTGTAACAGCCAAGCGAACAAACTTTGTAGCGCTTCTGAGTCTCTATTCATTAGTAGATGTACCCTCTCCGGACACTAAACGATTGCGAATTTCCCAGGCTTGCTCCAGCAGCTTAAACCACCTTTTCTGCACCTGGTTAACTGTACAACCCAAGATTTGTGCGATTTCCGTATCAGCTTTTCCCTTTTGTTTTAACCGTAGCAGTTCAGAATTTTCTTGACCAATTTTTTCGTGCAACTCCTGCCACTGGTGTGGCACAAGCCCTAGGTTTTTCTCCAAATCTGCTTCCAACCACTGATGGACGAGTTCCCAGCGATGGCGAAGTGCAAACCGAATGAGGTGATATTTGAAACGCTGCTGTAAATAATCCCGCTGCCTAGGTGTCAACCCTAGAATAGTCTCAATTTCGTGGGTTGTTAAATCTTGCAAGCGCAGCGAAAAGTAATCGGCACAGTCGTTTCGCTGATTCTCTTCTAGGTAGGCCATTAATTCTTTAATGACCTCTTGGCGCAGATCCTCAACCATCGGTTCAGGTTCTTTAGCAACCATCAGCTCTCGCACTTGCTGTACAGAGGTGTCGTTCCACGTCTGATCAGACTCGACACCGGCTCCCTCTGCTGCCTGCTCCATATCTACAGAGGTTTCTAGCGGCTGCTGTTGTGAAAATGTTTGCGCCCGTAGAATAATCAACTGCTGGCTGCGTCCCCCGCGCAAAGGAATGCGCCGCTTACCATAGCGCTCTACGAAGGCCATATATTCGGAGAGTTCTAACAGCGTTTTGGGGCTGTAAGTCGCGCTTAGCTGGGCCTCCCGCCGAAAGGCATTTAAGGCTTCCAGATAAAATCCCTGTAAAAAATCTTCAATCAGGGTTAGCCGCGCTTGATAACCGGCTTGTGCTTGGGGAGGTGTAATGTAACGATAGACAATGGCACTGAGGGTGCTGTGTAATTCGACTCGTCCTTGACGCGACCCCAAGGCGTAATAGTTAAGACATTGCTGTAAGCGATGCCGAGCCAAAGTTGTCGCCCAGACTTCTACCTCTCCGGATGCCTGAATGCGCTGGCTTTGGTCGCAGATCCGAGTGACTTCTTCGGCGATCCGCATTGCCACATCTCGGCAGTTGTGCTCAGATGCACGAGTGGACTGTTTGAGTTCACTAAACAGCAGCTGAAATATTGCTTCCACGCCCTGGCAGCTCTCCCCTTTAATGGTTAATCGCTATCGAAAACCCTAGCACAAGCTGTTGAAACTAAACTTATGTGGGTTTAATTAAAGCGGCAATTAAAATGCCACTTTCACCGGCACAGTATGCCACGCCCCTCGGCTGATAATTGCTTGTCCCGTTACACTCAAAGTATAGAAGCGCCTCAAAATTCAGATGGATTTAGACCAACAAATTCAAGCCCTCGTGGACAATGCCCCCCAAGATGGCAAAACCCCCCAAATTGTAGCCGTGATCGCACCGGCTCTGAAATGGCTGGCTGCCCAGCTGCGCCATTCCCAATACTACATCCTGCAAACCCTTGATCATGATTGGGTCTTGACCACTTTAAGCAATCGTGCACAACCCAATGTCGAAAAACGTGCGATCTATGCCTTCCCTACCCTTAAAGACGCCGCTACTGGAGCCTTTGCTCCCCAAGATCCGCAAGTGATGGCGCTGCCGGTTCCTGTCACCCACATTTTGTTTCAAATGGTTGCTCTCGATACGGTGGACAGTACGGTTTTTTTTGAAATGCCTGGAGCACTAGACTCGGCGACTGAAGTTCGACGCGAGGATGTGCAAAATCTCATTCAGTCGCTGTTGCAGCAATATGTATCAGCACCGGCACCGAATTTTAACGAGATTCCCCCAGATATTGCCTGAGGGAATTTAGCCTGGATTTTAGATGCACAGATTGTGACAAATCTGCCCTTTAAAATCCTAATAAAGCCGGCTTAGAACGTAGTCGGCTAGGTTAATTAAAGTTTGACGCGGCTCTGAGGGCGGTAACTTGGTTATGTGCTGCACTGCTAGCTGAGCGTGATGTGCAGCTAATTCGCGGGAGCGATCAATGCCGGTGCTTTCTTTAATGTACGTGAGGGCTTGTTCTAAATCTCCTGCTTGGGAAAATTCTCGCTCGATCAGAGCTTCTAAGTAAGGCTTTTCTTCCAAGGCAAATAACACCGGCGCTGTCAGATTCCCACTTTTTAGATCGGACGCTGCCGGCTTGCCTAATGCTTCTGTAGAACCCGTAAAGTCCAAGATATCATCCACAATCTGGAAAGCCAGACCGATATGACGCCCATAGCTATACAAATCTTCTGCCAGTTCTTCCGAAACTTCACTGAGTAAACCGGCTGCTTTAGAACTGTTGGCGAGCAGAGAAGCTGTTTTGTAGTAGCTCTTTTCTAAGTAAGCTTCTACCGACAAGTTCGTGTCAAAACGGTTGAGTCCTTGCTGAATTTCTCCTTCTGCCAGATCCATAATTACTTCTGACAGAAGTTTGACAACCGCCAAGTTATCTAAATTGGCCAAATACCAGGAAGACTGGGCGAATAAGAAATCGCCTGCCAGCACAGCCACTCGGTTGCCAAAGCTGCTGTGAACGGTGGGAATTCCCCGACGGACTTCTGACTCGTCCACCACATCGTCGTGTACCAAGCTTGCCGTGTGGATCATTTCCGTAATTTCTGCCAGCCGGCGGTGACGGGGGGTGATGTCAAGCCCCTGCATTGTTGCTCGCGAGATCAGGAGGACAATTGCTGGCCTCACTCGCTTTCCCGTTGCACCGAATAGGTGTTCTGCCGCAGCGAACAGGATCGGATGACGAGCACTGACGAGTTGTTTTAAGTTCTCTGTCAGCACCCGCAGGTCTGCTTCAACGGGGGAAAATAGGGAGGTGGCTGAGGTCATGGATAGGCCGGCTCAGGCGTTAGTTACGAAAGTTTACATATCTGCTCCTTATTCTAAGCTAAGGCTTTCAGATAGGGAAGTTTTGTTTGAATTATCTGTACCGGCCAATTGAATTGTGAAGAAGTAGCCGGTGCTAGAAGATCCATCGGCAAGGGTGGGTTGGCGGTGACCCTTCTTGGAGTAAGAACCCTACAAAATCAACGCTTTCCCCTATTTTGCCAGCGCTTTTACCCACTTCGCTGAATCAAACGCGCACTTTTATCCGCTTCAATCGGCACAGCGACAGCTTGACTCAACAATACTGCTCTGGTTCGCCCTTAATTATGTAGATTTATTAAGCACCCCGCCAACACCCTGTGAAAATCACGCATCTTGTGTTACTTTAAATAATAAGAAATTCATAAATTCCATATATTTTGCCGGCAATAAAATTACAGGAAATCTTGAAAAACCTGTATATTATTTACCGGAAAATGCTGTTCGCTTTTTGCGGGAGCTTGCAGCCCGGAGCTAGCGACCCGGCTCTCAAAGAAGGCATCAGGTAAAAAATGGGTTTTCTCATTTTTAAGTTTTAACTGTTGACCGTTGTCTTCTTACGAGTCTGTGTTGTTTGCAAAGGCTAACCGTATCCTCTCAGGATACTTGAGCCAATCCTGAAATAAAGCATCCGAAGATCGATCAGGCATACCGGGTTTACGCCAGTGTCTTTGGACGATGGTCTCTTTATAAACGGACATAGCCCGCTACGTCTGGAAGTAGGCTCGATTAACTTTCTTTGACCTCTTGATGACCGAGGGTTATTTAGCCTGAGGGTAATGGAGGTTGAGGGCTGCTGCTGTGTAATCGGTTTTTCGGGTTCGGCTCGTTTGGAGGACTAAGCACATTTTAAAACGGGCATTTCCTGATTCACTGGAAAGCAGCCAACCACGCCTCGCTTTTTTAATACGGCTTCAGCCTAGAGAAAGCAGCTTGTTTGAGGCTAGCCACTGCGTTCTGCGGTAGGAATTAGCTTAGGACTGAGGTGAAAGTCTAGGAGTGAGGGTTTTGAGTTGAAGGTGCTGTCCTCAGTGCAATCGCATTGATTGCAGTTCGTAGGAAAGGGGGCACTCGCTTGTCAGTGCAGCCGGCACCCGCAATCGTGTTCCATACATAAAAATAGCTGCGGCATTTGACACAATGACTCGTCGTTTGTGTTCGCGACTCGCTGGAAAAGTGCCTAATCTTGAAAGAAGGTTAGGACATGAGTGCAGCTCAAGATAGCCAGCAAGTTTTTGAACTAGGGTTAGGGCGAGTAATCCAGGTACAGTTCAATCACAAAACAGCTTTTTAAACCGGCATTAAATTCGGTTCGCTGAAAGCCTCCTTAGTTTCTATTTAACTTAACTCTCGTATTCTGGCCGTACTATGACTTACCATGAGATTCCTCTGATTATTCCCTTTCTGGCAACAGGTTATTTGTTAACAATTTATGTGCTGTTGAGTTTTGCTCAACGAAATCCTGGGATTTAAAGTTTAAATTCAGCAAGTGCCTGTGAACTGGGTCAGGTTCGCCGCGTATCACAGGCGGTGCCATCGCTTTGCACTGTGTAAAAGCAGCCGACGAGGAATCGCGCACAGGACGGTGAACTCACCGCCCGACGCGTTCTTATTCAGCAGATTCTAGTCGCACAGGCTGGGCGAAAACTGCCGGCAAAGACACCTTTTCAACAGCCGGTGTAAAACCCAACCACTGCACAGACAGTTGGGCAAACTGTTGTGGGCACCCACTAACGGTAAATTGGGTGGGCAAGGGGGGTTGGTTGTCTCGCAAACCCAGCACTTCCAATTCCTGGGCGGCTGCTGTCACCACCCACACAGCCGGATCGACCAACTGCACCGAGGGAGGCAAAATCTGGCGCAACACCGGCGCTAAATGGGGGTAATGGGTGCAGCCATAGATTAGGGTGTCAATCTGCTGCTGCATCAGCGGTGCCAGGTATTCCCGCGCCACTTCGTAAGTGTAGGGTTCATCGATCCGCCCTTGCTCGATCAGGGGCACAAACTCCGGACAGCCCACTTGCCAAACCCTAGCTTCGGCGTCCATTTCTAAAATGGCGCGGCGGTAGGCATTGCTAGCAGCCGTTGCCGGCGTGGCGATCACCCCAATTCGCCGCCCTTGCTGAACAGCAGCGCGAGCACCTGGAAGAATCACGCCTAAAATAGGCAAGGGAAATTCAGATCGCACAGCTTCCAAGGCAAGGGCTGAACTGGTGTTGCAGGCCATGATCACCATTTTCACGCCCTGTTGCACCATCCAGGTGAGAATCTCGCGCACGAACTGCAAAATTTCGGCTTGTGAGCGAGTTCCGTAGGGCAACCGAGCCGTATCCCCAAAATACAGGATAGATTCATGGGGAAGCTGCCGGTAGAGTTCCCTTAAAACAGTGAGGCCACCCACACCGCTGTCAAAAATTCCGATTCTGTCGCGCTGGGGTTCTCCAGTAAAGGATGAAGGATTGAAGGATCTGGGAGAGAAGGATGAATTCATTCCGTCTTCTGATTTCTGAGTGCTCAATTGTGAGTTCAAAGACACAGGTTGCTCCATCAGGAGAGGTCTATTGATTTTGTTGGATGTATTGCAGGATACCGCGAGCGATGGCTTCTGCCATACGCTGCCGGTAAGCGGCGTTGGCAAGTTTAGGTGCGTCCTCTGCGCCGGTAACAAAACCTGTTTCAACTAGAACAGCCGGCATTGAGGTTTTGCGTAAGACATAAAATCTGGCCTGTCGTACCCCGCGATCGCGAGAGCCGGTGCTTTGCAGCATACTGTTGTGGATGGTCGCAGCTAAACGCTCACCGTTGGAGTAGTAATACGTTTCAATGCCATTCACTTCAGGCCGGCTCATATCAATTGCATTAGCGTGGATGCTGACAAACAGCGTCGCATTCACCCGTTCAGCCAGTTGCACACGAGGTTCTAGGTCAATTTCCCGGTCATCTGACCTGGTTAAAATGGCCTGTACCCCCTGTTGTTCCAACAGTTGCGCCACCTGTAGCGAGATGTCCAAAACAATATCGGCCTCCCGTATCGCTCCAATGCCGACTGCACCGACATCGCGTCCGCCATGTCCGGGATCGACAATGACCACAGCTCGCCCGTTGCGAATGCCGGGATTTTGTGAGGGTGGGTAATTGGTTCTCGGCGGGGGCGCGTTATTGCTTTCAGCGCGTTGCAGTTGCAAGGATAGCAGTTGGGCTGTGGGCTGATTGAGTTCTGTAATTTGCACACCGGCTGCCGGTCGCACTGAAATGGCTACAGTGTTTGAGTCTGTCTGCTGGATCTGCACAGATGAGACAGAAGTCCTTGAATTTGTGATAGGGCTTCTGACTTTGGCACCCACCCGCGCTGAGGAGATGACAATCTTGTAGGCTCCAGATCCCTGTTCCCAGTCGCTGGTGTAGGTAAACGGCTTATCTGTTCTAATTAACAGTTGTTCGCCATTGCCGGCTAACTGAACCGCTTCAATTGTGGCTACATCGCCGGCATTCGCCGCAGGTGAGGGCTGGTTTGGACTACCCGAAGCGACTCTTGCTCCTTTGGGTAAAACGATCACTCCGCCTAAGTTGGTGACCGTTGCCTCCCATTCGTCTTTGGGGTTGGTGACTTTTAAAGAAATGCGAGCCACCGGCCCGGAATTTCTAACTTGGCTGACTTTCAGTTGCTGGATACCATAGCGATTTACCGCCTGCTCAAACCCTTGTAAATCGGGTTTAACCGTCGCATTTTGCAGCTCTATGTTGACAACCGAGCGATCTCGTGTGCGCTGCACTTTAACTTGGGGAGAGCGTCCGCTTGTACGAAGGAACAATCCATCGGGTGTAACCCTTACATTCTCAAGCACAGTGGGTGAGCCGGCTGTGTCTGAGCTTGCTCCTGGGGACGTTTCCTGGGGGGAGTCTCCAGGAGCTTCAGCAATCGGTTGGGGAGTCGGTAATTGTACTGTCCACCGGCTGGCTGTTGTGCCTCGGACTAGAACTTTTTGGGGATCTAGGGTGTAACCGGGGTTTAACTCGATCACAAGGCGAGTTGTCTGGCCGTCAAACTGTCCCACGCGCACCGATTTAATTGCGCCTCCCACTGGTTGCGCCAGGGGGTTACGCCCTACGGTTGTACCGGGCAAATCAATCACCAACCGGGTTGGATTGGCCAGCAGCTGCGCCCTCGGTTGAACGCCGCCCTCTGTGTTAATGTATAGCCGGTTCTGAGCTGCGTCAAAACGCCAAGATTGCAGTTTAGCTGCTTCGGCGGGAGTTGACAGCAAAAAGATGGTAAACAAACTGGGTAGTAGCCAGTGGAATCTCACAACAGCTTCTCCTTGTTCGCGTTGCTGAGCTGTAAGCGTTTCCCGAATGGGAAATCCTTAAGATGTAGCAGTGCACCTCCCTGCGCTAAGACCTCTGGGTTAGAGGCTTTTAAACAACTTAAGACTGGGTTGAAAAATATCATGACTCGGTCAAGAGTGTAGCGTTGAAAATTAAAATTTTTTGTCAGTGAAGCCGGTGCGGACAGCGGGAAAGCCATTTTTATGACATTGATTTGGCGACAGCAACCTACTGAAATAAGCTTTCATACAGTTAATTTGCATTTTTTTACCGCAGGGGCGAGTCGCGAGAGGGTGCTTCCGGTGGGTGACGAAATCATTTCTTGCTCTGTGCCAATTGCTTATATCCAATCCCAGCTCCTCAAAACCGTTTTCAGCTTTCATCCTCTGCTGTCCGCTTAAAAATCTTGCATTCAGTTTTGTTACCCCACATCCGTGAAAATGCTGAGTCCATACAAGCTGAGTTTTCTGTAATAGTTGTCTGATCTGGAGTTTGGCTGAGTTCTCACGTTAAGGTTTCCTGTTGCTGACGCTTTTTTCTGAAGCCCTTGTTTCTAGGTGCTTTCAATTTCACTTTTAGTCTGTACCTAACGGCTTCATGGACGACTTTGTAAGATGCATCGACACCGCACTCTTCTTTCAGCCAAATGCGGATCTCTCCGTAGTTACTGAATTTCTCTGCCTTTTGCAGCCGTTGTTTCAATCGTTCCATTGCTTCTTTGGGAATAGCCGGCTTTCTGCCTTGGCCTTTTTTGAGTTCTAGCAGCCCTTCTAATCCCTCTGTTTTGTACTTTTGAAACCAGCGATAAAGGGTTGCTGTATCTCTACCCAAGACGACGGATAGCTCTTTGAGGGTCTGAACCTGGCCAATTTTGAGTAAATACAAGGCTTGAATTCTTTCTTTGCCTCTTGCGGTTGTCTGTTGTGCCAGGAGCGTTTTGAGTTGTTCACCAGTCTCGGTGATATGGAGCTTGAGAACCCCTGCCATGAGAAAATTTTCTACTCCAAGACCACTATACAATATGAATTGCAAAAAAAAAGTGAATGGACGTAGCGTTTGGTTGACGCTGAATCGATTCATCAGGTCATGATATTAAATCCAATTGTTTTTATTTATTTAAGCCGGCTGCTAAAAGCACAAAGCCTAACAGCTTATGGATTTTACCAGTTTTTACACAATTTAATATTTAAAATCGCTGCAACCGGCTTTTTCTAAGCTGTGATGTCTTCTGGAGTTGTGTCTGCAGCCGGTTGAACTGCTGGGGGGACTGGATCGTAACCGCCGGCATGGAAGGGATGGCAGCGCAATATTCGCCGGATCGCCATCAGTCCCCCGCGCCATGCCCCAAACCGCTCAACCGCTTCTATTGCATACTTAGAACAAGTCGGTTGATAGCGACAAACTGGGGGAAACAAAGGAGAAATGAGCGTTCGATAGGCCCGAATTAAGGCAATGAGTAAAACTTTCATCTGAACCTCGAAAAAGATACCTGCTTTACCCATTAAAAATCGACCGCCGCAAGTGGCAAAAGCCGGCTAACTTGACGGGCGGCATCGTTGCACCCAAACTTTAAGCAGTGAGACACTCTATCATAGCAATTTTGGATAGGGGCGTTTGCCGGCTAAGCTTGTAACGGGTAAAGGGGCAGTTTTCCCGAAAGTGTGGTTTTGCCGGTTGCGGAAAGTCTACCGGCGAATGTCAAATTGTTGAAGTCCTTCAGGGTTTTGGTACTCTACGAAAACGTCTTTTACGACAGATGCCGGTGGCCCTTGATCACACCACTTAATCATTTCTCTGACGGTTTCTTCAGTTCCTTCAAAGACAGCTTCCACACGTCCATCGGGAAGGTTGCGAACCCAGCCGGTGATGCCTCGGCTCTTTGCTTCATCCAGTGTGGAAAAGCGATAACCGACTCCCTGAACTGTCCCAGAAACGATAACATGAGCGCGGATAGAATTGGGTAGTGATGAGTTTTGCATTTGATTTTTATTAATTTAGATTTCAAGAAAGATGAATCTTGACAAACTAAATATTATAGGGATGTGGAAATTATATCTGACTAATTATAATTAACGCTCATTAACAGAATTTTTTTATAGGGTTTCACAGATGATAATCCATTTTTTAGGGTTAGAAGTTCTTTGGCATCGCGTAGTTACTGCTGTCTCAACCATTCCAGATGCCGAAGCTTGGCTAGGGTCAGCCGCACTGTTAGGAATTTACACGCTGATTGCATTGCCGGTAGGATTTGGCTCAGGTTTTATTAAAATAGACATTCAAAAATCGTGGGTGGTTGTTATTGGAGTAATCGCGGGTTCTTTGTTAAGACCGGCTCTCACAGAAGAGTTATTTTTCCGCGTCTTACTCTTGCCTCATGCAACAGAAAATACTTCGCCGGCAGCCCTGTGGTTTTGGGGTTTGGGCGGTTTGGTGATTTTTCTTGTGTACCATCCGCTGAACGCAATGACTTTTTTCCCAGTTGCCCGTGAAACTTTTCTAAATCCAATATTTTTATTTCTGGCAGCTCTTTTAGGGGTGACTTGTACGATTTCTTACTGGCAAAGCGGTTCTCTTTGGCCGCCGGTGATAATTCACTGGGTGATTGTAGCAGTCTGGTTGCTGTTGTTAGGTGGATATCAAAAGCTTTATGCTTGAGGAAATGAAAGATTTTATTGCTTTTAGATTTAATTTTTGCAAAAATAGATTTTTTAAGAAACCACAGATGCACACAGATAAACACAGATGAAAGCGCAGTCTGCCGGTAAATATCCACAGATGGTTGATTCGAGTTTATCTGCAAGATGTCAATTCGGGTATGGTAAAATTTTTTTTGAGTTTAACGCAGGGCAATTTCTTCTTTACAAAAGGGAAAATTATAGCTAAGCGAGTTTTAAAAAAGCTGCTATGCCCCATGCCCTATGCCCTATGCCCTCTCTTTGAATAACTGCTTATGTCTGAACTGCCGGCACTGAATAATGAAACGATTTGGGCAATCCTTAATGAAGAAATTGAGGATGCGACGGTGAACCAATTAATTTGGCATTACTTAGGATATCGCTATGATGAAGCCGCCGGCAAGTGGGATGCTTCTGCTGTTGGGGATGAATGGCGAGATGAGTATCCTGAACCGCCAGATTTTATAGAAAACCGCCCGCCTACGGTGAAACTCACTCGCTCGATTCCACCGGAAAATAAGCAACTATTGAAAGAGCAGTTGGGTTTTAAAGGCTACAAAGTGGGTGAATTTGGCCCTAGACAAACTCGACGGGCGACGATGGCTAATTGGCTGTTGAGTTATATGAGTGGCGCTAAAAGTGGGGAACTGTAATTGATTTGTCTGCGATCTAGTAGGTGTTAATTCTGGAACGTCAAGTAGTCGTTATCTAGAGGAAACTCCTATGTTTTTTGCGTTCCTTTCGTCCCTGGCATTAACCGGCACTCCCGCCATCATTCCCCCATTGCCGGCGACAATAGACGGATCGGCAATCATCGCTGACTATCGATATCGAAATCGAAATGTCTGCCGGCAACATCGGGTGGTTGTGGAGTTAATCGCGCGTGGCAATGATTGGGGAAATGTCTGGATTAATGAAAAACCAGTGTTTCAGCCGCAAAATTTCAACCGGCGCAAAACCCTAAACCTTTGTGCCGGCGCGTATAGGGTGGTTTTCACCGGCATCACAAGCATGGATGTGTGGGATTCGGGTTATCTGGATCTGGGGCGAAGTAATGTGGTTAAACTTTCCTTCACCAAAAACGGGGTAGAACAGGTGGAGGGAGATCCTAACGCTTGGTTGCCGGATGATAGAAATGATCCTGATGTTTGGCGGCGAAATGACCCGGATATCTGGCGCAGATAGGTAATTGCCAGTCGCATTGGCTGATTTTTGGGGAGTAACAGCTATTGTGGTAATAGCTTTATTTGCATCGCATCCGCCGAGTACAATATGCTCAAATTATGCTCTGTATTGCAGAATCGCTATCAGCTCAAACACCAGCTCAGTGATCATCCCGTGCGTCAGACTTGGTTGGCAGAGGATTTAGAATCGCAAGATCAAGTTGTGGTCAAGCTGCTGGCTTTTGGAGGTCAGATGCAGTGGGATGACCTCAAACTGTTTGAACGCGAGGCGAAGGTGCTGCAACAGCTAAACCATCCGCAGATTCCCAAATATCGAGATTATTTTGCAGTTGATGAGTCTAATCTGTGGTTTGGCTTGGTTCAAGAGTATATCCCCGGTTCGTCGCTGAAGCAATTGCTAGAAGAGGGGCAGCAGTTTTCTGAGCAGCAAGTTCGCCAAATCGCGCAAGATGTGCTGGAGATTTTAATTTATCTGCATGAACTGAAGCCGCCGGTGATTCACCGCGATATTAAGCCAAGTAATTTAATTTTAGGGGCGGATGATCGGGTTTATTTGGTGGATTTTGGGGCGGTGCAAAACCGGCCAAGTGCAACGGGCGCAACATTTACGGTGGTGGGAACTTACGGATATACGCCCCTTGAACAATATGGCGGTCAAACCGTGCCGGCATCCGATCTTTATGCCTTGGGTGCGACGCTGATTCATTTGCTCACCGGCACAGCGCCGGCAGAATTGCCACAACGGGATTTGCGTGTTCAGTGGAGCGATCGCATCACTTCTAATGTCAGTGGAAATTTTGTGCGGTGGGTTGATCAACTGATACAGCCGGCTGTGGAAAGAAGATTTCCTTCAGCAGTGCGAGCACGGGATGCGCTGAAAGGTGCGCTCACGATTCCTTGGGCGATCGCAGAGGTTCCTGCCGTTGCCGACACTTGTGCGATCGTCAATCACTCGCCGGAACGGTTAGAGATTGAAATTCCGGCGCGTGTGGAAGTTGAAGTAATTGAGCCGGTTAAAAAAGTTCTCAATCGGGGTTTAGAAGCAGTGCAAAGCAGTTTAAATACTGTGTTTAGCCAATTGCAGGATTCAGCCGGAAGTATCCCAAAACAAGCAATTTTATTGCGTGCCGGTGTTGTCGGCGGTGCTTTAGTGCTGCTCAGTTTTGCGTTTCCTGTAATTATTTACACCATGCAATTTTTAAACTTATTAATTCCGGCTTTAATGTTGCTGGCTATTTTCATTTTACTGGGGAGTTGGCGTGTGTATCCCCGAAGTTATTTTGAGCGCACTTATGTTTGTTTTGAATTGGATAATTTTGTCATGGAATGGCAGCAGGTGTGGCTCTATAATTATCGTCGGGAAACTGGGGTAACCTCTGAAATTCAAGATGTGTCAGTTGCGACTTATGGTGAGAGCAACGATTGTGAGAGTAATTCGCCTCACTCAGCCGTTGTCATTACTGCCGGCCCTTCTCAAAATGAATGGGAGAAATATATATTTGGTCAAGAATTGAGTGAAGCTGAGTTAATTAAGTTGACAAATGAAATTCGGGCTTGGTTGGCAGGAGAATCTCAATAATTTTTTGTTGATTTTTCTTAGGAACACTTCAACTTTATCTGCACTTAGGCCGGCAAAATTCTAATTCCCCAAGTAAATGCACCTCTACACCCTTGGCTTTTCCCCGATCCCAAATTTAACCTCGCTACACCGGCACCCTTTCACCTCTCAGCTTTTATACAGCTAAGTTGCATTTTCTCTTCTGCCACCCCTTAAATTCTACTCATCGGTAAACGAACCTTGTGCTTGCGTAAAATGCGCGTAATTTGCGTGGCACTAATTTCAATGCCGGTTTGCTGCGCCAGATGCGTTGCTAAGCGTTGACTTGTCCACAGATCAAACTCATAACCCAGCTTTTTCGGGTCTTTCTTGATCGATTCTAGTAATGATTGAATGTAGCCCTCATTCGCTTTGCGATAGTTACCTTGCTCTCGCTTATCTCTCAAGCTGTCGAGATTATCCGGATCGCCATGCACGCACCAATAAGCAACGGTTCGGTAGGAACACCCGATAAAATCAGCAATTTCTTCGTAAGTTTTACCGTCATTTTGTAATAACAAAATTAAAGCGTGTTCGCGCAAGCGCGGGCAATCACTCTTCCGGATAGCTTTTTGCAGACGCTTTCTTTGCAGTGAGGTGAGAAAGTCTTTAACCGGCATAAATTTTTTTGAAATATATCGCCATTCTATTTTATGCTATTTAATTGTAAAATAACCGCTTGTCCACCGGAAAAAGCGAACTTCCTGAGAGCGTAAATCGCTTCTTACCAGGGTTCCCACACCGGCAGACTTCCCACCTAGCCCAAATGCTTTGCTTACGCACCATTAAGGTCAACAATATAAAAACAGCCAGTCGCCTAATTTTTGATCGGTCATCTCACATCTAAAACCTCCAATTTCCATGTCAATGGTCAGTTTACCCGGACTCAAAGCAATAATCGACGTCATGAGTCGAGAGCGCAACTTGCCGAAGCAAGCCGTCCAGAACGCCCTAACAGAAGCGCTGCTAAAAGGATACGAGCGCTATCGTCGGATGCAAAGCCTGGAAGGGTCAAACTTTCCGGAAGACTACTTCAACAACTTTAAAGTTGAACTTGATTTGGAAGCAGAAGGCTTTCGAGTCCTCGCAACCAAAACTGTTGTGGAAGCAGCCAGCCAGCCAGATCAGGAGGTTGCCTTCAACACAAAACCGGCTGCAGCAGCCGGCTTAGGCGACACCGTTGTTGTAGACGTGACACCCGATCAGGGGGAATTTGGGCGTCTCGCCGCACTACAAACCAAGCAGGTGCTCACCCAAAAACTACAAGAACAGCAGTGCCAGCTCATTAAAGAACAGTTTCTAGAGCTTAGAGGCACCGTTGTGCAAGCAAGGGTGATTCGCATTGAGCGCAAAGCCACCATTGTTGGAGTCAGCAGTGGTGCCGGCAAGCCAGAGGTAGAGGCGGAACTGCCTAATTATGAAAAGTTGCTCCAAGACAACTATTCAACGGATGCCAAGCTGAAAGTTTACCTCAAAAAAGTGTATGAAACTCCCCGGCAAGGGCCGCAACTGCGCGTTTCTAGAGCAACAACAGGTTTAGTTGCCGGCATTTTATCCGGCATTGTCCCAGAAATTCAGCAGGAAATTATCCAAATTATTGGAGTGGTGAGAGATGCAACACCGGCTTCTCCTTTGGTTGTCTCTCGTAGTAAAATTGCGGTGGATACTCAACAGCCAGATTTAGACCCCGTTGCCGTTTGTGTGGGAGAAAATGGAGCGCGATTGCAAGCGGTGATGCATGAATTGCGGGGCGAAAAAGTTGATATTATTCGATGGTCTGATGACCCCGCAACCTATATTGCAAGAGCTTTGTGTCCGGCAAAGGTGGAGAAGGTTCTGCTCGTCGATCCAGAAACACTGGTTGCTGAAGTTTTCTTGCCGGCAGACCAGTTGCCTTTAGCATTAGGGCCAGATGAGCAAAACCTCCGTCTTGCTGCTCGTTTGACGGGTTGGCAAATTGAACTTAAAACTTAAATTGATTGTTGCTAATTGTTAGAGAAGAAAGCTTCTTATCTAAATCGCAAAATTTTGGGATAAGCACTTTCTCTCTCTACTTTCACTTGGGCATTTTGCGTAGGAATACAACCCAATTCGGTCGCTCAACCAAGTTTAAACCGGCTTCTTAGACAAAAGGCTAGACAAATCTCTCGAAATTCGAGACAATTGCCATATTCAAGTGCCGGTTAAGTACCTACTTGCTAACTTCTTTACCCAGCTAAGAGAGCTGATTTTATGGAACCCAAATCTTCATCCCAGGCTAAAACGCTTTCTTTATCCGATTCTAAATCAGTTGTTGATGCCGGCACTGCGGCTGAAATCACTGAAGCCAGAGAAGATGAAAACCCGTATGAGTTTCTTTTTACGCGAGCGATTGAATTCCGTCAAGAAACCATTTATTTCATCGTTGTAGATCGCTTTCACGATGGCGATTCAGACAATAGCGAAGGCCCAAACCCCGAACTTTATGATCCTGCCGGTGAAGATTGGGGCAAATACTGGGGGGGAGACTTACAGGGGATTATCGACAAATTAGACTACTTAAAAGGGATGGGAGTAACCGCGCTTTGGCTGACTCCTCTTTTTGAGCAAGTTGAAGCATTATTTATTGAACAAGCAGCCATTCACGGCTACTGGATCAAAGACTTTAAGCGCCTCAATCCTCGATTTATTGGCAAAGATGATGAGCCTTCTCTAAACAAAACCCAGGAAACGAGAAATACAGCTTTTGACCGATTAATTGCTGAGTTACACAAACGGGATATGAAAATGATCCTGGATATTGTCTGTAACCACAGTAACCCAGATTTTAGCGGCAAAAAAGGAGAACTTTACGACGATGGCGTAAAAATTGCTGATTTTAATAACGATAAAGATAACTGGTATCACCATTATGGTGAAGTGACAAACTGGGAAGACGAGTGGCAGGTGCAAAACTGCGAACTTTCAGGTTTGGCAACTTTCAACGAAAACAACGTTGAATACCGAAATTACATTAAAGCAGCCATTAAACAATGGCTAGATCGGGGCGTTGATGCGTTGCGGGTGGATACTGTAAAGCATATGCCAATTTGGTTTTGGCAAGAATTTAATGGGGAGATCCAAACCCATAAACCTGACGTCTTTATTTTTGGAGAGTGGATTTACAATAGTCCAAATGATGAGCGATCGGTTGAATTTGCAAATCGATCGGGCATGACTCTTTTAGATTTTGGGTTGTGCATGGCGATCCGGCAAGCTATGGCTGTCAATGCTGAACCGGGCTTTCAAATGGTTCAGGAAGTTTTCGATCTGGATTATCGCTATGATGGTGCAACGGAACTGATTACATTTATTGACAATCATGATATGGTTCGGTTCCAAAGCCTTAATCCTGATCCTGATGTGTTGCGCTTGGCAATGAATTTGGTGATGACTTGCCGGGGGATTCCTTGTATATATTACGGGACTGAACAGTTTCTTCACAATGATACGAATGCTGATGGCAATCCATACGGAAATAATGATCCGTATAACCGCCCGATGATGGAAAACTGGGATACCGATACAGCCATTTATCGGGATATTCGGTTGCTGTCAGGATTGCGCCGGCTCAACCCGGCGATTTGTTTAGGAAGTCAGTGGTTAAAATATATCACTGCTGATGTTTATTGTTACCTGCGACGTTATCGGGATTCCCGCTGTTTTGTGGCGATGAATAAAGGTGAGCCGGTGACGCTTGAGAAGGTGGATACTGATTTACCCGATAAAGAGCATACTTGTGTTTTAACGGGGCGTAAATTAGAAGTCAAAGATGGCTTTCTCTATAATTTAGAATTGGGAGCGAAAGAAGCCATTGTCATCAGTCATGTTGGGGAGCGAGTTAAAGGACAAACTGTGGTGCGGGTGCAAGTCAATGGCATCGCAACGAATCCGGGTGAAATTGTGGTAATTATCGGCGATTGTCCGGAATTAGGAAATTGGGATATTGCCAAAGCTTACCCGCTGGAATATATCAATGCAAATACTTGGTTTACCGAAATTCCATTTAATGAAAGTGCCGGCAAGGCAATTTCATATAAATATGCGATGTGGCGCGAAGGTCAAGCTCCAGTCCGGGAAAATTTAGTGTGCCGGCGGTGGCTTCTAGCAGACGAAGGTATTGTCAAGTGGCGCGATACTTGGAGTCATTAACTTAATCGGAAAAGCAACCCAGTTTCTTAAAAAAAATTGGGTTGCTGCGCCCAATCACTTTAATTGAATAATCGGATAAACAGATATCGTTATTAAATTCAAAAATTTTTTGAGTAATTGTTATTAGAAAAATATAATTTTTTTCAAAAATTAGCAAAATATTCAGAATTTAAACATAATTCGCCCTGCGTCTACCAAGATTTCTTTAGTAATCACCGGCAGAACCATAGATCCACGCATCAAGCCAACGATGATAATAATATTGTTGTGCCGGCGATAAAGTTTTAACAAACGGTTCCATAGCTTGTCCGAGGGGAAATAGCGCACTGTAAACACCCAAATTAATGTAATGACGCATCCAATCTAAGAGCGGAATCAGTCCAAGCTGTGGGGTGAGTTTGATAATTAATGCCGGATTATTTATAGCTGTTTTCAGGAGGGTTTGAGATAAAGCAGAAAACTGCACCACATCTTGTAGAAAAGGCTTTAAAACCGGCTCTCCCAATTGCTCCATGCCGGCAAACACTCCAGAGAGTAACTGATTAATTTGTTCCGGTTCAATTTTACGCTCAATCCCAACAGTCATCGCCCGTTGAAACAGCCACGTTACTGATAAACTCGGTTGATAAGGTTGCAATAAAGCCAAAGCCGGCGCAGAAAGTGTGTCTGCTTGCAGCGCTTCCTCAATGCCGGTGGTTAAACGCTTGAGATGGCGCACCATTGCCCCAAACCCGCCAAAACTCAAAGGAGATTGACTGCCGCTACTATCTCCCACCGGCAGAATGCGACTCCAAGGCATTTGTAAGGGACTTTGCCGGTAAGAAGGAAAGAAGCCAAACAATGCTCGTTGAAATTGCAATTGATCGACTTCAACGCCTTGGTATGCCGGCAGCAAGCGCAGATATTCCTCAAATAGAAACTCTAAACTAAACCGTTGCGGATCAGCGTCTAAATAAGTAAATAAATAAGTCGTGCGCCCATCTCTAGCGGGAAACGCTTCCCAAAAATACTGGCATTGATGTTGTATTGGCGTAAAAGACACAAACAAATCACCTGTTTCATTTTGAGGAAATCCCCGCGCACAACTTCCCACAACTAAACAAATGCTATCGGGTTTTTGTCCTTGCCGCGCCTGCCGAATCACTGGGGAAAAATGCCCCATTGCATCGATGAATAATCGAGTTCTTAAAGTGCTGATTGCGGAATTTTCCGCTTGACTTTTGACTTCTATCGTTATTCCATCTGGATGAACAATGGCTGCCTCAAAAGCCGTATTTTCAAATAACTGTCCGCCGGCTTCTAAAAATCGTAACTTAAGCGTGTCGAGTAAAGAAACTGGATCAACCCCAATATTAAGAACATCACGCACCCAAACTTCAGCGCCATTTAAAAAACTTACACGGGCTGGATTATATTCTGTTGCGATCGCTTGCCCTAATTCTGCTTCCGAAAGTAAATTTAATTCCACAAACACATCTAATTCTTTGCGAGAGATGTTCCATTCTTGATCTCTGCCGCGCAAAATCCCCCGCTCAATTAGCGCCACCCGCCATCCTCGCTGCGCTAAAGCCGCACCGATGAAAATTCCCAAAGTGCCGCCGGCGATCACAATATCCCACTCTACAGTTTCCAAAGGCTGCTCGTTTTGCTTCACCACAGCCGGCACAGGGGCGCTTCCCTCTTTAATGGCTTGCCAGAGGCTATCGGCACGACGCAGTGTCCCCAATGCGTCACCAGGTAGCTGAGATAGAATTTGCTCGGTTTGGCTCATGAGTTGTCAATTTTCTACAGAAGCTTTCTTTACATCCTAATCTGGTATCAGTTTTGCTGACATCGTCGCAGCAGTCGCAACGCCGGCAGCGAGTTTAACAGCCCTTTTTTCTGTCAACTTGCTTGCTCAGTTCGATTCTTTTTGTATTATCGCTTACACAAACCAGTAATACTAGATAATGCTTGTGGCAGAGAACGCGAAAAACCCAGATTACGCCTGAGAGAGAGGAATATGCACCTCCAGCTTCATAAAATAACTCCAGGCTTACAAATAGCATTGCTTTGATTTTATATAAACACCCAACATTCCTCAATCTTTGGTGAGGGAGGAAAGTGTAAATTTATGTGCTGACAAGATTTTATTCTTTGTTGGCGCAAACAGATGTGGGTTTGAAAGTTTAATTGGAATTCTAGCAGATTGGAAAAAATCAAGTCTGACACAATTACTAATTTAAGCGATAACTAATAGCGCAGATTCAGTAGTAATAGCGAAGCAGAAGTAGCAAAATGCGAGAAACAGCGGGACTGGGAGAACAAGCGATTAATAAAATTGCTGAGATGGCGCTGGCAAGTCAACTACACGATGCGGGAGAATTAGAAGTTCGGATTAAGATCGATTTTAACAAACTCGCGCGTGGAGAAGTTGAGTCGATTGCGATCAAGATCGCTGGCTTATTAATGCAAGCAAATTTGCGCCTAGAAGAATTGCAGCTACAAATTAATCGCGTTACAGTTAAGCCTTTTAGCGCCCTGTTCGGCAAAATCGAACTGACGCATCCTTGTGAGGGTAATGTTCGTGCTGTGATCAACGAGGATAGTCTCAGCCATGCCCTTAACAACCCATCTTCCTCCAAAAATTCTCGACAAAATCAACGTTTTGATGAGAGGAAAATTAGCGGAATTCACATTCAGAAACTGCGGTGTTTTTTCCTAGCAAATGGTCATATTGTTTTTAACTGCGAAGCGATTTTGGAAAAAACAAATGAAGCTCAATCCGTTGCCTTCACAGCCACACCCAGCATTGGGATGGATGGGCGAAAAATTGTGTTCCAAGATGTGCGGGATGTGGAAGGCAAGGAACCCCCAAGCGGATTAGCAGCAGCTTTAGTGGCGCAGGCAAGCGAAATTTTAAGTTTGCCTGAGTTTGAGGAAAAAGGAATGTCTCTGCAATTTCAGGAACTCGATCTGGTAGCCGGCAAGTTAACTTGGCAAGCTGCCGCCCACATTGAGCAATTTCCATCCGGTTAACCGGCTTATTAAAACTTTATTGGGGTGAGTTCATGACACACTTTGGTATTATTTGCCCGCCGTTTCCCGGTCACTTAAATCCCCAGGCAGCCTTGGGACGAGAACTGCAAAAACGCGGTCATCGCGTCACTTTTCTGCAAATTCCTGATGTAGAACTTAAAGTGCGCTCAGAAGGGCTGAACTATTGGCCCATTGGGCAGTCTCTTTACCGGCCCGGTTTTCTGGCTGAAACTTGCGAGCAACTCGGTAAATTGAGCGATATGGAAGCGCTGCGCTACTCACTCGATTTTTGCCGGCATATTACTGAAATTATCTGCGAAGATGCCCCAGGTGCGATTAAGGCGGCGGGGATTGAAGTGTTGCTCGTCGATCAGCTCGAACCTGCCGGTGAAACAGTCGCCGAATTCCTTGGTATTCCTTTTATTTGCGTCTCTTGCGCTCAGGCAATGCACCGCAGAGCGGATGTTCCCCCGTTTTTCACGCCTTGGAGTTACCACAATACTTGGTGGGCGCGGCTTCGCAATCTGGCCGTTTATTATATGCTAGACCGCAGCAGCCAACCGATTTTGCAAGCGCTCAATCACTACCGGCAAGCGTGGAAACTGCCGGCATATCGCAACTTGTACGCCTCCGCTGCCCGACTGGCCCACATTAGCCAGCAGCCGGCTGCCTTTGATTTCCCCAACACCAACCTGCCGGCGCACTTCCATTACACCGGGCCATTTCGCAATGCCTCGCCGCGATCGGTTTCTTTTCCGTTTGAACGGTTAACCGGCCAACCACTAATTTACGCTTCACTGGGCAGTTTGCAAAACACGAAGCACGAACTCTTTCAAATGATCGCCGCTGCTTGTGAAGGGCTAGATGTGCAACTGGTGATCACGCATGGGGGCGGGATGAATGCAGAAGCGGTTCAACAACTTCGCGGTTCCCCATTAGTGGTTGAGTACGCGCCCCAAATGGAAGTGCTCGCCAAAGCAAGCTTAACCATTACTCACGGGGGACTGAACACGGTGCTCGATTCCCTCAGCTACGGCGTTCCCCTGGTTGCCATTCCCATTACCTTTGAACAGCCCGGAACCGGCGCACGAATTCGCTGGACGGGGACTGGGGAAGTGATTGGTTTATCTAGCTTGAGCGTTCCCACGCTGCGATCAACCATTCAGCGGGTGCTGACAGAAGATTCTTACTTACAAAATGCCTTGCGGATCAAGCAAGCGATCTCTCAAGCCGGTGGCGTGAAACGAGCTGCTGATATTGTTGAGCAGGCTGTTAAGGTTGATCGTCCAGCGCTAAAGCAGGCGGCTTTAGGGACTAGAGGCTAGGGGAAGAAACACAGACAGCTTTTTTGTATCCCGCCTTTGAGTTTATCCCGATACTTTATTATCTTTGAGCGCAAATGTTCGCCGGAATACCCACTGCATCATGCCGGGAAGCAAGCTATAAGCTGCCTTTGACATATTAGCCGAACCCACTATTACCTCAGCTCGCTTATGCTTGACTCCATCCCAAACGGCTTTGGCGACATCTTCCGGCTTTTCCACGACGGGAACACTTAGCACCTGCTTCACCTGATCATGACGTGCTTGAGTGTCTTGCTCATCTGTACCTCGAAAAATCGCCCGTTCCAAAAAATTACTTTTGATTATATTGGGATAAATTCCACAAACATGAATGCCTTTGGGTGCGAGTTCCCCGTGCAGTGCTTCTGTTAAGCCGGTGACGGCATATTTGCTCGTGGAGTAAGGCACTAAATAAGCAATGGGAACTTTGCCGCCGATGGAACTAATATTAACAATCGTGCCGGTTCCTCGTTCAATGAAATGCGGCAATAATGCGTGAATTGTGTGAATATATCCCCAAAGATTGAGGTCTAAGCAGGAGTGCCAATCCTCAAGGGAAAACTTATCTGCCGGCCCGGATATGTACAAACCGGCATTGTTGATCAGCACGTCGATTTTGCCAAATTGCTCTAGTGCTCTATGGATCAGCGCATTCACCTGCACGGGATCGGTGACATCGGTAGGGACGGCGAGTGCGGAACGTCCGAGCGATCGCACTTCGCCGGCAGCCGCTTCCAATCGATCCGCATGACGCGCTGCTAATACTAAATCGTACCCTTCGCGAGCAAATAAAAGTGCGGTTGCTTTGCCGATGCCTTCAGACGCACCCGTAATTAATACTGTGCCAGCCATACTCCTTATCCTGAAAATGCTATTTTGTTATCTTATTTTATTCAAAATCGTTAAATATAAACTCTAACTTTTGTCGGATGTTTCACCGCAATTTCACTCCGTAGTTAGAGCCAGAATAAAAAAGATTTGCTAGCCTTTCACCGGCAAGCGTCATTTTATTTGTAAAAGCAGTAAAAGTAGAGCCGGTTGAAGCGAAACGTAGGAGTGTGCTTTCTAACACAGTTTTCCCCATAATGATATCATCCTTAAGGAATGCGAGGTATTTAAACTGCCGGCAGATAATCAGGGCTGGAGGGAAAGCTAGAATTAAATCACAAGTAAATTGTAAATAAATGTAAATATGTTATTCTGTCATAAGGAGATTGAAGCTGCTGGTGCATAAAAAATACTAAGATCAAGCCCAATTTTCTCATTGTTGTAAAAATCGGCTATAAAGCATTCTTATTTTTGCTTATCTGCAAAAATTCCTACAGATAAAGCTATGTTTTAGAGCGTTGTGGCGATAATATTTTATTGCCTAGTGTGCCGTCTTGTCTTGATGATCAGGTTCCTAAATTTTCACTTTTAAGCTACACGGAGTCAAAGTATGATTCAGCTCGATAGAGCCTCCCTGCCACCCATAGAAATTTCTTCAAGCGTTAACACCAGAGTATCGCTGCCACTCGTAGAAATTTCTGCAAACGCTAAAAATGAAGAGGGAAGCAAGGGAATTTTAATCGCTTTTGCGATGTTTGCGCTATGGGCGAGCAGCCTGGTTTTCTTGTTTTACCTGGATCTTTCCAAAGTTCCCATGTGGTTGGTGTTGCCGGCTATCCTTTGGCAGACTTTTATGTACACGGGCTTATTTATTATTTCTCATGATGCCATGCATGGCGCAGTCTTTCCTCAAAATCGCAAAATTAACAATTTGATCGGTTCAGCAGCCGTCTTTGTTTACGCTCTCTTTTCCTATAAAAAGTTACTGAAAAAGCATGGAGTACACCACCAACATCCGGCAACTGAACTCGATCCCGATTTTCACGATCTAAAGCACAAAAACTTTTTTGCGTGGTATTTCCATTTTATGATGAGTTACACGACTTGGAGGCAAATTATTGGATTAATGGTTATCTTTAATATTGTTAGATCTGTAACTCATATTCCCGAACTAAATTTAGAGCTATTTTGGGGTCTTCCTTCACTTTTGAGTTCGCTGCAATTATTTTATTTTGGGACTTTCTTACCCCATCGAGAACCCAAAGGAGGCTATACGAATTCCCATCGAGCACAAAGCAGTGAGTTTCCAGTTTTCTGGTCATTTGTGACTTGCTATCATTTTGGCTACCACCAACAACATCACGAAAATCCTAATGTTCCTTGGTGGAAGTTACCGGAAATCTATAAAAATTCAAAACAGCAACCCGCATCCTGAACTTCTTCGCAGTTTTCACTTGCATTCATTGGCTATAGCACTCCTAAATTGGGTGTCCTAACATGAGCGGGTAAGATGCCGGCACACCAAGCTTTTGGGGGGGATAATCATTAACCAATCGCAGAAGATTGCTATATGTTAGGGCGCTGTATTGCGCCCTAAATTTTATATATAATTAAAATCGAATTAACAATAAGATTATGAGATGCAGCTTTCTCCACAATTAGCTCATCTCAAATCAAAATTAATCCGACTTAACCAAAATTTTACCTTCAGTGTCTTCTAAATCACTTTACAGAAATTCTGTATAAGTGATAACTTTTTGACGGGTGTTGCTCTCAGTAAAAGCACGGTTAACGCTCGGTAAAGAAACAGTAAACTTTGCGGAATTTTACGGAGAGAGTTGAAAGCTTCCTGAAATTCTATAACGCTGCGCTGTGATTTCTGCTTTGTCAGAACAAAAGCGATCTTGCAAATTCAATCAACAGTTAGGAAAGGGGGGATTTATGGCGGATTTATTTTTCTCAGAATATATCGAGGGAAGCAGTAATAACAAAGCGTTGGAAATCTACAACGGCACCGGCACTGCAATCGATTTAGCAGCAGAAGGTTATGTGGTGCAAATGTACTTCAACGGCAGCACCAGTGCCGGCTTAACGATTAATCTCACCGGCACCGTTGCAAACGGGGAAGTTTTTGTACTCGCACAGAGTAACGCCAGCGCCGCTATTCTCGCACAAGCTGATCAAACCAGTGCGGCATCTTGGTTTAACGGGGACGATGCGATTGTATTGCGGAGAGGTGGCGGAAGTGGGACGATTGTTGATGCGATTGGACAAATTGGCGTTGATCCGGGGACTGAATGGGGAAGCGGACTGAGCAGCACTGCTGACAACACTTTGCGTCGCAAAAGTAGCATCATTGCCGGCGATCCTAATCCCACCGATGCGTTTAATCCCAGTACAGAATGGGATGGATTTGCTACGGATAGCTTTGATAATTTAGGCACTCATACGGCAGATGGCGGCGGTACAACTGCCGGCATTACGATTACTCAAACTGCCGGAAGTACGGATGTTAATGAAGCCGGAGAAACCACCGATACTTATAATATTGCGTTGAATACTGCGCCGGCAGGTTCTGTAACTCTTGAAATTGCTGCCGACGAACAAACTCAAATTAGCAGCGATGGCGTTAACTTTTTCAACACGGTTAACCTGACGTTAAATAATACCAACCCGCAAACGATTACGGTTAGAGCCGTGAACGATCTGGATGCCGAAGGTTCTCCCCACACCAGCACAATCAGCCACACGATTACAAGCAGCAGTGATCCTGCCTATTCTAACAGTTTGACGCCGGTTCCTAATGTTAATGTCAACATCATTGATAACGAATTTACCCTGACTCCTATCTACGATATTCAAGGCAGCGGCGCAGCGAGTTCGCTTGTGGGGAATACGGTTACAACACAAGGCGTAGTTGTCGGCGATTTTCAAGGAAGTGCCGGCTTAAACGGCTTTTTTATTCAAGATGCTGCCGGTGATGGTAATGCCACAACGTCTGATGGCATTTTTGTGTTTGCGCCGAATAGTCTTGATGTCAATATTGGCGATGCGGTGCAACTCACCGGCAGCGTTTCTGAGTTTTCCAATCAAACCCAAATTAGCAATCTCAGCGATTTGAGTGTAACGGGTTCCGGGACAGTTTCTCCGCTTACCCTTGACTTGCCGGTGGCAGCCGTGGGTGATTTGGAACGTTATGAGGGAATGCTGGTTAATTTCCCCGAAACGTTAACCGTCACAGAAAACTTTAATTTAGGCCGATTTGGGGAAGTCTTGCTCTCATCAGAAGGCCGGCTTTTTAATCCCACCAACGTTATCGATCCAACGGATATTCCTTCCTCTGAAACAGAAAATGATGAGGATAACGTAGCGGCTGTAACAACGGCTCAAACCGCTAACAATCTGCGTGGAATTCTCCTTGATGATGGCAGCAATGTTCAGAATCCTGCAACGATTCCTTTCTTAAATGCAAATAACACCCTGCGGAGTGGCGACACCACCACAAATTTAACAGGTGTCCTCGGTTACGGTTTCAATAGTTATCGCATTCAGCCAACCGTTACCCCAACGTTTGCAGCAACCAATCCCCGCACTGCCGCACCTGAAGAAGTTGGAGGAAATGTTAAAGTTGCCAGTTTTAATGTGCTTAACTATTTCAACGGTGATGGCATGGGTGGCGGGTTTCCCACGTCTCGCGGTGCCAGTAGTGCCGTTGAATTTGAGCGTCAACGTAGCAAGATTTTTGCAGCTTTGTCGGCGATGGATGCAGATGTCGTTGGCTTAATTGAAATCGAAAATGATGGAGATGGAGCGAATTCTGCAATTGCCGATTTGGTGAATGGTTTAAATGAATATATCGGCGCAGATGTTTACGATTATATCCGCGATCCAGCGACCGGCGTGGGAACGGATGCAATCAAAACCGCCTTTATTTATAAACCCGATGAAGTGACGCCGACTGGTTCCGCAACCAGCAGCACAGAGGCAATTTTTGACCGGCTGCCGGTGGCGCAGACATTTAGCCTCAATTCTAACGGCGAAACGTTTACAGCCGTGGTGAACCACTTTAAATCTAAAGGCAGCGCACCCAGCAATTCTAGCGATCCGAATGCAGATCAAGGCGATGGACAGGGTGCTTGGAATCTCAAGCGCACGCAACAGGCAGAAACGTTGCTTGAATTTGTAAATAACCTCAAAACATCATCGGGAGATGAGGATGTTTTGGTGATCGGTGATTTGAATGCTTACGGCGAAGAAGATCCGATTGATGTGCTACGAAATGGTGGGTTAATTGATCAACTGGATCGATTTGTTGAGAATCCTTATTCCTACGTTTTTGACGGACAAGCCGGCTATTTAGATCACGCGTTGACGACGGCGAATTTAAGCGCACAAGTTGCCGGTGTAACCGAGTGGCATATTAACGCTGATGAACCTCGAATTTTAGATTACAACCTGGAATTTAAAACGCCTTCAGGTGGAACCTCACCGGATCTTTACACCGCAACGCCTTACCGTTCATCTGATCATGATCCAGTGATTATTGGTTTGAATTTAGCCAGCGAAATCACAACTATTAATGGCGGTAACGGCAGCGATACCATTAACGGAACCGCTGGAAGAGATAGCATTAGTGGAGGAAACGGCAGCGACATCCTCAACGGCAGCACCGGCAACGATACTCTCCTCGGTCAAAATGGGGATGATTTATTAAATGGAGGTGCCGGCAATGATTCGCTCAATGGCAATAATGGCAATGATTCTCTGATTGGTGGCAATGGCAACGACATCTTAACCGGCTTCAATGGCAATGATGTTTTTGTCTTAGCTGCCGGTGCCGGTAGCGACACGATCACTGACTTTACAGATGGTCAAGATCTAATCGGTTTATCCGGTAATTTGTTGTTTGAGCAATTAACTATTTCTCAAGGCACAGATGTGAATGCCGGCAATACTTTGATCCGGCTAACCAGTAGCGATGAATTGCTAGCAACTCTCACGGGAGTTTCTGCCGGCAGCCTCACATCTGCTGATTTCATTGCATTCTAATTAGTTCCGCAAAAAAAGATTGCCGGTTTGTCCTCAACTAATATAGACAAACCGGCATTTTTTGTCCAAAAAATAGAATCACAAAATTTTGCATTTCTACCAACGATTAATGAGCAACCGGCTCTCTTCATCAGTCACTCACGGCGAAACACAAACAGATTGCCGGTGGCACCTCTTCCGACTCTGATATCTTCATCTAAATAGGAAGTTGTCCACTCTGCCTCATTGCGGAGAAATTCTAATACAGGGATTTTCAATTCCGGAAAACGCCAACTTTCCATACCAAAAAACTTTGTTGCTTGCACAGAAAAACTGTCAAAGCTGACTTTAGCCATTTGTTCATCTGTGCCCCAAGTCCAAATGCCGGCAGCCTGTAACTGCCATTCACCTAGCAGGGGTAAGTCAAGAAAAGCATGATTAGAGGCAAAAATTTTCCCAGAATTGCCGGCAGCCAAAGTTTGCCACACCCGTTTGATTTTGATTGTTTCCCCAAAATCTGGCATTGAAGCAAGCCGGCGGGTGACGACGGTTCCTTTTGAGGCATACACCAATTGCCAATTACCGAGTAGAGAAGGGAGAGATGCCGGTTGGAGTGGGCGCGCGATAGGATTAATGCTTTCTAGCTGTCGCACCATTTCATCGATCTCCCCTCCATCCGAGGGAAATAAGGCTTGCTGTAGCCCTAATGCTTTGACTCGTTGCAAGAGGCCGGTTTTTAAGGCAATTCTCGTTGTCTCATCCTCTACCATGTTCTGAGTTTCCACTTCCCTGCTTTGAGGAAAGCATACCTCAGAGCGTTTAAAGGGTGGCGGCCCCTATGGGGAAAATCCGGGAAGACGGCAATGGCTGTTATGCGGTGGTTATTGAGGAAATTGGGGCTGAATCATTTCACGGGGAAATCCTACCTTCTCAGAAAGTTCTAGAACGTTATTGGCAAAATCGGTCCCTGTCGCAACAACACCTCCAATCGCGAACAATGCAGTGACGATAGCTAAGACTCTGTCTGGCTTGCGTTTCTCAGGTTTGTGAATGTGTTCTTCTAAATCTTCCAGATGTACTAAAACCTGCTCTCGCTCTTCAGTTGGAAACTCCTGAGCATTGCTGCGAAGAGATTGTATCAGGCTACTAATTTCATCAAGGTTTTGACTAATGTTCTGGGAGAAGTCATTCAGTGTGCCACCATACTGAGTACCGCCCTCAGCCGCAAAGCCACCCCCCCATTTGGAATTCCCGAAACTATAATTGATACTTTTGGACTGATTATCTGCCGAGGTCATAATGTCTCCTAAGTTATTTCCATAAACTTGTATGTGTATTTTAACTTGTTCATCTTCACCCATATCAATTTGTAAGTGAGTGAGATGATTTTCTATATAACGTACAAAAGGTTGAACCAAGTTTTTGTTGAATAAATCCACTTTTTCTTGATTTTTACCTTGAAAGCCTGCTTGAGCCAGCCAAACATAACCATGAGGATTGCTAGGATATTTATTGAGTCCATACCTTAAAAGCTGGTAAGTAAACGCTACTTCATCTTCGTCACTTTCGTCCGGAATTGGAAATTCTATATGTGGACTACTCAAAATATATTCTATATCGAAAATAGTAGACTGCTGTTGCTGTTTTTGGATAAAATTATAAATAATCGGATCATTTTCTATAAAATTGATAAATCTCCTTAAGTTGCTCATTCCCTCTTGAAATCTTGTTCTAAGAAGTCGGCTTGCTACTGTCCTAAATGTAACAGAAAGCTTTTGCAGCTCTTTTTTACTAATCTTAATCTCGCTTTCCATTTCATCTGACTCCACAACAAGGGCAGTAAATGCCTATTTCCTTACTCAAAGCTCTGGTTTTAACAATAAACTGACAGCAATCCAGATTCGTAACCTCTAACTCTTCGTGTTCAAACAAAATCTTTTCACTTTCCATTTTAATTGGCTTGCCTGCTTTAAACGAAATATGTTTTTTGCCTTTGAAGGTTTTCTCTAAATCTTTTGAGGACTGGCTAAGGAGAGATTTTGTATAGTTTCTAGCTACAACTTGAGCTTGTTCAACGATTTCATCTGTATAAAAATGACTAGGCTCATCCCGAAGTCCGCAATAAGGGCAAAATATTTCGATAATATCTTCTCTTTTAAAATCTTCTACTGTTAGCTTAAATCTATCATTACAAAAAGGACATTGAATAGTAATAAATCCATCATTATCACTAGGAACAGTTATTTTAAAAAATACATTGTTCATATCACTTTACCTCAACTGTAGTGCTGGTTTCATTGCCTAATACATCGGCTAAGCAAGCGGACGGCCATAGTATGTTTCTCTCCTAACACGAATTAAACTAAGCTGACTTATGACAAAATAGCCTTAGTTTAACCAATTGAGAGAAAATTATGTGTTTTTCTCTTCAATGTATATGCCTAATGTAAGTTTATTTATATTTTAAAACCCGTATTAAATCTTTATTTGTGTCAGAAAGTTCCATCACAGTTATTAGTTTATTAAGTGTTTATATTAAGTGAGGAATACTTCCGTTCAGTATTCGTAATAGTGTTAGTCGTGACTAGAAGCAGCTTGTAGGGTTGCTGACGAAGCAAGAAAGAATCCAAAAACCCGATTTTTCGTTACCACAATTCGCTCCTCCTGCATCGAAATGGCATTGATTTCAGAATCTATCGTCGCATTTTGCTAAGGTAAGTCTCTAGTGTGGATTATATCATAGCTAGATATTTGCAGCAGCCTACCCAACCGAACCGGCAACTGAGCATCGACTAGAAACTTCACTGGAGTACCCTATGAATGCTTTTAACCTGAGTCAATCGGGTTGCAAACGCTAATACAGCAAGAATGTCTGCCGATTCTAAGTCATCGTAATCTTCCATAATCTCCTCGGTACTCATGCCAGAACTCAGTAACTCTAGAATGAATTCCACCGGATAGCGAAGTCCACGAATGCAGGGTTTACCATGACAAATTTCTGGGTTAAGAGTGATACGTTCTAGCAGATTGTTTTCCATATTCAATTCCCTCAATTAGTCATTATCCTAGCAATTCTTCTAATGCCTCTACATCTTCCAGCGAAGATGGCAAGTCGCGCTAACTTAAGTAGATTCTAAATGAGCGACTGGAATCTGTTCGGTTCTCTCAGGCGATTTTGCCCCAGTTGCAATGGCGTGAACAGCATGGAGAATATCCGCACTGTAGTATCGATTCCCACAGACATCACAAACACCAATCGTCACATCTTCAAGAATGACAAATCCATCTTTGTGTTTGAAGGCTTCACGCTTGACAGTGCGAGGTTGAACGTTTCCTTCACAATACTCGCATTTGTATCCATACATACAACTAGCCCTCCAACTCAGTGACTTCGTAAACAGTGATTATCAGATAACGTCCGTTGCTAGCGAAACGTCCAACCACGCCAACAGGTATCTGTTGATCTAATCCAGTCCCTACAACTATATATTTTGTTCCTCTAGGATCGTCTTTTTCAACCCGTATGACTTGACCCGTTAAAACAGCCTCTTCTACATCCAGAATAGTCAGCATATCCTCAGCCATCTCTTCCATTGCATGAGCTGACATATCGTACTGACGGAATCGAATTTTCTCTCTAATACGGTCAATATCACTGGGAGGCACTTGATTGCTTGGATCACATCCAGGCAATTATATCAAGTTGGTAAGACGTTCATTCTTTTAATCTAAACCTTACTAATATTGCCGGCAATTTCTAAGCAAGACGCAGACAAGGGCATTTTTGTAAAAATGAAGCCGCTTTACTCTCCGCATTTGGGTTGTGTAAATGTGCTGGAGCCGGCCTGATAATACCATCAAACAAATCATCTAAACCGTAAGGAGTAAAGAACTGCCATTGTCCTCGCTCATCTAACCGAACGCCTACAGCCGTTGCTGTGTGCAGCCAATCACTGACTCCATCTTCAGTGCTATTGTACAACCGGCTGCCGGCACGCCAACGCGCAAAACTTGCTTGATTTTTAACATCAAATTTATAGTTAGGAAACTGCGCTGTAAGGGTCGCTTTCGCCGTGAGTTCTTGCTCACGATCTCCCAACGCATCAAAAAAGGCAATGTCAAAATCGTTAATAATTAACTGACATTCATTACCAAACAGCGATTTCCAAACCGTATTTCGGATTGCACCACCGGCTAACCACCAATTCGGCAGATTGAGCATGGAGATTGCCGGCAATACAACACCCACCGGCGAATCAACCAAAATCTTCTGGAGGCGAGTGGTATTATCCATGTTTTATTTATGTCTTTCCAGTTATTTACCCAATTGTCTTTTCAGTTCGCGCAGCATCCGACTGGTTCCTTCATCAATCGCTTTTTGCACTAGCTGGGGAATCATTTCAGTAATAGGCAGATCGGGAAAAGTCAGACTAATCAATGATTCAGTATAGGTCTCATTTTGGAGAATATAAATCGTCAGTTTGCGATTTCGATAGATCCACACTTCCGGAACGCGCAAGGCTTGATAAGCATTCAAGGTCGTCTTTGAAGTAACATCAGATTCAATGGCAAGATCGGGAGGTGGGTAAACCTCCAAATTCATATTGGTACAACCTCGAACACGACCGGCATTCTGGATATAAAAGCAGGTATCGGGTTCAACACCGGCAATGTCTGGTTGCTTCAAAGTCGTTGAGCCAAAATCTTCCCAGTCCTGTCCTTGGGCATCCAAAATTGTTGTGAGTATGTAAGCAATAATGCGATGGGAACGTTCCTGCAATGCCAAAGGAGACATGATTTCCAGCGTTCCTTGATAGTAAGCAATCCGCGTGTTGCGCTGTTCTCCCAGTTCGATAAGAATCTCCTCAAACTCCTGCCAGGACAGGTTATGAATGGTGATCATGCTACCGGCAGTGAGTTCAATGGCACCAATGGGGATGGTAACAGTCATTAATGTTCCTCCGTCGATTGCTCAGGCAGCTTCTTCAAGGGTAACTTGCCATTCATCTGTGAGCCGATTTTGCATTGTGAAAACCTATTCCAGTCCAATCTGCGTTATTTTCGCACAATACCTGTATCTCATATTAATGAAAACCGGCTCATGATTGAAATGAGCCGGCATTCGGGAATTAGAAAACTAAAATTCTGTATTTGATCAAAAACCCTGAGACGCTTTCTGATGAAAATCTCCGAAGACTTAACAGCCTTCAACAGTTTTTAGGCAGTCACCGGCGGTCGCCCTGAAGACATCAAAGGTTTATGATAACGCTCGACCAAACGCTCCCATTCGACAACAAGAGAGCCGCCGGTTTCTTCTTGTTGGCTTGCCCAGGTTGAGAACAAATCCAGGCAGGAATGATCGATATAAGCCAGTTTATCTAAGTGGAGATGCAAGTCAGTTTCTCGCGGAATTTGCTCTAAAATCGTGGCAAGCTCTGGCAAACGAACAAATGTTGCAGCTCCATCCAGATATAAGTCCATTCGCTGTCTTTTTTCATGTTTAACTAAAGAAATATTCAGGCGAGAGATTTTGTAAATGAGTTTAACGACTGAGAGGAAAATTCCAATCAAAACGCCGGTGAGCAAATCGGTGGCAATAATTCCTAATAAGGTGGCAAAGTAAATCGCCAGCGGAAAACGTCCGTACTTTTTCAGTTTGCGGATGTTTTCCACACTCACCAATTTGTAGCCGGTATAAACCAGAATTG
Organism: Microcoleus sp. FACHB-68; assembly: GCF_014695715.1. Taxonomy (NCBI): domain Bacteria; kingdom Bacillati; phylum Cyanobacteriota; class Cyanophyceae; order Oscillatoriales; family Microcoleaceae; genus Microcoleus; species Microcoleus sp. FACHB-68. The sequence goes on from NZ_JACJOT010000013.1 coordinate 605,041, forward strand.
CGGCAAGACTAGCTGTCGGAACAAGTTTCAAAATATTCGGTGCGGCAACCACCAGCGCCAGCAACCAAACGCCGTGCAAAATTGTAGAAAGACGGGTTTTTCCTTCGGCTTCCACGTTAACAGAACTGCGGACAATCACGCCCGTCATGGGTAGCGCCCCTAAGACTCCGCAAATCATGTTTCCTAAGCCTTGGGCGGCTAATTCGCGGTCAAAATCTGTTTTTGGCCCTTGATGCAGCCGGTCTACTGCGACGGCGGAGAGTAAGCTTTCTGCACTGGCAATGAAGGCGATTGCAATGGCTTCCGTGAGTAATGGTGCTTGCAGTAGCCGTGACAAGTCTGCCGGCACCGGCAATCGAATCGCATCAGCTAAATTTGCCGGCACATCAACGTATTGAATGGGTAGCTTCATGGCACTAGCAATTGCAGTTGCTAAAACCACGGCAATCAGCGCACCGGGTAACAAGTTCAAACGTTTAGGCTTAAATTTTTCCCACAAAATCAGGGTAATGATTGTTGTGACACCGATTAAAGCGGCGATGTGATGAGTGCTGCCATCGATGGGAAAAATGCCTTTGTAGATCGCTTTTGGAATGGAAAGTAGATTCTCGAAGCCGTGTGTATAAGGCTTGTCATCAACCATGACGTGAAATTGGGATGAGAAAATCAGCACCCCAATACCGGCAAGCATTCCATAAATCACTGCCGGCGACATGGCACGGAAGAATTGACCGAGTTTAAAGATGCCGGCGAGTAACTGAATTAAGCCGGCAAGCATCAATACAGGGCCGAGCATTTCGATGCCATACTCTTGAACTAATTGGGCAACAATTACGGCTAATCCCGCTGCCGGCCCACTAACTTGTAGCGGAGAACCGGAAACTGTACCAACAATAATTCCCCCCACCATTCCGGTTAGTAATCCGAGAGCCGGTGGTACTCCTGAAGCAATTGCAATTCCCATACACAAAGGCAGGGCAACGAGAAATACCACAAAGGAAGCTAAGAGGTCGTTGGTAATAAATTTTTGGCTTCTAATCTTAAAGGTTGTCATGCTATTTCCCTTTTTGATGTGATGATTTCATGTCTTAGAAGCGTGCTTTTGTGGCATAGCATTCGGGTAGAAATCTATAAATAGACTATGATTTATAGCTCCGAATGCTTCCCATAAGGCATCGCTCAACTCATGATTGGCAGCGATAGTAGGGTTGAGTGCCCGCTTTTTGTTGAGATTCTTAAAAAAATGCTAACTAAAAACGAGTCAAACCTTATCCGGTAAAAAAAATGAAAAACACTCTTTTTTTGTGCTAAGGAAAAATCTAGAAACCTAGCCCTTGATAACACCTTGGAGCTTGTCGATCCTCATGACAACAGTGACAATGAGAAGCTGCACCGGCAAAGGAGAGAAGCTATAAGTTACTAGACAGCAAACGATGATTGCTCCTAATGCAACTAACGTTAAAAGTGGATTCGTGGTTTGCAAAATCGCCCACAAAGCGATTGTGGCAACCAATAAGCTAATCATGCTAATCGGAGAAAGCATTATCACACCCTCCAAATTTCTAAGTGTTTTGTTTGGCTCACTAGCCAAGGCATTGTTCACGCATAATTACATTAAGTTTTGTTTCGTGAATGCGTTGATTCTAACCCTTGAATTTTTCAAAATTAATCAAACAAAAGGTAGAATTCTAACAAGCCCAAAGGTAGATTGACAGTCAAAAAAATGTTAAAAGTTAATTTTTACTAAAGAAAAAAAGAAATCCTGAAATGTTACAAAAGCTACAGCGTAACTTGTTGATAACTGAATCTTCAGGATTTAACCTTTAGTAAAAATAAAGCTTCTATCCTTAGCCTGACAAGTAGGGATGAATTAAGGATAAGGGAATGATGAGAAAATTCTCATGTTCGCAGCCGGTAGCCCATGCCTCTGACGGTCTCAATTAAATCGCTACCGAACTTTTTACGCAGATAACCCACATAAACATCGACAATATTAGAGCCTGGGTCATAGTCATAGCCCCAAACGTGGCTGAGCAATTGCTCTCGGCTCATCACTTGCCCTGGATGACGCACAAACGTTTCAGCGAGAGTAAATTCTCGTGCGGATAGCTCAATTAGGCGATCACCGGCTTTCACCTGACGGGTACGCAAGTCAAGGACAATCGGGCCGGCTTTCAGAATCATTTCTTCCTTCACTTTCGGCAAATGATTATCCCGCAACCGCGCCCGCACTCGTGCTAAAAGTTCTTCAAATCGAAACGGCTTGGTAACATAGTCATCCGCCCCCCCTTCCAAACCGGCAACTTTATCCCTGACATCATCACGGGCTGTGAGAATAATAATCGGCAGTCGCTCACCTCGACCTCGCAATTCTTCCAATACTGCCCAGCCATCTTTGCCAGGAAGCCCGATATCAAGAATTACCAAGTCAAAATTATCGCTACACGCTATCCCCAGCGCTTCATAACCGTCTTTTGCAACGGTGGTGGTAAATCCGCTGGCTTTTAACCCTTTTTCCAGAAAGCTAGCGATGCGAGGTTCGTCTTCTGCGATTAAAATCCGGTTCATGAGACAAAACCTCCTGGGCGGGTTCCACTGGAATCACAACGGTGAACATTGAGCCAACACCGGGCCGGCTGAAGAGTATAACTTGACCGGCATGAGCTTCTGCAATGGCGCGAACGATCGCTAATCCCAAACCAGCACCTTCGGAACGGCGGCGACTGTCAGACGTTCTGGCGAAGCGCTCAAAAATTCGCTTTTGATCGGCAAAAGCAATTCCCGTGCCGGTGTCGCGCACCCAAAACCGGACGTTGCCGTTAATCAGTACCGATCCCAGGGCAATCACATCAGACTCTGTGGTGTGTTGGGTGGCGTTCTGAGCCAAGTTCATTATCGCTTGAGTCAGGCGCTGCCGGTCTGCAATAATTCGCCCGGTGCCTTTGTTTTCTAAACGCCAGTCTCTAGAGGCTAAGGCTTTTGCTTTCGAGAAAAGTTCTTCTGTTAGCGAGTTCACATCTACCGTTTCTAAGGTTAAAAAATTAGGTTGCTCTGCCTTAGCCAGGAGTAATAAATCATCGACAAACCGGCTCATCCGATCCAGTTCATCCATCACTAATTCTATGGTTTCACGCTGTTCTTCGGGGTCATCACCTAATAGTTCTAAATGCCCGCGAATAATCGTGATCGGAGTTCGCAGTTCATGGCCGGCATCATTTATAAAGTCACGTTGAGTTGTAAAAGCCGCTTGCAGCCGGTCAAGCATCTCATTAAACGTCACCGTAATTTCAGCAATTTCGTCTGAGCCTTGTACGGCAATGCGCCGCGTTAAGTCAGACTCAGTAATTGCTCGCGCTGTCTCTGTCAGCAAGCGTAAAGGCGCAAGTACCCGCCCTGCCACGACCCAAGCTAGTGCTGAAGCTGCCGCCAATACAGCCGTTATTACCTTAATCATAATAACAACGGCCTCATTCACCTGCTGACGTTTGCCGGCGAGGGCATGAGCAACCACAAACACACCACGAATTTCTCCGTTAAAGACTATCGGCTTCGCTAAAAATAGGATATTGCCCTGTGGGGTTGATACTTTCCCTCGTTGCACACTCTTTAGCTGCGCCCATTGCTGAACAATCTTTGAATCTTGACGCAGCAGAGCGGGAATCTTTGTGGGACTATATTTGTACAGTTTCCCATTTAAAATAGCAAGCAAAAACTCATCTTGGTCAGGAATATTGCGAGACAGAAACACCTTGAAAATAGCAGCAACATCCTCTCCAAACGGTTGACCTGTTTCTGGATTGCGGCCTTCAACTAATTTGCGAAATTCTTCCACTTCTTGAACAAGTGACTGTTCAATGCCCTTTTCTAATCGCACAAACAGGATTTGACGAATAATCAAAATAGAGACGAGGGCTGAAAAAGCCATCAGCACGACATACCAGGCTAGAATGCGCGTTCGTGCGCCAAAAAAAACTCGATGCCAGCCAAAGGATGGGTTTGCATTAATTTCTCCTTTCTGCAAAACCCGACTCATCAAGGTTGTTTTTGTCTCTAGGCTCATAATTCAGCCGGCTTACACTAGACTTTTCTAAGGTTCTATGCTATATGCGTAGAAACATTTTGACGGCTTGGGGCGTATCTTTTCAATTAAAAATTTTATAGGACAGTTGCAGTTTAAGAGCGTAAATTATGGGATTGCTCTGTCAAAGAATATTGTCTAGACGAGCCGGTTACAACGGATGCCCCTCATCTGCACCCACTGTACCTGATTTCGTCCTGTCAATTTTTCTATTCCTCGAATCCTAGCCTCAAACTCAATCGCTGCGACAAACCGGCAACCGTTTAAGATTTCTGATTACTAACGACATCAGCCGTTGCCTTAGCAATCGTCCCCAGCTGTAATCCTTGGGGATAATCGCCTTCTTGCTTAATGCGCTTGATTTCTGCTTCAGGAATCGGTAAGTTTAACTTCTGACAAACAGCTTGCACAATATCGCCGCGATCAATCACACCGGCAACTGCACCCGCTGGAGAGAGAACCGTCATGCGCCGCAATTGATGAACTTCCAGCCGGTTGATCGCTTCCACAATCGGCGTTTTTTCGTCAACGGTAATCAAGTCTGCAAACGGACGCGCAATGTGATGAAGCGTTTGTTTTTCCCAAAGGCTGCGCTCTACAAAGCGAATATCATCGGTAACAATCATGCCGCGATAGCGACCATTAGACGCAGCATAAAAAGGTTTTTCTGAGGCACCGCCTTCAATTAACAGATATTGATCCGCAAACTCGCGCAGCGTCATCTCAGCATCAACCACCCGAAACTCGCGATTCATGGCATCCGCTGCGGTTAGCCGCACTAAGGCTTCCTGTAAATCGGTGAGCCGGTCGTAGGCGCTAGCATTGCGGACTCCAAACCAGCCCAGCAGTGCGATCCACAAACCGCCAATTCCCTCTCTCCCCCCCAGCAATACCGCTGCTACGCCTAAAGTAATAGCAGTCCAACCCAAGGCTTTACCGGCTTTCGCGGCCCAGTGAACGCCGGCAAAGCGATCGCCGGTCAGTTTCCACACGGCTGCTTTAACAATCTGTCCCCCATCTAAAGGCAGGCCGGGAATCAGGTTAAATAAAGTTAAAATCAAGTTGATCTGCGCTAGATGGGCTGCGATAATCTTCACCGGCTGCGGCCCTGGGAACTGGGCGAATGCACTAAACAGAAAGCACAAGATCAAACTCACCGCAGGGCCGGCGATCGCCACCTGAAACGCTTTGCCCGGTGTTTTCGATTCTTGCTCAATTGAGGCAACTCCACCAAATAAAAATAAAGTAATGGAATTAACTTTAATGCCCTGGGAACGCGCGACTAAACTGTGACCGAGTTCGTGGAGTAACACGGAAGCGAACAGCAACAGCGCCAACACCAGGCCGGCACTCCAGGCGACAACGGAACCCCATTCTGGATGCTGATTTTGCCAATCCGCCCCATTGGCAAGCGTTAGCAACGCTAGAATAATGAACCAAGAGGAATCAATATATAAAGGGATTCCAAATAGATAACCAATTCGCCAACCTGACTGCATGAAACTTTCCTTGCCGAGCGCAGCAGTTTATCTGTGCAAGAATTAAAGCTTGCTTCCTTAATTCTACTGATTTCGCCGGCTCCCCTGCCGGACACGCTGCTCATCAGCTAACATATCTCTCAACTTGAGCGCATTTCATAGAGTCGTTATCGCGAAATCAGTTTCTCAATTGAAGAGTCATAAAGAAACCGAATCGTCTTTTTTTAGATTAAATTTATATTTTTTAAATGATTGCCGGTTTGCAGCGATTGGGCGCATCGCCTTTTAAAGCAGTTTCTTGCAATTCGTTGCCGATTAATGCTTCAATCCCCAATTCAAGGGTGGGGTGAGGTTCTAGCAAGCCAAAGCACCGGCTTCCCCCTCACCGCCTCATGTTGCCTACAGGACGCCGGCGTTACTGAGTCCCAAGATCGCCCCTGCACCCAACAAGTGACCAAAGCTCATGGTTGCTAGCAATTCCGGCCAGCCAAAGCCGGTAAATAAACCGGGCACTTCAAGGGGCAAACGAGGGCCGACACCGCGTTTCTGAATGGCAAAGCGTCCGATAGCAATTGCCAAGAGATTGGCGACAACCATCACGATTGCAATATTGGGCGACCACTGCGCCGTTGAAGCAGATGTTAGCAGTAAAGTTGGGTAAATCAAGTTACTATCTCCTAACCTTGATAAAGTGCGACAAACAAGTTTGTTATATTTTCTACATGAAAGGTTGAGTTTATTGTCTCTATTTGTTTTAATAGTTAACAATTAGCGGTCTTTTTGACACAAAAGTATAAAGTTTACAAGAAATAGAGCTTTTTTTGATGCGGGTAAAAATTTGCGGAATTACGAAACCCGATCAGGGGTGTGCGATCGCACAGATGGGATGCACTGCTTTGGGGTTTATCTGCGTGCCGGCATCCCCGCGCTACGTCACTTCGCTACAAATTCGGGAAATAGTAGACCAAATCGAGCCGGTGAATATTGACCGAATTGGCGTTTTTGTCAATGAGACGAATGAGCAAATCTGTGAAACCGTTGCAGTTGGAAATTTAACCGGCATCCAGTTGCATGGCGACGAATCTCCAGACGTTTGCCGGCAGTTGCGCCGGTTGCTACCTAATATTGAAATAATTAAAGCTTTGAGAGTGCGCTCACCAGAAGCACTTGATCAAGCCGAGACTTATGCCGGCTATGTCGATACTCTGCTATTAGACGCCTACCACCCCCAGATGCAAGGCGGCACCGGCCAAACCCTAGACTGGAAAAGTTTACAGCAATTTAATCCCAGTTGCCCTTGGCTGCTTGCTGGCGGCTTAACACCAGAAAACGTCTCAGATGCCCTCAACCAAGTTAAACCTGCCGGTATCGACCTCTCAAGTGGCGTAGAGCGGTCACCGGGAGATAAAGATTTAACAAAAGTCGCCAGATTATTTGAAAGACTGACGGTTAGGGGGCATGGGGCATGGGTCAAGGCTTCGCCAACCTAAAGGTAGGGGCATGGGGCATAGGGCATGGGGGATGAGCAAGTATTCTTGCCCTCTCCCCTAGCCCCATGCCCCTAGTCCCTAAAAGAACGCTGGCTGGTGGCGAATTAAATTGAGAAACTCTTCACGGGTTTTTTGTTCATCCTGAAATACCCCCAGCATCGCACTGGTGACTGTCCAAGAACCGGGTTTTTGGACACCGCGCATCACCATGCACATATGGGAGGCTTCCATCACAACCGCAACGCCCTTCGGTTCTAAAATTGTTTGAACTGCTTCTGCAATTTGGCGGGTTAAGCGTTCCTGCACCTGTAGCCGGCGGGAATACATTTCCACAATGCGGGCAAGTTTGCTCAGTCCAACAACTTTTTGGTTCGGGATATAAGCAACGTGCGCCTTGCCCATAAATGGCAACATATGGTGTTCGCAGAGGCTGAAGGCGGCGATATCTCGGACTAAGACCATCTCATTATGACCTTCATCAAAGATGGCACCGTTGACAATTTCTTCTAAAGATTGGGTGTAGCCGCCGGTGAGAAACCGCATTGCCTCTGCCACCCGTTTCGGCGTTTTGAGCAATCCCTCACGTTCTGGATCTTCTCCAACGCCAAGCAGAATGGTTTTCACCGCTTCCATCATTTTCTCGTTGTCTTCTTCAGCGGGAGGGTGGAGATCGGGTTTGCCCCCGTCTAATTTAGTATTGCGATCGGGTCGTGTTTGGACGAAGCCGACAGCATCCGCAGAGTCAGGTGTTATGGAATTGTTAATAATTGAGTTCGATCCGCTGGAAGATGCAATAGTCATTAGCAGTCTGGATTAGGGTGTGTAGTGGTTAGCAGAGTTAGCCATCAAGGGTAAGTGCTGAGGCAAGCTGAGTGCGAACTTGCGAATGTTTAATTTATAACTCAACACTCACAGGGCACCGGCACTAGGCATCAGCATGATTTCTTCAATCACAGCCCCTTGAGGCAGCAGTGCGGTATGTAAAATTGAGCTGGCGACAATTTCTGGAGTTAACATCTGAGAACGTTCAAAATCAGCTTGAACCGTTTCTGTATCCCAAATCGGGGTGTTAACGCTACCCGGACAGATGGTTGTGACGCGAATGCCGCTGCTGCGTTCTTCTTCTGCAAGGGTTTTAGAAAGGGCTACTAAGCCAGCTTTGCTGACGGTGTAGGCGCACCAGCCCGGAAAGGCACGGTAGGCAGCTACAGAGGCAACGTTAATAATTATGCCTGCCCCTTGTTGGCGCATCATCGGTAAAATCCCTTGGATGCTTTGAAAAACGCTGGTGAGATTTAGATCCATCACCTGCTGCCAGTCGGCTAGGGGTGTGTCCATCAAGGTGTTGGTGTAACCCATGCCGGCATTATTCACCAAGATATCAATGGGGCCAAAATCAGCGGCTATCGCACTCATCCCTTCTCGCACTAACTCAACCTTAGCCAAGTCCAAGGGATAAACACCGGCTTTGACGCCAGCCTGACGGGCTGCATCAGCAACCGTCTCTAGTTTTTCCTGTGAGCGACTAACAAGGGCGACATCAATGCCGGCTTGTGCGAACGCCAAGGCTGTTGCTTTACCAATCCCACTGCTTGCTCCTGTAATCAGGGCGCGTCGTTTTGTTGGAAAATTCATCAAATGTTTTGATTATCTCCGATCGGCTTGAGCTTTGCATTCCTCACACGGCATCAAGCCCGCCGCGTCAGAAAACTGCACGCGAGCCGGTATGAGAAAACTGTTACAAATTGTAACTTATGTAATTATACCACTGAGGCTTTGGAATTCTTTTAGATGCCGATGGGTAAGGGCGGGGACTCTAAATTCGCCCTCACCCGCCCCTACCTCTGCCGGCGAATCGAATTTATCGTCTCTTAAAGACGGTATGGCTCGAATACAGCAAAATAAATTAAGCGAGAGCTTCTTCAAACATCCCGATATTGCGGAATTTTTGATAGCGCAGTTCCCGACGTTGCTGACTTGTGAGCTGGGAGAGTTCATCCAAATGCTGCAACAGTGCCTTTTTCAGGATTTCCGCTGCCTTAAGTGGGTCGGAGTGGGCACCCCCAACCGGCTCAGTCAGCAAATGATCTAGAATGCCGAGGTTTTTTAAATCCCAAGCGGTGATTTTAAGCGCATCTGCGGCGAGTGCTGCTTTACCGGCATCTTTCCAAAGAATCGCGGCACAGGCTTCAGGCGTTGCCACAGTATAAACCGCGTGTTCAAACATCAGCAGCCGGTCGCCTACGCCAATGCCCAAAGCTCCACCTGAGCCACCTTCACCAATAATCGTACAGATAATCGGCACATCCAGACTAAACATTTCCCGGAGGTTATAAGCAATGGCTTCTCCTTGGCCCAAATGTTCAGCTTCGATGCCGGCCCATGCTCCCGGCGTGTCAATAAACGTGAGAATTGGCATTCCAAAGCGGTTGGCGTGTTCCATTAACCGCATCGCCTTGCGGTAGCCGCCGGGAGATGCCATGCCAAAGTTCCTGGCCACGTTATCTTTCGTATCGCGGCCTTTTTGATGGCCCAGCATCACGACTGGACGACCGGCAAGACGCCCAACGCCACCAACGAGTGCTGGATCGTCTGAACCCCGGCGATCGCCGTGCAGTTCCATCCACTCATCACTCATCGCTTGAATATAATCCAGCGTGCTGGGGCGTCTGGGATGACGTGCCAGCTGAATTCGCTGCATCGGCGACAAGCTGCTAAAAATTTCTTGACGCAGTTGTAAAGCACGCGCTTCTAACTGCCGGATTTGCTCGGAGACATCAACCCCGTTTTCTTCAGCGAGTTGCCGAATTTGGTCAATGCGGCCCTCTAGTTCTGCTAAGGGCTTTTCAAAGTCTAAAAGAAAGGTTCTGCGCTCAGCGGTTGCCATAGTTAACAGTCAATAGTCAGCGATCAGCGGTCAGCGGTCAGTGGAAGCGTGGTTATACTTTCAGTGCCGGCAGTTGGCTTTTTTGATTTAAAGCCAACTGCCGGCAACTGACAGCGAACAACCGACAACTGACGACTGACTGCTGACAAACAGCTAGTAACTCAGTAAGGGCCGAAATCCGTGTTTAACGGACATCTGACCAATCAGCTCCATTTTTTCCACAGTAATCTGATTGCGGCCCCAAGAAAAGTTGGTGTACAGCTTTTCAAATTCCAGCAGCATTGACTCGGCAAAGCAAGCAAATAGCTGTCGCGCCGGCGCATCCATGTTGACGATGTTCATGATTTTCCACTCAATATCGAGGGAATGCTCAACAATGCCGCCATTGAGCACATAAACATTGGGATGCTGAATTGTGCTGGCCATGTTTTTGGGATAGCCGCCGTCAATCATCAGGCACGGCTGCTTTAATTGCTCTGGATCGATTTCCACGCCCTTAGGCATACTTGCCACCCAAACCACGATATCAGCTTGGGGAAGGGCTTCCTCTAGCTGCATGATTTTGCCCCGTCCTAGCTCGTCTTGCAAGGCTTGCAATCGTTCTTGATCGCGTGCGATTAGCAACAGTTCAGCCACATCGGTGCGGGAGTCAAGCCACCGGCACACGGCACTACCAATGTCGCCGGTTGCGCCACAAATCGCGACGGTTGCCTTTGACAGTTCAATTCCCAGTTTCTGGGAAGCTTGTTCTACCTGCCGGCAAATAATATAAGCCGTGTGCGTGTTGCCGGTGGTAAAGCGATCAAACTCTAGTTTGATATTGCGGATTTGCTGGAACTGCTGTTCCAATTTGAAGTTTTCAAAAATGATCGAGGAAAAGCCCCCTAAAGCGGTGATTTTTAGGCCATTCTTTTGGGCGTGAGCCATTGCGTTAAGGATTTTACGCGTGGCTGCTTTAATCCGGCGGCTAGCTAGCATTTCTGGTAGAAAACACGATTCTACATACCGGCCTTCGATTTTTTGGCCGGTGATGCTAGTGACAGTAATCTCGTCAACGATTTGGGGTGGGGCAGAACACCAAAAGTCCAACCCTTGATCTGCGTATTCTGGATATCCCAATTCTCTGGCGACAGACTGGGCGTGTTGCAAACTGGTAAGGTGACCGATTAAACCAAACATGAACTGCTATGGGTGAGCCGGTGAATCTGGGGGCAATGAGCAAAGGCAAACAAATTGTGTTAATCCGCGTACGCGTAATGAGGGAGTGAGGGAGTGAGGGGGTGAGGGGGAAGAATACATGATTCTTCACTTCACTTGCCTTTACCCTGATACCTAACACCGAATCCTTACACGGGCATGGACTGCAAAAATTGTTAAAGATACTTAATCATTAACATACTACAGCACATATCTGCTTAAAATAGCAGAGGCACGGCCTAGCGTGCCTCTACTTGGATTTTTAGACTGATTTTGCTAAAACAGACAGCTTTATAGGCCGTAAAGAACTAGACAGCAGCCAGACCGTAAGCAGACAAGCGCATCAGTTCGCGGGGGGTGAAGCCAATATTGCTGAGGGCTTCGCCGTAAGCAATCATGAAATCTTCAACGAGTGCTTCTTTTTCCATCCCCAAGATACTGGCGTCTCCTTCAACTTCGTTCAGCATCCGCCAGACAAGCGGGAGATTCTGGCGATTGGCTTCTTCTAGTTCCGCTTTGGATTCTTCAAAGTGTGCTTTCAGCCAAACTTCTCCAAAGTTAAGGTGGCTGTATTCATCTTTGACGACGCCTTCGGTGATTTTGCGAGCGAACTCATCAGCGACGGGAATATAGATGTTGTAAGCGGCGATCGCAAAACACTCAATAATCAGTGATTGAATCAGCAAGCAGGTTACAACTCGATTTTCTGCTGCTGCGACTTGAAAATTTTTGTGCAAGCCGGCAAAAAACTTGCGAGCAAATTCCATATCAGGAGTCACTTCAAGGTTCCGCCCGCAAGCTTGGAATCCTTTCTTGTGACGGTTCTCCATTTTAGATAAGCCGATCAGCTCATCCTTCTGATCGGGCAGCATTTCAGCCAGTTTGATGTAGTTCTCATTGGCTTCTTGTTCGCCTTCGATAACAATGGCGTTAATGCGACTGTAAGCGTCTTTGTATTTTTCGCTTTGAAAGTCGATGGTTGGGCTGGCCTCAAGCTGCGGCATAGGTTTCTTTTCTCCTCATCACGAGTAAGCCGGTACGAGATTGACCCGTAGACTGTAGGGCAACAGTTAAAGGTTGTGGAATGTAACTTAGCTTATAGTTTACTTTACATACTTTCAACAAAGGGTTTACCTCTGTTCTTGGCTCCGGGAAAGCTTTAACGTCTCAACGGGTCTCCCTCAGACCGGCTTTTATCTTAATAGATGTATTATAAACTACAAATAACGCAATAAATCTGATCAGGCTTCCCTTAAATCAAGAGTAGTGATTTTAATTGCTAATCCCTATAATAGGGAAATCTCATAAGCTCCCATGCCTCAATACAGTTTGGATAAACTTAAACCGGCAAGCCAGCACAGCCAAAAGTTCGCCGCGTCTGTCTCGCAGCCGGCAAACACTTCTACAATCGGGACATGGCTGAGCCTGATTGCGCTAGTCATGGGTGCGGCAGTCGTACTGTTGCCGCTGGGTGTAGTATTTCTCTCTTCATTCACCCCCGCCGGCACATCAGGCATTTGGCCAAATCATCTAACTTTGGCAAATTATCAGGAGGCGTGGCGGCGCGGGAATTTCCTGCTAGCGTTTGCTAATTCTACCTTCGTTGCCCTGGCAGTCACCGGCTTTCAAGTTGTCACCTCGGCCTTAGCGGGTTACGCCTTAGCTCGGTTAAAATTTCAAGGCCGGCAAGTTATCCTGCTGATCGTATTGGCAACGCTGGTGATTCCCTTTCAACTGCTGGTGATTCCCATCTTCCTAGTGCTGAAATGGGGAAACCTGATTAATACCTACGCAGCGCTGATTTTACCTACGGCGGCCAATGGATTTGGCATTTTTCTGCTGCGACAATATTTTCTCACTGTGCCGGTGGAGTTGGAAGAGGCAGCGGCACTTGATGGGGCAAACCGGCTGCAAATTTTGTGGCGAGTCATGCTACCGTTAGCCCGACCGGCTTTAGTAACGCTGTTTTTGTTCACCTTTATCGGTGAATGGAATGATTTATTTAAACCCTTAATTTTCACCACTCGACCGGCATTGAGAACGGTACAACTCGCTTTAGCAGATTTTCAAGAGCAATTTACTAATAACTGGTCGTTACTGATGGCAGCGGTAGTAATTGCAACTGTGCCGGTTGTGTTACTATTTCTTGCCGGCCAGCGGCAGTTTATTCGCGGCATCGCCACGACAGGAATTAAGAATTAAACGGCCAGATGTCGAGAAATTTACAAAAACTTGGCCTATTTTTAATTCTTTTCTCTTTTCTCCCCTGGATTGCCATTGTTGCCATTGTGCCGTGGTTGCCGTTAACTGTTGCCTTTAAAGCTGTTCTGGTTCCAGTCATGCTAGTTCTAGCAGAAGTCGCTTTTTGGCTAGGTTTGATACTTGTAGGAAAAGAAGCCGCAACTCGCTACCGACGCTATTTCAATCTTCGCACGTTGTGGAAGCGTTTGAAAAAGTGGATCAGGCGGCATTGAATGAGGGCGCGAGGGATAAATGTAATTTTTAGGAAAATTGAGCATGAGCAAACAAAAAAGTTTGTTTATTTTTTCATCTGAGAAAATAACGAAATCCAGTATATTTTTAACTTTGTGTATTTAAAGGATCTGGTTGTGGCCGGCTGGGAAGCTCCATAATAAATTCTGTTCCCTGTGCCGGTTCAGATAAACAGGATAATTTACCCCCATGCTTTTCTACCACAATTTGATAGCTGATAGATAAGCCAAGCCCTGTACCTTTGCCCACCGGCTTTGTGGTGAAAAAGGGATCAAACAGCTTATTGCGGACTTCTTCCGGGATGCCAGGGCCATTATCAGAGATTGCTACGACAATAGCACCGGCAGCGGAAACAAACGTGCGAATCCCAATTGTAGGGATTTTACATTCAGAGGTTGCGGTTTGAGCATCGTCTATATCGGCACTGGCAAATGACTCTTCCAAAGCATCAATAGCATTTGCCAAGAGATTCATAAAAACTTGGTTAATTTGGCCGGCATAACACTCCACAGAGGGTAAATTCCCATACTCTTTAATCACTTGAATCCCTGGAAAAGACCCCTTCGGTTTGAGCCGGTTATGCAAAATCAGCAGTGTATTGTCAATTCCCTCATGAATATTAACCGGCTTGACTTCCGCTTCATCTAATCGGGAGAAATTTTTCAGCGTTCGCACAATTTCACAGATGCGTTCTGCCCCCATTTTCATGGAATCCAGCAGCTTAGGCAAATCTTGCATCAAGAAATCTAACTCAATTTCCTCAACTTCCTGCTGAATTCGTGCAGTCTGTTCTGGATATTCTTGTTGATAAAGTTCTACCAAACCCAACAAATCTTGGATGTAAATCGTCGCATGACTTAAATTGCCGGTGACAAAGCCAATGGGATTGTTAATTTCATGAGCAACCCCAGCCACCAACTGCCCTAAAGAAGACATTTTCTCAGTTTGAATCAGCTGCAACTGAGTTTGTTGCAACTCGCGCAAAGCCATTTCTAATTCCTTCGATCTCTGACGTTCTAATCCAGCCGCTGCAGCGCGTTCCTCCTCGACTCCAATCGCAGCAGCAACAATCCCCATCAGCTTTTGATCAGCCTCCGTGAATGTCACCGGCTCAGTATATACCACGCACAGCGAACCGAGATAAGTCTCACCGCGCCGCACTGCTTGACCGATGTAAGTTTGCAGCCCGTAAGATGCTACACAAGGATCAGTCTCGGCATAAATAGTGTTCTGCAAGCCAGAAATAATGACAGCCTCAGCATTCCCTTGCTGAATCACGTCATAACAGATATGGCCATCAGCGCGATCCACCGGGCAATAGTTAGCTGGGGTGTGCCACTGTCCAACTGAGTGCAGCAAGGGCTTTTCTTGTGTTTGCCCGATCTTCTCTAGCCGGTTATAAAGCGCACAATCGCCTCCTAAGAGTTCTCCTGCCAGTGCAGTCAGCCGGTGGATATTTTCAACGGCATTGGTGCCAAATCCCAAGAAGCACTCATTAATTTTACTCAGCCGCAACTCGACTTGTTTGCGAGATGTGATATCGCGGGAGTTGATGACAATCCCTCTAACAGCCGGATCTTCGAGTAAATTAACGCTCACCGCTTCCAGAAAACACCAAGAACCATCGGCACGCCGGAGGCGATACTCTTGGGGAATTGAGACTGCCGGCTTGCTTGTCAGACGTTCGTGGTTAGCGAGTGCTTGGGGCAAGTCTTCAGGGTGGACAAATTCAAAGGCATACTGCCCCACCATTTCTTCCGGTGGATAGCGCAACACGGTTGAGACTGAGGGACTTGCGTAGAGGATTGTGCCTTCGGCATCCGTAATCGTGATGATATCAGAGCTATGGCGAATCAGCGACCGCCATTTTGCTTCATGTTGAAATAGGGCAACCGCTGCTTGTTTGGCATTGGTAATGTCTTCTACTACGCCTAGAATAAATTGGACTTGGCCTTGAGCATTCCGGAGCGGGGAGACACTCAGCCGAACCCAGCGGATGCTACCATTTTTGCAAATAAAGCGTTTCTCACTTTGGTAAGCGTTTTGTTCGCCCTTCGCCGGCCAATCGCCCTCTAAATCTGCATCATCTGGGTGAGTCAAGGCATTAAACGTCATGCCGCGCAACTCGCTTTCGGTATAACCTAGCATTGTCTGAAATGCCGGATTCGTGGCAATGAGTTTTTGTCCTTTTACAGAAGCGAGTCCCATGCCGATCACTGCGCCCTCAAAAATGGTGCGGAAGCGCTTTTCGCTGTCTCGCAGTGCGGCTTCTGCTGCGATGCGATCTGTAATGTCGCGGCTGACAACAACGAGTCCTTTGCGGCTGCCATCCGGGTTGAACAGGGGCACTTTGCGAGTGTCATAGACTTTGCTTGAGGCATCTGGCTGTGGCAGGGTTTTGGTGTGATGGTTGCCGGCAGTCGAGGCGGTGCCATCGATTTGCCGAATCTCGGCTAACAGATGTTTGTGGGGTTCGCTGATATAGGGGGCAAGGGCATCGTCTGTTTTGCCGTGATAGTCTACCGATTCTAAGCCAAAGAGTTGGAGGGCGGATTGATTGGCTACAACCCAGCGCCCCTGACTGTCTTTAAGGGTGACTGCATCCGGGACGGCGTCAATTAAGGTGTTGAGCCAGTATTCTTGATTTCGCAAGGCGGCTTCGGCTTGTTTGCGCTGGGTGATATCCATGACGGTGCCTTCGTAGTACAAAAGCTCGCCCTGTTGGTTTCGGACTTCCCAGGCGTTTTCTGAAATCCAAATTTCGCTGCCGTCAGCGCGATAAATTGCGGCTTCAAAATTACTGACGGAACCTTGTTCTCGGATGTGGTGGGTAAATTCGGTGCGCCGGCTGCTATCGACATAAATTTTGTGTGCGACGCAACATCCCATCAGTTCTTCGGGTGAGTCGTAGCCATAAATTCTGGCTAAGGCGGGGTTGGCGCTGAGGTATCGTCCGTCTGTTGCGGTTTGGAAGATGCCTTCGGTGGAGTTTTCAAAGATGCTGCGATATTTGGCTTCGGTTTGCCGCAAGGCTTCTTCTGCTTGTTTGCGGTGGGTGATCTCTGTCTGCACTCCGATAAAGTGAGTCACTCGCCCTTCGGCGTCGCGTACCGGCGAAATGCTCAGTTCATTCCAAAATGCGGTGCCATCTTTGCGGTAGTTTTTCAAGATTATTTGGATGTCGCGCTCTTCGCGCAGGGCACAACGAATTTCTTGAAGCGCGACTGGATCGGGGTCTGGCCCTTGCAAAAACCGGCAGTTACGCCCGATAATTTCTTCTCGCAAGTAGCCGGTAATGCGCTCAAAGGCGCGATTGCAGTAAACGAGGGGCTGGTCGGGTTGGGTTGCGTCCGCAATGACGATGCCGGTGCTGGTTGCGTCCAAAGCCCGCTCATAGAGTCGGAACACGTCTTCCATCAGGCTGGGTGCGCTACGGTCGGAAGGATTGCAGTGCAAGGTCTGAGTGGGAAGAAGTGTCATGAGGCTATCCGATTAAAAAAGTATAAAAATTCTGGGCAAATTTTCCGAGCGTGTGAATATGTTAGAAACTTCCACTCATTTTGAGTGCTTTTGTTGGATAATAACTGGCGGCTATTGTGCAGGCCCATGAATACTAAAAGTGCCGGCACTCGGTAGATGCAACTCAACCTTTTCCCTTTGCAGCTTTAGCGGCTGCTTACCCTTTTGTGCCAAGGCCAGGGAAGGCGATTCAAATGTCTAGTGGTGTTAGTTGAAAATGTAGAGCGTTAGCCTGTAGCAGTTTTGGCTTATCGCTGGTAGATTCAGCCTAGGCGTTCTTTGTATTCTAGAAAACAATATAGAAAGATATCTCAGCTTAAGCTGTTTTGTTATGAAAGAAACTCTACCTTTAGGATGATTTTAAGTGTTAACCTGAAGGTAGGCCGACAGATGAGAAAGTCGTGTGTTGCACAGTGGGGTTCAGCAGTGGATAAGTGGCTTTTAACCGAGTTGAGGCGTGATGCCCTCCGGGTTGGCATCGCCCAATTTGGTTTGCTGGAGATTCGCACCGAGAAGATTAGTGGTTTTAAGGGCCGCCCCGCGCAAGTCTGCACCACTAAGGTTAACTTTGGCCATATCAACGCCGAGCAAGTTGGCCGTCCGCAAATCAGCCCCTTGCATATCAGATCCACGGAGATACGCGATCCGCAG
Source organism: Microcoleus sp. FACHB-68 (assembly GCF_014695715.1). Classification (NCBI taxonomy): domain Bacteria; kingdom Bacillati; phylum Cyanobacteriota; class Cyanophyceae; order Oscillatoriales; family Microcoleaceae; genus Microcoleus; species Microcoleus sp. FACHB-68. Next base: position 622,834 of record NZ_JACJOT010000013.1, read on the forward strand.
ATTCGCGGCAACCAAGTTAGCGCCGGCTAAATTTGCCTCCCGCAGGTCAACTGAAAGCAAGTTGGCACCGGCTAGGTTAGCGCCGGCTAAATTGGCCTTACGCAGATCAGCCGCAACCAAGTTCGCCCCCGCTAAATTCGCACCGGCAAGATTGGCGCAGAACAGGTTAGCCTCACGTAAGTCAGCACAGTTTAGATTCGCCCCTTCTAGGTTCATCTGGTGTAACAATGCCTTACGCAAGTCAGGGCAGTTTGGGGGGGACTCTAACCGCCATGCATTCCAGCCGGCAGTTCCTTCTTTAAGCACCGCAAGATGTCGTTCGTTAGCCATTTAATTTCTTTTTTGGGCACAATAACTTTGACTGTTGGAACAACTCAGTGGCATTGCCGCCAGTGTTTCCCTTCATTCTTGAGCTAAAAAGTCTGAAACTATTCTTTACTTATAGGAGTGCTAGACCGAATGGCGTTCATCCAAATCTCGCACCTCTTCTTTCGCTCTTTGAATTTTTCCCTTTCTTTATCCATCAATGGTGTCATTCCTACTAACTTGTAAAACCTCCGCAGAACCCATACCACCAAGGACACGGCAGATGCACAAAACAAATTTTTCGGTTTTTCAGGACTGGAGAATTATCTACAATTATTACCCTTTTCTTTAAAGCAACAGCAAGTTAACACCCCAAATCCACCAACTCAGGTAGGAGAAATCTGAAGTTTCTCACGGGAAGTTCCCAATCTCCTCTCCATTAAAGCTAGATTGTAGATACTGAAATCAGAAAAGGCTTGTCAGGGAGCGATGCAAAGGTCTTGTTCAGGGAGCCGGTTCAAGCCAGGTTTGGCCTAATGGAGCAATCGGCTTGCAGAGATGTGCCTCGTCGTAGCGACTCAAACTTTAACCAACTTCGTTAAAATTTTAAGTCTCCACAGGCGAGCAAATATAAAACCCTCTAACAAAAGAATACCTCAGTTGGTGAATTTTCCAAAAAACACCTGTAACCCGGCCATCAGCAGGCAGATAGACCTCACTGCGAGACCTTTTGTGCCGGCATCCTATGCCTCGTCTATTAGGAATTTTTCTAGGAAAAGCCCTATGATCTACGCACCCGCTTCAGAAATAATGTCAAATTTAACCGGCTTGATTAAAGTTATTTATCTTCTAAAATTTTTACAGGGCTTCAATCAGTGGGGCACGGTTTTTAGAATCAGATTTTTGCAAATATAAAAGAAATCTTATTAAATCCCCAGAAAAGTAAACGGTAAAATTGATTTACAGGATAGCAGAAAGTCATACAAATGAGTTCCTCAACTAGAAACAAGGATGTAGGTGAAGCCCTAACTCAGGGAAGTTTGTTAAATCGGATGACAAATCGCATCCGCCAATCTCTGGAGTTAGCGGAAATTCTGTCGGCAACAGTGGCAGAAATGCGCTTGTTTCTCGACACTGATCGGGTGAAAGTCTATCGATTTCATGAAGATGGCACGGGCGAAGTGATAGCCGAGTCCATCTATCAGAATCGTCTGCCATCACTGTTAGGTTTGCACTTTCCTGCCAGCGACATTCCCGTCCACGCCCGCGAGCTATTTGTCAAGGCACGAGTGCGTTCAATTGTGGATGTTTCAGCTCAGCGCATCACCCTTAGCTGTATCAACTCTGTGGATACTACCGGCGGCTTAAGCATCGAAGAAGTGCGCTCACGAACGATTGAAGAGGTACTACAACGACCTGTCGATCCTTGTCATGTGGAATACCTGACAAGAATGGGGGTAAACTCGTCTCTTGTGGTGCCGATTTTACACGAGGGAGAACTGTGGGGGTTGCTGGTTTCCCATCACGCAGATCCCAAAACTTTTTCATCGGAAGATCTGCAAATTGTGCAGATGATCGCGGATCAAGTGTCAGTTGCGATCGCCCAATCTAATCTGCTAGAGCAAGCTCGTACCAAGGCACGCCGAGAAACTTTAATTAATCAAATTTCCAAGTTATTACACGCACCTCTCAATATTCAAGAAATCCTGCAAAATGTTCTAGGAAGAGTCGTAAAATCTGTTGCTTGTGCCGGCGGCAGACTTTACCTGAATCCAATGGACACCGCCTCACTGCCAGAACTTTACACCACCGGCGAACAACCAGATTTGCCTTCTGAAGCCGGCAGAGCGATCTGGCTGGAATATCACGCTTTCTGGCAGCATTTGATGGCACAAGAAAGTTTAGCAGGAGTGGGTTATCATCCCACGGCTGATGAGGCTGATCAATGGCTATTTGATACCAACGCTTTCTCCGGACAAGCGCGAGCGATCGCCTCGGTTCGCATTGTTAGGGATCTTTACCAAGAACCCTTACTGCAGTCGGTTGCGCCCGGTTTCCGCACCGGCTCAATTCGCAGTTTACTGGTGATGCCCCTACGCTACGGGCAACAGTCCCTCGGTTGCCTCACCCTCTTCCGCGATGAAATTGATACTGATATCCTGTGGGCGGGTCGTTTTAACCCAGATGAACGAACGGCAAGGGTACGTGATTCGTTTGAGGTTTGGCGAGAGTTAAAACTCGGTCAAGCCCCAGAGTGGACGCGTGACGAACTAGAATTGGTACAGTCTTTGGGCACTCACTTGGCGATGGCGGTGATGCAAAACCGGCTTTATTTGTGGGAACGGGAACACCGGCTGTTAGTGGAAATGCGAAACCAAGAACTTAATGCCGCCCGCGCCGCCGCCGAGGAAGCCAGCCGGTTAAAATCAGATTTTCTCTCCTCCACAAGCCATGAATTACGCACACCACTTGCCTCGACACTCAATTACCTGAAACTTTTAAAAGAAGGTTTTTATGACAGCGAAGAAGAGTTAAAAGAATATATCCACGTCGCCCACCAGTCTGCAGAAAATCTGGTTGCAATTATTAACGATGTGTTGGATATTGCCAAGATAGAAGCCGGTCGGATGAATCTTAACTTTGAACGAGTCAGTCTGCCGCCCTTACTTGAAGAACTCACGCGAATGTTCAGTATTGACAGCCGGTGTAAAAATATTCCTCTGATCGTTGAGTGTGAGGTAGAAAGCCTATGGGCTGACAAAGTTAAACTCCGGCAAGTCCTGACAAATCTTCTTTCTAATGCCTTTAAATTCACCAGCACCGGCGAGGTTCGCATTCGGGCTATCAAACGACTCGGTGCCGGTTTCTCCCCCACTGCTGGGGCACCAGAGCCATTCTCCCGGCAATTTGCGGAAATTTCCGTCGCTGACACCGGCATCGGCATCGACAGCACCCAAGCGAATTTGCTATTTGAACCGTTTGTGCAGGGAGATGGCTCAATTAAGCGGCGCTATGGGGGCACCGGCTTAGGTTTAACCGTCTGCAAACGTTTGGTGGAATTGATGGGCGGTCAAATTTGGCTAGAAAGCTCTGGTTTAGGGTACGGCACAAGCGTTGCTTTCACTTTACCCTGGATGTAGGATGCCACAAACACCCCCTGTAATTGGGGAAAAACCGATTGATTCCAGTCCAGCAACAATTGCAGAGGTTCCGAGTGAACATTTTACTCGTAGATGATGATTACCTCTTGGCCAAAGGAACGGCCAAATTAATTCAACGTATGGGAGGGCATACCGTTTCTATCACAGACAATCCCGTTGAAATTTTCAAGCAATGTGAATCGGGAAAGGTAGACATCTTGCTTATGGATGTTAACCTGCCGGGGGCATCTTGGGAAGGGCAAGAAGTTAGTGGGGCAGACTTGTCTCGCATCCTCAAAACTCAACCCTCAACCTCCCATATTCCGATTATTATTGTTACCGCCTATGCTATGTTGACAGAGCGACAAACCCTGTTGGCAATTTCCCACGCGAATGATTTTTGTAGTAAACCCATCACAGATTATGAGGCACTTTTAGAATTAATCGATCAGCTCACTAAAAAGACTTAAAGGCTGGAAATCGCTGCGTCTGTTGCTGGGCTTGGCAGAAAGTCACCTGACTTTAGGCGAAGTATAGAAAGCAACAGCACGCTAGGTAAAGGTCAACTCCCGCAACCAAGAAATATAAAACAAAAACTTCGCTTTTATTTGCCGGTTGTAGCGAGTGCCAGCCGATGATTTTAAGATTATTTTAAATTTTTGCCGATTTTTGCTTGAGCAGTATATGTAATAATTTAAGAAATTATGCGGTAGAATTAGACATTTCTATCATAAATCAAAGAAAGTAATGAGGAAAATGTATAAAGTTGCCGTGCTTGATGATGATGAATATTGGTGCTTGGCAATCCAGCGATATTTCAGGAAAGAATTTGAAGTTTCTATATTTCTTGAAGTAGAATTTTTTTTAAGTCAAGCGAGTCAGTTTGACTTGGCGATTGTAGACTTCTCAATTCCGAGAGCTAAATTTGAACCAAAAATTAGCGGCAGCGAGATTATTACTCATCTCAAAACAACTTTAAAGAATCCGCCAATTTTAGTTTTAGCGAGTGGATTTATTAGCCAAAGCGACAGAGAAGCCGGTCAGCAACTGTGTTTGGAAGCTGACGATTTTTTAGCAAAAGATGCTGGATTAGATCAAATTTTGATCCAAATTCAAGAATTGATAGAAGTTAAAACTAATCAAAACAACGATTCAAACAATAAAATTTAAACAATTATTTTAACGAACTTAAAAATTTTCAAAGTAACCGACGCATCCGATTCTGTTGGCGAGGAAATTAACGGGAAAAACGCCTTGCCGCTTCCTGTTAAAAAGAGGAGAAGTTTCATCTTAACGAACCCGCTCAAAATTTTAAGAGTACATGACGAAACAGACAGCCGGCTAGTCTGTAAGCGGAAAAATCTGCTAGCTTTTTAAGACAATCGACAGAGTGGCGAATCCGGACAGGCGTTGAGGCACCTGCTGGAAATCGCGCCATTGCATCTACTGGAGGGAGTGAGGAGGATGAGCATGGAAACATTAAAAGGACGCGATTTATTGAGTTTGGCAGACCTCAGCAACGAGGAATTAGAAGGACTTCTGCAACTGGCGGCGCAGATGAAAGCGGGAAAAATTAACCGGCAATGTAACAAAGTTTTGGGTTTGTTGTTCTACAAAGCTTCAACTCGGACGCGCGTTAGCTTTTCTGTGGCGATGTACCAGTTGGGAGGCCAAGTCATGGATCTCAATCCCAGCGTGACTCAGGTGAGTCGGGGGGAACCGCTGATCGATACAGCCAGGGTTTTAGACCGTTATCTAGACGTTTTGGCCATTCGCACCTTTGCTCAAGCGGATTTGCAAACCTTTGCAGACTATGCCAACATTCCTGTGATTAATGCCCTGAGTGATCTGGCGCATCCCTGTCAGGCTTTGGCCGATTTGCTGACGGTTCAGGAGTGTTTTGGCACGCTGAAAGGCATTAACCTGACTTATGTGGGCGATGGCAACAACGTGGCAAACTCCCTGCTGCTAGGCTGTGCAATGGCGGGGATGAATATTAGAGTGGCGACACCGGCAGACTTTATGCCGGCAGCCGACGTTGTAGAACAGGCGCGAACCCTTGCCGGCGGCAAATGCGAAATTACAATTACCAATGACCCCATAGCTGCTGCCACCGGCAGCCAAGTGCTATATACCGATGTTTGGGCGAGTATGGGGCAAGAAGAAGAAGCAAAGGATCGCGTTCCGCTGTTTCAACCTTACCAGCTCAACGAACAGCTATTAAGTTATGCCGATAAAGATGCGATTGTCTTGCATTGCTTGCCGGCACATCGGGGAGAAGAAATTACCGACGAAGTGATGGAAGGTGAGCATTCGCGGGTTTGGGATCAGGCAGAGAACCGAATGCACGTGCAAAAGGCTTTGTTGGCAAGTGTCTTAGATGCGAACTAATTGGTGAATCTCTTGCCACTCAGCCTCCGTTAATGGCTGCATCACCAACTCAACCCCAAAACAGCAGCCGGCAGCAGCAACCAACGCATTGATAATCGTTTCAATTGACATATTTAGGGATAACGCTGCCGGTGTTGCTTCTTCGCCAAAGACCTGAGAAAACAATTTAATATCCGGTTGTAGCCGCATCGATCCGTGCTGCAAAATTGCGCCATCGCGTCTTAATTGAGCACTGCCAATTAACTTCACACCGGCATCTGTAACTAAATCTGCGCCGGTTGCGTTGCCAAAACAATTGGGGTTGTGAATGTAACTGCGCCCAGCATCCCCGTAGTGCAACTCAATGCCCAGCGATCGCCAACCGGCAATTAAAAATCCACAAATTGCTTGATACGCTTGAATGCGGTTGCCGGCTAATTTTGAAGTCACTACCGCATAGGTTAAATCTCCCTGATGCAGCACCGCCCGCCCGCCGGTGGGACGCCGCACCACATCCACCGGCATCCCTTGCCACTTGATTTGCTGCCAAAATTCCGGCCAGCGATGTTGATGATATCCCAGAGAAAGAGCCGGCGGCGACATGGTATAAAACCGTAAAGTTGGCGGATGCAAGCCGGCACCATGCTGTTGCAGCAACCAACGGTCAATCGCCATCTGAACGTCCCCAGACGCTTGCAGCAGCGGTATGAAACGCCAAGAAGGGGCACAAGCGCAGGAAAGAACCTTACCTGTGTCGGGTTTTACCATTGATCCCATGCCCCATGCCCCATGCCCCATACCCTATTAACTATTGCCCGTATTCCGCCTGTAACGCGTCGTCGTTGTCGTCTGCGATTGTCGCCACAATTGTAATCGTTCTAGAAATTTCTGTTGGTGAAAGGTCTGCTACGGTTCGCGTCGCTATTACCACAACCTGATCGTTAACAATGCCAAAGCGGGATTCAAATGTGGCTGATGCGTTCATCTCTAACAGCTTCCGCATTAACTGCGGTTCGTTCTTAGCCGGCAGCTGCATCACAAATGACCAAACGCTTAAGGTATCATCATCGGTTGTGCCGGTGAGTTGCACGAACACCTCAACGCTACCGTAGTTAAACTTCCAAAGATGACCCTCTTCGCTTTGGGCAACCATCACCTTTTGATCGATGGCCATACTGGTGACAACCGTTTCAATCTCCCCGATAAGATTGATTGTCGTCGCATCTTCAACCAGCTTGTTGGTGATGATATCTTCAGTTGACGGGCTTTGAGCGGAAACCGCTTGCAAATTTTGCTCACTGGTCGTCATACAAGTCTCTCCTCCTCTGTTAAGGTGTCGCTTAAGCAACAGTATCGCGTGTGAGTGGTCTTCTCAGCCAGTGATACTGACTTTTTCTTAAGGCGTCAGCAGATCAAGAGTCTACGGTGTACACACAAGTCTTCTCTAGTTACGTTTGAGGTTGATTAGCCCCCTAAATCCACGCCAGTTGCTCCACTTGGGGAGACCCCAAGTGGAGCAACTGGCTCCCCAATTCTGGGGGACTTTGATATTCCGGTTCTCCCTAGAATTGGGGGGCGAGTGTTGATTAGCCCCCTAAATCCCTCAATTCTGGGGGACTTTAATATTCCGGTTCCCCCCAGAATTGGGGGGTTAGGGGGGCGAGTTCAGGGAATTCGCCCCCACAAATGCTTAATCCCGCTCACTTTTCACTCAGGATGGTTTGTGGGCGATCCAGTATTTGCTCACCATGTGAACTTCCGTGGTGATATTCGTGAACCCTGCTTTTTCTAGCCGTTCTACCAAATCATCCGTTGTGTAGTGCCGGTAGTAAGGTTCGTGGAACATGGCTGGGAAGTTTTCCATCATCGCCATAAAATCAGGAGAATCACTCACCTGAATTGAGTCGCAGATCACAAAGACTCCGCCCGGTTTTGTTACCCTGAAGCATTGCTCAATTACCTGCTGCCGCGCCGCTGCCGGCAACTCATGGAACAGAAAAACGCAAGTCAATGCGTGGAAGTAGTTATCCAGGTAGGGTAACTCCTCTGCATTGGCTTGTAGGAGTTGCGGCAGTTCTCCTGGATTTTCCGAGAGTAACTGATTTGCCTTGCGGAGGTAAGCCGGTGAGAGATCCGTCCCAAACAGGGAGGCTTCTGGCAGAGTACCCCGAATGAATTTTAAGGTGCGCCCAGTCCCACAAGCCACATCTAGAACCCGAATTTGATGAGGTGGGATGGAACTAAACGCTTGCAGTCCTTGCTTTAAAGGAGCCAGAATTCGCCGGCGCATGGCATCAGCCCCGCCGTTAAATAAAATTTCCACCTGCAAGTCATACAAATTGGCGGACATATCACTTAAATAGCCGTCCGTTTGGTGGTGAAAGTTTTGCAGGTAGTAGCTGGGATAACCTTCTGTCTTAATTTCTGGGGAAAATTCATGATATTTTTTCTGGTTCGCGCGTTCCCAGATTTGCGGCATATCTAGCAAAATCACCGGATAGTAGCGGAAAAAATCTTCCCAAGGATTATCAAACAGCAAGCTGGAAGGATATACCCCTTGTTCGGCATCCTGCCAGTCTTTTTCAAGCAGTTGATTGAACCTTTGTTGAAGTTTTAGTAACAGTTCTGGATGTAGAGGTTGAGTCTTCTGTTTAGCAGGACTAACCAAGTTCAGCAACTGCGAACTGATCGCTTTGTGAGCCAGACCAAAGTAAGTTTTGCCTTGTTGAAAACTTTGATAGGCGAGTTTAGTTAGGGTGTCAGACATGGGGGTGGATGGGTCAATTTTAAGTCTAGGGGGATGGAATTATTAATAATTGTAACGAATAAATCTCGAACCGGCTTTGAGATAAAAAAAAGCCACCGCATAGGGTGGCTGCTGCGCTCGTTATACGAAGAGGCCGGTTTTAGCAATCGTAATAGAGAGCGAACTCGTAAGGGTGAGGGCGCAGACGCATCGGGTTGACTTCGTTGTCGAGTTTGTACTCGATCCAGGTATTGATGAAGTCTTCGGTGAACACGCCGGTGCTCGTCAAGAATTCGTGATCGGCTTCGAGTGCTTTGAGTGCGTCCAACAGAGATCCAGGCGTTGAAGGAACCTTGGCCAGTTCTTCAGGAGTGAGGTCATAGATGTCCACATCCAGGGAGTCACCGGGGTCGATCTGGTTCTTAATGCCATCAATACCGGCACACAGCATGGCTGCAAACGCCAAGTAGGGGTTGCAGGTGGCATCCGGACAACGGAACTCTAAACGCTTGGCTTTGGGGTTCATCCCAGACAGCGGAATGCGGATTGAGGCAGAACGGTTGCCTTGAGAGTAAGCCAAGTTAACCGGCGCTTCAAAACCAGGCACCAAACGCTTGTAAGAGTTGGTGGTGGGGTTGGTGAGTGCCAGCAGTGCCGGTGCGTGCTTCAGCAAGCCACCGATATAATGCAAAGCAGTTTGGCTCAGGTTGGCATAACCGTCGCCCCAGAATAGGGGTTGGCCGTCTTTCCAAATAGACTGGTGGGTGTGCATCCCGGAACCGTTGTCGTTAAACAGCGGCTTCGGCATGAAAGTGACGCTTTTGCCATATTTCTTGGCAACGTTTTTGATGACGTATTTGTAAGTCATCAAATAGTCAGCGGCTTTCACCAAGGTGTCAAAGCGGAAACCCAGTTCGTTTTGTCCGCCGGTGGCGACTTCGTGGTGGTGTTTTTCAATGGGAACGCCACACTCTGCCATTGTCAGCAGCATTTCGGTGCGGATGTCTTGCAGCGTATCTGTCGGCGCGACTGGGAAGTAACCTTCTTTGTAGCGAGGTTTGTAACCGAGGTTGCCGCCGGCTTCTTCTTTACCAGAATTCCAGCGCCCTTCTATGCTATCGACGTAGTAGTACCCTGTGTTCTCGGTTTGGTCGAAACGGACATCTTCAAACACGAAAAACTCGGCTTCTGGGCCAATGAAGGCGGTATCGCCGATGCCGGTGGAAATCAGGTAATCGACGGCTTTCTGAGCGATCGTGCGCGGATCGCGGTTGTACCACTCACCTGTGCGCGGTTCTTTAATGCTACAGATCATGCTTAGAGTCTTCTCTTTCATGAATGGGTCGATCCAAGCCGTGGTTGGATCGGGCACCATTGCCATGTCTGATTCGTTGATTGCTTTCCAACCCCGAATGCTGGAACCGTCGAAGGGAACACCTTCGTCGAAGGCACTCTCGTCAATCAAATCGCGGTAGAAAGAGCAGTGCTGCCAGATACCTGGCGTATCAATAAATTTTAGATCGATGATCTTGATGTCTTGCTCTTGGATCAGATTCAAGACTTCTTGAGGGGTCTGGGGCATGAACGACTCCTTGTTTCCTGGGTAGCTAAGGTTTTGCCACTCTGTTGAATCTGAATCATCCTAGAGATTAGGGCTGGCTGTATATTGTATCGAAGGATACAATATCCCTTTTCGTCGCGCAGAGTGCTTGATGGATTTAACCATACTCTGGGCTTAGCGCCAATAGGGACTAGGGAAGTGGGGGTGAGTGGGTGAGGGGGTGCGCTATCCCTGATGGCCCATTTCCCTGTTTAAGGGTTAGTGGCTGGGGGTTAAAGATGGGGAAGATATTGTAAAGAAGCGTTACAAAAAAGTGATCAAAAACAACGACAGATCAAGAACAAAAGCTGGCAAATATGTTTGTGGGTAACGCTTTGTAGTAGACTACAATCGGCTATTTGTATGACGCCTACGCGGACTGGCGGGACAATTGGTGTCAACTTGCCCGACTCCTTATCAAGCTGGAGCAGTTGATAAACGCTCTCGCTATCAGGTTTCAAGTGTGCAAGCGGGTACTAGGTGTGTGGAGGCCGGTCACAAGTTGCAAATTCTGTGTTGAGATTGTTGGGAGAGAAATTGAATGCGGGACGCAGTCACAAGCCTGATTAGAAACTACGATGTTACGGGTCGTTACTTCGACCGGGATGGGATTGAAAAGCTAAAATCCTATTTTGAAACCGGCACCGCACGGGTTCAGGCGGCAGCAGTGATTAATGGGAATGCAGCATCGCTGGTTAAGCAAGCTGGATCTCGTCTGTTTGTTGAATTGCCCGAACTGCTCCGTCCGGGTGGGAATGCCTACACAACCCGTCGCTACGCAGCTTGTCTGCGGGATATGGATTATTACCTGCGCTATGCTTCTTATGCTTTGGTTGCCGGTAATACGGATGTGCTCGATGAGCGGGTACTCCAAGGTCTGCGGGAAACCTATAATTCTTTAGGTGTACCCATTGGGCCAACGGTTGTAGGCATTGAAATTCTCAAGGAGCTTGTTAAGGAGCAAGTCGCAGCAGCGGGAATTACTCCCGGTGCTTGGTTAGATCAGCCGTTTGAACACATGACCCGTGAGTTGAGTGAGCGGGATATCTAATAACAATTTGTGAGTGCGATTGCAACTTATTTAGATGTGATGCTTAGCACTTAATGGTTAGCCGTTATTTTTTAGCGACTCTCTACTAAGTGCTAATCCAATCACAATTAAAAGCAAGTTAAAAGCAAATTAGGATAACTGAGATTTAAGTGCGTTGATAATTGCAGCGCGATCAAATAAAGTCCGCACCGGCGGGCTTTTTGTATTTTTTATTTACACTTTGAAGAAAGTTCGCGGATGCGGACTTTTTGCGTTTTTAATCATTAACTGAAAGTTGACAAAGGTACACGAATCTATGAAGTGAGTCTGGCTTGCTCTTTGCAGGATGTGGGATTGAGAGCTTCTGAAAGCCTGCGCTTTAACGCCAGAGTGGATGAGGTCGAGTCGTGTCCAATAAAATTTTTCGTGATAATTCTTGAGAATTCCAGCTTAAGGGAGAGCCGGCAAAAAAATATCCGCAATTTTACGGAAAAACTTAAATAAGAAGTTCTTCTAAAATAAAGACTTATAGTTCTAGAAAAAGGTTTTTTGTCTGTGACTCCCCGAAAACAAAACGGCAAAAATCCCTCACGCAATCGCCCCACCACAAAGCTATCTGGGAAGTTAGAAGAAGTGACCTTCCCACTCCTCCCAGTCCCCGTGACACTTTGGGCGGATGAGAATGCTAAAAAAGAAGGGAAGGTAGGGGTTGGAGTAGGGTTAAACCTCCCTAAAAAGGGAGAAGAGGGGGGAATTTCACCCCTGATGAACCGGCAGTTGTTCAGTTCGGTAGGGCTGGAATTAAAAGGGGGTACTCCCGAAAAACAACTGGGAAGTGATGGGTTTGAAGCTATCCATCCAGATGATATTCAAAAATGTAAAAATATTTACCAAAGCGCTTTTGAGGAGTGCCGGCACTTCCAGATCGAATATCGCCGCAAAGATGCCGGCGGGGAATATCGGTGGATTTTAGAAACCGGCATTCCTCAATTTTCACCGGCAGGCGATTTACTGGGCTACATCGGCACTTGTTTTGACATCACAGACGAAAAGCGTCATTTATCTGAAGACATCGTAGAGAGTGACTCTCATCCAGAGCCGGTAGCAAAAATATTACAAGACAGCTTTCAATTTAATCGTTATCTATGGGAAAATTATAGCCTTTTACAAACAGTCATAGAAGGAACACCTGATATTATTTTTGTCAAGGATACTTGCGGATGCTATGTAACCGTTAATTCGGCATTTACTAAGCTGTTTGGGAAAGCAAAAGAGGAAATTCTGGATAAGGATGATAGTGTCTTATTTCCTCCAGAACTTGCAGCTCAAATCAAAGAAAATGACCGCAGAATTATCGTGAGCGGCGAAGCCCAAACCTTGGAAGAAGTTATGCCGATAAACGGCGCTAGGCGAACGTATCTGACAACAAAAAGCGTCTGGCGAGATCGAGAGGGAAACGTCATTGGCTTAGTTGGCATTTCAAGGGACATCTCCTCTCGCAAGCAAGCTGAGGAAGCGCTGCGCTTGAGCGAACAACGGTTGAAGCTGGCGCTAGAGGCAGCAGATAACGGTGTTTGGGATTGGAATATAACCACCGGCGAAGCTTACTTCAGCCCTCAATTTCAACAAATGCTCGGCTATGAGGTGGGCGAGCTTGAAGCACACGTCAATAGTTGGGTAAATTTGGTACATCCTGACGATCAGCCAAAAGTGCAGGAGGCGCTGAACCTACATTTAGAAGGGCGCACTTCTGCCTACCAAACCGAATTTAGAATGCCGAGAAAATCGGGAGAATGGCAGTGGATTTTTAGCACCGGCAAGATAGTAGAACGAGATGAAGCCGGCAAACCGCTGAGGATGCTCGGAACCCATCAAGATATTACCGAGCGCAAGCAAGCTGAGAAAGAAGAGCAAAAATTTATTGCTTTAATTGAAGGCAGTTATGACTTTGTCGGTATCTCAAACCTTTCTGGTGAAGCGACTTACTTGAACGAAGCCGGTCAAAAGTTGATTGGTCTTGAGAGCCTTGAACAAGTCAAGAACACCAAAATTATAGAGTTTTTCTTCCCTGAAGACCGAGCCTATGTTTTAGAGCAGATTCTGCCCACTGTCATGGAACAAGGGCGATGGGAAGGCGAAGTTCAATTCAGACACTTTAAAACCGGCGCAGCGATTCCCGTCATTTGGAATGTTTTTGCCCTCAAAGACCCACAAACTGGCGAAGTTTACGGCATAGCCACCGTCACTCGCGACATCAGCGAACGCAAAGCGCTAGAAAAAGAATTAGAGAGGAGGCAAGCTCGTTTTGACGCCTTCTTCAGCTCTGCAACCGCCGGCATGGTCATCCTCGACGAGCAACTGCGGTACACTAACATCAACGCAGCCCTAGCCGAGATGAATGGGGTGTCGATGGCAGACTCTATCGGTAAAACCGTGCCGGAAGTCCTGCCTGATGTAGGCACAATCTTGGAGGCTACCTTTCAGACGGTGATGACCACCGGCCAACCAATTCTTAACATCGAGCTTAACGGTGAAACACCCAAACAACCTGGTGTAGAACGGCATTGGATGGTCTCTTACTTTCCACTTCCCGGGGCCGATGGCACAGTTTTGGGAGTCGGCGGCGTGGTTGTGGAAATTACAGAGCGCAAACGGGCTGAAGAAGCGTTGCGCGAGTATCAGGAACACCTAGAAGAGTTAGTAACCGAAAGAACTGCTCTTTTAACAGAAGCAAACGAGCAACTGCAACAACAAATCCAAGAACGCCAGCAAACCGAGGTAGTCTTACGGCAACAAACGCAAATTCTCGCTCAAATCCACGATGCCGTCATTACGACCGATTTGATGGGAGTAATTACCAGTTGGAACAATGGAGCGGAGCGAGTTTATGGCTATTCGGCAACAGAAACTATCGGACAAAATATTGCCTTTTTCTACACCGATGATGAGTTGCCACGTTTGCACGTCGAAGTCCTCGAACCTCTTTTAGCTAAAGGCAGTAATGAAGTAGAACTCAAAGCGCGTTGCAAATGTGGAAAAATTATTTATACTCATTTGTCACTGTCATTATTACGCGATAGCGACGGTGCTGTAACCGGCATGATCGGCTACTCGATAGACATCACAGCTCGTAAAGAACTCGAAAAAGAATTAGCCCTGCGGCAAGCTCGTTTTGATGCCTTTTTTACCACTGCACCTGCCGGCCTCTGTATCTTTGATGAGCAACTGCGTTATGTTCAAATTAACGAAACCCTAGCAGATTTCATTGGGATGCCGGTGGCAGAGTGTCTAGGTCGCAATATATGGGAAATTATCCCCGAACTCGCGCCCACTTTAGAACCGATTTACAACAGAATTTTAACCACTGGCGAACCAGTCATTAACATTGAAATTGCTGGGGAAACCCAAAAGCACCCAGGCGTTACCCGGTATTGGATCAACTCTTATTTTCCGCTTCCTGGCCCAGATGGTAAACCTTTAGGTTTGGGAATTGTTGTTATTGATATCACTGAGCGCAAACAGGCAGAAGCAGAACTCCAGCAAAGCTATAATCTCTTGAATTCCGTGCTTGAAAGTACACCTGATTTAATTTTTGTCAAGGATCTTCAAGGACGGTATGTGATGTTGAACTCTACGGTTGCCCGCATATTGAAAAAATCGATTGACGAAGTGATTGGCAAGACAGATGCTGACATAATGCCGGCTCCTCTAGCGCGTCAGCTTAGAGAAAATGACCTCAGAATTATCAATAGAGGTGTGACCGAGGTTTTGGAAGAGGAAGCCCCAGAAAATGGCCAAATCAAAACTTATCTTTCCTCCAAAAGTCCTTGGCGCGACTTGGAAGGAAATGTAGTTGGCCTTATTGGAATGTCACGAGATATTAGCGAGCGCAAGCAGATAGAAGAGGCATTACGCGACAGTGAGGAACGTTTTCGACGCATTGTAGAAACAGCCGGCGAAGGCATTTGGAG
Organism: Microcoleus sp. FACHB-68; assembly: GCF_014695715.1. Classification (NCBI taxonomy): domain Bacteria; kingdom Bacillati; phylum Cyanobacteriota; class Cyanophyceae; order Oscillatoriales; family Microcoleaceae; genus Microcoleus; species Microcoleus sp. FACHB-68. The sequence goes on from NZ_JACJOT010000013.1 coordinate 637,997, forward strand.
TGTTGATGCGGATAATAAGACAACATTTATTAACCAAAAGATGGCCGATATGTTGGGCTATACAGTTGATGAAGTGATGGGGCAACCCATGTTTGCTTTCATGGATGAAGAAGGCATCGCCATCGCCACAGATAAGATGGAACTTCGGCGTCAGAGGATTAATGAACAGCACGATTTTAAGTTCCTCCGCAAAGATGGCAGCGCTCTTTGGGTAATTATCTCCAGCAGTGCGTTAACAGATGAACAGGGACGCTATGCCGGCGCGTTAGGAATGCTGACAGATATCACTGATCGCAAGGAGACAGAAGCGGCTTTAGTGCGCTCTGAGCAAGCACTCAGACAGCAAGCAATGCGAGAAAAACTGATAAACCGGCTTGCCGGTCAAATTCGCAATTCTCTTGATTTAGATACTATTTTAGAAACAAGCGTTCAAGAAATTCGCAATCTTTTGCAGATAGACTGGTGTACCTTTAACTGGGTTCGCCTCCAATTGTTTCCCGGTCTTTGGGAAACCGTACACGAAGCAAGAAATCCCGCTTTGCCATCACTTTTGGGTTCTTATCCACTTGAGTCAATGAACCTAATCTTGTCCCATATTGTGCAGCGGAAAACTATGTGGGCAGACGATATCAGAACAATTGACGATCCGCAAGTGCAAGCAACTTATTTGTTCCTGGGAATTAATTCGTCGTTCTCACTGCCTATTCAAACGCAATCTTGCGAAGACATTGGGGTGATTGTCTGCAATCATACTCAACCACGGCTGTGGCGTGAAGAGGAAGTTGAACTGTTGCAAGCGGTTGGCGATCAACTGGCTATCGCAATGGATCAAGCCCGACTCTACGAACAAAGCCGCGCCAAAGCCCACGAACTGGAGCAAACTTTGCACCAACTCCAACGCACTCAAACCCAGTTAATTCAAAGCGAGAAAATGTCTTCTTTAGGGCAGTTAGTCGCGGGAGTTGCTCACGAAATTAACAACCCGGTTAACTTTATTTACGGCAATCTCACCCATGCAAATGATTACACGCAAGATTTACTAAAACTGCTACAGCTTTACCAGGAAACTTATCAAAATCCTACGCCGGCAATTCAGGAAGAAATCGAAGCTATTGACTTAGATTTCATGCAAGAAGATTTACCCAAGCTCTTATCTTCAATGAAAATAGGAGCAGATCGCATTCGCGAAATTGTCCTTTCTCTCCGGACTTTTTCCCGATTAGATGAAGCGGAAATGAAGGAGGTCGATATTCATGAAGGTGTTGAAAGTACGCTGCTAATTCTCGCCAATCGTTTGAAAGCGAAGTCAGAGCGCCGCCCCATCGAAATTGTCAAAGAATATGGCAGCTTGCCTTTAGTTGAGTGTTATGCCGGCTCCCTCAATCAGGTGTTTATGAATATCTTGACAAATGCCATTGATGCCCTTGAGGAATACAATAAACACCACTCCCCAGAAGAAATTAAAGCCAACTCTAACCAAATTAAAATTCACACAGAAGTCATTGCTCGTTCATCTGCAAACGAGCAAACATTTGTACGAATTGCGATTTCTGATAACGGCCCAGGCATGAGCGAACAGGTGCGTTCCAAGCTATTTGATCCCTTCTTTACGACCAAACCAATCGGCAGCGGAACAGGTTTAGGTTTGTCGATTAGCTACCAAATTGTGGTAGAAAAACATCACGGAAGTTTGCGATGTTTTTCAGCCCCCGGAGAGGGAGCTAAGTTTGTGATTGAGATTCCCGTCAAGCAATCTTGTTAATAGCAATTAAAGCTTTTCTCTAAGCCTTAAACTATCTTTATTACCTTATCCGATATTTGCCAATGTAAGAGGTTCATTGGCAAACTCAGCGCCGGCATTCAAAGAATCAATCGCCCGATCAATTAAATCACACCCTTCGCTTACCGTTTCCATTCGCGCTAATTTATCACGCAACTCCCCGGCATTCGGGAAACCTTTTGCATACCAAGTCATGTGTTTCCGCGCTTGCCGTACCCCGCGTTCACCTTTATATAAATAAAGGGCTTGCAGGTGTTCTTTGGCACATTCCAAGCGTTCAATCGCAGTGGGTGCTGCTTTTTCTATGCCGGTTTTCAGGAAGTGATCAATTTCTCCCACCAAAAAGGGATAACCCATCGTTCCCCGCGAACACATGACTCCATCTGCGCCGGTTTCTTCTAAGCACCGAACTGCGGAATCAACTGAAAAAATATCCCCATTTCCAATTACAGGAATTGAGAGAATTTCTTTCACGCGCCGAATCCATTCCCACTTTGCCGCACCATTATATCCTTGAGCGCGAGTGCGACCGTGAATGGTGATCATTTGTGCGCCGGCATCTTCCATGCGCTTGGCAAATTCCAAAATATTAATTTCGTTGTCTGTCCAACCAATACGGGTTTTAACCGTTACCGGCACTGCAACAGCTTCCACCACGGCGCGAACAATTGCTTCTGCTGTTTCTGGATCGCGCAGCAAGGAAGAACCGCCACCATTTTTGGTAATTTTGTTAACCGGACATCCCATGTTGATATCAACAGTATCCGCGCCTTCTTCAACAGCCATCACGGCTGCTTGTGCCAAAAAATCAGGCCGGCAGTCGAATAATTGGATACTGATCGGGCGTTCGTTGGGGTCAACTTCCATAATTTTCGGCAATTCCCGCACATAGTGCAAGCCGGTGGCGTTCACCATTTCGGTGTACATCATCGAGTCGGGTGCGTGCCGGCGCACCAAGCGACGGAATACCATATCTGTAACGCCGGATAGTGGCGATTGCAGGACGCGACTTTTGACCTCAAAATTACCGATTTTGAGGGGCGCTGATAATCTTTGTTTTAATTCAGGGGAGAGAACAGGCATCGTTAATGACAGAGCCAATCTGATTTCTTTATTTTATCTTGTTTTATCCAGACTTAATCTTGCAAGCAGCGTCATGCGCTAAACTCAGGGCAGAAATGCCGGCTGTGCGGAAAAGTTTTATGACTCAAGAACTTATAGATTTGAGAAGTAGTATCCTTGAAGGTCGCTATGCAGACGCTTTGGCTATTGTGGATGAGCTAGATTGGATGAGTCAAAAAGCAACTCTGCGAAATATCTAATTTTTTTTAATCAGGCTGTTTGTTCACTTAATTAAAAATCAGGTTGAGCGACGATTGACAAATTCCTGGGTTGCTTTTATCTCTGATTCGATTGTACAAATTCAAGATTTGAACCTGCAAGATAATAAAAGTTCACACTACATCAAAATTGATGAATGGGAGCAAATTCTTCAAGACTCACTAGCCGCTGCCATCCGTCCGGCTAGCGTAGAAGTGCTAGGAGGACGCTTAAGACCTTCTCAACTTTCAGAGATGCTGGATAAGCCGCAAATTATCCTAACAGCAAAGCAATTGCTGAAGCTTACTTATGTACATTCAGCGTATAATTTACCAGATATTTTAGGTGAGTATTTAATTCAATTACCCGGTGGAGAAGATTGGCAAGAATAGCATTCGCAAATAGCACGGCAATTTCTATTCAGCTTGCCAAATTTTAATCGTATTGTCCCAACTGCCACTCGCCAGCCGTGTCCCATCTGGACTGAAGGCGAGAGAAGTAACCGGCCCGGAATGCCACTTCAAAGTATATTGCAATTGTCCGCTATCAAGATGCCACAAATGAATCGTGCTATCCCGGCTGCCGGTTGCAAGTAATTTCCCATCGGGTCTAATCGCCACCACTTGCACCCAGCCAGATTTATTCGCAATTGTATAGTCTACTGTTTTGGTGTTTAAATCCCAAACTTTAATCGTTTTATCTTCACTGCCACTGGCAAGCCGCTGACCATCTGGAGTGAAGGCGACGGAACGAACCGAGGCAGCATGACCCTTGAGGGTATCTATCAAGTTGCCACTGCTTAAATCCCATAAATTGATCGTGTTGTCATCAAAGCCACCGCCACTGGCAAGCCGCTTCCCATCCGGACTAATGGCGAGAGATTCTACATAGCCGGTGTGTCCGGTGAGGGTGCCAATTAAGTTGCCGGTTTCCAGATGCCACAGCCTGATCGTGTTATCAAAACAGCCACTGGCAAGGGTTTTGCCATCGGGACTGATGGCGAGGGAAATGATATAGCCGGAATGACCTGTGAGGGTGGTTCTCAGGTTGCCACTGCCGATTTCCCACAGTTTGATGGTGTTATCTAAACTGCCACTAACAAGGGTTTTGCCATCGGGACTAATGGCGAGGGAACTTACCCAGGCGGCATGAGCATTTAAGGTGCCTAATAGTTGACCATTGCCCAAATGCCAAACTTTAATCGTTTTATCATAACTGCAACTGGCGAGGGTTCTGCCATCGGGACTGATCGCAACTCCAATGACATAGTTAGTATGACCGGCAAGGGTATGAACACAGCGCCAACTCTGGGGAATGCCGGTGTTTGGGTGTTGAATTTTGGTGGGAGAATTCGAGTTTGAGGATGAAGCCGGCGACCAATAAAGGTCAGAGATTGCTTCACCGGCAGATTGATAGCGATCGCTGACCCAATCTTGTAGCAGTTTATCGATAACTTTTCCTAATCGGTCACGGACAGCGATTCCCTCTTCCATGAGGTGCGATCGCCACAACCAATTGCCTTTCATCGGATCATAAAGCTCATCGGGGGGGGTGCCGGTGAGCAGGTGAATGCAGGTGACACCTAAACTGTAAATATCACTGGCGGGATAGGCTTTGCCGCCTCGCAATTGTTCAATGGGTGCATAACCTTCTGTGCCGATTTTTGTGCCGGTTTTAACTAAAACGCTGGCGCTTAATTGCTTGGCAACGCCAAAATCAATCAGCACTAATTTGCCATCACTTTTACGGCGGAGAATATTTTCGGGTTTAATATCTCGGTGAATCACTTGCCGGTCGTGGATGTATTGGAGCACCGGCAGGATATCTAGCAACAGTTCTTCAATTTCTTCTCCACTAAATGCGCCTTTTCGCTCTAATTCTTGTAATAAGTTTTGCCCATCAATAAATTCTTGGATTAAATACAGCCGGCCTTCTTGTTCAAAGTCAGCAAATAAAGCGGGAATCTGCGGGTGATCTCCAAGTTGCAACAACTGTCTCGCTTCTTGGGTAAACATTTCCGTTGCTTTCTGCAATAAGCCAGAATTTTGCTGAACTTGTGATAAGGGCAAAAATTGTTTAATCACGCATCGAGCATTGCGCCGGTCTGAATCTTCGGCGATAAATGTTCTGCCAAATCCCCCTTCACCCAACACTTCAATCGCAGCGTAGCGATCTTTGAGCAGCAATTTTGTTCCGCAATTTTTGCAAAACATCATTCCTTCAAGATTCTGGGGATTTTGGCAGTCTGGGTTAAGACAGTAACTCATAAAAAATGCAGGGTTTAGATATTAGATAAAAAGTTTGGTATGATTTATATTATATCTTTTGCAAAATTTGTTTTTTTGAAAAACCGCAAATGTTACCGGCAGCCTGCCGTGAGACAGCAGCAGATGAAGTTGAGCCAGCGAAATTATATAAATTTCTTAAAGTTTCTGTGAAAAAATAGGCAATTTAAAAATACTGTGAGAAATTAACTTTGTTGCCCAAACTCGGTTTTTAAAGACTCTAGATCAGCCTGTACAGGGTCAAAACCGGCAGATTTTTTGGATGGAGGAGATTGATTGCCGGCAGCCGGCAGATTAGTCGGCGGTTGAGCTTGACTCATTTGAGACTTCAGTGCTTCCAATTCCAGGGCAATAATATCGGATTTTACCGGCTGAGCAGTTGTTGATGAAGATTTGGGAGAAATTTTTGCCGGCATGACGGGGGAGGCAGCATTTAAATCGTGCAACACTTCAGCCGCAGACTGATAGCGATCACTGGGTCTTTCTTGCAAGATTTTGTCTAAAACTTTCCCCAAATGATCGCTGATAGATGCCCCTTTTTTTGCAAGAATTTCTCGCCAGATCCAATTCCCATCCACCGGGTTATACAATTCATCTGGCATTCGTGCCACTAGCAATTGAATGCAAGTCACACCCAAACTGTAAAGATCGCTCGCCGGAAACGCTTGCCCACCCCGGAGTTGTTCCATTGGCGCATAACCTTGAGTACCGGCTCTGGTACCGCCGGTTTGAGCGAGTGCGGTGCCGGTGCCTTGCGTCGCCACGCCAAAATCAACGATTACCAATTTGCCATCTTTGTTGCGCCGTAAAATATTATCCGGCTTGAGATCGCGGTGAATAACTTGATGCTCGTGAATAAATTGCACAACCGGCAACAAATCAAGCAAGAATTCCCGAATTTGTTGTTCGCTAAAAGCACCTTGCTGTTGTAATACCTGCAATAAATTCGGCCCATCAATAAATTCTTGGATTAAATATAGCCGTTTATCTTGTTCAAAATATGCCAGCAACGCCGGAATTTGTGGATGTTCCCCTAATTCATCCAATCGCACCGCTTCCCGGCTAAAAAGTTCCGTTGCTTTTTGAATCGCCGTCGTGCCTTGAAATTGCGGTAAAAACTGTTTAATCACGCAGCGTGCGTTGAGCCGGTCTTCATCCACGGCTAAAAAGGTGCGTCCAAAACCTCCTTCTCCAATCGGTCGAATGGCGCGATAGCGTTCTTTGAGCAGCAACTTAGAACCACAACTGAGGCAAAACTTTGTCCCTTCAGGATTCTGGGAATTTGGGCAGTTGGGAGTAAGGCAATAACTCATATCTTTTGGATTTTAGATTTTGGACTGTTCTTTTTTTTTAGTAGCTTGCCCCTAATCTTTCTTCAAGGAAACCAACGCCAGATTTTAATGGTTTTATCCCAACTGCCGCTGATAATTGTCTTGCCATCTGAACTGATTGCCACCGCATTAACAGCGCCTAAATGCCCGGAAAGCGTGCCCAGCAGCTTGCCGGTGGCAACGTGCCACAGCTTGATCGTTTTATCGCTGCTGCCGGTGATCAGGGTGCTGCCTTGAGGACTGAAAACCACAGAATTTACCATGCCGGCATGACCGGAAAGCGTGCGTAACGGTGCCGTAGCGCCGGCAGCCATTGACCACAACTTAATTGTCTGATCCTTACTCCCGCTAGCAAGAATTTTCCCATCTGGACTAATGGCAACTGAATTTACCGAGTTGAAATGACTCGAAAGTGTGTTAAATACTTCCCCATTTGCCAAGTTCCAAATATGGATATTATTATCCAAACCCCCACTGGCAATGAAGTGTCCATCCGGGCTAATGGCAACCGATTTAACCATACCCGAACGCCCGGAAAGGTTGCGTGCGGGGTAGGACTGCTGCTGTTCTACTGCCTCGACTAACTGCCACAGCTTAACCGTTCTGTCTTCACTGCCACTGGCTAAAATTTGACCGTCTGAACTGATGGCAACCGAATTGATATCTCTTAAATGTCCAACCAGGGTGCTTAACAAATGGCCGGTGGATATTTCCCACAGCTTAATGTTGCCATCATCGCTGCAACTGGCAACAATCTGACCATTGGGACTAATCGCAACCGAATTCACGGCATTTAAATGCCCAAATAAAGTCCGCAATAATTCGCCGGTGTGCAAATTCCAAATCTTGATCGTGTCATCTAAACTACCACTGGCCAGGATATGGCTGTTCAGGCCAATAGCAACAGAGGTGACCCATGAAGAGTGACCTTGCAGCGTTTGCACGCATCGCCAGCCGCGACTTCTCGGCTTAGAGACTGCTGCTGGGGGATTAACTGTGGCCTGAATGAGATTTTCCCCTGATTTTTTTACAGAAGCAGAAGCCGTTGCCGGCTGTGCCGGGATAGGAGCGGGGGTGCTGCTGGGTAATACAGAAGTTGCCGGCAGTTCATTGAGTTCATTGAGCACTTCCTCCGCAGATTGATAGCGTTCACGAACCATGTCTTGAACCATTTTGTCCAAGATTTGCCCGAATTGGTCGTTAATTGCTTTCCCCTGATTGAATAAATGCTCTCGCCACGTCCAGCCGGTGAGTGGATCATAAAGATGTTCCGGTTTCACATTGGTCAGCAGGTGCAGGCAGGTGACGCCCAAACTGTAGATATCGCTTGCGGGGTAGGCTTTACCACTCCGCATTTGTTCCAGGGGTGCGTAGCCGTGCGTGCCAATTTTTGTGCCGGTTTGCGCCATCGAGGTGCGGGTTAACAGCTTGGCAACTCCAAAATCGATCAGCATTAATTGGCCATCACGATGCCGGCGCAGGATGTTGGCTGGGGTGATGTCTCGATGAATCACGCGATGGCCGTGGATAAACTTGAGCACCGGCAGCATCTGGGTTAATACCTGCCGCACCTGCTGTTCGCTGAAAGCGCCTTGTTCGTCCAATTCCTGCCACAAATTTTGTCCGTCGATAAACTCCTGCACTAGATACAAGCGTTTGTCTTGTTCAAAGAAAGCCAGCAACGTCGGGATCTGCCGGTGTTCTCCCAACTCGCACAGTCGCAGTGCTTCTTGGTTAAATAGCTGGATGGCCTTTTCTAAGGAAGCTTGCTGCCGGGAACCACTTCCTTCGATTTTCGGCACGAATTGTTTAATCACGCACCGGGTTCCCAGCCGGTCTTCATCTACGGCAAGATAGGTGATGCCAAATCCCCCTTGCCCGATGGGAGTGAGGGCACGGTAACGATTTCTGAGCAACAAAGCCGACCCGCACTTTTGGCAATGCGAGACGGACTCAGGGTTTTTTGGATGTGAACACGAGGGATTAAGACAAAAAGTCATACTGGGCAGCAGAGCAACCTGATCCTATGGTAAAGCTTCCACAGACTTTCCTCTGCCCAACTCTGCTAAGCCGGCCTTTTAAATTGTCTGTTCTTGCTGGTGAACTTGCGATTAGAGAGCCGGTCAACTCATTTTAAAAACCCGATTTCTAATCGTTGTCAAACTCGAAAAAATGGTTTTTCTAGCTAAAAAAACTGGTTGTTTGACCTTATTTTACATCCGTGACCGACGCTCTAGGGTGCGATCTGCCAAATTTTAATCGTCTTGTCAGCACTTGCACTGACCAGAATTTGAGCATCCGGACTGACCGCTACAGAATTTACAGAACCCGAATGACCTGAAAAAATCTGCAGCCGTTTTCCAGTTGCCAGCTGGCGGACTTTAATAATTCCGTCATAACCGCCACTAGCCAGCAGTTGCCCATTTGGGCTAATCACAACCGAATTAACTGAGTAAGAGTGCCCGGAAAGGGTGCGTACCAGTTTGCCGGTGTGCAAATTCCAAATCTTCAGGACTTGATCAACGCCGCCACTGACCAAAGTCTGGCCATCGGGGCTAATCGCGATCGAATAAATCCCGCCGGTGTGACCGGCAAGCGTATTAATCTGTTCTTCAGTGTTCAGATGCCAGAGTCGAATCGTGTTATCTGCCCCATCACTGGCGAGGGTTTGGCCATCTGGGCTGAAGGCAAAGGACTTTACAGAGCCGGCATGGCCGGTTAGAGTGCCAATCAAATCGCCGGTGTCTAGCTGCCACAACTTGATCGTCTGGCTGTAGCTGCTGCTATGACTTGCCACAATTTGACCGTCGGGACTGATAGCCACCGGCATCCAGCCAGAATCTAAGCGAGAGTAACCGGCAATTAGGGTGCGAATTAATTCAGCAGCCGGCAGTTTCCACAACTTAATCGTGCCATCGCCCCCCCCACTCACCAACGTTTGTCCGTTAGGGCTAATTGCCAGTGACTTTACCCCGTAGGTGTGTCCGGTGAGGGTGCGAAGCAGTTCGCCGGTGTGTAGCTGCCACAGCTTGATCGTGCCGTCTTCCCCCCCACTGATCAAGGTTTGCCCATCCGGGCTGATCAGGACGGACTTAACCCCATCAGAATGACCTGTAAGGGTGTGCGTACACATACTCTGGTTGTCTTGCTGCAAATCGATCATCGGAAATGTTGTTACCCAATGAATAGCGGTGTTTGGTTTGGTGAGGCAGCATGGAAGTTTAGATTTACCGGCAGCACCCCGGAATTTATCTGGTCGAGCGCGAGCTTAAGCTTTCTATTTTAATGACTGCCGGCTGTCAAGTATAGCTTGCCGAAAGCCTAGCACAACCAAGATATTTGACAGGGTTAAGAACACTTCCGCACTGCCATGCAACCAATCTATATTCGCTAAAGACTCGTGATAAACAACTTTGGCATAAATGCCGGCGGGAATGGTAACGGCAACAAAAACCAAAGTCATGTAAAACCCGATCAGCGCCAGCCGGGGCATTTGCCCTGAACGGGTGACAAACCACAAGAATCCCAGGTAAGGAAACAAGGACACAGCAAACAAAGTTTCTTTAGAAATCATCCCTCGAATTCCTTTGGTGTGGTAGAAGGGCGAGAACCCTTTTCTTGTTCAAGTTGCTGTTGATTGCCGGCAGCGTCTCCTGTACGCCAAATTAACCAGCCGGCGATGCAGAGGGTGCAGTTATTCACCACTGTCATCGCTGCTTGTAGGGTGACAAGCCATTCTAAGGATTCTGGGTTGTCAAAAAAGTGCCAAGTACAGGCGCACATGGCGCTAATTAATGCCGGCAGCATCGCTAAAGACAGCGCCCACCAAGCCCGGTTGCCGGTAACTTCGCCATACGTCCAAATTAGCCAAATGGCTGCAATCCACTCAATGACGCTGGAAACGTGAATAATCCAAGTGGGAATCGAAAGCGCGTGCATAAAAATAACGGACACAGAAGATGTTGTTTATGCTACCCCGATTGATTGTTGCGCGAAGCGTTGTCTTTTGAAGTTTGCTGGCAACGGCTGCCCTAAACTGAACAAGGGGCGAACACAGCTAGGAAGTGAAATGGGGCAGATTCGAGCAGTATGTAGCGGATATTATGGCAAAGGCAACGGCGGTGACGAAGCGCTGTTGGCGTCGCTGTTGCAAATGTTACCGGCTGATGTGACGCCGGTTGTTCTTTCTGGCAACCCGGCGCAAACCCGTGAACGCTATGGGGTGGCAGCCGTGGATCGGATGAACGCCCGGTTGGTATTTGCCGCCTTGCGCCAGTCTGATGTATTTATTTGGGGCGGCGGCAGTTTAATTCAAGATGTGACTAGCGCCCTCAGCCCGGTTTATTATGCCGGCTTGATGGGATTAGCGCAGCGCTTGGGTTTGAAAACGATTGCTTGGGCGCAAGGCGTTGGCCCCTTGAAGCGCCCCTTAACTCGCCAAATGGCAAAACGAGCCTTCGCCGGCTGCAACGTCGTCAGCGTCCGAGATCGCGCCTCTGCCGGCCTGCTGTTAGACTGGGATATTCCTTGCTGTATGGCACCCGATCCCGTCTGGGCGCTAGATTCATCGCCTGTGCCTGGTTTATGGGATTTGCCGGCCCCTAGAGTGGCTGTAACACTGCGATCGCATCCTCAACTCACCCCCGCACGATTGCAAATTCTCACTCGCGCCCTGATTGACTTCCAGAAAGCCACCCAAACTTGTATTCTCCTAATCCCATTTCAGGCTTCTCAAGATTTGGCAATCGCTGAATTCATTCAGCCGCAATTAGCCGGTTCTTCTCATATTCTCAGGCTGGAAGACCCCAAACAATTAAAAGGCGTGTTTCGGGGAGTAGAAATGGCAATCGGAATGCGCCTTCACAGCTTAATTATGGCGGCGGCGGAAGAGTGCCGGTGTTTTGCCCTTAGTTATGATCCCAAAGTGACTCAACTCATGGCAGAACTCGAAATGCCGGGATGGGAATTATCCCAAATCCCTGAAGACGCCACACTCATTAGCAAGCGTTGGATAGAAGAATATGCCAATGGCGATCCCCTTTCCCAAGGGCAGATTCAATCTTTGGTTGATCGGGCATTGATTCATCAAGAGGTTTTAAGAGATGCGTTTCAGCATTTCTAGACAACTGATAGGGGAAGTTAATCAATTTTTTAGAATATTGCCGGCATTTAAAGTTTTCCTGCGTTCTTCTATCAATAGAAGGATATTTATTTTTACAGGAAATTAGATTTCCTGACGAGGAATGATCTAGGCTATAGACAGTTCACTTACAATTTACCCGGTTTAAAAATGCTAGATTTTCTTAACCCTGTTCTTGGCCGGCATCCAGAACGCATCAAAGCCAATGTGGAAATCTACACTTGGCAAACTTGCCCCTATTGCATCCGCGCAAAACTATTACTTTGGTGGAAAGGTGTTAATTACACTGAATACAAAATTGATGGCGATGGCGCAGCCAGAGTTAAAATGGCTGAACGGGCGGATGGACGCCGCAGTGTGCCGCAGATTTTCATCAACAACCAACACATTGGTGGGTGTGATGATCTTTATCAGTTAGATAGTCAGGGACAGTTAGAACCCCTGCTAACTCAGCAACCGGCTGTTTAGATAATCACCGGCATTGTTTGTGCAGCCCCAGAATTCAAATCTGAGATGCTAATTGATGATCCAACCTATCAGATTCACCGGCACTGGATGAGTCGCGCCTTAGAACTTGCACAAGCTGCCGGAGATGCCGGCGAGGTGCCGGTGGGGGCGTTAATTGTGGACAATGCCGGCACATTAATTGCAGAAGCGCAGAACCGTAAAGAGCGAGATAAAGATCCCACTGCTCATGCTGAAATTCTTGCCTTACGGGCTGCCGGCCAATTTTTGCAAACTTGGCATCTTAATGATTGCACGCTTTATGTCACCCTAGAACCGTGCCCCATGTGTGCCGGCGCGATTGTTCATGCAAGGTTAAATCTGCTCGTTTATGGGGCAGATGATGCCAAAACCGGCGCGATTCGCACAGTGGCAAATATACCAGACAGTGCGAGTTCTAATCATCGCTTGCCGGTGCTTGCCGGCATTTTAGAATCTGCTTGCCGGCAGCAATTGCAATCTTGGTTTGCCCAGCGCCGGCAACAAGCAAAAGGGTAAAGGGAAACCAAAGAGGGAGAGAGCAACTCTCAGATCAATTCTGCTCATCAATCTGTTGAACCGATTAAGGCAAAATTCGTAAAAAAGTATCAAACTTTAGATTTGCAAAAATCAATATAAAAGCATCATTCTAAAGAGAGAGGGCTAGATTCAGAATCGAGTTAGATATGATCAAGATTGGCGTTCACCGGCACACTTAAAAGCACTTTATTTTTTAGCGGCCTGCGATGTACTTAATTATCGTAGGAGCCGGCCCGGAAGGCTCTCGCTTAGTCGAATTAGCGCTTAAAGATGGTCATCGGGTATCAATCATTGAGAAAGATGAGAAACGCGCTCAAGCAGTACCGAACCTGAAGCCAACCGTTTGGTAGAAGGGGCGGCTATTTTGGCAGTGCTTTGGGTGGGGCTTTTGGCTGCCGGTGTTCTGATTTTGCTGCATATCGTACAGCCTCAGTACGCATTAAGCGATGTCATTTTTGAAGCGGCTTCTGCGTTGGGAAGTGTGGGTTTATCCACAGGAATTTCCCATCCCGATTTGCATTGGCTAGGCAAGCTTATCTTAATTTTATTTATGTGGATGGGCCGGCTGGAAATTATTCCTGTTCTGATTTTGTTTTCCTGTTTGCTGGGTTCGTTTAATAAATTGATGGGCCGGTTGTGAGGGAGAGAGGTTAAAAGTGTGGTTTTTTTTAACGTTTTTCAACGTCTCCCCGTTCGCGGCATCAATAATTTTACAACTCTCTAGGTTTCCTCTGTTGAAATGCTTCAATTAATTGGTGAGCTGAATAAGATATTGAAAGCTTATTATAAAGCCGATGTTTCTGGCTGAATGTAGAAAAGAAAATATTGTCAATTCCAGAATTTGGTTTTTCTTGATTGCCTAAAACTAAAAATCCAGTATCCTTTAACCCAAAATGAAGGCGATATAAAACTCGATTTTGTCCCCTGATGTTAAAATATATCAACGTATTGCGACACACCAATAAGTCCACTTTAGAAATAGGAGCATCGTCAAGCAGGCTCCTCTGGGCGAAGATGATTGGCTGCCGTAATTCCTTGCGAAAGATATAGTTTTGATCGATTTTTTCAAAGTATCGTTCTCGGAAAGCCGGGGGAACTCCCATAATTTTATTTTTACAGTATCTGCCCTGACGAGCAAGCTCGATCGCTTCTGGATCGATATCCGTTCCATAAATCCGAACTTGCTGGTTAAATTGTTCGACTCCCAAGGCTTCAATTAGTAAAATTGCTAGGGTATAAACTTCTTCTCCAGATGCACACCCAGCACTCCAAACCTTAATTAAATCATCAGATTTTTTATTATCAAGAATCTGCGGAATAACTTGGGTAGCAATATAATCCCAAGTCTCTGCATCTCTGAAAAAATGCGTGTAATTAACGGGTAAGAACTCAAACAGAGCTTTTGGCTCTTCTGGATACGCTTTTATGTATTCGATATAATCCTTATAGCTTGATATCCCAACAAATTTCATTCGCTGCCCGACTCGTCGCATCAAGCTATGGCGTTTGTAATCCGTGAAGTTAACCCCGTAGTTTTTCCAAAGGTAGCTCAGAAAAGCTTCAAAAGACTCTCTTTCTTCAACAGATATAAAATCGTGATTTTTTGTTGAATTTTCAACAGCATTATTTGAAAGCATGGTGATGAATTGCAACCAATGAATGTTCAAAAAATAAATTTTATGTAGCCAAACTAATCATTCAATCAACTAGACAAGATGTGCTGGCAAAATACTCTAATAAATATTTTTTTATTCTCTAGATGAGGTTTATTAAAATTAAAAAAAAGTTTCGGATTTTTTAGAAAAAATCCGAAACTAAAAATAATTATTTAACATTTGACCACAAATGTATGAAAAGTTGAAACTTATGCTTTTATAAACGGGTAAGATCTCCTTGATATCGTGCAGCAAACTAAATATTGAAAAATTGTAGGGTTGAGTAATTGTACCGACCGCGAACAATAGCTCTAAAACCTGATTGTTAATCTTCCTTAAGAATAATTTTAACCGGCCTCAAGTTTCTGTACGGTTCCGTACTTAAAATGTATTGATTTCTCAGCACCGGCAGCTCGCTGAAAGCAGGACATTAAATCGTGAAAAGTTAGCGAGCGCAACAGAGCCGGCACAGAAGATTCATTAACTGCTGCCCATCTTCCAGGTAAGTCACATACTCACGTTCGCCAATCTGAATATCTTGGCCTTCCAGATCCGTCCCGTAGTGCTCAGCGATAATCACAATCGGCGTATCTTTAGGAATATCCGTGCTTTGACAGATATACAGACCTAAATTTACGCACTCCTCAATCGACAGATCCATCTGATTGATCAAAAGTAGGTCAGGAGGTTCGCTTCTGCCACGAATACGGTCGATCGCGTCTTGTGCATCTAGCACCACAATCGTACGGTAGCCTTTGCTGATGAGATTATGCTTTAGCAGTGGGCGTGTCTCGTCATCCGGCTCAAGCACCAGAATGGTTGGCGGTGCACTTCGTTCCTCTTTCATGAGGTTAGACATTTTTATTTTAGTCCTAGCAAGCGATCATATTCGTCCTTGACTGTCTCGAAACACTCACAGCAGGCTGCTTCTAGTCCCTGTTGGTCGATAATCTGGACGCGCCCCCGGCTGTAGTCGATCAGACGCTTTTCTTGGAACTTTTGGGCGGCTTGGGTGACACCGGCACGGCGCACGCCCAGCATATGCCCAAGGAACTCCTGCGTCAGCAACAGCTTGTCCGATTCCATTCGGGTTTGGGATTCTAGCAGCCAACGTCCAAAGCGTTGTTCCAAAAGGTGAAGTCGGTTGCAGGCGGTTGTTTGCGATATCTGCGCGATTAGCGCTTGGGTATAACGCAGCATTAAATCCCGCACTTCCTTATTGTGATCAAACTCATCCAGCAGCACTGCCGCATCCATCTTCATCGCGCTGCCAGCAATCTGTACGATATATTCCGTCTGCGTGGTTTCCCTGCCCCCCATAAAGGCGTTGACACCCAGCATTTCTCGATTGCCAATTACACCCGTCTCAGCGGTAGAACCGTCTTTCATGGTGATGGTGATGGAAATCAGGCAATCAAGGGGAAAATAGACATCGCGGATAATCTCGCCTGGAAGGTGGAGAATTTTGCCTCGCTCTAGGGAGACTAGCTTTAAATGGGGAGCGAATTTCTCGGATACTTCACGAGGCAAGGCAGTAAGCAGCCGGTTGTGATGACTCATAAGGATATTTTTAAACGGCTAGATGAAAACATCCTTTTAGAGCCTTTCTAAAAAAGAAGCAACATCTCGCAGACAAATACAGCGTTTTTCCTGCCGGTGGAATCCCGGCATTGTTGTAGGGGCGGATTGAGTAATTATCTCAGCTTCCCAAGGAATAAACTATCTATCAAAGGGTGCCTCTACAAATGCTGTGCGGCAGTTTGCAAACCAATATGGGAGATTGATTCGCCCGCCTTTCACGATTGCAAAAAGGGCGAATAGAAGATTTGCAAAAATTAGAGGCTCCCATTTCTTCGCGGTTTTATCGTTTCAAAATTAAGTGATGCTGGGAGTCTAGGCTCAGTTTCTTTTGCTGCTGAAGTTTGCTCAGTAACCGGGTGACGGTGACTCTAGTTGTGCAGCAGGCAGTGGCTAACTCTTCATGGGTGAGACGAACGCTTAGCCGAGTGCCATTTGCTACAGGTTCCCCAACTTCTTGTTTTAACAGCTGTAATAAGCTGTACAGGCGATCTGCAACTCGTGTTTGTCCGTAAACCGTTAGCAGCAATTCAGTTTGTTTGAGCCGGCTGCTAATTTGTGGCAAAAGGCGCTGTCTGAGTGTAGGAGAAGACTCAAAGTCAGCCAAGGGAATGCTGCACAGCTCAGTATCGCTGAGGGCAGTTGCTTCATAAAGTGGCAAGGCAGTCAAGCTAGGGCCAAAAGGAGCCTCAGCACCCGCTAAGCCAACCAAAACTTCTTGACCGTTATCTGAAAATGTGGTTAATTTCACCAATCCTGAACGCACCTGCCAAATGATCTGAGGGTTGAGGGGAATGGCTTCTCCTTTGTAATAAACCTGCACAGAATAGTTCAGCTCGGCATTACTGTTAGATGCTTCCAAGGTTTCCCCTCGGCTGTCATCTTTGTGCCGGCACAGCAACCAGCGCAGAGTCAGGGGTTCGTCAATTGCGGGCCGGCTGCTCTCAACGACAGCGTTGACTTTAAAAGCAATATCGTGACGTGGCTGCAAATTTAGCTGGCACTGCTGTTTCCAGGGACTTTGCTGAAACTGCTGCAACTGAGTTTGAAATTGTTTGCGCGTTTCGGGCGCGATAAAAGCGGTGAGAGACTGACCGATCACTAGGGTTTGAGGAAGGTTGAGCAATTCCGCAGCCGCCCGATTAGTTTCCTGAATGATTCCCGTTGCATCGGTTAGCAGGCAAGGATCGGGGATAAACTCTAACAATTCTTGATATCGCTGGCGTTCGGTTTTTACCGTCTGGTCAGCTAATAATAACTGTTCATTCTGTTGGTACAGCATTTTGGCTGCCAGCTGAAGCCGTTCAGAGACAATGCCAAGTTCTTTTAGGGCAGAAGGCAGGAGTGCCGGCGGTAGTGCAGCAGAGGTATTAAGTCCTTGATACAGGTGTGCTAAGCGATCAGAGATCACTTTAACCTGTTGTGTAAAGACCGTTGTGTTCATGTTGTAAGCACCCCTTGAAGGTATGGACTTTGCTGAGCGACGGTTGCGATTAACATATCCATGTCGGAGAATTTTGCTCGATGCCGGCAAACGTCAGCAGACAGAACGATGCGCTTGTCGTCGTCAGTCTGTGCCGGTAAAGTAATGGCTGGGATTATGAGTAGTTGTTGCGCGTTCTCAAAAGTTTTCACCCGACTCATCAGTGAGTAGTTATCTTGATCAGGAATATCTTTTAATGCAAAAGCATTGCTAAATTAAGCTAGACTGCTCAGCTAAAATTTAGTATAATGTTTGCCGGCATTCGTAGTCAGTACGAAACCGTACTTACCTGCGATGAATTCAGGCAAATCTAATTCAGCCAAGGATTAACCCGTCAAGTTGAGCTGAATGTTGACTGTGGCGTAAAATTTTTCAGCCCTATTTAATTAATAGTACGTCCAAAGTATTGCAGTGTGTCGCCCTGCACAATTAGGACTTTTAATAAATTATTAATCAAATTACTCTATCAAACAATCCTACCTTTGTTAAAAACTGAATCTATCTACAGATATATGGATCAGACGAGCTGTTGTGCAAAGCTGGCAGACAAGCGCTGAATGATTGCTACAGACAGTAGCGCTTGGCTCGAATCGCACATTACGAAGGCAAGTAAAATGCGTCAACTACTAATCCAGGTTCCCCGTGGGTGCGGGAATGATGTTCTGGATATTGCCAAAGCTTGTAACGGAGCGAATCTTGCCCAAATTGAAGCAACCGGAATCGATGAACCACTGGACTTGGTGATCGTTCACGTCTCCAACGGAAAAGTTGAGGAACTGCTCGAAAAGTTAGAATCCATTCCAAAATTGCACATCACGTTGCAGCCGCAAGGGGTGATCGCCCTCAAGCCACCGGCTTCGGAAGCCGCGCAGCAAGTCACGAATGTGGAAGCACGCAGTCCCGTCGAAGTGTTTCTCTCCGGTTTGCAAAGTGTAGGTTCATGGAAAGGCTTTTTGGCCTATGCAGCTTGTGGCGGGGTTATTGTTTGGATCGGCTTATTTACGAGTACAAGCTACCTTTTGGTGGCTGCGATGCTGATTGCGCCATTTGCAGGGCCGGCGATGAATGTAGCGCTCGCTACAGCACGGGGCGATGGAACGTTGCTCAAACGAGGTTTGATGCGATATTTTGCAGCCTTGGCAGTGACGATCGCCGTGACGTGGGCGCTGAGTCTGATTCTGCGGCAAGAAACAGTAACCGCCCAAATGTCTGCCACCAGTACAGTTTCGTCTGTGGCGCTGCTGCTGCCACTGATTGCCGGTGGGGCTGGGGCGCTCAATTTAGTGCAATCGGAACGAAGCAGCCTTGTCTCAGGTGCGGCAACTGGAATGCTGGTTGCGGCTTCCCTAGCACCTCCTGCCGGCCTGGTTGGGATGGCAAGCGCAATGGGCCAGTGGGATCTGGCAATTAATGGGGTGTTTGTACTGTTGCTGCAACTGGTGGGGATTAATATTTCAGGTGCCTTAGTGTTCCGCCTTTTCGGGCTGTCTGCAAAAGGTGCGCGTTATGATCGCGGGAAAAAATGGGCATTTCCAGCCATTCTAGCCGCTACAGTGGCAGGACTGGCCGGCTTGCTAACGTGGCAGTTTTCCACTTCACCTCAGTTACAGCGTTCTAGTATTGCTCAACGAGCGAATAGTGAGATTCAACAAATCGTTAACAACAGCGGTTTGGCAGACTTGGTGGAGGCAGATGTTCGTTTTACCCGCCCACACATTAAAGGTCAAAACACGGTTCTCGGCACCGTCTACGTTCAGCGCCGGCAAGGAATCACCCAGTCATCTGTGGAAATAAAATCTCGTCTCACCAGCCAGATTCAAAAGCAATTACAGAATCAAGACTTCAATATCACACCTTTGATAGATGTCAGTGTTCTTGACTCTCCAAATTAAACTTACGTTTTTGGAATAATTTTGCTCTCAAAAGGCAGCCGGTGATTTATTTAAATACGCCTTGAGAGCAGATTTCTGTTTCGGTAAAGACAGCAGCTTTAAGCGTTAATTTGGAACAAAAAGATTATCCTTTTTTTGAGCCGGTTTAACAAATTTACAATTGATTAAAAACTAACTATTTGCAATTGCTGCTTTTATCTTCAATGTTGGGAAGAAATTAAAAACCGAAACCGAGTGAAAGCTAAAACCAAATTGAGAGGCTTCCCACTAAATTCGGCATAACCGGCATCTTTCTGGCACAATAAGCTTGAAAGTAAAATTTTATCTAGCTTAGCGATGATTGCTCAGTGGTGGCGTTGGTTGTGTGTAATTTTCCTCAGTCTCAATTTGCTGATTATCAGTGGCTGTCAAACCTTCCCAAATGCGTCTGTCAGCGGGGAGGCAAAGCAAGTCATTCATCTGACGCTATGGCATGGCATCAACCCGCCACCCAACCGGGATGTGTTTCAAAAGTTGGTCGATAAGTTTAATAAAACGCATCCCAACATTCAAGTTGAATCACTTTATGTGGGGCAAGCCGATCAACAATTAGCGAAAATTCTCACGGCTGTGGTTGGCAATGCGCCGCCGGATATTCTGTGGTTTTCACCCATGCTCACCGGCCAGTTGTTAGAATTGGGAGCAATTCGACCTGTGGAAGATTGGTTGAATCAATCGCCCCTACAGTCTGACATTGATCCGGTCATGTTTGAAAGCATGAACTTGGACAGTCATACTTGGTCTATCCCAATGGGGACGAATAATCTTGGAGTGTTTTACCGGCCTAGTTTATTTAAAGCAGCCGGCATTACTCAATTACCCCGAACTTGGGAAGAATTTCGGCAAGTCGCCCGCAAATTGACGCAAGATAAAAATGGAGATGGCCGGCCTGACCAGCATGGGATAATTTTATCTCTAGGCAAAGGTGAATGGACAGTTTTCACCTGGTTGCCTTTTATGTATAGTGCCGGTGGAGAATTGTTGCAAGGCGACCAACCTAATTTAGTTAATAAGGGGGCGATCTCCGCCTTGCAATTGTGGTCAGATATGGTAAAAGAAGGATCGGCTATACTTTCCGCGCCAGAACGAGGTTATGAACAAGATGATTTTATTGCCGGCAGGGTGGCAATGCAATTAACCGGCCCTTGGACATTAGGTTATTTGCCCCAGGCAGGGATTGATTTTGATGTGATGCCGGTGCCGGTGTTAGAGAAACCGGCTGCCGTCATGGGTGGGGAAAATTTATTTGTCATGAAAACACTGCCGGCACGAGAACAAGCGGCTTGGGAATTTTTACAGTATGTTTTAACTGAAGAATTTCAAACGCAATGGGCTTTGGGCACTGGCTATTTACCGATTAACTTAAAAGCGAGAAAAAGCAAAGCTTATCAAGCTTTTATCACCCAACAACCGACGCTCAAAGTATTTCTAGAGCAAATGAAATGGACACGTTCGCGGCCTATCATTCCCGGCTACTCTCGCTTATCTGACAGCTTGGGAAGGGCAATTGAAGCAACGTTATTAGGGGGCGCACCTAAAGAAGCTTTAGAAAATTCTCAAAAGCGCTTAAATTTGATTTTAAATTGAGGGGTTTGGCAATTCGTATCAAATCTTGGTATTAACTGAAATATTGCACCCGTCTCCCCAGCCGGCAGGAATTTAAATCCCCCGTAAATAGCTGAATTCCTCGCAAAAGGGTGCAATATTTCTGTCTTAACCCTCTCCTTAAGACGCAAGTCGGCAGTGGGTGCAAAGTCTAAGATTGATCTAGTCAGTCATATTTAAGGAGCAACCCTCTGTCACTAGACGTTATCACCATCCCACCGGCAAGCGGTCAACCCCCTGTTGGCTTAATCATTGTGTTGCATGGCTGGGGTGCCAATGCTCAAGATTTGGCATCTGTGGTGCCGGTGTTGAATTTACCGGATTACCAGTTTCTGTGCCCAAATGCCCCCTTTACTCACCCCCGGATGCCTAGGGGCAAAGCCTGGTACAACTTGGAACGAGAAGATTACAAGGGACTTGCAGAAAGCCGGCAAATATTAACAGATTGGTTAAAATCCCTCGAAAGCACGACCGGCGTTCCCCTTTCGCGCACAATTTTATGCGGATTTTCTCAGGGTGCGGCAATGACGATGGATGTGGGATTAACCTTACCCCTTGCCGGTTTAATCTGTCTCAGTGGCTATTTGCATCCAAACCCTCAGCCGGCTAAGACTTCCACGCCGGTTTTGATCATACATGGCCGGCAAGACTATATGGTGCCACTGCGGGCTGCCCAGCAAACACGAGACACTTTAACGGCTTTAGGATTGCCGGTGCAGTATCAAGAATACGACATGGGGCATGAAATTGTGCCGGCTGCCATTGTTCTGATGCGAAGTTTTATTGTGGAAACGGTGTCGAATACCCGCTAAAAAGCGTAGGATAGATGTCGGAGTCGCATCTGTACTCCTTGAGTCAAAAGTTAATGCAGATGCTAACCAAAGGAGGGCGGATCAATGGTAACTTCGAGCATTTTCAAGCAAGAAATCGCTACTCTGACATCAGATGATGTAGCGAAACTGGCTGTACGCCTAGAGAAAGATGAGTATACGGATGCCTTTGAGGGGCTAAATGATTGGCATCTTTTGCGTGCCATCGCATTTCAACGTCCAGAACTCGTTGAACCTTACATCTACCTCCTGGATATGGAAGCTTATGACGAAGCTTGACGGGAAGTAACAGAGGAACTCCAGCAGTGAGGGAGAATTAAACTTAAAAGTTCTCCCTTGCTTTTTTCTAAATTATGTTGAGTGGCAGACGAGTTTTAATTGGCATCACCGGCGGCATTGCAGCTTATAAAGTCTGTGATGTGATTTCAACCTTGGCAAAAGCTGGGGCGGAAGTTCGGGTAATTATGACGGATAGTGCCCAAGAATTTATCACACCTCTAGCGGTGGCAACCCTATGCCGGCATCCCGCCTATACCGATGCAAATTTCTGGCAACCCACCCACAAACGCCCGCTACATATTGAGTTGGGAGAATGGGCAGAAATTTTTGCAATTGCGCCGCTAACCGCGAATACGTTGGCAAAATTAACTTACGGCATGGCAGACAACCTGCTGACAAATACGGTACTCGCTTCTACCTGTCCAATTTTGTTAGCACCGGCAATGAATACAGATATGTGGGAACAGATGCCGGTGCGGCGAAACTGGCAACTGATTCAAACCGATTCCCGCTATCATAGTGTCGGCCCTGATGCCGGTATTTTAGCCTGTGATCGCGTAGGTTCCGGTCGGATGGCAGAACCTGACCAAATTTTGACCCAAATTGAATCGCTGCTACATACCGCCGGCAAACGAGATTTAGCCGGCAAGCAGATTTTAATTAGTGCCGGTGGCACACGAGAATACTTAGATCCGGTGCGCTTCATCGGCAACCCTTCGACGGGTAAAATGGGCATAGCCTTAGTCCAGGCAGCCGTCCACCGGGGTGCGAAGGTGACACTGGTTCACGCACCAATGGAGACAAAAATGCTCGCCTCTCTCCAACAAGTGCGAACGATTGCTGCCGGCAGCGCAGCGCAGATGCAGCAGGCAATGCTTGAATGTTTTCCCGATGCTGATTTAATTATCATGGCGGCAGCAGTCGCCGATGTTAAGCCGGCGCATTACACCGCCCAAAAGTTACCAAAACGAGCACTGCCGGCATCTTTACCCTTAGAGCCGGTGCCTGATATTGTCGCGCAGTTAAGCACACTCAAACAACCTCATCAGCGTTTGATCGGATTTGCTGCCCAAACCGGCGATATTTTGACGCCGGCGCGGCAGAAATTACAGACTAAAAAATTAGATGCGATTGTTGCTAACCCGATTGATATCCCGGATGCCGGTTTTGGCAGTAACACCAATCAAGCCATCTTTCTAAATACTGAAGGCCGGCAAGTTGAAATTCCCCCCTGTAGCAAGCTGCAACTGGCTCATCATCTTTTTGATTTTCTTCAAGAAGAAGCCGGTAATTAATCCCAAGCACAATTACTCAACTGGCTTTTACTTAACATTTAAGCAAGCCGAGCTTTTAATAAGTTTACATTTATTAAAACTTATCAAAGCTCATAGGATAAAGACTTACAGGCTTTTTCCACTGTTAGAAAATAACTATATCTTGCTAAAAGTAAAGTTTTTTATCACAATCAGTTGCTTTCAAAATGCAGTGCTATATTAATAAGTGAAGCAACAAAGCTTCCCTGGCAGAGACAACAGCCAAGTCCCATTAAATTGAGAGGTAAAAAGAGCTGTTTCACTTAAATCTGTCTCGTCTAAATACAGTAACACCCAAGCAGAACGCTGATACTTCCTCATTTAGTTGATAGAGAGCAATGTCACTGATATTCCTAAGAGAATTAGGAAAAATATAAATCAGTACACCTCTAAAAAAGATCACCAAACAAGAGGAAATCACTCAGTTAGTAAAGCCTTGGGTGTTGCTGTTTAAAATATTAATAACAACTAAATATTTTCCGAATCCCCTCATCCCCTAATCTCAGCCTTCTTTCTCTAAAACCTAAAATTTTGTGAGTCTGCTATCCTAGGTAAAGTTTTTGGTGCAGTTTTCTGAGAAAATTGCGTTGTTTTCTATATAACCCTGCTCATAATGAGAGGGATGCGTTTAGGATAGCCATTCTGTATGCCCAGAACCCCTAATGAATATGCCGTCCACATCTTGATGGAGGGTGGACACCGGGAAGAAGTTCGTTTCCCGACCATTCAAGAATTTCAGAAGTGGTACAGCGGCGAATTAGTGCCCAAATCCAATTCCAACGACTTCATCAGCGTACCGATCAAAAATATTCAAGGCGAGTATATGGTCGCACGCCCATCCCGAATTTTGGCGCTTCGGGTAGAACCGATTTACACATCGAGTGTAGAAAGATATACCGAAGAAGATTGACACACCTCGCTCTCATCGCGCTAGCCATATAGACGAGGATTCTGACTTCTTTTAGGCTGTTTAACACAGCCTCTACCCACTCCGGTAAAACCCTTGTGGCTACATTTATCTGCAATATTGGCGGCACCATTACATTCAGCATTCATCCTCTGGTTGCTCAAGCCGTATCGTTCACATCACGCGCTGAGCTTGCTTCTCAGACTCCCATGCGGAATTTAGACACAGTTCTGATTGTTTTTGCCTCCAATATTGATTTATTGCTTCATCGAGTTTTCGGGTTATTGAGACTAGATAGCGAAGTGATCAGGATGGCATTGGCGTGAGAACGGTTACAACCGGCAGCCAGTGTTTTTGTCTCAGCGCAGCCTAGCGACTGAGTTTCCTACTCTATCGGATTTTTCTTTATGATTAAAAAACTGGCTTTGGTACTCAGTTTGGGAGTCGCCTTATCAACGCTACCATTGAGCGTGCTATCGAGTGTCCCATTGCAGCCCATCATTCCAGATCGCCAGAATACGAGCAACGTCTTGGGTTTAGATGATCAATTGTGGGACAAAGCCGGCCAACCTGGAGATCGGCAAGCACTCTTGACGGCAATTGACAACAGCCTGCGATATTTAGAAACACCGGCAGCCGCCAAAGCCTATCAGCAGTATCCGGCGGAGGACATTACTCTTGATCGGGTTCGTCGCAGTCTCCAACGGTTCCGGCAACTGGTGATCAAATCAAACTCGCCGGCAGAACTGCAAGCGGCTGTGCGCCGTGAATTTGTGTATTACCAATCCACCGGCAGCGATGATCGGGGAACCGTGTTTTTCACCGGCTATTACACACCGCAATTTGCCGCCAGCCGCGTCCCCAATTCAGTTTATCGTTACCCCCTCTACCGCCGGCCCCCCAACTTCGCCAACTGGTCTCAACCCCATCCCACTCGCGCCCAACTTGAAGGTTACGATGGATTGCAAGCGGCGAATGGCCCGCTACGGGGGATGGAACTGGTGTGGCTCAGTGATCGCTTAGAAGCCTTCTGGGTTCATATCCAAGGATCGGCGCAATTGCAGTTAACTGACGGCAGCGTGATGAGCGTTGGCTATGGCGGCGCAACCAACTATCCCTATACCAGCATTGGCCGGCTACTGGCAAACGATGGTAAATTAAAGCTCGATGGCCAGACAATCCCGGTTCTCACCGACTTTTTCCGCAGAAATCCGGCTGAAATGAATAACTATCTGCCGCGAAATAATCGCTTTATCTTCTTTGCGGAAACGAAGGCTGGGGGACCGACGGGAAGCTTGCAAGTGCCGGTGACTGCGGAACGCTCGATCGCCACCGATAAATCTGTTATGCCTCCTGGTGCCTTAGCCTTGGTTCACACCAAACTGCCTTACCACAATGCTGCCGGTCAGATAGAGCAACGTTTGGTTAGCCGCTACGTGCTTGACCAAGATGCCGGTAGCGCCATAAAAGGGCCGGGTCGCGCCGATTATTTTGTGGGAGCCGGTAAGATGGCTGGAGAACGTGCCGGTGTCACCGGCACCAGAGGAAATCTATACTATCTGCTCCTTAAATAAGGAGATATCCACAATCTTTAGATTTTGCCGGACAGAGCAGGGTGATTAGCCTTCAGTCTCTGGCCGGCACCCTTGAGCTTAGCAGTCTAACTAAAGCATTCAATCGGCTATGCTATTCTGGGTTGACTTGGGTCTGAGGCTCCAAGGAAATCAAAAACAATTTTTAGATTATCATTTTTCCTGGGTTAACCCCTGACTTTGGACGAACTTCTGGGGAAACTTTTTACTCCCCCGCTTCAGTGTTTATGCCAACTCCATTCAGTCGCGCTCAACCCGAAAAATGAGGCATTTAACCCCAAGCGGATAGTCTGCACTGAATCACGCCTATGGACTCACCTTTTGATATTACCCTGCTGATAGTTTTAACTGTCGTCAGCGGAATAGCGGCTCAAGTTCTGGGCGACTATTTAAAAGTCCCCAGTATCGTCTTCTTGCTGCTGTTCGGCATTCTTTTAGGCGCGGATGGCTTTGGAGTGCTGCATCCCAACCTGCTGGGCGATGGCTTAGAGGTGATCGTCTCTCTCTCAGTGGCATTAATTTTATTTGAGGGAGGGCTGAATCTAGAACTGCGAGAACTCGGAAGAGTTTCAACGAGTTTGCGGAACTTAGTTACCATCGGCACGCTAATCACGCTAATTGGCGGGGGCATGGCGGCGCACTGGCTGGGTGAATTTCCTTGGCCCATTGCCTTTCTCTACGCTGCGCTTGTCGTTGTCACCGGCCCGACAGTTATTGGCCCATTGCTGAAACAGGTACAGGTTGATCGTCAGGTTGCCGCCTTGCTGGAGGGCGAAGGAGTCTTAATCGATCCGGTGGGGGCGATTTTATCGGTTTTAGTGCTCGACATCATTTTAAATGGCGATGCTGACCCTGTAAGGCTGATTTCAGGTTTGGTTCTTCGCTTAGGAATTGGCGGTGCAATCGGTGCTGCCGGTGGTTGGGTTATGGGCTTTTTCCTGAAAAAAGCTGAGTTCCTCTCTGAGGAATTGAAGAATTTAGTCGTTTTAGCCGGCTTGTGGGGTATATTTTGTCTGGCGCAAAGCGTGCGGGATGAGTCGGGACTGATGGCAACGGTGGTTGCCGGTATTGTCTTGCGTTCGGCGTCTTTGCCAGAAGAGCGTTTGTTGCGCCGGTTTAAAGGCCAGCTCACGATTTTAGCCGTTTCAGTGCTGTTTATTTTGCTGGCGGCAGATTTATCCATCGCCAGTATTATCGCTTTAGGATGGGGCAGCCTTTTCACAGTCTTAGCGCTAATGTTTATAGTGCGCCCGATTAATGTCTGGCTTTGCACTTGGAACAGTGGGCTAAACTGGCGTCAAAAGCTATTTGTCTGTTGGATAGCCCCCAGAGGAATTGTTTCCGCCTCAGTGTCTTCTCTATTCGCAATTTTGCTAACCCAGCGCGGAATTAACGGGGGAGATTCAATTAAAGCCCTGGTTTTTCTCACAATTATTTTGACGGTTTTTGTGCAAGGATTAACCGCTCGTTGGGTGGCTCAGTTGCTGCGCGTTACCTCCACAAAGGCAACCGGCGCGGTGATTGTAGGTTCAAACCCGCTATCGCGGCTGATTGCACGTCTGTTCCAAGAACGGGGTGAATCAATCGTTTTAATTGATACGAACCCGGAAGCTTGTAAGCTGGCTGAGCAAGAAAATATCCCGGTGTTTTTGAGCAGCGCTCTCGATACCAATGTATTGGAAGAGGCGGGACTGGCATCAATGGGAACATTTGTAGCAATGACGAGCAATGGTGAGGTAAATTTAGTCTTAGCTCAGCGTGCTGTGGAAGAATTTCAACCTCCCAGAGTTTTGGCAATATTTCCTCGCGATCCGCAAGCGAATCCTCCCGCGAATAAAGGAAAAATCAATCAGCCGTTTATGCCAGATGTGCCAAGTAAAACTTGGAATGAATACATCAGCGATGGGGAAGTAAAGTTAGGAGAAACGCTTCTTAAAGAACCTGGCTTTGCCTTTCAAGAAGCTCATCTCCAAGCGCTAATTCGTTCTGGAGAATTGGTGCCCTTATTAATAGAACGGGAAGCGCATTTGCAGGTCGTGCCGGCCTCTGAAGCTTGGCAACCTGGAGATCGAATTATTTATCTGCTGCACGACCCCAAACCCAAACTTTTGAGGCGACTATCGGGTGCAAATAATTCTCGTCTAACTCTGGAAAAACTGCCGGCGGTGGAAGAAATTCCGATCCCGGCTGCTGTGTTAGAAACTGCTTTAGAAGAAGTTAAAGCCGAGTCGTAAAAGTTATGACTGATGGGCTTCTAACCAAGCAACTAAATCAGTAGCTTCGGAGAAATCCAACAGCGCTTCACCTAATTCCTCTAGCTGAGGGATTGATAGGCGTTGAATGCGTTCTTGCATCTGTGTATCAACCCTACCCAGCCGGCGGGCAATCAGGCGCAGAATTAGCAGCACCTCGCCTTCTTTACGCCCTTCTTGCCGGCCTTCTTGGCGACCTTCTTGGCGACCTTCTTGCCGGCCTTCTTCAAGAATAGCTTGATAGGTAACAGATTCCTTCATAATGTCCTCTCTAAATAGTTGACGAATCAAATCTTTTTCAAATCGTAAGCCGGCGAGAATATCCGCACAACTTAAAATATTTCGTCGCTCATCAATGTCTTCAATTTTAGCGATTTGTTGGGCGACTTGCTCTAGCAAGGTTGCAGGAGAGGCGGTGCGAGTTAGGGTGGCTAGGGGCAGCAGTGCAGGGTTGGCTAGAAATGGCGCGGGATCTTGTTCCCACAGACGGATGACTTGATAGCGATGTCGCGTGTTTGTGTCTTGATACTCGTCGGTAAAGACAATTTCTGAGCCGGTTTGTTTTAAAAAGAGCGCCACCTGCTCAACTTCACACCAATACTGTCGCTTTAATCTCGTATAGTAATCAAGCATCCGGAATGGAATAGGTGGATCAGAAGTCGGTATCGTTTGAAATTCAATGTGCAAGATTTGGTTAGGCGTTTGTAGAAAAGTAACAGAATCGGCGCGAATGGGTTCTAGGGTGAGTTCCGTTTTAAGAACTTGAACGGAAGTCGTGTTAACTGATAGCAGCCAGCGAGCAAATTCTGCTGGGTACTTTTCAGCGAGATATTTACAGGCGTTGTCGTAAGTCAAAAGGATGTGTTAAGTAAAGGACTACGCATTGATATTACCGGCAGCCGGTAAAGTTGGGGATGCCGGTGATACCCCTCACCGCACTAAGTAGCTCTTTGTAAATCGGAAGCTGCGGTTTATACTGAGCGATGCGCTGCCGGTAGATCAATTTAAACTATTGCCTTAGTAACTATACGGATTCTAAGGGATTATAAAACTGATAACGTCTGGTTTAACTGTTGAATCCTCCTCACCGGCACTATCACTAATAATGACACATTCAAATCTTCATATCTTCCTAAAAAGAATACTTTTGCTAAGCTTTCTCTTGGTTTGTTTTCTATTTAGCTTTCCGAATCTAGCCCAGGCTGAGCTGACTACCATTAATGTAGAAATTGATCGAGCAAAAGCCAATAGTGAAAAGTGGGATATTCTGAATGGTGCACCAGATATCGCTATCTGTGTGACAAATCAAATGGTTGGCATGGAGTGCTTCCCTGATGGCGACAAAATTGAGTCTATCACTAGCTCCCAGTGTCCAGATTCTTTTAAATGCAAGTTTAATGCTGATCTTCCAGAGGGGAACTTTAAAATAGCTGTCGTAGATGTTGATGTAAAATTTAATGATCCCATAGGCACCGGCTTGTGCCATACAGGTACGACTTGTGAAATTGGACAAGCTAAGGTGACAATTGGAGATCCGCAGCAGTGAAGGTAATAGGATGACCTATTATTAGGACAACAACCCAATTAAATGCGGTGTGCAGTTTATCTGCAGTTTTCTGGAAATATCATCCATAACTCTATCCCTACAGAGACTAGGTATCCATACATAGAGTAAACTTTAAAACAGTAACTTTGGATACCAAATCAATCTGATGGCTAGAACCCTATACTACGCTCAGAGATCGCCTTACGCTCGGAAGGTGCGGATCTTGCTGGCAGAGAAAAATTTGCCTTGTGAACTCAAGGAAACGGATATTGCCAATAAATCACCGGAATTCCTGAAAATTTCTCCCATTGGCAAAGTCCCAGTCTTCGTAGATGAAGATGGCACCACCCTTTGGGACTCTACATTGATTGTGGAGTATCTTGACGAAACTTATCCAGAACCGAGTTTTTACCCCAGTGATCGCGCCCAACGCCTCCAGTGCCGGCAGTGGGAAGAACTAGCGGATACTCTGGGGGATAATATTGTTGGCCTCTGGTATCAGAAGCGTAAAGGCGACAAGGCAGACGCCGGCGATCAGGCGAAGTATCAAGCGGCAATTGACCGGCTCTTACCTATCCTAGAACAGCAACTCAGCACCTCTCCCTACCTCCTCGGTGCAAATTGGACGGCTGCAGATATTGCTGCACTGTCTGCCCTTGGCTACTATACTCTGCGATTTGGGGAAGAGTGGCAGCAGCAACACCCACACCTTGAACAATGGTTTAAAACGCTTCACCAACGCGCATCGGTAAACTCAACCATTCCGCAAGGATAACCGGCAGCTAAAACTTTTGCCTCTAATTTGCATAGCATTGTAGTAGTTGAAACAAAGGTAAAAGGACAAAGTTTTCTTTTACCTTTTACTTTAAATAGGGCACCCAAGCCGGCAAAACCTCTGGGGAACCATACCACAACCCAACACGCCTCGGAGAATGCATGACTCCTTCTATCACTAGGTTCTCCGCACCTTCCAGATGTGCTGCCTCAACCGGCGTTATTCCATCTCCCCAAGTATTGCCGGTGCCACAAGTCAATTTATAACTGTTGTAAGCCAACAATTGCCCCGGACGCCGCGCCCCAAAAATCGCCTTACCGGCAACACAGACATAGTGCACATTTGGATGAAACGCACCTGGATAGTTATTATTGACAAAATCTAGATTCTTGCGAGTCCAACGTTCATATAAGCTGTATTGAGGGGTTCCCAGCGTCACCAACGTCGTCACCGATGGATGGGCGAACCACAAACCGGCATCTTCCATCACATCTCCATGAATGATGTAAGGTTTTTCTCCTAAATAAATGCGCGAGATCCAACCGGCAGCAGAGTGACCGATTAAGTTAACTTGAGAAGCATTGTATTGTTGTAAAACTTGTTTGACTGTGCGATCTAGTAGCCGCAAAATAGGAACAATTGAGCGTCCCCCCACCGTGGGCAACCAATCCCGCCGGCGCACCGGCACTGTCACAGCAGGGAAACCCAACCCCACCAAAGATTGTTGCAATTCGAGGTATTCAGCAGCGCCAGCGAAATAACCCGGTAAAATAACAGTTGGTAATGGCATTTTAGTTTTTAAAGTTAAAATTGAGTTGACAATTATTCCAAAAGATGCTTAAAAAGGTAAGAATAAATCTACGCTAATCTAGCTCATTGGTTCGTTAATCTCAGGTAATATTTTATGATATTTTGCCATAATATTGTTTGCTTGTGCATCTCTCTATAAACAAATTGATGGTTAAAAGTTAATCTAAAATTTAAAATGGCATTATGCAACGTGAACCAATTCCGACTAGGTATTCTGCAATCGTTATTGTTCGGTTAGAACAGCAGTTTCTGTTAGTTCAAGAATGTAACTACGGTCAGCCGTGGTATTTTCCAGCCGGCAGAATTGAGCCGGGAGAAACTTGGATAGAGGCGGCGCAGCGGGAAACATTAGAGGAAGCCGGAATTTCTGTGATTCTTGAAGGAATTATTCGCATTGAATACACCCCTGTAGATGGAATATCGGCTGGTGTTCGAGTGTTTTTTGTTGCGCGTCCGAAAGATAACACACCCCCGAAAACAATAGCAGATGAAGAATCTTTAGGTGCAGCCTGGTTTACTTTAGAAGAAATAGAGAATTTACCGCTTCGCGGACAAGATGTTCGAGAAATCTGTCATTATGTAGCCGGCGGTGGCATAATTTACCCGCTTGAGCTGGTAACTTTTAAAGGGAGCGCCCTTTAGGAAATAAAATTAAACATCAAACAGGCTATTTATTCAATTTTGAAGACTGAAATAACTGTGCAAACCGGCATATTATACGGCATTGGCGTTGGCCCAGGCGATCCAGAATTAATCACGGTCAAAGGAATGCGGCTGCTGGAAAGGGTGCCGGTGGTGGCATTTCCAGCCGGCATTCACGGCAAACCGGGAATCGCCCAAGACATTGTGGCTGAATGGTTGCGTCCCCAACAAGTGCAACTGGCGTTAAACTTTCCATACGTGCAAGATGAGGAAATCTTGACACAAGCGTGGCAGCAGTCAGCCGAAACAGTTTGGCAATATTTGCAGCAGGGACAAGATGTGGCGTTTGTCTCTGAGGGAGATGTGAGCTTTTACAGCACGTTTACCTATTTATCGCAAACACTACAACATTTGCATCCAGAAGCTGTCGTGCAGACGATCCCTGGAATTAGTTCACCAATGGCAGCAGCAGCAGCTTTAGGATTGCCTCTAACCATTCGTGGTCAACGCCTGGTTGTGCTGCCGGCACTTTATAACATCACTGAACTAGAAACGGCGCTAAATTGGGCAGATGTTGTGGTGCTAATGAAGCTGAGTTCGGTTTACGAACAAGTTTGGGCGCTATTACACCGGCATAATTTACTAACCAATACTTGGGTGGTAGAACGCGCCACATTACCAGACCAAGTGATCTATACTGACTTGCTAGATCGTCCCCACTTAAACTTGCCTTATTTCTCGCTAATGATCGTACAAGTGTCTGGAACGAAGCCTATCAAATCCGAGGATAGCAACTTTTAAGCCGGCAAAGCGGTCATTTTTCCAGAGCAAATTTAGCTCGGCAGTGGTAAAAACCCCTTCTACGATCTTAAAATTTTGAAGTAATTCTGACGCCTAATCTATGAGCGGAATACTTCTGTAGAATAGATTGCCTGCTGACAAGTCCGCCACGACAGAGTGGCCTATAGTATACCGATTATGGAAAACGCCTCCCCCTTGAATAGCCTGCGAACAACACTGTTGCAGCCAACTTGGTTGGCCATCTTCGCCTCAGTGGGCATCCATGCACTTCTCGCTGTGGGGTGGCCCCTGTTGCCCCTGTCTTCCAAGACAGTGAAGTCGGCCTCAACAATTAATGTTATCCAATTAACTCCCCAAGAACAGCGCCTCCTGCCGGACTTGTCAAGCAGATCGCAAATTACCCTACCACCGATTCCTTCGCCCATTAATTCACTGCCACCTCTGCCGGCGCTGCCCGGAGAAGGTGAGCTACCCAAGCTGCCGCCCCTAGATAATCAAGTCACTGCTTATAATTTTCCTCCCCTGCCGCCGCCGAATGCCTTTCCCAAATTAACCGATCTGCCGCCGCCGATTTCCTTACCAGATTTATATAGCGCCATACCTCCCACTCCCCTCCAAGATTGGTCAAACCTGACATCCCCCGCCGATATCCCAGATGGGTCAAACCTGCTACAGAACAACAGTGTGCAAGGTTCGCTCGACCAGCGGCAAAAAATGGCCTCTGCAAACTGGGGTGCCCTGCCGGCACCGCCGCCCTTGACAAATTTCCCTCCCCCTGTAACATCGGGTGGGATATTGCCGAATACGGGTTTGCAGGCAGGACTATCGCCCCTTGATCAAATGCTGGCAGCTGATCTACCGGATAACCCGCCAGCAAGGGAAGTTCAACAAAAGGTTGCAGAAACCTTGAAGAAGCGACAGCAGATCGCACTACGCCAACAACAGCAGGATCAAGCTGTGCGGAAGACAGATGCGGCTGGGGCAACGGCATTAGCAAAACCAGGCACTCCCAATTCCAGTTCACTCACCCCTGAGCAACAACGCAGGGCACAAGAGGAAAGAATTGCGGCGGCAATGATGCGGCAGAGGCAGCAACAGCAACAAGCCGCCGCAACTGCTACCGGCTCGATTTCAGAGAATGACCAACTGAGGCTGAGGGCGACAGAAGCTTATACCAGCTACGTTGCCAAAGTAAAACAGACAAATCCTGATGCCGTCCCGGCAAGCCCCCAAGTGCTACAAGCTCGCTATCCGAAAGAGGCCGGTTCACCGCAAAAAGAAGCGGCTGCTTTAGTTGGGGTGACGGTGGATCCCCAAGGCAAAGTTGTTGAGGTCATGCTGTTAATGAGCACAGGGGATGCAGCTGTGGACAAGGCAGCGCTACAGGCGGCGATGCAGGATGAATACCCACCGAATGAAAAGCCGATCGTTTACCAGGTAGTTGTCCAGTTCCAAACCGGCAACTCACCCCAGAATGCAGCACCGGCAACAGAAAAGCCGGCACAAAACCAGCAGCCAACTCCAGAAAAACCGGCAACAGAAAAGCCGGCACAAAACCAGCAGCCAACTCCAGAAAAACCGGCAACAGAAAAGCCGGCACAAAATCAGCAGCCAACTCCGGAAAAACCTGCACCTGAGCTGATCCCCGAACAGCCGCTACCGGCACCCACTCAGCCGGAACAGTCTGCACCCACTCCAGAAAAGCCTGCAGCCGAACAGCTTGAAAAGCCGCCGACACCAGGCGCAGGAGCATCTGACCTGATCCCCGAACAGCCGGCATCGGCACCAGAAAGTGGGGCACCGGCTCAGAACCCAGATAAGTCAACATCTGCCCCTAAAAAGCCGGCAGTGAATCAGACTTCTAAAGGCTCATCCGCTGTCCCACAACAGCCGGCAGCACCTCCCGCAGAGGCAGCCGCACCGACCCCCGAAAAGCCGGCAGCGCCTCAAACGGAGGCTACCACACCGGCCCCCGAAAAGCCGGCAGCCACTCCAACAGAGGCTGCCACACCGGCCCCCGAAAAGCCGGCAGCCACTCCAACAGAGGCTGCCACACCTGCCCCTGAAAAGCCGGCAGCGCCTCAAACGGATGCTCTCACACCGGCAGCCAAACAGCCGGCAGCTACTCCAACAGAGGCGGCTACTCCTGCTCCCGAACAGCCGGCACCTGACCTGATTCCCGAAAAGTCCCCGCCGACAAAGGAATCTGCACTTCCCTCACTGCCTTAACTGGAGATTGGCGGAATTAGCTCAACGTATAAGGTTGCAGAATAATAACGCCGAGGGAAGCCGAGAAAACTTAAATCTCAGCTTCCCTCTTTTTGGTTCAATTTGGCTGGTTTCAGGAAATGGTTTAAACCACACCGGCAAGAACTTTGCGCTCATCTTCAGCGATGGCCAAATTCCGCTGAGCCATCGCCCACTGTTCTGGGAATTTATCCAGGGTGTAAACCTGCAAGGCATTTTCATAGCAGCTGATGGCTTGCTCTAAATTCTCCAGCCGATCCCCTTGAGGGCGATCACTGTAAGCCACCGCTAAATTATTTTGGGTGCCGGCCCACACTTCTGGGAAGCTTTCCGGGCTAAACACCGCCGCCGCAATTTCGTAGCCGGTGATAGCAATCTCTAAATTACTGCCCTTATCACCCATTGGGAATTGCTGAATCAGGTTGCTAAAATTGCCAATCACGCCGGCAAGTCCTTCGCCCTCTTCTTGATCCACCTGCGGCAGCGTTGACATCGCCCAGCTTTGCAGCAATTGCGCGAAAAATCCATCCAGCTTATCTACATTATTTTGCAGCAGCGGGTAAACCACTTGCGGATCAGGATTTTCTGAGACGACTTGCAAGATTTCACCCAAGAAATTGAAATACTCCTCTGGACTGGCAGCGGCAGCGGCGGCGTTACCCATCGCCGCATTTAGCTGAGTTGCGAACTCTTGTAAGAACCCAGCAGCATCGTGATTGCCCTCCTCTGACAGCTTTGCCGACACCATTTGCATCGTTTCCACCAAGCCGGCATCAATCAAGTCTAGGTTGGCATTTAAGATCTCCAGTTCTTCACCACTCGTACAAGTCATCAGTTCTTCGATCAGCGCCAAGTAAGCTTCAATGCGTTCTTCATTCATAGGGTTTATAGGCTTAGATTTGATTTTTTTCTTGAATCGCTCCCTTCCCAGAAGAAGATTATCGCTATCTCAGCATTTTCCTCTGCTGCCCGATGGGTATTCTTAAAGTGGGAAGCGAGTAAACCTTTTAAATCTTAACGTTTATACTTTTGCTGCCGGCGGGATGCACACCGGCAGGAGTTTTGCTGAGGACCCTATCCGCCCGAAACCCTTTTCCTGCAACGGTTACAATGGCCGGCAGGCGTCTCCCTCACTGATTAGCAATTCCTCTCAAAGCCCCTGTGAGCTAAAGTTTCTTCCAATTATCCATTGCAGGGAGTTCCTTATTGCACAAAGCTTTGCTATGATAGCAAAGCGCATCATGCGGATGTGGCGAAATTGGCAGACGCGCCAGATTTAGGTTCTGGTTCCGCAAGGAGTGAAGGTTCAAGTCCTTTCATCCGCATTAGAAGCCGGTTGTAAGCCGGTTCAAGCTAAAACTTACAAATCGACTCAGGTTGAACCGGGCAAGCTTGTTCA
This sequence comes from Microcoleus sp. FACHB-68, assembly GCF_014695715.1. Taxonomy (NCBI): domain Bacteria; kingdom Bacillati; phylum Cyanobacteriota; class Cyanophyceae; order Oscillatoriales; family Microcoleaceae; genus Microcoleus; species Microcoleus sp. FACHB-68. The sequence continues at coordinate 674,521 of NZ_JACJOT010000013.1, forward strand.
GAAATTCGGTTTTGGCGCAGATTAACCGTTGTTAGTTTCGTTAAAGATTTCAAAGCGGTAATATTTTTAACTTGATTGGAATTCAAGTTCAGTTCAGTTAAATTCGTGAGAAATTGCAAAGCCTCGATTTCTCTAATTTTATTGACGCTAAGATAAAGAATCGTTAAGTTAGTCAATCCTTGCAAAGCACTAATATCTCTGATTTGATTGCCGCTCAGAAAAAGAGCAGTTAAGTTTTCTAGCGATTTCAGCGGGTTGAGATCCCTAATTTGATTGCCGCTGAGATAGAGTCCGGTTAAATTTGTCAGAGATTGTAAGGAACTGATATCAGAAATTTGATTAAAATCTAGAGATAATGTCTTTAACTTAGTCAGAGATTTCAGCGACGTAATATCTGATATCTGATTATGACTGAGAGAAAGATAAGTGAGTTCAGTTAAAGAGTGCAGGGGGGTGAGATCGGAAATTTTATTTTCGTACAGGTCTAGATGAGTGAGATTCGTTAAAGATTGCAGAGGTGTAAGATCGGAAATTTGATTATAGCTGAGATATAAATTCGTTAAATTAGTCAGGGATTGTAAGGGGCTAAGATTAGAAATTTGCTGACTTTTAAGGATAAGAATAGTCTGTCTTGAAAGTTGCTTGTTTGCAACATCACAATCAGAAGTGCCGGCTTCTTTTAACAGCACCTCAACCGTATGTTTGACATCGGCAGAAAGATTGGCTTGATTGGAACACCAATCAGCAAACGTTTTGAACATCGTTGCCGGCACCCCTTGACCCGAAGAAGCCGGCAGCCTGTAAACTTCTAAAGAGAGCGTTATAGCAATACTGACAGAAACGACTGTTTGAAAGATTTTTGCGCGAACCGAGTTATTTTTGCCTAAAATTTTCAGTAACATTCTCTTACTTTACACAGGAGTCACGATCAGGTTATGACAATCGAACAACTATTCACCGGCGCTAATTTATTCGTCTTACCCTTTTGGACATTAATGATTTTATTGCCCAACTGGGGGATCACCCGAAAGATTATGCAATCCCTCATACCTTTTGTGCTCTTAGCCGCGCTGTACTTATTTTTGCTCAGCGGCACCATCACATCTGAATCTGCTCAAGCATTATCCAATCCAAAATTAGCAGATATCGCCCGCTTCTTCGCTGAAGAAAGAGCCGCAGCAACCGGCTGGATACATTTTCTAGTAATGGATCTATTTGTCGGTCGTTGGATCTACCTAGAAGGACAACGCACCGGCACCTGGACAATTCATTCTATCGCCCTCTGCTTATTTGCCGGCCCATTAGGCTTACTCTCCCATATTGTCACCGCTTGGGTGAGTCAGAAATTCTTCCCCCAACCTGAAACAGAACCAACACCAACAACACCCTAACCCCATTTTAGAGAGATTGCACCGAAACAAAACGAACAAGAACCGCTCTTTGTCACCAAACTCTTGGCAAAAATCATCCTAAAAAAAACAACTGAACCTAGGTAAATACAGATAACCCATCTGTGTTTATCTGTGTTTATCTGTGGTTAAAAAATCTTAAAAATTCCAATAAACAGCTTAAACACTCCCATCCGTAGAACTCACCGGCTCAAACTCTAAAGGCGAACACTTTTCCGGTTTCCCAAAGATATGAAAACTCACCGCCGGCTCATCACCTAAAGCTTCAACACAATGAATCACATTAGACGTAAAACCGAGAATATCCCCACCCTCCAAAATGCGTTCACCAACCCGTTGAACTCGATTTGGAAATTCAGCCTCCCCGGTTCTTTGCCAAAACGTATTTTTCTCTTGGCCACTAATTAGCGCCACCACCGCCCAAGTCCCATGATGGTGAATCGCCGAAACTTTTCCAGGTAGCCACGATACAATCTGCACGCACAGCGGAAAATTTGGCTCCTCATAAAGCTTTAAAACCGACCATCCCGTTTCCGGTGAAGGTTCAAGATAAGCACATTGCAGCCAATAGGAACTTGTGAGCAACCGGCGCACCAATGGGCGAATTGCTTGGAGACGCCGGCGATCTTCCTGTACTTCCAACAGAATATCTTCCACCTCTGTTAGAAACCGATAGAGCCGGTAAGTGCTGGTTGGCCACTCACTCTCGCTCAGCAACACACAAGCTTGACACTGCCCGCTATCGGTGACTAACCAATCATGACTTTCCATAAAAAGGCAAAACTTAAAAATATCGGTGCAGCAAATATTACTGAACCGAATCGCTCAATCAGCTTTAACTGCATCCCAAGCTAAGCTAAAGTTACGACGCAACACGGGAATAACAGGTGAAATCGTGGCAGTTGAATACGATTTAGTCATCATCGGCGGTGGATCTGGAGGTTTAGTCGTCGCCAGTGCGGCAGCGCAACTGAAAGCAAAAGTAGCTTTGGTAGAACGGGATCGTTTGGGAGGCGACTGTCTCTGGGTGGGTTGCGTACCCAGCAAATCCCTGATCCATGCCTCTCGTATCGCCTGGGAAGTCAAAAATGCTGAGCGTTTTGGTATTTCCTGCCAAGATCCCCAAATTGATTTTGCCAAAGCCAACCGGCACGTTCAGCGCGTCATCTCTACTATTGAACCCAATGACTCACCGGCACGATTTGAAAGCTTAGGCGTTGAAGTCATCTTTGGATCGGGCCAATTCCTTGACCGGCAGACTTTTGAGGTAAATGGCCGAAAACTTTGCGCTAGAGCATTTGTGATCGCCACCGGCTCAAAACCGGCACTTCTCCCTGTACCGGGACTGCAACAAGCCGGTTATCTCACCAACGAGCAAGTTTTCTCTGTGCAACAGCGTCCCAAATCTCTTGCGGTTATTGGTGGGGGGCCAATTGGCTGCGAGTTGGGTCAAGCATTCTCCCGCTTAGGTTCGCAGGTAACGCTGATCGCCAGCAAGGATCGCATTTTACCTAAAGAAGACCCGGAAGCTGCGGCTGTGGTGCAAGCTCAGTTTGAATCTGAAGGCATTCGAGTGCTAACGAACACACGAGTAGATCGGGTGGAAGTGGTTGAGGGTCAAAAACTTCTCTGGGCGGGAAACCAGAAAATTGTCGCGGATGAAATTTTGGTTGCTGCCGGTCGAGTTGCGAATGTAGAATCTCTTAACTTAGAAGCTGCCGGTGTGGAAGCCGGTAAACAGGGAATTCAGGTAAACGGCAAACTGCAAACAACCAATCCCCGCATTTATGCCTGTGGGGACGTGATCGGCGGCTACCAGTTCACCCACGTTGCCAGCTATGAAGCCAGTGTGGTGCTGAAAAATGCCTTATTCTTTCCCATAACTAAAGCGAATTATCGGGTGATTCCCTGGGCCACCTTTACCGATCCCGAACTTGCTAGAGTCGGATTAACAGAGGAAGCGGCGAGAAATCGTTACGGGGATCGCATTGAGGTACTTAAACAGGAATTTGCCTCTGTAGATCGCGCTCAAGCAGAGGCAGCGACAGTGGGGTTTGCTAAAATTATTACTAAGGGTAACGGAGAAATTCTCGGCGCTCATATTGTTGGCCCATCTGCCGGCGAGTTAATTCACGAGGTCGTTTTGGCGATGTCCAACCGGCTCAAGGTATCGGCCCTCACCGGCATGATTCACATCTACCCCACCCTGGCAGAAGTTAACAGTAAAGCGGCTTTGCAGCTCACCAAGCAAAAATATGCCAAAAATAGCCGGTTGCAGAGCATTCTAGAGAAGTTCTTCCAATTGCGTCGATCCTTGTGAGCAGACCGAGCAAAAACACATTTCTCCTTTTTTGTCTGCTACTCTTTCACGCTTCAATTTTTTTACGCTCGCGCTGCCGCACTGCCTGCTCACTAGCCACCGATCTCATCCATTCGTTCCGATTAGTGAGCTAGATCACATAATTTTCATACCTATATCACCCTTCCTCAATAACTAGAATCACTCTTCCGGTAGATGATTGTCACATAATTTTAATGAATCGGTCACTGCCGGTGGGGGAAAAATGCCCCATACTAGAAATATGAAGATTTGTTTATGGCACCCAACAGTCCTAGGAGGGACTTGCCATGCTCTCAAGACCCAGTTTCGATGATCGAACTCTGGCTGAATCCTTTTACCAAGCGTTACTAGATCGCTTCTGTGATTCTTTTGATGGTTCCACTCGCACCCTGTTAGATAATTGCACTTTTGGTATTGCCCCCAGTCAAACTGGCGTGAAAACCTTTTTCATCTTGGCTCCTTCCCTAGACGTGGCAAAGCAACTAGCCGAAAGCATCGGTAGCATCATCACTCAAGTCACAAACCTCATGCCTGGAGTCGCCCAGACAGCTATCTGCGTAGTCCCGGCTGATACTCAAGCAGAAGATTCTGCCGCTTCAAACGACTTAGGGCAATTTCCACCTAAGTTTATGATGGGTAAAATTTTCTCCCACCCATCCGAGGTTGGAAGTGCAAGTTAGCAAATATTTTGTTCGCCCCTGCGACATCTAATTATGACCTGCTGTGTGAGAGCCTGCTTTTGTGGGCTTTTTTAATGGGGATCACGCTGTGCCAAGGGAAAGGGCTACGATGTTTCTGCCGGCAGCCTAGTGCGCCTCCCGATCAAGACGAACGCTCCCCAAACCAATTGTTAAGTTTTTTTGCGTCTAATGCCTGAACAACTAACCACTGGTAGCGAACAACTGATATTATTTCTCCGGGAGCCGCTCCATGCACTGGGAGTCCAGGTGACCAAGCAACAAAAGCAAAAAAAAGCTTGACAAAAGCGGCTAGTAGGTATTTAGTTTTGAGTTTTGATGCGGCTTGGCGTGATCGGCAATACAGTCGGCCAGATCGGAGCATTCCAATGTGGTCAGTTTTGCCGGTACAAACTTTTCCCCAAATAAAAGATAGCTGACATTAAAGTGCGAAGGGACTTTTTTTGTTCAAGCGACTGTGTTAGAAAAGTGTGAGTTGGATTGATACTAAGTTGTTTCCTCAGTTAGGATTAGCCAGATAAGGATGAAAATCATTCGCCAAAGTCTCAAAATAAAATTATGCGAGCGTAACTTAGTATCAGGCTTTTATGGTTAGCCAACCCCCAGACGCAGACTTTCGGGTTATAGTCACCAACGAAATTCCCTTGGTTCAGCTGCCTGCTCGCCTAAGCGTGCTAGAAGCAGTTGCCTTTAAGCAAACCTGCCAACAGCTTTGCCAGCAAAGCCCCGTTCCCAGCAAAATCATCCTTGATTTTAGCCAAACCCACTTTATGGACAGTAGTGGGGTTGGGGCTTTGGTCAATAATGTGCGAATCACCCAACAGCAGGGAATTGAATTGATCCTGCAAACTGTCCAGCCCCAAGTTATGGCAGTCCTGTCCATAACTGGACTCGATCAAGTTTTAAAAATTGAACCCGCAACGGAAACGCCGACACCCAGTAGCGCCCGTCGCGTCCAAAATCAGCTACCAACGACCCATCCCTCCGTGCGCTCGTGGGTCAAACGCTTGATAGACGTGGTGGGGGCTTTGGTGGGTTTGGTTTTGACGGCAATTTTGCTGATTCCCATTGGGATTGCCATCAAACTGGACGATCCTGGCCCAATTTTCTTCAGTCAAATCCGCTGCGGTTGGATGGGCCGGCGATTTCGGCTGTGGAAACTGCGCTCAATGTGCGTCAATGCAGAAGCGCTGAAATCGCAAGTGGTTAACCAAGTAGAAGGCCCATTGTTTAAAAACGACAATGATCCCCGGATCACGCGAGTAGGCCGGTTTCTGCGGCGAACCAGTTTGGATGAGCTGCCGCAGTTTTGGAACGTCCTTAGAGGCGAAATGAGTTTAGTTGGCACCCGGCCTCCAACCCCGGATGAAGTAGAGCGTTACGAAGTGCCAGAATGGCAACGCTTAGATGTCAAACCCGGCATGACCGGCGAATGGCAAGTAAAGGGCCGGTCTCGCATCAGCAAATTTGAGGACGTGATCCGTCTGGATTTGCAATATCAAAAAAATTGGAGCCTTATCTATGACTTAAAATTAATTCTTCAAACTGTTCTAGTCCTGTTTAATAAAAACAGCGGTGCGATGTGAGTGAAGACTTTAGAATTAAGAATTGGGAATTCTTTATTCTTCCTTCTTCATTCTTCCTTCTTCATTCTTCATTCTTCATTGAGAAGATGGTGTTAGACAACCTTGGCGGCTGGTGGAAATCCCACCTGGGAAAAAAACCAGAGAAACAAGAACAACCCCTCAAACAAGCCCAGCTTTCCGTCTTGACGGAACTGAATGCTCTAGCCGAAGTTTTGCAATGGTTTGAGCAGTTTAAACTGGCGCTGCTCCCCTGTAACGTTTGGTGGCAATGCCAAACAGCCCTCGCAGAAGGTTTAACGAACGCGGTGCGCCATGCTCACCGAAACTTGCCCCAGACGACCCCCATTGAGATTGAGGTCAAACTTTTTTCGCACCAGATGGAAATGCGAATTTGGGATCAAGGTCAACCGTTTGATTTAGAAAAAAGGTTGCACGAAAACCTAAAACTCTTTCGTCCCGGCGATCCCGACCCGCACGGCAATGGATTGATCTTCATGTACAAGCTGATGGATGAGCTTTCGTATACGCGAACACCAGACGAGCGCAATTGTTTGCTGATGCGAAAAAAAATTAGCAAATAATCAAATTTTTTAATGTTGGCCGTGTTAATTGCGCTTTTTTCCCCGCCCGTTTAAAATCACCCCCTAGGGGGATTGCCTCCATGAGCTAGGTCTATTTAGATGTATAGGAGTAGCTTATACATTCAAATCTTGGCTTGAGGCAAATCGTCTGATGGTTAACTCCCTCGCAAGTGGTCGTATCGCAATGATCAAGGCACCATTGCCTGATAACGAAGCCAAGAGGATTGAAGCGCTACGGAAGTATCAGGTACTTGATACATTACCTGAACAGGCATTTGACGATCTGGTGCGTCTCGCTGCAAAAATTTGTGAAACTCCCATCGCACTGATTAGCTTAATCGATACCGACCGGCAGTGGTTCAAGTCGAAAGTGGGATGGGCAGGACGGGCTTCAAAACGGGATGTGGCGTTCTGTGCCCATGCGATTTTGTCCGATCAAGTGTTTACGGTTAGCGACACTTTGCAAGATCCCCGCTTTGCCGCCAATCCCTTAGTGATTAGTCCTCCTTATATCCGGTCTTATGCCGGTGCCCAGCTAGTGACCCCCGATGGTTTGGTCTTGGGCACCTTATGTGTTATGGATTACGTGCCGCGAGATTTGAGCGACGGGCAGCTAGACATTTTAGCAACCCTGTCGCGTCAGATAATGGCGCTGATGGAGAAAGGCCGCCAACTGCGGCAAATGGAAACAACCCAAGCTCATCTCCACAATTTTCTCGACAGAGCCAATGTTTTGATCCAGAGCATTCGCGTTTCTGATGGGCGTTTTCTCTCTGTCAATCAGACATGGCGGCAAACGTTGGGCTATAGCGACGAGGAAGTGGCCCAACTATCGCTGTGGGATATTTTACATCCAGAAAGCCGTCAGTCTTGGTTGCTCGAAAAACTCCGCCACGGAGAATCACTCGAATCAGTCGAGATGATTTTTGTTAGCAAGCAAGGGGAGCCGATATGGGTGGAAGGAAATATCAGCTGCCGGTGGGAAAATGGTCAACCTGCCATCACGCGAGGGATTTTCCGAAATGTCACCGCTCGGAAGTACCGGCAAATTTTTGAAAATACCGCTCAAGGGCTTTTTCAAGTGACCCTGGACGGACATTATCGCACCGCTAACTCCGCCTTGGCTCGCATTTACGGTTATGATTCCCCAGAGCAATTCCTAGAGAGTGTGGGAAATATCAATCAACTCTATGTTAATCCCACCCACTGGAGTGAGTGCGTACGCTACTTAGAGACTCAAGGCCAGGTGCAGTACAAGACTGAGGCTGAGGTCTGCAAACGGGATGGCTCGGTCATTTGGATTTCCGAAACGATCCGGCTGCTGCGAGATACCCAAGGCCGGTCTGTGGCTGTGGAAGGGTTTGTGCAGGATATCACCAATCTCAAGCAGTCAGAGGCGACATTACAGATGGCGAGGGACTTGCTCCAAGTTGTGCTGGATGCAGTGCCCGGTACAGTTTCTTTAATTAGTTCTAATTTTCGTTATCTGGGAGTGAACCGGCATTTGGCAAGCCTTCTCAACTTGTCTCAAGACGCGTTAGTTGGTCAAGAAGTCGGCTTTCGCCAAGATAAGTTTGGTAAATTTGTCCGCAGTTTTTTTGCTAACCGGACGAGCGAAGACTCTATAGAAATTGAGGGTCCGCCAGTCGATGGCATTCCCCGAAGTCTGGTGGTGATTGCCAAAAAGTGGAAATGGCTTGGAGACGAAGCGGCTGTTTTTGTCGGGATTGATATTACTAAGCGCAAGCAAGCCGAGGCGGCGTTGCGAGCAGAATTAGCGGAAGCGGCTGAGTATGTGAAATCGCTCCTGCCCTCTCCGGTTACTGAGCCAATAAAAATAGAGTCAAAGTTTATTTGCTCTCAACAGTTGGGCGGAGATTGCTTTGATTATTACTGGCTTGATCAAGACCATTTAGCGATTTACTTGCTAGATGTTTCCGGGCATGGTTTAGGGCCGGCACTGCTATCGGTTTCTGTATTAAATGTTTTGCGTTCGCGCTCTCTCAATACAAATTTTTATCAACCGAATGCGGTCTTAGAAGCGCTGAATGAGGCGTTTCAGATGGAAAAGCAACGAAATATGTACTTTACCATCTGGTATGGAGTTTATAACCGAGTCACGCGCAAACTCGTCTATGCTAGTGCCGGCCACCCGCCGGCAGTCTTACTATCAAAGATCAATACTTCTTCCCCCCAAGTTCAACATCTAAGAACCCCCGGAGGGTTGCCCATTGGAATGTTTCCTAACGTCAAATATGCAAACGCTGAGTGTCACGTTGAACCTTTCAGCACGTTGTACATTTACAGTGATGGAATTTACGAAATTAAGCAACCGGATGGGACGATTTGGAGCTTCGATCATTTTATTGAGTGGTTGGCCGAGTCCAGACGACCCGACACCCTCAGCCTTCAACATATTTTAGACGACCTACGGGCTTTGGGCAGCCAAGACACCTTTGAGGATGATGTATCTCTTTTAAAAGTGAACTTCGATTAAATCTAAACACTCAATCGGCGGCGCTGCGAACGATTCAGCTTTCATGCTGATTATTATTTTTTACATTCATTTTAAAAATTATAGGGGCGAAGTTAAAAATCGCCCCGACTCCCCAGAAAAATTGACTGAAATCTCAGTTGTGCCGGCGTAAAATAAAAATCAAAGGCTCCAAAAGCGTTAGTCTTTGATTAAACAGTATTGCCTATCGAGCGACAATTTTATCAAACAATCAACGTGATGAGTCGGATGAGACTAAAGAGTTGCTAAATTCCTCACGATTGGCAAAAATATCAAGGAATCTATCAACGCTTGCTAGCTCAAATAACATTCTTACCTGATGGTTAACGGAGCAGACAGCTAGTTTGCTTTTAGCAGCTTGAACCGTTTTAAAAGCGGATACTAAAACTCTTAAGCCTGAGCTATCCATAAAGGTTACATCCTTTAAATCAACCAACACAATATCAGCGCCGGCTTCAATTATCTCGCTAATTTCTTGCTCAAATTGATTGGCTTTCGTACTATCTAAAATTCCGGAAGGTTCAACAACTTTAACTGTAAGGCTCATGTTTTTTAAGGCATCCTTCATTTCACAAATAGACACAGCAGCAATTCTGCATCTGATTTCGCAACTAGCGTAGCTGTACCAAAAACCGACGTAAAAAGGAAACGATTTGTTCGGAGCCAGCTCATTTATAGAGTCTCCTAAAAACTGCCTGTTTGTCTAGTGGTTGCCAGAACAGTTGTAGCACAGGAGTTATAACGATTTGAAAATCTCTAATTTTGTCCAAATATATGGCAATTTGGCAGCCGGTGCCGCCCCCGCACCTTCATACCGGCACCCCCTCAACACCGGCTGGTTTGTTAAGCTAAACTTGCACTTTGTCAATCAATATCCCAAATATGCATCGGCTATTAACTGGCCCATTGCGGGTAGAAAATTTAACCGTTGCGATCCCCAACTTGCCGGCACGTCTCCAAGGGATAAAGCTCGCGCAGTTGTCGGACTTCCACTACGATGGAGGCAGGCTGTCTGACGCCCTTTTAGAAGAAGCCCTCGCCGTTACCAATCAGGCAGAACCAGAACTCATCCTGCTCACTGGCGACTATGTAACGAAGAAGCCAGAACCCATTCACAAGCTCGTGCTGCGCCTTAAACATCTGCAAAGCCGCGCCGGCATTTATGCGATTTTAGGCAACCACGACCTCAAATATCAGCACTCGAAAACCGAAATTACCCAAGCTTTAACTCAAATCGGTATTGGCGTATTGTGGAACGAAATTGTCTATCCCTTAGGGCCAGAATTAGCCCTGGTGGGGCTAGCCGATTTTTGGTCGGGCGAGTTCAATCCCAAGCCGGTGTTTACCCTGCTAGATCAAATGACCCCCCGAATCGTATTATCTCACAATCCGGATACTGCCCTGCCCCTGCAAAAGTGGCGAGTCGATTTGCAACTGTCTGGGCACACCCACGGTGGCCAAATTGTCTTACCCAAAATCGGGCCGGTGGCGGCATTTCTCAAACCAATGCGGCGTGCTACCCCCAAACCTCTACGGCGCTGGATTCCTTATCTGTCTGGAAACTGTTACAAAGTGGTTGAGCATTGGGAATGGGCAGCGGGATTTTACCAGTTAGGAAATAACCAGCTTTATGTTAATCGAGGACTGGGATCATATCGCCCTGGACGCCTGTTTTGTCCTCCAGAAGTTACGCTAATTACGCTTGTCAATTCTCCATCTTGTAGTTTAGACGAATTTCAGAAACCCACTCTCTTAGGAAAAGTGCTGTAACAGATTAATATTCATAAACACCAATATCTGGAGCTTTTCCTTTATAGGGCAAGCCAACTTCTATGCCGGCATCCACCACCGGACTCTTTGGACTCTTGGGTTTATAGTATTGATCCCAATTTTTTCCTGACCCGATTAATTCGGGATCAACTTCAATATTATTTTCAAACTGGGTGTTAACAGTTTTACCCTTTTCTTCTTTAAATGTTTTCTCTACTTGATAAAAACAGTTATGAGCAACAGCGGTATCGAGTATTTTATTGGGTGAGTTATAAGCTAAAATTGCAGTTTTAACATTACTAAAAATATTATTTTTAATCTCTACTTTACGGATCTCTCCTGTCCCCACCGGCTTCAGTTTCACTCCAAATTCTAGGTTCTCACAAAGGTTGTTGTAAAACTTGATATCTGAAAAACTTGCCGAATCATCAGATTGAACAAATGCCAGCGCGTTCGTATTCGAGCCACCGCGAATAATATTATGATGAATGAGAATATTAGAGAGCGGTTCACCTCCCCACATCGCAAAAGCACCAAAACTTCCGGGATTTTCAAAATAATTATTATAAAATTCACTATCTGAGACGGTCACTTCTATGCCTTGAAGGTACTGCTCATCCGAGCGTTTAACAATAATTTCGCAATCATGAACTGTAACGCTTCGGGTTCCTTTACCTTTGTCGCCACCCACCAGAGAAAACCACTGGTTAGACTTCACATTATAAATTTCACAATCATCGAACATACGCCACAATTCCAAAGCGCTATCTGCTTTCCAAAGGGGATCTGAATCGGGAACAACGAGTTCACAATTATAAATTTTGATTCCTTTAAACCAGCCCCCAGCGAAAAACTTGATGCCATAGCCTCGATCTTCTTGAATTTTAAGATCGTGAATTTGGGCTTCTTTTAATCCGCCAATGTGAAGACAGCCCGAACTCCATTTATCTAAATCTTTTGAACAATTTTTAAAGTTGCAATTATCAACTTCAATTCCATTGAGATAAGTTGCCGGAGGAGTCGTTCTAGAAGAAGTCCACTCTGCAATAATCTGCAAGCCGGTAAAATCGATTTCCTCAAAATATACGCCCCGAACGATCACATTATGCCGGCCTCGAACAAAAATACCCCCCTTCAACTTCCGGTTTTGCCCCTCAATTTTGAAATTACTTAAAATTTGATTGCCTTCGACCACCGGGGCAGATTCAAGTTGAAGTAAAAAATCATCAATTCCACTTTTAATTACGGTTTTACCGGCTCCTTCTCCTTCAATACTAATTCCGGGGGGAACAATGGATGGGACAGTCTCTGTAAAAATGCCTTGATTTAAATGAATCGTGTGTCCCGGCGACGCAGGGACATTCTTGACGGCATGAGCAAGCGTTTTCCAGGGCTTACGCTTCGATCCATCCCCTTGATTATCGCTGCCGGCAGGATCGACATAATAGGTTTTTGCTGTAGCAGCAAGATTTGTAGCAGCCACAACGAACAAAGCTGCGCCTAACGCCAGCGCCGCCCTTCGAGTTAATGTACGTCTCAACATTTCCCCTGTTTTCTGTGAAGCGAACAATTACTATCTTACTCGGCGTTGCTGAAAATGTAATGAACTAAGCTGGCAAGGGAACTGTTCGGTACTTTAAGTAGTGAAGCAGTAAACGCAGTGAACACTTCAGCATCTCCACAGACTTGGAATAACA